>CAJYGB010000012.1 GCA_913774355.1 uncultured Chryseobacterium sp. | reverse complement strand
CACAGGACTTTGGCAAAAAGAAACAGGGGAAGAGAAACCGATGATAAGACTTCCGTAAAGCGGTTATAGCTTAAAAGCTTCGGGAAATAAGAGTTTAATTCATTGGCCACAAACTGGCAATAAAAGTGTTCAAAACATTTGTATCCCGAGTAATGGTAATAAATCAGAAGAGTCATTATTTCGCTTTCGCTCATCTTGCAGGATGGCTTTTGGTATCCGTCACGGACCATTTTATTTTCGAGGATTTTTGAAAACAGTTCTTTTTCAATATTTTTGCACAGATCATCCGCTTTTACGAAGATTTCTATCAGAAGGTTTTCATCAAAAAGTATATCTTTGTTTTTCATGAGGTGTATTGATGTATTTGTTCACTTCTAAAATATTAATTTTAGACATTAATCACCTCATGGTTTTTACCCGAGTTCACGTTAAAATAGAAGAGGAAGCCGGAAGTTTCTTTTATCAGCAATCGTCACCGACAGTATCAAATATGAAAACACTCTTTATTACCCTTTACCTATTTCAGCTCCCTTATCCGCTCCAGCTTATCGGAAGATGCCAGGCCGTTCGGATTGCATCCGGACTCACCTTCCGGGACTTTAAGGTTTTTCTGATGATAAAACCCTTCCCAGAATGCATTGGTTTTTCCGGTTTTTGGATCAATAAAGGTCATCGGTTCCAGTTTGAAGACATGATTGTCCCTGAATGCTCTTTCGACGAAATCTGAGCAGTAATAAGAATTTTCATTTAAGATATAGTTGAAATTATAAGGTTTTCCCAACATGGAATTTGCTCTTTGGATAGCAGCAGCAACAGCTTTTTTAAATTGAGGTTTCAGCCGGTACACCACTACCCGCTGCCCTTCATCTGCCTGATCTTTCAGAAAAACTTTCAGGCTTTGCTTCTGTGAACCGCCTTTGGGAGCAGCATGCAAGACAAAAGTACCCCCTCTGTTCTTTTCCAGGATGCCGATATGGTCAAAGGAAGCATTTTTCTGTTTTTGGGTTACATTACTGATGGCTCCGGAAAGTCCGGTTTCTTTAGCCGTTACAAAAAGCAGATCGCCGTTTTCCAATCCTGAAACGTTTGTGCTTTTGCAGCCAGCCAGCAGATTCAGGGAGAAACTTACGGCAAGCAGATACAGCCGGCAACTATTTCTTTTTAAAATTCTTCTCATAAATATCAATCCATTCTTTAACTGTCATTTTTTTGCTGAGTTCAGCAAGCAGTTGCAATGGAATATCATCCATTTTTTTAAAGCGGACACAGGACTTCCCCATATCCAGCTTTCTTTTAGAGTATTTTGGGTATTCTTCCACAAACCAGTCCAGCAACTCAGGTTTGGCATACATTCCCATATGATAAAGGGCAATGAAATTTTTCTGGGAAGCGATGCTCATAAACGGCAACGGTGAACCAGGCGTACAGTGGTACCCTGCGGGATACGTTTCCAGAGGAACCGCCCAGCCGATCATTCCGTAGCTTAAACCCTGGGAAAATCCATCCGGTAAATTATTATTAACGGTTTCAAAAATTTTTCTAAAAATCTCCTGCCTTTCTTCAGGAATCTGTAAAATATAATCTTCAACGGAAGCGGATTGTATCTGCATTGTAGTCAGTTTTTAATAACAGGCAAATTAATAAAATTTAAATGAAACCTGATTTTATTCAAACAAAAACAGCTGAACCAATGGCCCAGCTGCTTATTCAATTTATTTACATTAAAAAACTTATTTCTTGATGGCTTTTGCTGTTGAGCGTGAACCGTCTTTGTACGTTACCGTTACCAGATATACGCCTGAATGCAGTTCTCCTAAATGCAGTTCGTTACCCGGATTTTCAATTGTTTTTACCACTCTTCCCGAAACATCTGCTACGGAAACCGACTTCACTTCTTTGGTGTCAGCAATGTATAACGCCTCTTTGAAAGGATTCGGGTATACTTTGATTTCGTTTTTCTTCGCGGATGATTCAACAGTTGCCAAAGTATATCGCTAACTATGTCTATTTTATAAATTATCAATCAAAAACTTATTTAATCCATACTTAATCATATTTATCTGAAATAAATTTCCAAAAGGCAATTCTGCTTTTTAATTCTTTATATTTTCTTAAAACATGATAATTTTTTTTGCAGATTTAAAAATTAATACAAAAATCTTTATTTGGAACCTTTATTTTAATATTGGAAAATTAAATCTTATTTTTGCCATACAAATTTTTGAACAATGCCGAATATTTCAAACAGAGCACTGCACATGCCGCCATCGCCGGTAAGAAAACTCGTTCCTTTCGCCCTAAAAGCAAAACAGAGAGGTACGAAAGTATATCACCTCAATATCGGGCAACCGGATATTGAAACCCCGGAAACGGCACTGAATGCTTTAAAAAATATTGATCTGAAAGTATTGGAATATGCTCTGTCCGAAGGGAATATCGAATATAGAAAAGCCCTTACGGAATACTATCATTCGCTAGATTTTACCGACCTTACTCCTGATCATTTTATTGTTACAAACGGTGGTTCGGAAGCTTTGAATTTTGCCATTTCTACACTATGTGACGACGGTGACGAAGTAATCATCCCTGAGCCGTATTATGCCAACTACAACGGATTTACCAGCACGTTCAATGTGAATGTGGTAGCCGTTCCCTCAACCATCGACACAGGCTTCGCCCTTCCTCCGATTGAAGAATTTGAGAAAAAAATAACGGCGAAAACCAGAGCCATCGTCATCTGCAACCCCGGAAATCCTACGGGGTACCTTTATACGCGTGAGGAGCTTAAGAAATTAGCAGAAATTGCCTTAAAATATGATATCGTAGTCATCTCCGATGAAGTATACCGAGAATATGTGTATGACGGGAAGCAGCAGATCTCCATGCTTGCTTTTCCTGAGCTGGCGGAAAACTGCATTATTATCGATTCAGAATCCAAGCGTTACTCCATGTGCGGTGTGAGAATCGGATGTATGATCACCCGTTCCAAAAAAATACACGATGCAGCCATGCTGTTCGCACAGGCAAGATTAAGCCCCGTTCTGCTGGGACAGATTGCAGCAACGGCAGCACATAAAAACGACGGTGCTTACATCAGATCCGTAAGAGAAGAATATACTCACCGAAGAAACGTTTTAGTTGATCTATTGAATGCTATCCCAGGCGTGATCTGCCCGAAACCTAAAGGTGCATTTTATTGTGTAGCGGAGCTTCCGGTAGACGATACCGAAAAATTTGCACAGTGGCTTCTGGAAAGCTATTCCAATAACAACGAAACAATCATGGTAGCACCGGCCGGAGGTTTTTACAGCAATCCTGCACTGGGTAAAAAACAGGTAAGAATTGCCTATGTTTTAAAGGAGCAGGATCTAAAAAGAAGCGCAGCTATCCTTAAAGACGCTCTCGAAAAATACAGAGCCGAATTCAGTCTTTAATCATTAAAACATAAAATATGTCAGCAATAAAATATCCCGGTCTGAAAATATTCTTACTGCCTGTTTTATTGCTGATTTTCTTTTCCTGTCATGATAAGGAGTCCAAGACCGGCCATCAGAACCCTAATGAAATTATTTCGATCAGCTATTCGGACATCGGCGGGCATCTCGGGAGCTACAGGATTGTAAAGGTCACCGAAGATTCCATCCATGCAGAACAGGGGGTTACGAAAAAGAAAATCCATAAAGAGTGGAAATCGTCCATCAGTCCGCAGACCTGGAAAAGACTCATCTCCACGATCAATGTAAAAACCCTGGACCGGATAAAAAGTTCGCCCAGCCAACAGTCCGTAGACGGATTCGACGAAACCTTCCAGATCAGGACACCGAAAAAATACCATGCTTACGTAAATGCTTTTGCAGATACGGCGCATTACGAACAGCTTAAGAAACTGAAAGACCAGATCCAGGCCCTTCTTCCAACAGAATATAATTAAACAATGCACGAGAATTTTTCACTAAAACCATACAATACATTCGGGGTAGATGTAAAAGCAAACTATTTTGCTGAAGCAAACACCGTTGAAGAATTAAAAGAAGCCCTGCATTTTTCAAAAGAAAACAACCTTCCATGGCTTTTTCTCGGAGGCGGAAGCAACGTTTTATTTACCTGTGATTTCAACGGACTGGTGATTAAATTAAACCTGAAAGGAATATCCGTTCAGCCTCAGAATGAAAATGAAGTATTGGTTACCGCCAAAGCAGGGGAAAACTGGCATGAATTCGTAATGTTCTGTCTGGATAAAAACTTCGGCGGACTGGAAAACCTCTCGCTGATTCCCGGAAACGTAGGCACTTCCCCGATGCAGAATATCGGGGCGTACGGAACCGAAATCAAAGATATTTTCGTGAACTGCACCGTGCTTAATCTGGAGACCCTCGAAATCGAAACTTTTGATCTTGAAAAATGCAGGTTCGGTTACAGAGATTCCATCTTTAAACAGGAAGGCAAGGGAAAATATGTAATCCTGGACGTTACTTTTAAACTTACGACCCAAAATCATTATATTAAAACCGAGTACGGGGCAATACAAGCCGAGCTGGAAAATTCCGGAATTGAAAATCCGACCATTCAGGAGGTCTCAAAGGCCGTTATCAGTATCCGGCAAAGCAAACTTCCCGATCCGAAAGAAGTCGGAAATGCAGGCAGTTTTTTTAAGAACCCGACAATTCCTTCGGCACAGTTTGAATCATTGCAGCAGAGATTTGAAAATATTCCAGGTTACCCAAATGAAGATTCCGTAAAAGTTCCGGCCGGATGGCTCATTGAGCAGTGCGGATGGAAAGGGAAACAGATCGGCAACGTCGCTTCCCACAAACTGCAGGCTCTGGTTATTGTAAATGCCACAGGAAAAGCCACAGGAAAGGAAATCTATGACTTTTCAACGGAGATCATCACTTCCGTTAAAGAAAAATTCGGGATTGAGCTGGAAAGAGAGGTGAATATTATTTAAAAAGTTTGTCGAAGTTCAGAATTTCGATAAAGTTTCCGTACAATCATTCTAAAAAACAAATACACAATATGAAAATCGCTATTCTCGGAGCCGGAAACATGGGTCTTTCGTTTTCAAAATCGTTTTTGAAATACGAGCTGATCAGGCCGGAAAATCTTCATCTCATTACCCGGAACCGGTCTAAATTTCAAAAAATTTCGGAAGAATTCCCAAAATCAAAAATTTCGACTTTTGATGAAGTACAGGAACTGGATGCTGATCTGATCATCATTGCCGTAAAGCCTCAGGATTTTGCCCATGCTGCAGAGAATTTTAAATTTCAGCTGAAAGAAAAACAGATGATCCTATCCATTATGGCAGGAATCAACATCGAAAAAATCCAGAAACTGCTGCGCCATCCGTTGGTCGTAAGAGCCATGCCCAACTCTCCTACCCTTCTTGGAATGGGAATCACCGGCTATACGGCAGCGGAAGGCATTTCGTTCAGCCAGCTTATCCATATCGAAAGACTGCTGAATTCAACGGGAAGGTCGGTATATCTGGAGGACGAAGGATTACTGGACAGCGTAACCGCCCTTTCCGGAAGCGGACCTGCCTACTTCTATTACATTGTGGATGCCATGATCAAAGCCGGAACCGAAATGGGAATCGAGGAAAATCTCTCCAGGCTGTTTGTACAGCAGACGATGCTGGGCGCCTATCACCTGATCAACAATTCCGATAAAAGCCTGGAAGAACTCATCAGCGATGTAGCCTCAAAAGGCGGAACCACCGAAGCTGCCCTGAAAACATTTAATGAAAACCAACTGAAAGGCATTCTTAAAAGCGGCATCCTGAACGCGGAAAAACGGGCGAAGGAATTGAACGGGTAAGGATGAAAAACTTTGTCAAAGTTGCTGAACATCGATCCGGATCACTTCACAAAATGTTCAAACCTTTCTTCTACATTTTTTTTAATTAGAAATCCTAAAAATACCCCGAACGTATTCAGGATAATATCATCCACTTCAAAAATACCCATCCTTGAAAAATACTGAAGTGCTTCAACAATGGTAATGGCTGAAACGAAAGTAAATATAAGATTTTTAAGGACATTAAGCTTAGGAAAAATCCATCCAAGAAACCCAAAAGGCATGAACATGACAATATTTCCTCCGACGATTACGACAGCGTCTTTCCAGGAGATGCAGCCTTTAATGAAATTTATCGTGGACACGATAGGTTCTACCGTAAGTAAATTCTCATCCATCTGTTGCCTGCCCATCCCGAAAAACATCAGATACAGCAGAAACAGCGTATAGGGAACAATAATAATTTTATAAAATTTCTTTAACATCGGTTACAAATGTATTCATTTCAAAAACATTAAATTTGTATATTAAAACAAATTCATGAAATACGTTTTGCTTACGCTGATTTCGGCGATGCTGCTATCCATTTCCTGGCCTACCTACGGGGTTCCTTTTTTTATATTTTTTGCGCTGGTTCCGCTTCTGATGATGGAGCACGGGGTATCTAAATTTTCGGATTATAACAGAAAAAGCTGGGTGGTTTTCGGACTTTCCTATTTATGCTTCGTGATCTGGAATACCGTGACAACAGGCTGGCTGTACGGTTCCAAAAACCCTGACGGAAGCCACTCGATGATGGCGGTTTTATTTCCGGTGCTGGTTAATTCCCTTTTGTATGCTTTGGTATTCCAATGTTACCACTGGTATAAAAATGCACAGGGGACCTATTGGGGACTGGCCTTCCTGATTGCCATCTGGATGAGCTTTGAGAAATTCCACCTGGGCTGGGAACTTACCTGGCCGTGGCTGAACCTGGGGAACGCTTTCTCAGACTATCCTAAACTGATCCAGTGGTACGACACGCTGGGCGCGACCGGCGGAAGCTTCTGGATTCTGCTGACGAACGTTCTGATTTTTTACACAGTAAGAATCTGGCAGGCCGGAAGAAAAAGAAAAGATTTAATTAAAAACACCTCAATTGTTGCCACTCTGATTATCTTTCCGATGATCATTTCGTTGGTAAAATACAACAGCTTTGATGAAAAGCCGATCGGCAGTGTAAATGTACTGATGCTTCAGCCGGACCTCGATCCTTACGCTGAAAAATACTCACAGGACAGCCTGACAATAGAGAACGATCTGCTGAGCCTGGCCGAAAGAAATTCCAAAGGTAAAATCGACTATTATATAGCTCCTGAAACTGCTCTTCCGGGGAACGGATCTATTTCCGAAACGGCTTTTGAAAAGAGTATGATCATCAATAATCTCAAAAGTTTTCTATCGAAACATCCCGGTTCGGTTTTCACCACGGGAATTTCTTCCCATCATTTTTATACTTCGGAAAATAATTTGCCGAAGGAAGCCTATCAGCTCAATCCGGGGCTTTGGGTAGAACGTTTCAACTCCGCCATCCAGGTGATTCCGGATCAGAAAGTGGAAGTTTACCATAAGGGCAAACTGGTTCCGGGAGTAGAAATATTCCCGTATATGAGCTACTTGAAACCGCTTTTGGGTGATGCGATGATCAATCTGGGCGGAACTGTGGCTTCTCTCGGAACAGATAAGGAAAGAACGTCTTTTTCAAACCCTTTCAACAAAGGGAAGATCGCTCCGATTATCTGTTATGAAAGCATTTACGGTGAATTTACCGGTGATTATGTAAAAAAAGGAGCCAATTTCCTGGCTATTATGACGAATGATTCCTGGTGGGGCGTTACGGAAGGCCACAAACAGCTTTTATCCTATGCCAGACTAAGAGCTATTGAAACGCGCCGGGAAATCGCCAGGGCAGCAAATAGCGGAATTTCCGCCCATATCAATGCGAAAGGCGAAATCATCGAAGATACTTTTTACGGTGATAAAACCGCATTGTATGCCCGCGTAAACCTTTATGACGGAATGACCTTCTATACCAAAGCCGGAGATCTGCTTTCCCGCTTTTCTATTTTTGCATTCGGATTTCTTCTTTTTTATTTTTTAATTAAATGGTTTCAGAATAAAACCAAGAAGAATTAATGTCAGGATGAATTACTTTTCAGATTTATCATTCTTAGACTCAATGCGTACTGGAACAGATACCGGATTAAAATCAGGATTAATCGTCACGTTTTTATTTACAAATAATTTTATAAAAGATTTGCCTATCTGAAAAATTCTTCGTTATTTTGCACTCTCAAATATTATAGTACAAATAAGAACATCGAGATATGTCAAGAATTTGCCAAATAACAGGAAAGCGTGCAATGGTTGGTAACAACGTTTCTCACGCTAATAACAAAACGAAGCGTCGTTTTGAAATTAACTTATTAGAGAAGAAATTTTACCTTCCGGAGCAGGATAAGCACGTAACACTGAAAGTATCAGCTCATGGATTGAGAGTGATTAACAAAATTGGAATCGAGGAAGCTATCGAAAGAGCGACCAGAAACGGATTGATTAAAAAGAACTAAATCATGGCAAAAAAAGGAAACAGAGTTCAAGTAATCCTTGAATGTACAGAGCACAAAGAGAGTGGTATGCCAGGAATGTCAAGATACATTTCTACAAAAAATAAAAAGAACACAACAGAAAGATTGGAATTGAAAAAATACAATCCTGTTCTTAAAAAGGTAACCGTACACAAAGAAATCAAGTAATTTATAAAATATAATTTACCATGGCAAAGAAAGTAGTAGCAACCCTACAGAGCGGACAGTCAAAAAAAATGACTAAAGTGGTGAAAATGGTGAAGTCTTCCAAATCAGGAGCTTACGTTTTCGAAGAAAAAGTAATGAATGCAGACGAAGTAGACGGTTATTTGAAAAAATAATCTCCACTTTATTTACAATATAAAAAACTACTCAGCTTTTGGGTAGTTTTTTTGTTATCTTTGCTTTTAATCTAGCTGGAAGTGAGACCAGAAGCCCGAAAAATACAACGGTTGTGCGCTTCAGGCTTATGTCATCCAAATTCGTTCATTAATTAAATTCCGTAATTCATAAAGATGAGTTGGTTTAAAAATATTTTTAAAAAAGAAGAAAAAGAAACATTAGACAGAGGATTGGAAAAATCCAGCCAGGGTTTCTTTGAAAAAATGACAAAAGCCGTAGTCGGCAAAAGCAAAGTAGACGATGAAGTACTGGATGACCTGGAAGAAGTACTGATTGCCTCCGACGTCGGTGCTTCCACCACCATCAAAATCATCGAAAGAATTGAAGAGCGTGTCGCCCGCGACAAGTATGTTGGCGTAAATGAACTGGATAAAATCCTACGTGAAGAAATTTCGGGACTGCTGCTTGAAAACCCGCATTCGGGGACTGGAAATATCGATACTTCAAAAAAGCCTTATGTCATCATGGTCGTTGGAGTAAACGGCGTAGGAAAGACCACCACCATCGGTAAACTCGCCCACCAGTTTACCACAGAAGGAAAGAAAGTGGTTCTTGGAGCCGCCGATACATTTAGGGCTGCCGCAGTAGACCAATTGGTCATCTGGAGCCAGCGGGTAGGCGTTCCTATCGTAAAGCAGGAAATGGGCTCCGATCCGGCTTCCGTAGCCTTTGATACGGTTCAAAGTGCGGTTGCCCAAAATGCCGATGTTGTCATTATTGATACTGCCGGAAGGCTTCATAATAAAATCAACCTGATGAACGAGCTTTCCAAGATCAAAAGGGTCATGCAGAAAGTTATTCCGGATGCTCCTCATGAGATCCTACTCGTTCTTGACGGTTCTACCGGCCAGAATGCCTTTGAGCAGGCCAAACAGTTCACCGCTGCTACGGAAGTAAATGCCCTTGCGGTAACAAAACTTGACGGTACGGCAAAGGGAGGTGTGGTTATTGGTATTTCAGACCAGTTTCAGATTCCGGTGAAGTATATCGGCGTAGGGGAAAAAATGCAGGATTTGCAATTATTTAATGGTACAGAGTTTGTAGATTCATTTTTCAAGAAAAGATGATGTTCATCATGTTTTCCCAACATTAATAATGAACCAAATTAAATATTAACATTAAAAAATGCAACTATGGGATTTATAACATGGATTATTTTCGGACTACTGGCCGGAGCAATTGCTAAAGCGATCATGCCTGGAAAACAGGGTGGCGGAATGCTTATCACGATGATTCTGGGAATTATCGGAGCATTTATCGGAGGATCGATAGGCGTATACGTACTACACTGGGGAGACGTAGATTCTTTCTGGAACTTCAGAAGCTGGATCCTAGCCATCGGAGGTGCTCTTATCGTTCTGTGGATTTACGGAATGCTCACCAGGAGAGCTTAACCGATAAAATACAAAAATTAAAACGGCGGATCTGAATTTCAGGTCCGCCGTTCTTTTTACAATATAATTTAGCTTAGTTGATTTTAATCTGATAAGGCATTTCCATCTTCACTTCCGACTGCAGCTTTCTCTCTTCCACGATCTGCTCCAGCAATTCATAATTGGCTTTTCCTATTTTATTCTTAACTACTCTTGCCGAAATATCATCTTCGTTAAGGTTTTTGAAGATTTGCTCGAATGGTGTCATCTTCTTTGGATACGAGGCTACATTATAAGATTTCAGCCCGGCTTTCTGAGCAGCATACGTTATGGCGTCATTCAGCGTTCCCAGTTCATCTACCAGACCGATTTGTTTGGCTCTTACTCCACTCCATACTCTTCCGCCACCGATATTATCGATCTGCTCAAAGGTTTTCTTTCTGTTCCCGGTTACAAAATGCACAAATCTTTTATAGGTACCTTCCACGCTTCTGGTAATCATATTTACCCCGTACGGACTCACTCCATTTAAGGTAGAATAATACTGCGAATTGGGATTGGTGGCAACAATATCGGAACGGATTCCGTTTTTATTGGCAATATCCTTGAAGTACGGAATTACTCCGAAAACACCAATGGATCCTGTAAGCGTATTAGGCTCCGAATAAATTTTATCGGCGGCCATCGCGATGTAATATCCTCCGGAAGCAGCATAATCCCCGAAAGATACCACCAGTGGTTTTTTCTTTTTCAGCTGCTGCAGCTCGAATAAAATTTCATCCGAAGCATTGGCACTCCCCCCCGGAGAATTGATCCTGAAAACAACGGCTTTCACTTTATCGTCATCCTGAAGATCTTTGATGTATTTAATATATTTTTCCGAATGAATATCGTTATAATCATCCCCCCCGTTGATAGATCCTGATGCATACAGAACCGCTACCCTGTCGCCTGAATTTTCATCATCTGAATACGAATCGATATATTTGCCTAAAGAAATTTTATTTAGCTTATCATCTTCTTTTAAATTCAATTTAGTACGCATCATGCGGTCGTATTCCGTTTTCTGAATAAGTTTATCAGCCAGTTTATACTTCAGTCCCAAATCAGGAATCATCCCGTAAAGACTATCCACCACCGTTCTGAACTGTGCCGTATCGATCTTTCTGGAAGCCGCCATTCTTGAAGAAGTATTCTTCCAGATGTCATTCAGTAAAGTACTCAGCTGTTCTTTATTTTCTGGAGAGATCTCGTTTCTGATAAAAGGTTCCACAGCAGATTTGAATTTCCCATGTCGGATAACTTCTATCCCGATTCCATATTTATCTGCGAAATCTTTAAAAAAGGAGACTTCCGTTGCCAAGCCTTTCAGTTCGATCATTCCTGCGGGATTCAGATAATACTGATCTGCTACCGATCCCAGATAATAGGCAGCCTGAGAAACCGTATTACCGTAAGCATACACAAATTTTCCGCTTTTCTTAAAATCCTGAATGGCATTCCTGAGATCATCGATCTGGGTAATACCGGCGCTCAGATAATCTGCTTCAATGCTGATTCCTTTGATGTTTTCATCGGTCTTTGCCTTGTTGATGGCCTCGATAGCGTCATAGATTAAAACATTTTTACTCTGGTCTCTGATATCAAATATCCCTTGCTGCTCTTCTGTGGGACTGTCTATAATATTTGTTTTAAGATTAATGGTAAGCACGGAATTCTTTTTTACCGCAACTGATTTCTCGCTACCCATCGCGCTGAACACAAGCATTATGATAAAAAAGAAGAAAAACACGACACATAAGATGACAATTGCCACTATATTTGCCAGTACATTTTTAAAAAAACTTTTCATATAATCAATCATTTCTAAATATGTCGCAGCATAAGGTGGTTTTGTTACTAGGAAGTAACCTCGGAGACCGAAAAAAAAATCTCGAAACCGCAATAAAAAAACTGGAAGACCGCGGAAATCAAATATTAAAAATTAGTGAATTTTTAACATCTGAGCCCGTAGAATTTGCCAGTTCCAATATTTTTTGTAATATTGCATTGATAATATTTACCGATCTTTCACCTATTAAGCTTCTTGAACAAATCAAAAGCATTGAAGCGGAAATGGGAAGGGTAAACGATTCTAAAATATCAGGCGGATATACTGACAGAGTAATAGACATAGATATCGTAACCTTTAATTGGCTTAATTTTAGCTCTGAAAGATTAGAAATCCCCCATAGAAAGCATATTTTTGAAAGGGAATTTTCTAAAATATTATTAAAAGATTTTATCTGATATAAAACATAAAACATATTGTATGAAATTAGGTTTATTATTATTGGCCGCATTGCCTATTGCTTCGTATGCACAGGATAGTATAGCTGTTACTTCAAATGATAAGTATCCGAATACATTCTCTTCAGGTTCTGCCAATGTTCAACCTTTTAACAACAAAGCCAAAAGATTCAACGACTGGTCGGTATCAGTGGGTGGTGGGGCTGCATTCATGGTGCATTCCGACCTTAAATCCATTTATGATAAAAAGATCAATTGGGGATATAATGCGTATGTAAGCTTAGACAAACAGATTACGCATGTTTTCGGTTTAAGCCTTATCTACCAGAGAGGTGAAACCACACAAAAGGCCCAGTTGGAAGGTGCAGCCGGTATTGCTGCCGGAGTTGCCACAGCAAACACGAAATATAACCAGGTTGCTTTGATGGGAGATATCAACTTCTCAAATCTTTTGAGAAGGGTTGATAACCATTCTCCTTACCGATGGGCATTACACGGTTATGCAGGTGCAGGCTTCATGGGTTACAAGACATCATTGTACGACAACAATGAATTCAGATGGAGCAATGATCCTAAAAGAATTCCTTTATTTATTGAGCAAAAATTTGCTATTAACTCCTTTTATTACCAGTTTGGTGCAGGGGTGAAATATAACGTTTCCAAACTTATCGACATCGAAGCGAGAACCATGTATATCATGAGTGGAGATGATGAGTTTGATGGCGGTGGATATGCAGGTCCTGCAGATTATGACCCGTCTTCGAAAGTATCGAAGTACAACATGATCAACAAAGGCAGATCTGATAACGCATGGACTGTTAATTTGGGAGTTTCTTTCAAACTTGGAAAGCACGATACCCACTTAGCTTGGCATGACCCTCTTCAGGAAGCTTATTACAGAGCCAATGTTCTTGAAAACAAAAGCACGGAACTTGTAGTATGTGAAAAAGGAGACCTTGACAACGACGGCGTTTGTGACGATTGGGACAGACAGCTTGATACTCCTGCAGGAGCAAGAGTAGATGGCGCGGGAGTTGCATTGGATATGGACCTGGATGGTGTGATCGATTTATACGATAAGTGTGTAACGGTTCCGGGACCTGTGGAAAATCAGGGATGTCCTACCACCACAACAAAATAACTAAATCATTTAATTAACTAAATAAAAAATACACTATGAAATTAAGTTTAGCAATTGTTGCATTGGCTTTAACTGTTCCTACAGTTGCTTTTGCACAAGACTCAACTGCAGTGGCTTCATCAGGACAATATCCGAATACATTCTCTTCGGGTTCCGCGAATGTTTCCCCGTTTACAGATAAATCAAAAAGATTTAACGATTGGGCAATTTCCATTGGTGCCGGTGTACCATTGATGCAATCTGCAGACTTAACATCCATAAAAAACGGTAACGGTTCAAACCTTTTTGGATATTCTGCATATGTAAGTATTGATAAAGCAATTACGCATGCTTTCGGTCTTAATTTACAGTATGACAGAGGTGAAACAAGACAAGGTTTTTTCAATACTAAAGACTCTGCTCCGGCAAATGCTTCTGTAACACAGCAGGTGGGTGCAAGAACTCAGTATGATGCAATCTCATTATTAGGAGACATCAACTTCTCGAACCTTTTAAGAAGAGTGGATAATCATTCACCTTTCAGATGGGCACTTCACGGATATGCAGGGGTAGGAGTTTTATCTTACAGAGCATACCAGAAAGATGAAAACGGCCAGAGGCTTGCAAATCAGGTTAAAGCATTTGAACTAGGATCAATGTTTGCTCAGGCAGGTGCAGGTCTTAAATTCAAAGTGAACAGAAGACTGGATATCGAAGGTAGAGTAATGTATGTAGTAACCAATGACGATCAATTCGACGGAGGAGGTGCTAAGTACAGCGCGATCAACCAACGTGAAGAGCAGGTTTCCGATAACTTCGTTAACGCGACGTTAGGTATTTCCTTAAAGCTTGGAAAACACGAATCTCACTTAATGTGGCATGACCCACTTCAGGAAATCTATTACAAGCTTGATGTATTGGCTAACAAAAACCAGGATATCGAAGTATGTAAGAAAGGAGATCTTGATAACGATGGCGTTTGCGACGATTGGGACAGACAGCTTGACACTCCTGCAGGAGCAAGAGTTGACGGTGCAGGTGTAGCTCTTGATACGGATCTTGATGGTGTAATCGACCTTTACGATAAGTGTGTAACCGTTCCCGGACCTGTAGAAAACCAAGGTTGCCCTACAGTGGCTCCTACTCCAGTTGGCCCGGTAACTGATGATACAAGAACATTAGAAGGAATTGAATTTGATCTGAATTCAGACAGAATCTTACCTTCCAACACTCCGATCCTTAACAATGCTGTTAACTACATCAATTCTTCGTCAGGTTCTTACACAGTAATCGGTGCTACCGATACAAGAGCTTCTGAAGCTTACAACCAGAAATTATCTGAAAGAAGAGCAAACAACGTTAAAGATTATTTAATTAAAAACGGAGTTCAATCCGGTAAACTTGACGCGATCGGTAGAGGTAAAAAAGACCTTAAATACCCTGAGTGCGACCCTGCTACTAAATGTCCTGAATGGAAAAACAGAGCAAACAGAAGAGTTTATTTCGAAGCTAAATAATAATTTTATTATTAAATTATATAAAGCCATGCATTGCGTGGCTTTTTTTATTATATTATTTTTATCCTATGATTTCTCAGCAAGATTTTCAGGAGCTAAAATTCAAAACGCTAAAACATTTTTGGGGGTACGATCATTTCCGTGATGCCCAGGAAGCGATCATTGATTCTGTAATCCGTGAAAAAGATACGCTTGTCCTGTTGCCGACCGGTGCGGGAAAGTCCCTTTGTTACCAGCTGCCCGCCCTGCTAAGGGAAGGAACCTGCCTGGTTATTTCTCCGTTGCTGGCCTTAATGAAAGACCAGGTCAACCAACTAAAAGCCCGCGGAATAGAAGCTGAATATCTATCTTCGGAACTTGATGAATACGATGCAGAAACGATTTATGACCGCTGTAAGGAAGGATTAACCAAAATATTATATATTTCCCCCGAGCGGATTACGAATAAACAGTTCCTTCAGCATATTGAAGAAATTGCTCTTTCCTTTATTGCGGTGGATGAAGCCCACTGTATTTCAGAATGGGGACAGGATTTCCGTCCCAGTTACCAGAATATAAAAGAATTCAGACAAAATCATCCGGAAATTCACTGCCTTGCACTAACAGCCACAGCAACACCAAAAGTACTTGATGAAATCAAATTAAAGCTGGGGTTAAAAGATCCTGAAGTTTTTCAGAAAAGTTTTAAAAGGGATAATATCAAAATTTTCACAGAAGAGATTTCAGATAAATTTCAGAAAGTCTTTGATATTTTAAAATTCACCAATGAATCCGGGATTGTCTATGTAAGAACAAGAAGGGAAGCTGAGCAGCTGAGTGAATTTTTACAGAAAAACCAGTTGACACATGTAGATTTTTTCCATGCCGGTTTATCCACCAAGGAAAAAAATACCCGGCAGCGCATCTGGAATACCAGCGATAACCATGTTCTGATTTCCACCAATGCTTTCGGAATGGGAATCGATAAGGATAACGTACGATTTGTGATCCACTACTCTCCTGCCCCCTCGATCGAAAACTATTATCAGGAAATCGGAAGATCCGGAAGGGACGGTAAGGAAAGTTTTGCATTCCTCCTGTGGAATACACAGGAACTCCTGAATTTTGATCAGATCCTGAAAAATCAGATCCCGAATAAAGCGGAATTTCTCAAGATTATAACTTACCTTTACTCTGTATTTCAGGTAGCTGAATTTGAACTGCCGGAAAAAATCTTTTCGTTAAATATCAACGCGATTCATAATTTTACCAGGCTTTCTACAGCAAAGATCAAAAATGTTCTGGGGTTTCTTCACAACCAGGAAATTATTTATTTTAATGATTACAAAAGCCTTTCTTCACTCCAGCTTATGATGGAAGCCGATGAAACTGATCAGCTGCCGAAAAAAGATGCCTATTTCCTGGAACTGATGCTCCGTTCCATTTCCGGTATTACCACGCACAAAGTGATGTTCAGTGAACAGCAGGTGAGCGGTAAAATCGGGGTAAGCATTGAGCTGATCAAGGAAAGACTCAAAGAACTCCATCAGAAAGGCTACGTGGAATATGTAGATGGCGCTCTGTCCAGTGTCAAATTCTTAAAACCGAGAGACGAAAGACTAAACAGCTCTGTCTACTGGAAACTTTTTGAACACATTCAGAAAAATAAAATCCAGAAGTGGGAAGAAATGAAGTTTTTCCTGGAAGATAATCAGTATTGTAAAATGAAGCTGATATTAAGTTATTTCGGTGAAAAAAACACAAAAAATTGCGGACAGTGCTCCGTTTGTGAGAAAAATAAGCAGTCCATTTTCGGGAAAAATATTTCCAATCAGATCCTTAACCTGCTGGTCAAACGGCCGGCCACCATTGAAGAACTGTCGATCCAGCTGAGCTACCATTCCAAAGAAAACATTCTGGAAAATTTGATTTTCCTTTTGGATACGGGAAAAATAAAAATGCTTAACTTCAGAACATACGCTATAGCATGAGTAATGAGCAATCAGCATAAGTAATAATAAATATTTTTAAATCTTTTGATCCTTTCCTAAAGGTTTTATCTTTGCATTATGAAATCATTGAAAGTCGTATTTTTGGGTACTCCCGAGTTTGCAAAAACTGCGCTGGAAGCCATTCACCAGTCTCACCACGAAGTAGTAGGTGTTGTTACCGTTGCAGATAAAGCAAGCGGGCGCGGACAGAAGATCACCCAATCTCCCGTAAAAGTTTTTGCCGTAGAACATCATCTTCCGGTTTTTCAGCCTGAAAAATTAAGAAACCCGGAGTTTTTAGAAGAACTGAGAAAGCTGGATGCTGACGTTTTCGTAGTAGTCGCTTTCCGGATGATGCCAAAAGTTCTATTTGAAATGCCGAAGATGGGAACTTTCAATCTTCACGCTTCCCTCCTCCCCGATTACCGTGGAGCCGCCCCGATCAATTATGCCATCATCAATGGTGAAGAAAAATCCGGAGCCACAACGTTTTTTATTAATGAAAAAATTGATGAAGGCCATATTCTGCTGCAGGAAGAATTAACAATATTACCCGATGAGAATGCCGGGAGCCTTCACGACCGGCTGATGGAAATGGGGGCAAAACTGGTCGTAAAAACCCTGGACGGACTTGCTGAAAATTCAATCACCGAAAGACCTCAGCCGCAGGTTGAACATCCGAAAAATGCCTTTAAAATCTTTAAAGAAGACACGAGAATTGGCTGGAATAAAAACGCAAAGGAAATCCATCAGTTTATCCTGGGAATGTCGCCCTATCCGGCCGCTTTTACCACATTAAAAATCGGAGAGGAAGAAAAAGGACTGAAAATTTTCGGCGGCAGGTTTGAAATTGCAGATCACGGAAAACCTGCCGGAACCCTGGATATTTCAAAGAATGAATTTAAAATTTATGCTGAAGATGGTATCTATTTTCCCACAGAGTTACAGCTGGAAGGAAAGAAAAGAATGAACATCAAAGATTTCCTGAACGGCTTCAGGAGCTTTGAACACATACAAATGGCTTGAGGAAATTCTCAAGCCATTTGTATATGTTGTCAATGGTAAATTTAAGTTCAGAAACAAAAATTCATAAGCAAAGCGAATTGACCATTCACTTTACAGCTGCACCATTTCCGTTACCTCCACATCATATCCTCCAACCTGAGGCTTGATGTTCGGATTCTGGGTGATGACTTTAAATTTATTGATTCCTAAATTTTTGAGGATCTGTGTTCCGATTCCATAATCCCTATAGTTGAATGCCAGGGTCGGATGCTGCTGCTGTCCGTCCTGATAGTTCAGAAACTGTTGTAATTTTTTTAGTGTATTTTCAGAATTTGAAACATTATTGATGAAAATGATGGCGCCTTTCCCTGCTTCATTCACCATATTGGTTACTTTTTCCAGCAAAGGCTTTTCACCGTTGTTCAATCTTGTCAGTACATCAAAATACGAATCGGACGACTGTACCCTTACCAAAACGGGTTCGTTTACCGTCCAGCTTCCCTTCGTTAAAGCAAAATGGATCTGATCATTGGAAGTTTCCCTGAAAGCATAGAAATCGAAATCCCCGTAAGCGGTTTTCACTTTTCTTTCTTCAATTCGGTCAATCAGGTTTCCTTTTTTAAGCTGATAATGGATCAGGTCTTCGATGGAAACGATTTTCATGTCATGTTTCTGCGCAAAAGCGTAGAGCTCCGGCAAACGCGACATTGATCCGTCCTCATTCATGATCTCACAGATCACACCTCCTTCTTTTAATCCTGCCAGACACGTTAAATCGATCGCTGCTTCGGTGTGCCCTGCTCTTTTCAGAACACCGCCTTTTTTTGCACGGAGCGGGAAGATATGCCCAGGTCTCATAAAATCGGTCGGCTTGGATTTTTCATCCATCAAAGCAAGAATGGTTTTCGCCCGGTCTGCTGCTGAAATTCCGGTAGAGGTTCCGTTCCCCAAAAGGTCTACGGAAACGGTAAAGGCTGTTTCCTTCGGATCGCTGCTTCTGCTTACCATGACTTCAAGGCCCAGCTCATCACATCTTTTTTCAGGAAGCGGCATACAGATCAGCCCTCTTCCGTGAAGCGCCATGAAATTGATAATTTCCGGGGTCGTCAGCTCGGCAGCACAAAGGAAATCACCTTCGTTTTCCCGGTCCTCATCATCTACTACTATGATTATTTTACCATTTTTAAGGTCTTCGATGGCCTCAGGAATAGTATTTAACTTAATATCAGACATTTTACTTTTTAATTTATGCAAAGATACTCATTATTCGCCGAATACGGCATTTTTGGCTTTTCTGAAAATATGATAAGACTCCAGTCTTTTCTGATGGTCGTAGATATGGGAATTGATCATCAGCTCATCCACATTGAACTTGTCCTGGAAGCTTTTCAGCTGTTCTTCAATTTCAATCTGATCCCCGATCAAGGTATACCGCAGCTTCTGCAGCACCATCGATCTTTCCATCGGTGACCAGATGTCATCCATACTGTCTACCGGCGGGGCAAACGGCTTTCTGTCGTTCCGGATGATATTAATAAACGCCTGGAATAAAGTCGTGGACATTTTATGCGCTTCTTCAGAAGTCTCTGCAGCTACCCCATTGATGCAGGCAATGATGTAAGGCTGATCCAGATATTTTGAAGGTTCAAAATGTTCCCTGTAAATATTGAAAGCCATTTCCATCTGCTCCGGCGCAAAATGCCCGGCAAAAGCATACGTCAACCCCAATTCTGCGGCAAGAAAAGCACTGTCGGTGCTCGAGCCGAGAATATACATCGGAATATCCAGCCCTTCTCCGGGAATAGCCCGGACCAGTGCATTTGAATTTTCTTTGGAGAAATACTTCTGCAGTTCCAGGATCTGCCTCGGAAACTGTTCATTGATGATGGACGGATTTCTTCCCAGTGCCTGAGCTGTCAGACCGTCGGTTCCGGGTGCCCTTCCCAGACCGAGATCGATTCTTCCCGGGAAAAGGGATTCCAGGGTTCCGAACTGTTCTGCAATAACCAATGAGCTGTGATTCGGAAGCATAATCCCTCCCGATCCGACTCTTATTTTTTTTGTTCCGTTCGCGATAAAGCCGATCAGAACCGAAGTTGCTGAGCTGGCAATGCTTTCCATATTGTGATGTTCGGCAAGCCAGAATCTTTTATAATCTAAATTTTCAGCATGGTTGGCCAGCGACAGGCTGTCCTGAAACGTATCATGAACCGTTTTTCCCTGTTTTACCGGTGCAAGATCCAATACTGATATTTCGAAATTTTTCATACTCTTTATTTTAGTTTTAAAAACTGAACAAAGATAAGGCTAATAAAACGCATTAGTTACTTTTTGTAATTGATAGGATTGATGGTGATGGAAAGGGAAAAGCTATTAGAAATATATTTAACATGAACTTGAAGTAGAAATCGGATTAGGAGGCTTGAAGAGGGAAGCTGGATGCCGGAAGCTTTTCTGTAGAAATCATTTGAGACCGTGTAAGATTTATAATCTTCTTTTTATTTAAACAAGTAATAGTCCCGCATTCACATATTTAATTTTTGGTTAATATATACTGCTTCGTATATTTACTTAAATAAAACAAAAACTGTGAAAAATAGTATTTCCGCTCTATCGGTTTTTCTGATCTTTAGTTGCGGACAAAAAGAAAATCCTCAAATAAAGTCTAAAACGGATTCCTTAATCAAGGGGAAATTTTTTTTCGCAAAGTGCGGAAGCTAAAAAGATTAAAACATCAGATACGGCATCTTCAAAACACCAAACCACATTAGATACTGTGGTTATAAAAACGGAAAACGGTATCGTAAGAAAATTCGACAAGAAAACATTCAATAAAATAGTTGACACCCATCCTGAATTTTTTGATGAAGTAATTCAAAGTCCTGAAGCTCTTTATTATATGTACGGAAAAAATTTTGGAAGTGAAGCAGGCCAGGATACGTACTGCCTTTTGTATGCTTACTTTATAAAGCAAAGAAATCCAGGAGCAGAAAAGTCGGAGCAGAGAACAAGACTTACGGATATTTACTTAAATATAAATTCTATATTCGGCTAGCTTTCTTATGGAGGAACCTATTTTGGACATCAGGAATCCCGTCTTCCGGCAGAGTCCGAATATTCTATTTATGTCAGTTCAGATCAAGATAATTTAACAGGTCAGTATGATATTTCAAAACAAAAAAAGCTTTATATGCAATCTTTAAGGCAAAGAATTGCAGATGAAGTCACAGCTAACAATTCTTTAACCCATCAAGAAAAAATAGAGAGGATCAAGAAGATCGATACATTTGTTGATAACATCAATCATTTAATTACTAATGCCTTTTATCTTAAATGGGCTCAGCATTTCCAATATAAATATTATTAAATTTAAAGGATGAAACCAAAAGTAATGTACATTGAAAATAAATTCCGTGATCACAGCGGTCCGGCCTGGATTGGATTTGTTGAATTTTCAAAATCCGGGCAAACGATTTATTTCAACAATAAAGCGTTGAAAAAACTTAAAGTCCCGGGTATTTGGGGAAATTATTTTGATATTGAAACCGGCGAGGAATATTGGGTTTCAGGAGTAAAGAAGGACGGACGAGACCGGCATCGGTTTGGCGGCGGAAAAATTATGATTGATAAAAATTCCGTTTCGGAATATTTAAAGCTTGTTGATTTTACCGTGTTGGATGAAAAGCATTTCTAATTCATTGATTTTGAAAAAACTTATAAAGCAAGATTTAATGAATTGGAGAATGCAGAAACTTTTTTAAGAAAAGAAATGCGCGCTTTTACATTTTACGACAATAACCGAAGAAAATTAATTTCAGACCTAAAATATCCTGATTGAAAATAGCCACTCTAAACATCGACTGGGCAAAAAAGAAAAAGCCCGACCGGACAGCGGAATTCCTGGATCTGTTTGATTTCGATTTCCTCATATTGACGGAAGCGGTTGATCTCCATCTAAAAAGTTTTCCTTACCGATATTGTTGTGCTCCCATTCCGGAAAATACAGTATACGAAAACCTGAATTACACGAAATACCTGAAAGGAGAAACAGCGTTCCGGACTATTTTATATTCAAAAATAGCTTGTACAAAAAGATACCAGGTGACCGACGATAAAACCAATTTGGCACTGGAGTTTGAAACAGCATTAGGTACTATCATTTTCTACTGTACCATCATCGGAACCTGGTTTAACCGAAAACCTTTTGTGGATACAGAATTGCAGAATACCATCAACGACTGCAGAAAAATTTATACTGAAAACAGGAATATTTTTATTGTCGGTGATTTTAATACATCATTTAAAAAAGGTGAAGAACGTTTTTCTGTCAATACTAAAACCACGGCAGTTTTAAAAGAGCTGTTTGAAGAACTGAATCTGGTTAATGTAACTTCGGAAATCGAAGAAAATATCGATCATATCATTATTCCAAAAAGATTTTCGAAAAATACAGAACAAGGAATTTTTGTGGATAAAAATATTGTAAGTGATCATAAGGGAATTTTTATTTCAGTAATAATATAAACAGGTAGCGAAAATCTATTAATATTGCAGAAAATAAAATCATGAAAACAAAAATTATTTATCTTTTTCTTGTGTCGTTTCTAATGATCAGCTGCAACTTCAACCAGTTTTATAAAGACCGGGAATCTGATAAAGCCGATGGCGAGAAAATACCGCAGAAGTTCTATTGGGAAATTCGGTATGGCGGAAATCAGGACAATATTTTTAAGCTGTTCGGAGAAAAATTTTTCAGTGTAACGAACAAAGAAAAACTTACAGAACTTTTAAATGTGGCGGGGCAAATCGGTCCGGTTGAAGAATATAATCTTTCTCACTGGGAAACTATGGTTGTAAAAGGCAGTAATCCCAAAGGTGAATATCTTTTCGTTTATGATGTGAAAAGAGGCACAGAAAAAACACAGGAAACTTTCACTTTAGAAAAAGATGAAAACGGAGATATAAAAATTGTAGGCTATCGTGTCAATCAGGATATGCTTAGTAAATAAAAAACGGTCAGTAATTTTCTCAATTGC
Source organism: uncultured Chryseobacterium sp. (assembly GCA_913774355.1). GTDB lineage: Bacteria > Bacteroidota > Bacteroidia > Flavobacteriales > Weeksellaceae > Chryseobacterium. The sequence continues at coordinate 24,028 of CAJYGB010000012.1, read as the reverse complement.
TGACCGTCTTTATTCTTTTCAGAAAATTTTTATTTTTCTTCGGCATACCGTTTAAACACCTGTTTTTCCTTACCTTCCTTTTTATTCTGAATCACTAAAACATCTTTGCTCAGTTCCTGGATTTCAAATGTTTTTTCTTTTCCCAATAACGTAATTTTCAGGTTTCCTTTGGTTCTTTCAATTTTGTAAGGCCCGTTCATTCCACCAATCATTCCGTTGGAAGCCTGATCGATCATTTCCAGACTTGCGGTACTGTCCTTTTTAAAGGTAAATATTCCGGTGGAATTGCTGTTCGCTATCGATTTTTGAGACCAAGAACCAATCAGCAAATCATAATTGAATTTGGAATCATGATCTGCATTCAGCAAAAAAGCAAACAAAAAAGTAAATAGATATTTCATTGTGATGAGGATTTAAGACCTAAAAATACAAAATTTCATCTGGTTTTTATTCTTCCTAAATTGTATATTAAAAAAACCTCACAGGTTTTGAAAACCTGTGAGGTTTGTCACTGACAGATCAGCAATATTTTATTGATTTTTCTCTTTCAGGTAATTAAAATGATTAATCAAAATCCTGATTTCATTGAATTCAAAATGGCTTGGAAGAACACTCTTCCATTCCGTTAAAGTTTCTTTCGGGTCTTTATAAAAAATTTCTTCAAAGGCTTTGATTTTGTCAGAAGTAATAACCCTTGAAATATCGAGCAATCCCTGTTCGGCAAATTTCGCCAGGTGCCCGATCACCGTTTCTTTTACCAGACCTCTTTCCAGAGCGATCTCGGCGATGGTTTTTCCCTGCTCAAAAAGCTGGAACGTCAGCACCTGGGAGGGAACTTTGGCAATTTTCATGCTTACTTCCTGATTGTTCTTTTCATCCAGCAGCCTGGTTTCCAGCAGATGGATTTCCTTCAGGCTGTTCAGATACTCTTCCACATCCTCCAGCCAAACCCGGAATTCTTCGTTATACTGTTTCAGGCCTTTGGTCCCTTTGATCTCCGCATAAAAATCTTTCAGCGGATTGAAAACTTTATCCCGGATCTCGGTAAAGAAGAAGTTAACGGCGCCTTTGGTTTTATTTTCTATCTCCGACCACTCCTCTTTCTGCTCAATAAAATTATTGACTTTCTGGGAAATCACTCTTTCCAATTTTTCAAAAATTTTTCCGAGGTTTACAATTTCATGCTTCAGCTGAAGATACAATTGGTTTGTTTTCACATGATCGATGCTCTTGGTAGCCACCGACAGTTTATTCCACTCCTCCACTTCATTCACGAACCATAAGCAATCCACCGTACGAAGGACTTTCTTTATGCTGTAATCGTATTTTTCATTGTTCAGGATCGCTTCCACTTTATCATTGGCAACGGTATCTGTATGAAAAGACAGAATCCGGTTATCTTTAAAAATAACTTCCGGCGTGATTCTGGATTTTAAGACAATTCCTTCCAGCGTACGGCAACGCGACAAAGCCACATACACCTGCCCGGCCGTAAAACTTTTTCCGGCATCGATGATTACGCGGTCAAACGTAAGCCCCTGACTTTTATGGATGGTTACCGCCCACGCCAGCTTGATCGGAAACTGCTCGAAACTTCCCAGAACTTCTTCCTTGATATTCTTATCGGTGTCCAGGAAATATTTTTTCTGTTCCCAGACTTCCCTTTTCACCGTGATTTCCCGTTCGCTTCCGTCGAGGATTATTTTAATTTCGTTTTCATCCAACGCGGAAATTTCGCCCAGCTTTCCGTTGAAATACCGTTTTTCCCCGGAAATATCATTCCTGATAAACATGATTTGCGCACCGATCTTTAAGTCCAGAAACTGTTCGTTGGGAAACTGGTTCTCCCTGAATTCCCCAAACAGCTTGGCTTCATAAGTCTTGGCCGTCACCTTGATTTCTTCCAGTTTTTCCTGGTTGATATCGTCGGCCATTTTGTTGTGCGAACACAGATAAACGTAAGGTTCATCTTCCGAACTAAAGCCGGGATCGTATCTTTCGTTCAGTTTTTCAAAATCGATATTGGCAACGTCGCCGTCACGGATCGCATTCAGGATCGCCAGGAAATTCTCGTCCGACTGCCGGTAGACTTTGGTAAGCTCAATAGTGATGAGAGGGATTTCCTTAATCGCATGGCTGTCGAAAAAGAAAGGAGAATGGTAATACATTTTTAAGATATGCTCATCCCGCACCACCGGCGGAAGCTGATACAGATCCCCGATGAAAAGCATCTGTACCCCACCGAAACGCTGGTTGTTCCGTCTGATAAATCTCAGGGAAAAATCCATCATATCCAGCACATCGGCCCTCAGCATCGAAACCTCATCGATGATGATGATCTCCACTTCCCGGAGAAGCTTTAATTTATCTTTCCGGTATTTGAAATGGGGCATCAGGTCGGCGATATTATTCGCCAGACTGGTGTCTATTCTTTCCGTGGTTGGTAAAAACGTCCTCAACGGCAGCCCAAACATCGAATGAATGGTAACGCCTCCCGCGTTGATCGCTGCAATCCCGGTAGGAGCCACCACAATGTGTTTTTTTCTGGTACGTTTTACGAAATCGTTGAGGAAAGTTGTTTTTCCCGTTCCTGCTTTTCCCGTTAAAAATACGCTTCGGTTGGTGTGTTCTATTAAGTCAAAAAAATGATTGTTCATCGTCTTCAAAATTACGGAAATGAATTTTAAAAACCTTACCTTGGCATAAGTTTTGAAAATTTTGAAACAGATTATTTTATTATGTTAAAACACATTGCATGTATTTCCACCTTTCTGCTGGGTTTTTCTTTACTATCCGTTTCCTGCGGCTCTGCAAAGGATGTTGACTCCAACCTGCCAAAAGATATTTCTGAAAGGCCTGTTAATGAAAGCAGCCAACGATACGAGCAGGCACAGCTGGATCAGCTGAAAGCCTCCATCGAATCCGAAGCGGCTAAAGAAAAATGCACCAACGCCAGCGAATGGGCTTTTGCGCCGATGGGTGCCAAAGCATGCGGCGGCCCTCAATTATATATCGCTTACCCTAAAAAAATGGAAGCTGAGATTTTAAGCAGAATTGATGATTATACGGAAAAGGTAAAAGCATTTAACCAAAAATATGGCGTTATCTCCGACTGTATGATGATAAACCCGCCTACCGCCATCAAATGCATCAGTGGAAAAGCAGAACTGATAAATCCGTAAAATTCACTTATAAAGCAAAATTCACCATTCGCCATTCAAACGTCAATTCCTTCTGGTCAATTTTTATTAAGTCAAAAAATTCACTTACACAGCAAAATTCATTTAACCGTTCATATCAATTATACTAAATCATTAATTTACATAAACTTACTTTTAATAAATACAGTAATTTGCTCCAGAGGAGCAATATCTGCGTAGTAGTATAAATGTATAATTCCTAACCGGCACTCCGTAGGAGTGCAATCTTTTACCGTTCTACAGATAGCGCACCTCCGGCGTGCTGTTAATAAAACATGTTGATTTTTTTGGCTACACAGATAATATTCCAACGGAATATTCATTTTTGGACAGTCGCCCTTAGGGTCGATGGTCTATTTTTATTACGTCAAATTTACTTGCGGAGCAAAATTCACCATTCACCATTCACTCTTTAAATGTCAATGGTCAATTCCTTCGGGTCAATGGTCAATTTTCTTACGTTAAAAATTCACTTGCGGAGCAAAATTCACTATTGACCATTCACCTCTTTAACGTTTTCCTTGTACCACGAAGAATATTTCACGTAATTGTCTGCAATCCTGTTCACTTCACCTTCCAGCAGCTGAGCGCTGATGTCTTTGATTTTACGGGCAGGAACACCGCCCCAGACTTCTCCTGATTTAATATGCGTTCCCTGGGTAACTACGGAACCGGCACCCACAATCGAGTTTTCTTCTATGAGGCAGGCATCCATCACGATAGACCCCATTCCGATCAGAACATTATCTTTAATGGTACAGCCGTGGACAATCGCATTATGCCCTATCGAAACATTGTTTCCTATATTCAGGGGATGCTTCTGATACGTACAGTGCAGCATGGCGTTATCCTGAACATTTACTTTGTCTCCCATTTTGATGTAATGAACATCGCCGCGGATCACCGCATTGTACCAGATGCTGCAGTCTTTTCCCATCGCTACGTCGCCGATGATCACAGCCGTTTCCGCCAGAAATGTATTTTCTCCAATTTGCGGAGATTTGCCTAAAAGTTCTTTGATCAGTGCCATATATTTAATTTGAAAATTTACTTATGTGCCAATTTAAAAATGATTGTTGCTTATACTTTTGTCTTCCGGCTTTTAAATGATGCCGATAGCAAAAATCTAACTGCGGATGTCTGCCTTCTAATTTCTAATTGCGTATTTTTGTATCTCAAATTTAAAGAAAAAATGCGTACTATACTTATAGAGCCTACCGAAAACCCGAAAGTGATGAAATTTGTGGCGGATTATAACCTGATCCCGGGATCTCTGGAGCTCGACAGAAATTCCGATATTTCAGAAATTCCCATGGCACAAGAGCTTTTTAACTATCCTTTTGTTGAAAAGATATTTATTACTGCGAATTTTGTGGCGGTGGCCAAACAGGACACCGTAGAATGGGAGCATGTAGCGGAAAGCCTGAAGAACGTTATTGAAGACGAATTACTGGCCAACCCGAGAATCTATCTTCAGAAGAAAAAAGAACTGTATCAGATCTACGCGGAAATGACACCGAACCCGAATGTGATGAAGTTCGTTTCCAATAAGTTACTAATGGAAGGCTTTGTGGAAGTAAAATCCAGGGAACAGGCAGAAGGGGTTCCTTTGGCCCAGGCAATCTTCAAAGAGTTTGATTTTGCAAAGGAAGTTTTTATATCCGATAATTTTGTAGCGGTAACCAGAGATAACTCTGTAGAATGGCACCAGGTAATGATGTCCGTACGCGCTCTGATCGCTGAATATCTCCAGAATGGAGGGGAAATTTCCAGTATCGAAGCCCAGAAGCATGAAAATCCGGTGGAGAAAATAATCAACAGGGATTATACTGCTGACGAACAGAAAATTTCCGATATTTTAAATGAATACGTGGCTCCGGCGGTGGAAAACGACGGCGGAAAAATTTCCCTGATGGAATACGACCAGGAAAACAAAACGGCTAAAATGCTGCTGCAGGGCGCGTGTTCCGGATGTCCGAGCTCTACAGCGACGCTAAAAAACGGAATTGAAAATATTTTAAAACAGTTTGTTCCGGATCTTGTGGAAAAAGTGGAAGCCGTAAACGGATAAAAAATATAAGCAATCGGTAATGAATAACCATCCGTTGCATTACTTATTGCCGATTGCTCATTACTCATGATTATGAAAGGAATTTTATTAGTAAACCTCGGATCACCGAGATCGACCGCAGTAGAAGACGTAAGAGAATATCTGGACGAGTTCCTGATGGACGAAAGGGTAATCGACTACCGATGGTTCTTCCGGGCACTTCTTGTACAGGGAATTATTCTGAATACCAGACCCAAAAAATCTGCCGAAGCCTACAAAACGGTGTGGACCGATGAAGGCTCTCCTCTGATCGTTATTACCGAAAAAATTCAGAAAAAGCTTCAGAAGCTGGTGGATGTCCCGGTGGAAATCGGGATGAGGTATGCCCAGCCGAGCATCGAAGCAGGCATTCAGAAGCTGGTAGACCAGGGCGTTTCGGAGATCGTTCTTTTTCCGCTGTATCCGCAGTATGCGATGAGCACCACGGAAACGGTTATCGAGAAAGCAGAGGAAGTAAGAAAGCAGAAATTTCCGAAAGTAAAAATCAATTATATCCAGCCATTCTACGACAGGGAAATTTACATCAACTGCCTTGCGGAAAGCATTAAAGAAAAGCTTCCCGAAAATTTCGATGCCCTGCAGTTTTCTTATCACGGGGTTCCGGAAAGGCATATTTATAAGACCGATCCTACGAAAACCTGCAACCTGAACGACTGCTGCTCAAGGGAAAGCAATCCAAGCCATAAATTCTGCTACCGTCACCAGTGCTTTAGCACCACGAACAGAGTGATTGAAAAGCTGAACATTCCGAAAGAAAAAACGATCGTTTCTTTTCAGTCGAGGTTAGGAAAAGATAAGTGGATCGAACCTTATACCGATGAAACTTTAGAAACGATTCCGGGAAAAGGGGTAAAAAACCTGGCGATTGTCTGTCCGGCCTTCGTATCGGACTGTCTGGAAACCCTGGAAGAAATTTCCGTAGAGGGAAAACACCAGTTTACCCATGCCGGAGGAGAAAGCTTCCATTATATTCCTTGTCTGAACGATGAAGACCGATGGATAGAAGTCGTAAAAACCCTTTGTGAAGAAAAATTAAATGAATTTTACCTGGTGTAAATTCTTGATTTAACCCATATAAAAGCCCACAGGAAAATAAATTCCTATGGGCTTTTTTTTATGGTTTGAAGATTACTTCTTAATTAAATTCCCTGCTTTTTGTCCGTTTACCGTTACAATGTAAATTCCAGGAAGCATATTTCCTGGAAGTTGGATTTCCAGCCTGTTCGCTCCGTCTGTTGTTTTAACCTTTTCGGAAACTTCCCTTTTCCCGGTTAAGCTCATCAGCTCCACGACACTGTTTCCTGCCTTACCTTCAAAGGAAACAGTAAATTTGTCGGTAGCAGGATTTGGGCTTATGGTATATAGCAATGCATCCGGAGCTGCCATTTTACCGGCAGACGAGGTTCCGCCTCCTACGCCTACGGCATTCCAAGCATTTGCTACCTGAGTAACTTCGGCTCCTCCTGAGCCATACAGATCGGCAGCCGCCTGAAGAGAATAGGTTCTGGCATTCATATAGGTAGAAGAAGAAGTAAGATATGTTGTAAGGGTTCGGTACGCTATTGCTGCCGCTTTATCCAATCCGATTCCGGTAACATTGTAGGCAAAGCCTTTATCATTCGTTCCGCTTCCCCCGGTTACTAGTAAATAATACCAGAAATTAAGCACCCCGGAGTTGGTATGAACTCCACAGTAGTCATTCGATTGAGTAGGACTTGCACAACCTGACGTTGTTGTTGCTTTCCAATAAGTTCCAAGATAAGTATCGGGTTGACTGTACGCATTCGGGTTGGCCATATCGCGGATTACATAACTGAAATCTTCTCCCAGTTTCCAGCTTGCCTGGGTAGGCCTTGCCCAACGCTCTATTGAGTTTCCGAAAATATCCGAGAACCCTTCATTTAATGCTCCGGATTCTCTCTGGTACGCCAGATTAGCCGTTTTGGAAGTCATCCCGTGGGCTATTTCATGGCCGCAAACATCCAATGCCGTTAAAGGTTTTCCGCCGTTGGTAGAAGAACTTCCGTCACCATACGTCATTCTGGCACCGTCCCAGAATGCATTGAAATAATTGGTAGAATAATGCACGTAGGATTTTATACCGAAATTATTATTGTCTATACTTTTCCTTCCGAATTTGGTATACAGATAATCAACCGTCATTTCTGCTCCCCAGTGCGCATCTGTAGCGTATTGGTCTTTATTGCTGTTGACGTTATTCCAGCTGTTGTCTGCATCCGTAAAGTCCACCGCAGAAGAATAGTTTGTTTCTTTCTTTAAATTATAGGTTTCTATTGCGGTTCCGGCGTTCCTTCCCGTTTCCCGCAACCTGTAGCTTCCGTTGTAAGAATCGGTTGTAATGCTTCTGGTGCCGCTGTATGCTGTGACAGCAGTTCCCGGAGCATTAACTTCATGGATGATCGCATCAATGCCCAACACCTTTCCGTCTTTTGCATCTACAAAAACATATTGTCTGCTTAAAGGTTTTTCGGCATAGATATCAAACTTATAGGCAAGTTTCAAATCATTCATTTTTTCATCCGAAGGATCTGAATAATAGACAATTTCGCCCTTAGGAGCAAAACTTGCACTTTTGTCACCGGATTCTCTTTTGATAAAATCTTCCTCTTCCTTATTCTGCCACTTGTAAGATTCGGCACCGATAAAAACCAGCGCATTTTGTAAAGCGATATTTTCTGAAATTTTAGCAATTTTTTCCAGGTTTTTCGGAGCGTTCACAATCCATTTTCCGGACTCTCCTATAATTTTGCCTTCTTTCGTCTGTACTGCCATCATTCCGTACTCTACCGGAATATTATTAATGGTCTGCTGGAATCGGTGTGTCTCATATCCCAACTGGTTTTTTTCATATCCCAGCTTCCGGCCTTTTGCGGCAGAAAGCCTCTGGGAAGTTTCATCAAATAGAACCGGACTTCCTTGGAAAGACGGGCGGTCTTTTTCAAATCTCATGAACTCGGCATGAAGGCCTTCTTTTGACGGAACCAGTTTTGACGGAATATTCTGTGCGAAGACAAATGACGATACGGCAACACTTGATACTAAGATAAATTTAATTTTCATTATAATATATATTGGTTTTAAAATTAATTAACAAAATATTTACACCAAATTAACAATATAATTAATTAAAATTAAATATAAAGTATAGATCAATAACAAAATCATAATTAAGATATTATATTCAAATACACTTATCCAGTAAAATTTTAAACAAATATTAATTTTAAATTAAATTATTTAAAATAAAAATATTTTTTAATGAATTATTTTTTCATTATGCTCTACATTATATTTCAAACTATATTGAATTATTACCAAGTATAAATACTCTACCTATATATATAAATTTTTTTACTACCCCCCTATAAAAAACATTAAAAAACCTAAATAAATATTAAATTTTAAATTAAACCCCTATAATTTTATAATAAAATTTTTAAATTTAAATATTTTCATTACCTTTACCCCATCAAACAACAACATCATTAACCTTAAAAATTAAAATGATGAATACAACTGCCGAAATTCTGAAAAATAAAATTGAAAACTTCAATCCTGCCATGCTGGAAGCTTTTGTAAAAATGATGGAAAGCTTTGAAATAAAAAGCGAAGTGGAAATCCCGCAATTTCACCGCGACGAGATTTTATACAGGATCCGGTTTCATCATGAAAATCCTGCTACAAAATTAGATTTCTACGAAAATATTTCCGAGCTGAGAAAATATTGTGCATGATATGAAAGTATTGCTCTCTTCCATCGCCAAAAACGACATAAGGCTTCTTGTGCGTGTTTTCAACGCGGAAAAAGAAAGTAAAAAAGGAAATGATTTTTTAGAAAAACTGCAGAAATCCATTGACGGGATTCTTCAGGTCCAAAATCAAGAAACAAAAAGCGGTGAAATTTCCGTATGGCCCATGCTGGACTTCCCGGTGAATATCCATTATATTTTCGAGGATGAAGAAAACCTGCTGATTACGGCCGTTTTTAAAAACTAATCGGTTCTGACTATTATTATATTTTAACCTTGCAGGAATTTTCTTGTGAGGTTTTTTATATACAATATTGAAAATAAACCTCATAGGTTTCCAAAACCTATGAGGTTTGTATGACGGATTTATGTTACCTCACCGGCGTCCTGAACTCTCCATACCCGATCAGTCCGTCATAATTCCTGCCGAAAGGCGCATAATACAAAAAGGCCTGATAAAGATTTTCCGTCTGCCAGAAGTTCCCGTTAACTTCCCCGAAATTCAGGCTTCCGTCCGGATTCTTTGTCGCCAGGATGTAATTATAAAACCCTTGTTTCAAATATATTTTGGCTGTATATTTTTTTGACGCCGGATCATACTGCATCTGGTTTTCTTTGGTTGGGATAAAATTATTAAATCCGCCCAGCACATAAATCTCCTTATCCACCGGCTCGGAATCCAGATAAAAATGCACCCACGAATAATCGGCTTCCCGGGCCGCATCCCTTTCCCGACCCAGATCGTTTCTCCGGTAATACCACGCTCCGTTTACATCCGGCTGATACTGGTAATTCAGCGGAAATGCCCATACCGGATGAAGATACGTCTGGTTTACCCCGTCGATCTGCTCGGCAGCGCGCACCATATCTGCCGCCATGTTCATATTTTTATTGTCGAAATAATAGAATTCGTTATTTCCCGAAAATACCAGCGACATCTGCTGGAAAAGAATCTGATTCCCTAATGTTGCGCTCGGCCTTAAGTTATTTACCGTTTCGTTGGGATTGTTGTTCTGCATGACATTCAACGTGATGGAATTCACGTTGGAAGACAGATCCCCGGCTTTCGGAAGGGCTTTTACCTCTATCCTTTGCTGGGCTTCCGGATTCCGGGCGTCGGCAAACCGGGAAACAGCCACGGCCAGAGTAGCCCCGTTTTCCACCAGGTAAAACCTTTTTGTAAACAGTGGCTTATCTGCAGAATCTTTATAGACGATCAGCTCAAAGTTTCCCGAAATTTTGGGCTGTATTTTATCATTCGGAAAGGTCAGCGTATAATGCGTATAAGCCTGCAATGTATTGAAAGAATACTGGAATTTATCCAGCAGCCCGTTCATACTTCCGTTGGCAATTTCCGTAAAAAAAAGATTGTCATCTTCCCAGTTACGGTTATAATGCTTGATGGTGTAGCGGTAAATTTCACTCGCATTGGTTAGGTCGTCGAAGCTCAGCACCAGTTGCTGCCCGAAACTGATCACCGGTGTTTCATCATTTGTCTGGGGATTAAACAGCTGAATGCTCTGGATATTTTGTCCGAAGACCAGCCCGCTTAAAGAAAGTAAAAAGAGTCGCAATGTTTTCATTATGACGAAGATAAAGAAAAATCGTTTTTAAACGGTAAAAGGAATCCCCCTTTATGCATTAAAAGTTTATTAAAATTTTCAATCCATCCATTTTGTGCCTACCTTTGTTATTACTAAAAAATTCAGCATATGCTCCAGATCCAAGGTTTCGTATTCAATTTTGCAAGCGAAAACACCTATGTCCTTTACAACGAAAATAAAAAAGCCTGGCTTTTCGATCCGGGAAACAGGAATGAACAGGAAACAAAAACCCTTGAAAACTTTATTGCGGAAAAAGAATTAACCATTGAGAAAATCCTCCTGACCCACGCCCATATCGATCACATTCTCGGGTTACAATGGGCCTTTGACACGTATAAAGTTCCCGTAACCATGCATCGTGACGATAAAGAAGTTCTGGATATGTTCCAGATCAGCGGGATGAGGTTCGGGATCGAGCTTGAACACATAAAGGTGGATATCGATTATATAGAAGAAGGCGACGAACTGGATTTCGATGGAGAAATATTTAAAATCTACCATGTTCCGGGACATTCTCCGGGAAGCATCGTCTACCATAACGAAAAACAGCAGTTCATGATCTCCGGCGATGTCTTGTTTGAAGGCAGCATTGGCAGAACCGATCTTTTCAAAGGAAACTACGAGCAGCTGATCGAAGGAATTAAAACAAAATTATTTATCCTTGACGATCAAACGCAGGTATTTTCAGGACATGGAAATCCAACGACCATCGGTTTTGAGAAGCAGTATAATCCGTTTTTAAAGTAAGACATCTGTCATTTTAATCTTATATTTTAAAAGCTTATTGCGTGAAAGTCATCCTGAGTACCAAGCAATAAGGATTTATCTATAAAAAAAGCTGTTCAATCAAAGAACAGCTTTTCATATTTAAACTGTAAGGCTATCAACAGATTATTTCCATTTGATATTACATCCCATACTCGGTTTCTGGATTTCTTCCTGCGGCTCGCCTAATAAAAGATTTTCAAACGCAATGATCAGGTCCTCGCCCGTTACTTCTTTGTGATTTCCCGGTCTTGAATCGTCCATCTGTCCTCTGTAGATCAGATCAAGCTTTTCATCAAAGAAAAAGAAATCCGGGGTACAGGCAGCATCATACGCTTTGGCGATGGCCTGGCTTTCGTCGTACAGATATGGAAAATCGAACTTTTTTTCAATCTGGAATTCGATCATTTTTTCCGGAGCGTCGGCAGGATATTTTTCCACATCATTAGCGTTGATGGCTATAAATTCGATTCCTCTTTCGTTGTAATCCTCATACAGTTCGTTTAATTTATCAATGACGTGAAGCACAAACGGGCAGTGGTTGCAAATAAAGATCACCAGAGTCCCTTTTTCTCCTTTCAGATCATCCAACGACTGAATTTCGTTGCTTCCGGATGGGTTCGGCAATTCAAAAAACGGGGCTTTTGTACCAAGAGCGATCATATTTGAGGGCGTATTCATAACTTTTTTATTTAGCCACAAAGATAAAAATTTCTTTTATAGAAAGCGTATTCAGCACTTTATAAACTTTAGTTAAAAGTTAAATTTTAGAAATCGTTTGGAAGTTATCGTCAAAAGTTTGTAGTTTTGCTAACACTGTTAGACATAAAAAAATCATGGGATTACATGAGCGCCGTCAGCGAGAAAAAGAAAATATACGTGCCAGTATTCTGGATGCGGCATTCTCTTTGGCAAAAACTGAAGGCTGGCCATCGCTTTCCATAAGAAAGATTGCCGATGCCATAGAATACAGTGCACCGGTAGTGTATGACTATTTTGAAAATAAAGAAGCCATCCTTTACGAAATTTCAGTTAATGGTTTCCACTGTCTTCATATTGAATTGCTAAAGGCACAGCAGGCTCACAACAGTCCGGAAGATCAGCTGACCGCTATTATTGATGCTTATTGGGAATTTGCCTTTAAAAACAAGGAATATTACCAGCTGATGTTTGGTCTCGGAATGCAGTGCAGCGGAAAAGGCATGATGAAAGAAGAATTTTCCTCTTTTCAGGATATGCTTTATGAAGGAACACTGGAAATTATTAAGAAAAAAGGCTCAAACCCGGACAATGCCTGTCACTCTTCCCATGCGCTTTTTTCAGCAGTGCACGGACTGATCTCTATTATGATGATGCGTAACGACGACATTCCTTCGACCATGAATAAAACAACCCTGGACGAAACGGTTGCAGCATTTATTAAGTCACTGTAAATTTTTTTTGAACTCAAAATTAACACTGTTAGAATTATTAACACTTAACTATTATTAAATTATATGAATCAAATTAACTTTATTAATTAACACCGTTAGAAAAAGTAACACACCTCATCCTTACCATATTCAAAACAATATTTAACTTAATCTTATGAAGACAACTATCTGCACTCAACATTAAAAATTCCAGATTTTTTTTTAAATTATCGTTAACACCGTTAGGAAACATCACAGCATTTACATTAAGAACATCATTATTAAAATCTAACATTCATTAAAATTTAAACTCACATGAAAATATTTGGAAAAACAAGGATCATTATCCTGATGGCGAGTATTATCCTTTTACAAAATTGTACCAAAGCCGCCGAAGGATCTGCTACTGCACCGCCGCCGCCTGAGCTTCCTGTATATACCGTAATTACCGCTCCCGCTACTGTTTACCAGGAATTCCCAACTGCTTTGGAAGGAAAAAACAATGTGGAAATCCGTTCTCAGGTAGACGGATATTTGGATAAAATCTATGTGGAAGAAGGCGCTTATGTAAGAGCCGGGCAACCATTGTTTAAAATAGATTCCAGAAGCTACGGCGAGCAGATGAATATGGCTGCTGCCAATCTACAGGCTGCCAACGCCAATATCCAGAAGGCAAAAGTAGAAGTCGACCGCCTGCAACCTCTGGTAGCGGCGAAAGTGGTCTCGGATGTACAGCTGAGAACGGCAAAAGCCAATTATGCTGCCGCGGTAGCTGCTGCTTCACAGGCCAAAGCCTCTGTAGGAAACGCGAGAATCAATGTAGGCTTTGCCACCATTACGGCTCCTGTAAGCGGTTATATCGGAAGAATTCCTTACAAAAAAGGGAGCCTGATTTCCCGCACCGACCCGAATCCCCTGACTTTATTGTCCGATATCAGCGAGATTTATGCTTACTTCTCATTAAGCGAACTGGATTTTATCGCTTTCCAGAAAAAATATCCGGGCGCCACATTAAACGAAAAGCTCAAAAATATGCCGATGGTAGAATTGGTGATTGCAGACAACAGCATTTATTCTGAAAAGGGTAAAATGAGCATCGTAGACGGCCAGTTCGACAAAACTACCGGAGCCATCAGCGTCCGTGCCGTATTCCCGAATACCAACGGTGCATTAAGAACGGGAAATACCGGAAGAGTGCGTATGCCGCAGCTGTTTGACAAGACGCTGGTGATTCCTCAGGAAGCTACGTATGAAATTCAGGATAAAACCTATGTATACGTTGTTGGAAAGGATAAAAAAGTAACCGGAAAACCCGTAAAAATCTCAGGGAAAACCGATAGCTACTATTTTATTTCGGAGGGACTGTCCGTGGGTGATAAAATCGTGTTCACAGGAATCGGTTCTTTGAAGGACGGCGCTGTTATTCAGCCGAAATCGATTTCTTCCGACAGCCTACTTAAAGCAAGACCTTTATAACAGTTTAAACTTTTATTTCTTAACCACAAAAGTCACAAAAGCTCTTAAACACATTGGTTACATGAGATTTTAAGTTTATAATATTGCGTATATCTTTAGAACACAGAAGAATAAAAATCAAATATTTTCATAAGGTTATGCCTGCTTTACATTCTCAGTTTGCCATCTTGAAAAGATATGAACTGCATTATTTAATCGCAATCATCTGTGCAAATCCGTGAAATCTGTGGGAGAAAATATAACCACAAAAGCTTTTAAACGCATAAGCCACGTAAAGTTTAAATCATTAACTATTAGAAGACCACATAAGTTTTTAAAAGACTTCTGATTTTCTTTTTGTGAACTTTAAAACATTAGCAATTCATCTTTAAACTCAGCGAAACAATTTTGTGCCTTTCGTGGTAAAAATACAGTTCAAGCTTCATTAAAAAATAAACTTCTTATGTTAAAACAATTTATAGAAAAGCCGGTACTTTCAACGGTCATTTCCATCATCCTTTTATTACTGGGTGCTCTGTCGCTCTTTAATTTACCCATTGCCTTGTTTCCGGATATTGCGCCGCCGAGCGTACAGGTAACGGCTTTTTACCCAGGAGCCAATGCGGAAGTAGTGGCCCGCTCGGTAGCAACGCCTATCGAGGAAGCAGTAAACGGAGTCGAGAACATGACCTACATGACCTCCAACTCAAGCAACGACGGTACGATGACTTTAAGCGTTTTCTTCAAGCAGGGCTCCGATCCGGATAACGCCGCCGTAAACGTCCAGAACCGCGTTTCCAAAGCCATGAGCCAGCTTCCCCAGGAAGTGGTGCAGGCGGGAATCTCCACGCAGAAAGTCCAGAACAGCATGATTATGTTTATGGGACTTACCAGCAACGATCCCAAGCAATATGATGAGCTATTTCTTCAGAATTATCTGAAGATCAATATTATTCCGCAGATCCAGCGTATTCCGGGAGTTGCCCAGGCCCAGGTTTTCGGGACACGGGACTATTCCATGCGGCTCTGGCTGAAGCCGGACCGTCTGGCGGCCAACAACCTTTCGCCACAGGAAGTGCTGAACGCCGTAAAAGACCATAATCTGGAAGCAGCTCCGGGCCGTCTGGGACAGGGAAGCAAAGAAACCTACGAGTATATTTTAAAATACAAAGGGAAATTAAACAAAAACGAAGACTACGAAAATATAGCCATCAAAGCCAACAGCGACGGTTCTTTTCTCAGGCTGAGAGACGTGGCAAGAGTAGAATTTGGTTCGTACACCTATACCGCAGCCAACAGAGTCGACGGAAAACCGGTATCCGGATTTGCCATTATGCAGACGGCAGGCTCCAACGCCAATGAAATCCTCACTGAAATTGAAAGACAGGTGGATCAGTTTAAGACTACCCTTCCGAAAGGCGTAGAACCAATTATTATGTACAACTCGAAAGATTTCCTGGATGCTTCCATTCATCAGGTAGTAGAAACTTTGGTAATCGCCTTTATCCTTGTTTTTATCGTGGTATATATTTTCCTTCAGGATTTCAGGTCTACCTTAATCCCGGCCATTGCGGTTCCGGTAGCCATTATCGGTACATTCTTTTTCCTGAACCTCTTCGGGTTCAGCATCAATATGCTCACGCTTTTCGCCCTGGTGCTCGCTATCGGTATTGTCGTGGATGATGCGATCGTCGTGGTGGAAGCCGTCCACTCCAAAATGGAACATACGGGAATGCCGGTAGAACATGCCACGATGAGCTCGATGAATGAAATTTCGGGAGCGATTATTTCCATTACATTGGTAATGTGTGCCGTATTTATCCCAGTAGGATTCATGCAGGGTCCGGCGGGTGTTTTTTACAGGCAGTTCGCGTTTACCCTTGCCATTGCCATCCTGATTTCAGCCATCAATGCATTAACACTAAGTCCGGCCTTATGTGCTTTGCTATTGAATGATCCTCAGGGGGAACATGGGGAACACGGTAAAAAGACCGGTTTCGGAGCCAGATTTTTCAATGCATTTAATACCAGCTTTAATAATTTAACCAGGAAATACATCTACAGCCTAAAATTTTTAATTAAAAATAAATGGGTAGCCGTGGGCGGACTGGCCTTACTGATTGCTGCAAGCATTTTCTTAATTAAAAAAGCACCATCCGGGTTTATTCCCACCGAAGACCAGGGTTTCATTCTTTATGCAGTAAACACGCCACCTGGAAGCTCCCTGGACAGAACGCACCGTGCCACCGAGCAGATCGACAAGATCATTAATGGGGAAAAAGCGAAGAACCACCTTTGGGTCGCAGACGGACTGAATTTCATCAGCAACGCAAATGCTTCGCCGTATTCTGCCGGATTTATCAAGCTGAAAGACCACGACCAGCGCGGTGCCGTGACCGATCCGGACCAGATTGCCGCCGGGCTTACGGGGAAAGTTTCGCAGGTGAAAGATGCCAGCGCCTTCTTTTTCAACTTCCCTACCGTTCAGGGATTTGGGAATGTCTCGGGGTTTGAGTTTATGCTTCAGGATAAAACCAACGGTTCATTGGAACAGCTGGGAACCACCACACAGATGTTTATCGGGGAACTGATGAAACGTCCGGAAATCGCTTTCGCATTCACGACCTATGCTGCCGGAAATCCCCAGTTCACTATTGAGGTTGATAATGATAAAGCAAACCAGCTTGGCGTTTCCATTACCGAACTGATGCAGACGATGCAGATCTACTACGGAAGCAGTTTCGTTTCAGACTTTAACCGGTTCGGAAAATATTACCGGGTGATGGCGCAGGCCGATATTCCGTATCGTACCGATGCGAACTCCCTG
Source organism: uncultured Chryseobacterium sp. (assembly GCA_913774355.1). Lineage (GTDB taxonomy): Bacteria > Bacteroidota > Bacteroidia > Flavobacteriales > Weeksellaceae > Chryseobacterium. The sequence goes on along the minus strand of CAJYGB010000012.1, from coordinate 6,885 downwards.
GAAGGGATTTATGTTAAAAACAAGTCAGGCGAAATGGTTCCCGTAAAAACACTGGTTACTTTAAAAAGGTCTTTCGGGCCTGAAACCGTGACGAGAAACAACCTGTTTAATGCCGTTACCATCAACGGAACGCCTAAGCCGGGTTACAGTACCGGGGATGCCATCAAAGCGGTGGAAGAAGTTGCGCAGAAGTCGCTGCCGAGAGGTTATGGCTACGAATGGACCGGAATTACCCGCGAGGAGATCAAAACCGGTGGACAAACGGCATTTATCTTTATGTTAAGTATCTTGTTCGTATATTTTCTGCTGGCTGCCCAATACGAAAGTTATATTCTTCCGTTTGCGGTTATCTTAACCATTCCAACCGGGATTTTCGGAGTATTTGCCTTCACAGGACTGGCCGGGATCGATAATAATATTTACGTTCAGGTCGGATTGATCATGCTTGTCGGATTACTGGCAAAAAATGCCATCCTGATCGTTGAATTTGCCGTACAGAGAAGGAATGCCGGAAGAAGTTTGCTGGAATCTGCGCTTCAGGCATCAAGACTGCGTCTGCGGCCGATTTTAATGACTTCATTTGCCTTTATTGTCGGAATGCTGCCGCTTGTCTTCACCCAGGGTGCTTCTGCCAAAGGAAACCATTCCATCGGGTTCAGTACGGTGGGAGGCATGTTAACGGGAGTTGTATTCGGGATCTTTATTATTCCGGTGATGTTTGTGATCTTCCAGTACCTGCATGAAAAAATGCCGAGCCGGAAAAAGAAAAGACTCAAGAGACAAAAACTGGAAACTGAACTTTTAACGCCAGCACATTAATCAAAAATATAAGACTTTAATCAACTTAATTTGAACCATTAAGATTCTCATTTAGAAATTAAGAATATTAAGATGAACTGTATTTCCAGCATCATACTTTATAAAATCTATCTGATTTTACTTAACTAAAACTTAACCTCTTCATTTTTCTTAATGGTTCGGATCAAGAAAAACAGAAATGCCGGATGCTAAACTGATCCAACAACGTATTAATTAAGAAAGAATAACAAAATTGGGATTTTAACCACAACTATTGTCACAAATAAACACAATAATCTGTGAAATCTGTGGGAAATTACAGTTGCGCCAGCAACATCTTTCCAAAATTTTGTTATCAATAAAATTTAAAAAACTATGAAAAGAATAAAAAATATCATCATCACTTTCGGACTGGCTCTCGGTTCGGTCTCCTGCGTGTCGAAACTAGCCTACCAGGAGCCGAAGCCCGAGCTGCCGGAGAAATTTGCGTACACCGCCACTGCCGATACCGCCAGTGTGGCCGACCTCGAATGGAAGCAGTTTTTCAGCGATCCCATTTTGCAAAGGCTGATCGAAAAAGGGATCAAAAACAATTACGATCTTCAGATCGCCCTGAAACAGGTAGCCGCATCACAGGAAAAACTGAAGCAAGCAAAATACCTTCAGTATCCGGATGTTGGGTTCGGTGTCTCCGCGCAGATCTCGAAGCCGTCTAAGAATAGCATGAACGGACAAAGCCTGAATTTGTTCTTAGGACAGAATCATGTGGAAGATTATAATGCCGCATTTAATTTATCCTGGGAAGCCGACATCTGGGGAAAAATTAAAAACCAGCAGGAAGTTTCCAGAATGCAGTACCTGCAAACTTATGAAGCCACGAAAGCCATTCAAACCCAGGTGGTGGCGGCTATTGCTCAGGGTTATTACAATTTACTGATGCTCGATAAGCAGCTGCAGATTGCAAAATCGAATCTGGAGCTCAGTACAAATACCTTATCCATCACGGAAAAGATGTGGCAAAGTGGTGACACGACTTCCCTTGGCGTTCAGCAGGCGACCGCGCAGAAGCAGTCTACCGAACTCCTGATTACCCAGCTTGAACAGAATATTGCCGTTCAGGAAAATGCTTTGAGTATTTTGGTCGGGGAAAATCCAGGGAAAATAGAGCGGACGATCGAAATGTTCGAAACCTCTTTGCCACAGGATATTTCCGCAGGGCTTCCGGCCGCAATGGTCAGCCGCCGTCCGGATGTCCGCCAGCAGGAACTGGTGCTGCTGGAATCGAACGCACTGGTGGGTATTGCCCAGGCCAATATGTATCCGGCTTTGCGGATTACAGCCAATGGCGGCGTGAATTCATTTAAGATTGACAACTGGTTCCAGATTCCGGCTTCTTTATTCGGTTCGGTGCTTGGAGGAATTACTCAGCCGGTCTTCCAAAAAAGGCAGCTGAAAACAAACCTGAATGTTGCTAAGATACAGCGTGAGAAAAACGTTCTGGCTTTCCGTCAGTCTGTTCTGAATGCCGTTGGTGAAGTTTCTGACGCCCTGGTTTCCAACGAGAACCTAAAAATTCAGGAACAGAAAGCCTCCGAGCAGGTAACCACTTTAAAAAACGGAATCAAAAGTGCCGAAATGCTCTACAAAGGCGGACTGGCGAATTATCTGGAAGTGATTACCGCTCAGGGGAATTCTTTACAGGCTGAACTGAATCTGGCCTCTGTAAAAAGACAAAGACTGAGCAGCATCGTAGACCTGTACCGGGCACTGGGAGGCGGCTGGAAATAATCACTTTTAAATTATATTGTTCGTAATGCGGTCTTTCGGGACTGCATTTTTTATTTGAAGCATTAAGATTTCGTTAAGTGGTTGCTTCATTAAGAAAATCTGATAGATTTTATAAGCATTGTTTTTAAAGCGGAACTCAACTTAATATTCTAAATTCCTAGATCAAATCTTAATGGTTTAAATTAATCTGTTCTTTAATATAATTAACTAAACCATCAAAATCCTCCCGAGCATATCCCAACGGCAGATAGTGAATATCATCGGCTTTCCGGTACCAGGTAAGCTGTCGTTTGGCGTATCTCCGGCTGTTTTTCTTGATTTCGGAGACAGCAAAATCCAGATCCCATTCTCCATCGAAATAGTTAAACAATTCAGCATAACCCACCGTGTTTAAAGCTGTTAAATGTTTGAATTTTTCTAAACTTCTGGCTTCTTCCAGTAAACCGTTTTCCATCATCAGGTCCACCCTTCTGTTAATTCTGCCGTACAGTTCTTCCTTATTTGCTTCGATGCCGATTCGGATGGTCCTGAAATCTCTGGAATCCTGTGAAACGGCAATCTGTTCGGAATATTTCCTATCCGTTTGCCAGATCACATCAATGGCACGCAGCAGCCTTCTGTGGTTGTGAAAATCGACGACAGCAAAATATTCCGGGTCGAGTTCCTTCAACAGTTTCTGAAGTTTTTCAATGCCTTCATTATCAAAAATAGCCTGTAATTTCTTTTGGTTTTCTTCATTGGCTTCCGGCAGGTCGTTCAGTCCTTCGATCACTGCTTTTTCATACATCATGCTTCCGCCCACCAAAATAACAATATCACGATCTTTAAAAAGTTCGTTAAGTTTTTTTAAGGCATCTTCTTCATATTGCCCGATGGAATAATAATCTTCCACCGAAAGATTACCGATAAAATGGTGCGGAGCCTCTGCCAGTTCTTCCGCTGATGGGGAAGCCGTTCCGATTTTCATTTCCCTGAAAAACTGCCTCGAATCGCAGGAAACAATTTCGGTACTGAAGTATTTAGCCAGATCGATGGCCAGTCTTGTTTTCCCGATTCCAGTAGGCCCTACCACAGAAATTAAATTTTTCCTTTTCACAGGGCAAATTTACGAAAATGAGATTATTTCAATATACTGCAAAAAAGCAAAGGACTTTCGTTGTTTAGCTATTTAAAAGTTTACAGAATAATCCTAAAAACCTTTTGCCATTAAACCGTTAAGAAATGAAGGGGTTAAATTTTGTTAGGAAAAATCAAATAGGCTTTATAAGCATTATGCTTAAAGCAATGCTCAACTTAATATTTCTTTATGCCTTCATCAAATCTTAATGGTTAAATATCCTTAACCATCTTACTTTCTACATTAAGCTTCCGGATTGTGGATGTAATAAACTATAGACTTAAATGTTTATCTTTGTACTACAATAAAAAACTATGATTTTATCAATGACCGGCTTTGGTAGAGCCGAAGGTGTTTTTGAAGGGAAAAAGATCACGATCGATATCAAATCGCTGAACAGTAAAAGCTTCGATTTGAATATCAAAATTCCGCTCCGGTACAAAGAGAAGGAATTCGAGATCCGAAAGATTCTTAACGACCGGATTATCCGCGGAAAGGTAGACTGCTATGTCAACCTGGAGAACCTGGAAGAGTCTACCGATGTAAAAATCAACAAAAGCCTGATTGATTCTTATATCACCGAGCTTAAAAACGTTGCCTCCGACGGTCCCGATTTTGAATACCTGAAAATGGCGGTACGGTTTCCGGATGCGATTACTTCAAGACCCGACGAGCTTTCCGAAGGCGAATGGGAAGCATTGGCGAAAATCGTACATGCGGCGGTCGACCGTTTTGAAGAGTTCAGAAAGACGGAAGGCAATATCCTTCACGAAGAGCTGGAAAGAAACCTTCAGAACATTGAAAAAAATCTCTCCGAAGTGGTTCCTTTTGAAGAAGAGCGAATCGTTGCCGTAAAGGAGCGTTACCAGAAGTCATTGAAAGAATTTGAAAATGTGGATGAAACCCGTTTTTACCAGGAAATGGCTTATTTTACTGAAAAACTGGATATTTCAGAAGAAAAAGTAAGGCTTGCCCAGCATTTAAAATATTATAAGGAAGTGATGGACAATGAGGATTTTAACGGAAAAAAACTTGGGTTTATTTCCCAGGAAATCGGCCGTGAAATCAACACACTGGGTTCCAAAGCAAATCATGCTGCCATCCAGAAACTGGTAGTGATGATGAAGGATGATCTGGAAAAAATTAAAGAACAGACGTTAAATGTGCTTTAAATTCAAAGTTTAATGTTTAATATTCAAGGTTGACCCCTTTGAAACAAATGATCTTTAAATAACGAATTTAAATTTAAACCATAAACTTTGAACAATAAAGTTATCATATTTTCAGCGCCATCGGGAAGCGGCAAAACAACATTGGTAAAACACGCTCTGCAGGTTTTTGATGAATTACAGTTCTCTATTTCATGTACCACCAGGAAGCCAAGAGGCAGCGAAGTGCATGCCGTGGATTATCATTTTCTGACCCCGGATGAATTCAGGCAGAAAATTTCCGAGGACGCGTTTGTGGAATTCGAGGAAGTCTATACTGACAAATATTACGGAACCCTGAAATCTGAAGTGGAAAAGATCTGGAACCAGGGCAAAACCGTGATCTTTGATGTGGATGTAAAAGGCGGTATTTCCCTGAAGAAATATTTCGGGGAGCAGGCGCTTTCCATTTTCATCGAACCGCCTTCCATTGAGGAACTGGAAAGAAGGCTGACCTCCAGAGGGACGGACGATGCGGAAACCATTAAAATCCGTGTAGCCAAGGCAGAAGAAGAGATGTCTTATGCCGGGGAATTTGATAAGATCGTGATCAATGCCGATCTGGACGAAGCAAAAAAAGAAATCGAAAGTTTAATACAACATTTTATCAGAAATTAAAGAAAGGCTGCTGGAAATGTAAAAGATACGCTTTTCCTGCTTCCGAATTTTAATTTCTGATGTTAACGATAAAAACATTGAGGTGGATATGAGTACCGAAACATTAGAAAAAGCGAAATCTGCAATTCCGGTAAGGGGATTTTTAGATATCAAAGACCTGATTATTCCTGAAGGCGAAGAACTCGTAAAAGCGATTCTCAAGCTGAAAGAAGAAAAAAACGCCGTAATTCTGGCCCATTATTACCAGCCGGGAGAAATTCAGGATATCGCTGATTTCTTAGGGGATTCCCTGCAGCTGGCAAGACAGGCAAAAGATACCAATGCAGATATGATCGTATTCTGCGGTGTGCATTTCATGGCGGAAGCTGCAAAAATTTTAAATCCGACCAAGAAAGTGGTTCTTCCGGATACGATGGCAGGATGCTCTTTGGCAGACGGCTGTTCGGGAGAAGGATTAAGAAAAATGCGCGAGCAGCACCCGGATGCACTGGTGGCAACTTATATTAACTGTAACGCAGAAACCAAGGCTGAAAGTGATATTATCGTTACCAGCTCCAATGCAGAAACGGTAATCGAAGCCCTGCCGAAAGACCGCCCGATTATTTTTGCTCCGGATAAAAATTTAGGAAGATACCTGTCGCAGAAAACGGGACGCGACATGATCCTTTGGGACGGAAGCTGCATTGTCCACGAAGCTTTTTCCATGGAGAGGATTGCCAAACAGCTTGCTGATAACCCGGATGCGAAACTGATTGCCCACCCGGAAAGTGAAGAAGCGGTTCTGAAGCTGGCCCATTTTATCGGCTCCACTTCTGCCCTGCTGAATTACGTGGAACAGGACGACTGCCAGAAATTTATCATCGCTACGGAAGAAGGAATTTTACACGAAATGAAAAAGCGTGCGCCTCATAAGGAACTGATCCCGGCACTCGTTTTTGACGAAACCTGCAACTGCTCCGAATGTTTCTACATGAAACGCAATACGATGGAAAAGCTTTATCTGTGTATGAAGTACGAACTTCCCGAAATAATTATTGATGAAGAATTAAGGCTAAAAGCATTAAAGCCGATTGAAGCGATGCTGGATCTTTCGAAGAGTATAAAATAAAAGAAAGCACTGTTTTTTTTTAGACTGCACCCAAAAGTTTAGACAAAATTAAACAATATTATTAGATGAAAGAGTTCGGTACATTACCGGGCTCTTTCCTTTTAGATTAAGTCTTATTCTGTCGTTGTTGTAGTAGTTGATATATTCTTTTATTTCTTTTTTCAATTCGTTAATGGTTTTGAATTTCCTGGTGTAAAACATCTCAGATTTTAACGTCCCGAAGAAATTCTCTATCACGGCATTGTCCA
>CAJYGB010000011.1 GCA_913774355.1 uncultured Chryseobacterium sp. | reverse complement strand
AAAAATTTTATCTATTATGGTTCAATTTTAGCTGTTATCCAATCATTAAACGATTACATGGAACACGAAGCAAAAAACAATCCATACTATTCCCGGACAGATCGTTCAAAACTGGATATTCCTAATGAAGAATGGAGAAAGTATCTTTCCTCTGATCTGTATGCGATTTCCAAGGAAGCTTCTACAGAGCGTCCTTTTACGGGAAAGTACAATGAATTCGACGAATTAGGCGAATACTATTGTGCAGTATGTGGCAACCATTTGTTCCGTTCAGATGCCAAGTTCTCAAGCAGCTGCGGTTGGCCGAGTTTCTTTGAGGCAGATGAAGAAGGGGTTTATTACAAAAGGGATACAGCTTTTGGAATGGAAAGGGTAGAAGTACTATGCAAAAGGTGTGATTCCCACTTGGGACATGTTTTCGATGACGGACCGAGACCTACCGGATTAAGGTATTGTATGAACTCTGTCAGTCTGGAATTTATTCCGGATACTCAAAATTAAACACTGGTTTGATTCTATAAATCAGTGCGTTAAATTTTCTTAAATAGCGTTAAACTTTATAAGATTATAAGGGATGTCCCGTTATGTTTTATACATTTGCTCTCGCAATTGTATTTAACATAATATCTGAATGAAAGGAATTTATAGCTTATTAAGTATTGTTTATGTGGTTACAACCTCATTCTACCTATCCCCTGAGAAGGCTGTTGCAGGGAATGGGATCAATTCAAAAAAGACCGAGAAAACAGCCGGCATGAAATCTGCAAAAGCAGAAAGCACAATGTCTTCATCCGAAGAACTTTACAAATCAATCCCCTTTGAAGCTGGGCATGAACTTAACGAAGAAGTTTTCTTTAAAGCGATGACCGGGTTTGAAAACCTGAAGAAAGCCGGGTTATTAAATCAGGATTCACATCTTCTTACGGTATGCGATTTTTCTATGTCTTCCAATACCAAAAGACTTTGGGTAATCGACATGAACGAGAAGAAAGTCCTGTTCAATTCTTTGGTAGCGCACGGTAAAAATACAGGCGATGAGTTTGCGACGAATTTTTCTAACACGGAAAGTTCGTTGCAGAGCAGCTTAGGATTTTATATCACGGATGCTACTTACCAGGGGGACAACGGCTATTCTCTGAAACTGTTGGGAATGGACAAAGGTTTTAACGATGCGGCTTATAAAAGAGCCATCGTGATGCATGGGGCCGATTACGTAAGCGAATCGTTTGCCGCAATGCACAAAAGAATCGGGAGAAGCTGGGGATGCCCTGCGGTGCCGAGGGATCTTACCCAACCGATCATCAATACGATCAAAGGAAGAAACCTTCTTTTCATCTATTACCCTGATCAGAACTACCTTTCCAAATCGGAATGGCTGAAGGCATAAAACAACAGGATAAAAACAGAAAAAGCAGTCTTACGTAAGGCTGCTTTTTTTATTGTCGGAGCAGAACCGCACCTGGAAAACACTTCCTTCGCCGGGTGCTGAGGTCAGCAGGATGCTGCCATGATGCATTTCAATGATTCTTTTGACGATGGATAAACCGATTCCGTTTCCTTTTTCATCATGTTTATTGGCTCCGCGGTAAAAAAGATCGAAAATTTTATCCCGGTCTTTTTCATCAATTCCGATCCCGTGGTCGATAAAACGGATCTCCAGGGTCTTGCCGTGAACTTCAATTTCCACCCTGCAGCTTCTGTCTGCTGAATATTTACAGGCATTTTCCATCAGGTTAAGAAAGGCAACCTGCAGCAGATAAGGATTTCCATAGAAATCGTAATTGCTTTCGTCCTTATCGGCCATGTTATCCATATAATGAATGCCGATTCTGTAATCCTGGTTCTTTTGGAGCAGATCCACTTTGGCATCGGCCAAGATTTCATCTACCCGGAGATCGGTAAAGCTGATCTGGGAAGCATCATAGCTGGCCCGGGCAAAATCCAGCAGGGCGGAAGAAAGCTGTGAGGCATGGGTCGCATCCTGCAGGGCATTGTTGATGGAAATCTTATAATCATCCAGGGTGACATTCAGTTCTTTGGCAAGTTCCAGCTCGGCAATCAAAGTGGAAAGCGGGGTTCGGAATTCATGGGAGATCGTCGTTACAAACTGGCGGTGGTTGCTGAAGGATTTTTCCGGCCGGTTAAAAGTGGAATTAAACGTTTCGGTAAGCTCATAAATTTCATCTTTCGCTTTGGGAACCACCAGTCTTTTGTGAAGGTTATGCTCTGAAATATCGCGGATCTGAACAATAATGTCTTTTAAAGGCTTTAGGGTATAGTAGGAAACAGGAAACCGATGACGAAAATAATGAGAACGGAGATAATATAAACCACAATAATATCATTCCTGAATTCTTTAATGTGGGCCAGTCCGGTTACGTCAACGGCGCTTCCGATAATGTAAAAATTATCGCCGTTAAATTCATACCGGAATGCCATATATTGGCGGTTTCCGCGTTGCCAGGTCAACTTGTCTTTTTTTGTCTTAATGAGCTGATCAAGATAATACATATTTTTTGAGCTGGGCCTGATGTCGGTAAAGATCAGTTCTTTTTTGCTGTTATACACGCTGATGTCGGCTTCGTTCAGCATCTTTTTGTTCCGTTCATGAAGCTTTTTTATTTTATTGCCGTCTATATTGGCATCAAAGATAAATTCTGCTCTCCAGATAATTTTATAACCCAGGCGATCATTGAATTCATCGTTCCTGTTTTTTTCGGAAACAAAATAGAGGACGTAGGCAAAAACGAAGAGGATGCCTGCGGTAATCAGTGCGTACATCAACGCGGTCCGGGTTGCGATTTTCATAAGTTCCGGGTAAAAATAAATCCTGTTCCGGGCTTGGTGTGGATCAGTTTTCATCAAAATCTTTATCTATTTTCTTGCGCAGATAGGCAATATAGACATCAATATAATTGGTTCCGGTATCAAAATGGTTGCCCCAGACATTTTCGGCAATTTCTTCCCGGGTCAGGATGCGCTCTGCATGGGTCATCAGGAAAACCAGCAGTTTGAATTCCTTCGGGGTCAGGGTAATTTCTTTTCCGTCCCGGAATACGTGGTTGGTCTTCTGATGGATTACCAGCTGATGATACTGAATAAGATCCGGCTGCTCTTTTTTTTTTCGGCAATGATGATTTCCTCAGCAGCACGGCTTTTATCCGGGCATACAGTTCCCTGATCTCAAAAGGTTTCACCATATAATCATCGGCCCCGGCATTGAAACCCTCGATCTTTTCATCGATGGTCCCCAGGGTGGTAAGCATAATAATCGGCAGGTCCGGATGTTTCTGCTTAATGATTTTACTGAATTTAATCCCGTTCATCTGCGGAAGCATAATGTCCGTAATGAGCAGGCCGAATGCAATCCGGTCTGCTAAAACCAGGGCGTCTTCCGCATCTTCCGAAATATAGATCTGATAGCCCTGGCTTTTAAGGCCCCGTTTCAGCAAGGCGGAAACCCGGGCATTGTCTTCTATGATTAAAATTTTCATCTGGAATACTGTTTCAGGTGGGAAGATGAGCCGGAAGGTGCTTTTTAAAAGCCTAGATTCCGACGCCGTACAAATCCCATACAAAGGTATTTTATATTTTACTTCCGGAAAAACGGAATCTCCCGTTTAATGGTTTTCTAAAGATTTTCTAATAGTTTTCTAACGATGTTCCCGGTTTTTCAAAACTAATTTTGCCCTGTCAAAACAACGAAAAGAGCACTGCAATACTATGGACAGAAGGTGCTTTAAAACCGGACTTATCATCGCTTCATTACTAGGGATGAGCCAGACAGCGGAAGCACAGAAAAAAAATGATTTCGGCAATCCCGCGCTTACCCATTATCTTAACGAACAGCGTACCCGGTATATTTCTTTCAGCGGATATGCCGAACTGTGGGCCCGGTATGCCCAGCTGAATCCGGGGAGTATGGTCAACAACGATGCAAAATCAGACGTATCCGATCTTTCACTTCGCAGGGTAAAAATGACGTACAAGCCGACGGAAAAACTGATGTTTGTGCTTCAGGGAGGAACCACCAATGTGAATGTGAATGCGAAAGGCAGCAATTATTTCGATCTGCTGGATGCCTATGCCGAATATTCTTTTAATGATAAAATTGCTTTCGGAGCAGGACGCTCCACCTGGAGAGGGCTTTCCCGTTTTACTACAGGCCCGTTGAATACATTGTTGTACGATCTTCCGGCTTATGCCACTTCCAATGCCGGAGCAACGGATTATAAGGTGCGCGAACTCAGTGCTTACATCAAAGGGCAGCTGGGAAAATTCGACTACCGCCTGATCGTAGCCGATCCTTACACGATGGCGACCGCAGATCCGAAGCCCAATGTTTCCACATTCAGTAAAAATTCGCCGCATAAAGATTTTTCAGGGTATTTCCGATATGCTTTTCTGGACACGGAGAATATTTCCACCCCGTTCAATTCTGGAACTTATGGAGAAAAGAAGAATGTGCTGAGTCTGGGAGCCGGATTCGATTACATCCACAACGTCATGTGGCACCAGGACGCCGCTAAAAACACGGTGAATGACGATATGAATAGCTTTGCCGCAGACCTGTTCTACGATGCGCCCCTGAATAAAGAAAAGGGAACTTCCGTAAGTGCTTACGCTATGGCGATGCACAACGATTACGGCCCGAATTATGTCCGCTATGTCGGAACCAATAACCCGGCTACTTCGGCAGATGCCTCTATGGCAAGCCTAAACGGCGCCGGAAATGCTATGCCCGTAATCGGAACCGGAAATACTTATTATCTGCAATTGGGAGGAACATTGCCTTATTTTAATAAAGAAAAGAAAGATCTGCAGCTTCAGCCTGCTGTAGGGATACAGCTTTCCGATCTGAAAGGCCTTCATGACAATGCCGTAATCTATGATGCCGGAGTATCCCTGCTTTTGAACGGAATGTCTTCCAGGCTTACTTTCGATGCACAGAACCGTCCCGTCTTTACCAATGATCCCGGCAATAATGCCGTGGTTCCCGATCGCAAATGGCAGTTTGTCCTGAAATACAGGATCGATTTTAATTAAAAGCAATACAATTCCTAAAACAGATTACTATGGAAAGAAGAAAATTTTTATTCCGCTCCGTACAGGCTTCGGCATTGCTGCTGATCTCCGGGAATATGCTGGCCTCTGCTTTACCGATGTTTAACCCCATAAAAAAGAAAAAAGTGTACTTCCATTATTTATTGTTCTGGCTCCGGAAAGATCTTTCCGAAGCTGAGGTTAAGGAATTTGAAAACTTTTTCAAAGGATTGGCGCAGCTTCCTTACCAGAAAAACCTCCGCTACGGAAAACCCGCCTATTCCAGCCCGAGAAGTGTACTGGATAACAGTTTCACCTATAATGCCTCCATGGAATTTGACAGCCTGGAAGAACTGGAAGTTTATGGAAAACTTCCGGAACACCTTGTCCTCGTACAGAAATACAAGCCGTTCTTTGAAAGAATGTTGGTTCACGATACCGTTTACAATCCATAAAAAAGAATTTTATCCTAATGAAAAATTTAGTTAAAGGCATAAGCCTTGTTGTAGCATTTTCCACAATGAATTTTATGAATGCACAAGATCACGACCACAAACACATCAGCGTAAAGGCAGAGGAAACTACGGAGTTTATTCCGGCCATCAGGCTTATCAACAAACCCGACGGGACCTGTACTTTTGAGAAAGGAAAGATCCCAACCCTGCAACACATGAACACCAGTACTTTCTGGATGAGCAACAAAACCGAGGAATGGGAAAAAAATGCACATCCTGCACCGAGAAGACAGTATGTGATTACTATTAAAGGAAATATTAAATTTAAAGTAACCGATGGTTCCACCTTTATGATAAAGCCAGGAACCGTATTGCTGGCAGAAGACTTAAAAGGAAAAGGTCACAGCTGGGATATGGTGAAGAGCAAAGTCTGGGAAAGGCTTTACATCCCGATTGCGGAAGATGCCGATGATTTCTTTATTGTAGACAAAGATCAGGACTAACTTCAGTTAATCTGATGCTTATGTGAATTCGTATAATGGAAAAGCAGCCCGATGGCTGCTTTTTATGTAATACAGAATGTATTTCTGAATTTTCAAACGCAAAGTTTTGCTTTTCACAATGCATAATATAAGAAAGCTAAGAAGGATCAGCAAGCTGATCTGCTGAAGCGAACGGATAAGGCGCCCGCTTCATCAGCGGCATTGGCCGCTCTCCTTTGCTCCCTTTAAAAATAAGCAGAGCCATCATTAAACTTTGCGTTAATTTTATTCATGAATTTTAGTAATCGATGTACTGATGCTTATGTAAATTCGTACAATAGAAATTATGTTCAATTTCTTTAGGATCCGGAAGTATAATGCTGTAAATAAAAACTTCCAGCATCCTGCTTCACTCTTCCAGCTTATTCATTTTAAAATTACTTAAACTTCTTGAAAATCAAAGTAGCATTATGACCTCCGAATCCGAAAGCATTGCTTAAAGCATAATTGATATCCTTCTCTTTAGCCTCTGCAAAAACGATATTGATATCTTTTGGAATATTTTCATCGATGTTGTGAAGGTTAATCGTCGGCGGAATGATTCCGTTTTCAATGGCCTTGATCGACAGGATGGCTTCTGCCGCTCCGGCAGCGCCCAGCAAATGCCCGGTCATCGATTTGGTAGCACTGATGTCCAGGTTTTTGCTTCCTTTAAAAAGTTTATTGATTCCGTTCAGTTCCATCAGGTCGCCCATTGGGGTGGAGGTAGCGTGCGGGTTAATATAATCGATGTCATCGGTGTTGATGCCTGCTTCGTTTAGTGCCAGTTGCATGGCTTTGATGGCTCCCGTTCCTTCAGGATGCGGTGCGGTCATGTGATAGGCATCGGCGGTCATGGCTGCGCCTGCAAGTTCGGCATAGATCTTTGCACCTCTTGCTTTGGCGTGTTCGTATTCTTCTAAGATTAAAGCACCGGCTCCTTCTCCCATCACGAATCCGTCACGTTCGGCATCATAAGGGCGGCTGGCTGTGGCAAAATCGTCATTCCGGGTAGACATGGCTTTCATAATGGAAAATCCTCCGACGGACGCAGGCGTGATGGCTGCCTCAGATCCTCCGCTTACGATTACTTTGGCTTTTCCTAACCGGATGTAATTAAAAGCATCCATAATGGCTGTATTCCCTGTAGCGCATGCCGAAATCGTGGTATAGTTAATCCCCTGAAGTCCAAATTTCATCGAGATCATTCCCGAAGCCATATTGGCAATGAATTTAGGAACAAAAAAAGGATTGAATCTTGGAGTCCCGTCGCCTTTGGTGAATTCCATCACCTCGCTTTCGAAGGTCCACATGCCACCCTGTCCGGTTCCCCAGATCACGCCGGTATCAAACGGATCCATCTTTTCAAGCTCAAGACCGGAATCTTTCAGTGCTTCAGCAGCAGAATACATGGCATATTGAGAAAAAAGATCGCTTCTTTTGATTTCGTTATGGGTTAAATAAACCTTCGGGTCAAAATTTTTAACCTCACAGGCAAAATGGACTTTAAATTTTTCGGTGTCGAAGTGGGTGATTTTTCCGGCACCGCTGGTTCCGTTGATGCTGTTCTGCCAGAATTCCCCGACAGTATTTCCTAGAGGCGTCACTGCGCCAAGACCTGTAATAACAACTCTTTTCATTTAATTGCTGATTTTGAATAAATTAGAGGTTCCTCTGGCAATCAGGCGGGTTTTATCCGCATTCCAGATTTCGCATTCTGCGTTGACAAATTGCTTTCCTCTTTTGATGATTTTTGTTTCGGCTATAATAGGATCGTTTTCTTTGGCAGTTGAAAAATAATCAATGCTGTTGTTGATGGTGACAATAAAATTTTCTTCATTCAGGGAAAACATCGTTGCACCGATGATGTCGTCTATGATCGCAGCGGTAACACCTCCATGAAGGTTGCCCATCGGGTTCAGCCATTCCTTCCTTACGGTATACTGAAATTCAATCCGGCCTTCTTCCGCAGAAACCACCACCGGATTCAGCCATTTCATAAACGGGGAAGGGGAAGCTGTGAATTCTTTTCCGGTAAAGCTTTTCAGAACTGCTAATTTATCCATATTATATTTAATTTTTATTTTTCTGGAGATGTCGTGGCCAATTCTGTATCAATTATTTTGAGGATATGGTCCAGCGCAAGATGCAGGAATTTCTCATCGCCTGTGGTTTTAGACAACAAAATGCCGCCTTCGATGTTCATTACAAACAAAGAGGCATATTCCTCCGCATCCGGTTTTTCATTCAGCTCTCCGTTTTCCTGACCTTGGGTAATTACTTCTGAGATTTTGGCCATCCATTCGTCAAACGATTTTTTTACCTGATTTTTGAGATCCGGAAACGTATCGTCTGCTTCTGTTGCCGCATTCATCAGCGGGCATCCGCCACCTGAAGATACGGCATGCCAGTTTTCTCTGTAAAAAGCAACAAAGGCATATAATTTATCAGCAGCAGTAGGAAAGTCGTCACTGAACGCAAGGACCATATTCGCTTTTAACGAACCGGCATTATATCGATAGGCTTCGAGAGCCAGTTGGTCTTTGTTTTCAAAATTACCGTAGATGCTGCCTTTCGTTAATCCGGTCGCTTCAGAAATATCGGATAAAGACGTGGAAATATAGCCTTTGGTATTGAACAAAAAAGCTGTTTTCTCAATAATGAATTGTTTTGTCTTTTCCGCTTTCGACATAGGGCTGAATGAGAATACAAATATATGAAAATATACCGATCGGTATATTTATTTGGACGTATTTTTATTTGAAAGAGACAGACCGATTTTTTTAAATGGAAAAACGGGCCGAAAGCCCGTTTTTATGGTAAGATTTATCCAGAATAAATCTTTTACAGGTTGTATTAATTATTAATTAGCTAAAGTTGCCTGCAAAGTAATTTCAAAGTTGAAAGCGGCGCTTACCGGACATCCTTCTTCTGCAATTTTAGCATATTTCTGAAACTCTTCTTCAGAGATTCCCGGAACTTTTGCCGTTAACGTAAGCTCGGATTTTGTAATCTTTCCAACACTCGGATCTAAAGTGATCACGGATTTGGTTGTTAATTCCTCAGGAGTGAAACCTGCCTGTGAAAGCTCTGCACTCAGTTTCATGGTGAAACATCCTGCATGTGCTGCTGCCAGCAATTCTTCCGGGTTGGTTCCTGTGCCTTCTTCAAAACGGCTGTTGAAAGAATATTGGGTCTGGTTTAAAGTGGAGCTCTGTGTTGTTAAATGTCCTTTTCCTTCTTTGATGGTACCGTTCCAAACGGCTGTTGCGTTACGTTTCATATTATTTCTAATTTATTATGGTTAACTCTGTTATTTTGATAGAGCAAAGGTATAGCAGATATTATTCCGAAGCGTTAGATAAAAAGAACTAAATCTTGTACTTTTTTCCCGAAATATAATTTTTTTTGAACTGAGCAGGGGTATTTCCGGTTTTAGCGGTAAAAAGACGGTTGAAATAGGCCGGATCTTCATAGCCTAAATCGTAGGCGATCTCTTTCACGGGCTTATCCGTATAAAACAGAAGCCGTTTGGCTTCCAGTAAAATCCGGTTAATAATAAACTGGTTCGGAGATTTCAGTTTTAAGTTTTTAAATTTATGAGTTAAGGTTTTGGGTGCAACATGAAGAAGCTCCGCATATTCTGAAACATGATGCTTTTCCCGGAAATGGATTTCCAGCAGCCGGCTGAAATCCCTGAAAACATCCAGTTCGTTCCCCGGAATTTTTAAGTCTCCGTGATCGAGGTTCTGTTGTTTCCATTTGCGGGTAGCTCGGATGATGATTTGCTTCACGTACGTACGGATCATTTCCTCGGCAGAAGAATCTTTACCTTCGAGTTCTTCCCTGATGTTTTGAAATAGATTTTTAATGACTGAATCTTCTACGTCGTCAAGCTCCACAAAAGGGATTTCAAAAACATTATGGAACAGCAGTCCGTCACAGGCTACTTCTTGATCATGGATCTGAATGCAGTAGAAATCACGGTTGTAGTAAATCAGCTGGGATACCCCTAATGTCTTTTCTACCTGCAAATGCTGACTGGTGAGAAAAAACAGGGCCGGCTTCTCAATGCTGTATTGTTTAAAATCTACCGTCAGTTCATATCCTGCCGGGACATAAAAAATTCTGATTTCGGAGGTATATCTTGTCTCCGTAAAGTTTTGCAGATTCTCTTCAGAAAAGGTTTCAAAACCCAGTCTTTTGTATTGGTCTTCAAAAATAAGCATCTCGGTGATGGATTTCTTTAGGGAAAGATACAAAAAAGCATGGCATTAAGTTATGTAGTTTCATAAGCCATGCTGAATGTTTTTAATAAGCTAAGTATAATATTAATATCAATAGAAATGGGCTTTAGCCCATTTACCCTATGGCGGATAATGAGCGGCTTTAGCCAAACCTACAATAAATTTCGGCTAAAGCCAATTTGGAATTACAATTTTCATATCGGGCTAAAGCCCGACGCAATTGATGAAATATGATCAATTAAATTTCAGCCAACTCATTTTATTTCACGTCAAGTTCCCGTTAAATTAGCTGTAATTCATCCGGATCTTACTTTATTCAGATTCACTCCTAAAAATTCACATCCAGCCCTATGTAAAAATTAGCTTTCATAATCGGAGCATATACCATCCCGCCGTCGAAATAATTTCCGAAAGGATTTTTTACATCAATGATGGCATTTTTCTGGTAATAAGAAGTCAGGTTTTCACCTCCCAGGTAAGCCCTGATTTTCTTATTGAAGTTCTTTGAAACCTGAGCATTCAGAACTGCATAAGATCTGGAATACGCTGGAATCCGGAAAGCGGCCGGATTGGTTGAGGTGTCCGGAAGCTGCTGTTTTCCTACGACGTTTAGTGTCGTGTCGAAACTCCAGAAGTTTCCATTTTTACTTTTATTGGTTGAATAAGCCAGATTCACAAATCCCCGGTGCTTTGCCATAAACGGAACTTCTCTTCTCCCGTTTAAGTAGTCTGCCTGCACATCGTAATATTTATACGCCAACCTTACCTCAAAATTTTTAAACGGCATAAAATCCCACTGCGTCTGGAATGAATTCGCGAAAGATTTCCCTTCGAGATTATAAAAAGTAAGCTGCTGCGGGGAATGGTCCAGATCCACCATTACCTGATCTTGGAAATCCGTTCTGAAAAAATCGGCCACAACGGTTGATTTTCTGCCGAAGATTTTAAACTCCTGTTGCAGGCTGGCTCCGTAGTTCCAGGCAATTTCAGGTTTTAACCCGTAAATATTTCCGCCGTTTTCTAAGATCTGAAGATTCCTGCTCGACGCAAAGTACTGCTGACTTTCCGCTAAAACATTGGCCGTTCTGAAGCCTCTTCCAGCAGACAACCTTAAAATCGTATGCGGCATAAAATCATATTTGAAATTCAGCCTTGGGGTAAATTGCGTTCCTGCCAAATTATGAAAGTCTATCCTGGCTCCGGCCACCAAAGTATATTTTATCCCGGTTAAAGTATATTCCGCAAAAGCTCCGGGAACAATTTCATTTCTTTTAAAATTGTCTGTTAAATACATTTCATCATAACCGTCATACATAAAGCTTGCCCCGGCTTTGTATTTATGATTGGTATTCCCTAAAATACTTTCAAAGATAAGATTGGAATAATAGGTCTGCTGCTTTCCGGAATAATTTCTCAATCCGAAGAAGCTGTCCTGCTGATGATAGGTATACTGGTTCATCCAGCCTAAGCTTTGATAAGGTTTTCCTTTAAAAACATATCCTGTTTTATTCCAAACCTGAAATCGTGAAATATCAATCCCAACACCATACAGCGACTGCTGAGTTTGCGGAATTTTTTTATCGAAACCGAGCTGGCCGGCAGTTCTTTCATCTTTAATAAAATTGATTCCGAAATGCGACCCGAATCCTGATTTTTCAAGATCGTTATAGTTGAGCAAATAAGCTGCATTGAGCTGGGCGCCTTTGGGTCTGTCCAGGAAACCATCTTTATTCATGTCGGTATCACCAAAAGTGCCGTTGCCATGAAGGAGAAAAGTCTGCGACCATTTGTCATCGATTTTAGAAACGCTGGTGATATTGGCTTCCGTTCTCCCGTTGAAATCAGCAAAAAGGTTTAATGATGTTTCGGGTTTCTCCACATTTTTCAGCAATTCCGTGTTGATCTGTCCGGTGATGCTTTCATAGCCATTGGTTACCGTACTTCCTCCTTTCGTCAGCTGGATGCTTTCGATCCACCGTCCCGGAATGAAATTCAGTCCGTACGCCGAAGCCAGTCCGCGGATTTCAGGCAGCAGCTCTTTTGTCAGACTGGTGTATTTTTGGTCCAGACCCAGCATTTTCAGCTGTTTGGTTCCCGTTACCGCGTTGCTGAAGGATACGTCTACCGTGGCATTGGTTTCAAAGCTTTCGGATAAATTACAACAAGCGGCTTTCAATAATTCTTTTTTATCAATGTTGAAAACCAGTCCGGCTTCTTTTTTCTGTAATGACGTGGCTGCTTTGGATCCCGTTACTGTTACACCCTCAATAAATTTTCCGGCAGCACGTTCAGTATTGGAAACATGATGCGCTGACTGTTCTGGTGCTTCAGCTTCTTCTAAATGAACTTTCGGATTTGCTGCCCCAAAAGGAATTGTCCGGTCATACAGGCAGCAGGAAGGAAGGTTTTTGTAAGTACTGTCGCTGGATTTGTACTTTTCGTTATCGTGACCGACTTCCGCTATCTTCTTCAAAATCTTGTCAGATGAGGTTTTAGCCGGATCAAAACTTAAGGCTATGGTCTGGGTTTCCGCATTCCATTCGGCAGCATCGGCACCGGCATTTTTTGCAGCCATTTCAATTCTGGCCTTGCAGGATTCGCAGTTGCCTTTTACATAAAATTCATTCTCCTTCTTTAAAGGATGACTGTGATTTTCTGTTGTTGCAGCCTGTGAATTCCGTTCATAATGGCAGCAGTCGGGAAGAGCCTCATAGCTGCTTTCAGTGGCTTTGAACCTTTCATTGTCATGACCGGCATCCGCTACTTTTTTTAAGATCCCGTCGGCCGAAACGGCATTGTCGGTTTCTATGGTTAACGTCTGAAGATCCACGGAATAAACCGCTGTTTTAGCCCCTGCTTTTTTGGCGGTGCTTTCAATCCTTTCTTTGCACATATTGCAGTTCCCTTTTACGGTAAAACTGTGTTTTAAAAGATTTTGAGCCGATATAAATGGGGCAGATACTAAGAATATACCAAGAATAATCCTGGAAATATATAATTTCATGGGTTTAAAAAATTTAGATTAATCAAATTAATGTCTCGATGTAGCAAAGTAATTATCTGAAGATCATTGATGAATTGCTAAACTGGAACATTGTTAAATTTATTTAATTAACCTATTTTCGGCGGTTGCCAGATTTCTTTTAAACGGTCTGAAAGAAAAGGGTCCGAATATTCGAACGGTAAATTTTTATCGGATTGGGAATAAGGAATTTCCGCCTGCAGATTCTTTAAGTACGGAGTTTCCATACAAGTGTAGCAGGTAACGCAGGCAGAGCAGCAATCGTCGCTGCATGAAGATTTTTTATTACCTTGATTTTCTTTGGAATGCTGCGGATGGTCTTTTCTACAGCAGCTCATTTCAGAATCATTTTTGCAGCAGGTTTCCTGCCTGTTTTGGGCATAGAAATTATCTTTGGGAACCAGAAAAATCCCCAAACAGAAAATAAGGCTTATGATCTGAAATAATTTCATGCTGCAAAAATACAAAATTTATGGCAAAGCTTCACCCACTTTCACGGCACAGTTATGCCAGGGCTCTCCATGTGGAGGGTTTGCCGCCGGTTTTAGACCAGTAGGTGCCGGTGTCGGAGTTTGTACCGGCGTATTCTGTGCCACTGCCTGAGCCGGTTGCTGTGAGGGTGCCGGTTTGCTGTTCAGCGGTTGTCCTACGGGTATATCACACCGGTGTCCCGGTTCTCCATGGGGCGGGTTCATGCCTTTCGGGGTTACGGTTTTTGCTTTTCCACTTTTATCAACGGTGAATTTTCCTGGCTGCAGGGCATTCGGATCGATCTGGATGGCTTGTCCCTGCTGGGTATTTACTGCAACGTTCTGTGCGTTTTGCTGTGGGGGAGCCGAATTTAAAGGCTGCCCGACAGGAATATCGCACCGGTGTCCCGGCTGTCTGTGAGCCGGATTCATCCCGGCTGCGGTAACCGTTGCCGTTCCGGAACCGGTAGTGGTGATGCCCGCCTGGTCTATCAGGGAAGCCTTCGGAGCCTGGTTTACAGGAGCAGCCGGCTGCTCAACGCCTGCTTCTTCCGTAATGTAGGTGGCTCTTTCGTCTTTTTTACAGGAAACTGAAAATATGGAAATGGCCATCAGGCCCAATACTGTATTCTTCATATAAAACAAAATTAGCAAAACATTTTCAATTGCTTTGCTAACTTTATATGGATGATGATATTTTTGAAATTAATTCTTAACCAGAAGCCTAAACCCTTCCCCGTGAACGTTGATGATTTCCAGTCCTTCATCGTCTTTCAGCAGCTTACGGAGTTTTGCAATGTAAACGTCCATACTTCTTGCCGTAAAATAGTTCTCTTTTTTCCAGATCTTTCTCAACGCCAGGTCTCTTGGCATAAAGTCGTTTCTGTGGATGCACAAAAGCTTCAGCAGTTCATTCTCTTTCGGGGAAAGTTTATACTCATTATCTCCGACTCTTAGTTGTCTCAGCATGGAATCAAAGAAAATATTGCTGATCTTGAACTGTTCCTGCTCTTCATTTTCCAGGGTCGAGCTTCTCTGAAGAATGGCTTTGATTTTATATAAAAGCAATTCGGTATCGAAAGGCTTGGTGATATAATCATCGGCACCCAGCTGATAGCCTTTCAGGATGTCTTCCCTCATATTTCTTGCCGTAAGGAATATGATCGGCGTGTTCTTATCTATCTTTTTAACGTCTTCAGCTAAGGAGAACCCGTCTTTTTTCGGCATCATGACATCGAAAATACAGATGTCGAATTCGTTTTCCGTAAATTCTTTCAGTCCCTGTTCTCCATCGGTGGCCAGCGTAACCTCAAAATTATTTATCGTTAAATAATCCTTCAGCACTGCCCCAAAACTCTGGTCGTCTTCTACTAATAATATTCTGTTACTCATAATTTTTAAATGATTAATGTTAATAATCAGAATGAACCCGTCACTCTCTTCTTCTGTATTTTGTTTTGGTTTATGTTTTTAGCTCATCGGCAGTTTGATCGTAAAGGTGCTTCCTTTTCCTTTATAGGAATCTACGATAATCTGCCCTTTATGAAGTTCTACAATTTTTTTCACGTAGGAAAGCCCTAATCCCTGTCCTTTTACATTATGGATATTCCCGGTCTCTTCCCGGAAGAATTTCTCAAAAATTTTGGTTTTGTTCTGGGTTTCCATTCCCATTCCTTTATCCGAAACTTCGATCACATAAAAGTGGCCTTCGTTTCTAGTGCGGATCGTAATTTCCGGTGCTTCCGGCGAATATTTGTTGGCATTGTCGAGCAAGTTCACCAGCATATTGGAAATATGGAATTCATCTATTTTAAAAGTGTAATCTGTAGCATTGAATTCCTGTATTAGCTTTCCGTTTCTCTGCTGGACGATCAGGTTAAAAGATTCCGTTGTTTTTCTTATCAGTTCACGTACATTCGTCTCTCTCAGGAATAATTTTACTTCATTCCTTTCCAGTTTCGACATATTCAATACGTTCTCTACCTGCTTTTTCATCCTGATGTTTTCCTGCTTGATCAGTTCCGAATAGTATTTTACCTTATCCGGATTGGTCGCAATTTTATCGTTGGCTAAGGAATCAGTGGCCACGGAAATTGTTGCCAGCGGCGTCTTGAATTCATGCGACATATTGTTGATAAAATCCGTCTTCACTTCCGCCAGCTTTTTCTGCTTCATCATATAATTAATGGATATGATATAAATTCCTAAAATCGTTAACAACGAAAGGAAGGTACCCAGCAGCATCGGCCAGTTGTTCATCGCCAGGGAATAATCCTTTTTCGGGAAAACCAAAGCCAGACTGTATAAAGTCCTTTCTTTCTGGTCGGTAAACAAAGGATAGCTGTATGTGTTGTTGTCTTTCCGGTCCTTATAATCCCTGCTCACCACTTTTGTGAGGTTGTTGTTTTTATCGATAATTCCGTATCCGAATTTTGCAGAAATTCCACGTATTCTGAGCTCTTTGGTAATTACGGAATCGAGGACCTTGGAATTTACCCGCTTAGAAATCGGAAGGTTATTCCCTACGATTTTCGCATATTCTTTCATCGAATAATCTCCGTTCTCGATATCCTGGTTGAGGTCTGCCGTAAGGATACCGCGGTCTGTGGTGTCGCGTTTTATTTTATAGGCGGCTTCGTCGGTATATAATTTGGTAAGCTTAATGGAATCTCCCTTCTGAGAAATCGGAAGTTGGCTTTTTTCAATAATATTTTTCAGGTAAATGATCTGCCGTTGTTTCCCGGAATCCTCTACCTGCTGAATGGTTGTTAACGTCGGCTGATCGCTGTTGGCCAAAATGTTATTCCTGAAATCCTTGTTTTCAACATTTAAGTATTTATCAAGTTCGATTTCACCTATACTTTTCGTTGTTCCCTCCAGTGCCGAATACACTTTTGAGGAAAAATCCTGCTCCAAAGCGCCGTAATAATTTTTCAGCCAATAAAATTGGAGCGTAACAAAAACAATCAGTGAGATTGTCATAAACACCGAGATTATTGGAATGAATTTATTATTCATTTATCGTTTTTTAATAGTTCTTTAAAATAATGAATGTTAAAATTATTATTTTATGATTTGTTAAACAAAAAATAAGCCATAAAATTGTGTAATATTTCTTAAAAATGTGTTTTTTAACATTTATTTAGGAATTTTGAAATGTTTCGGACAGGAAAGAATGATGCTGAAATTAAATGCACTTTATCTGAAAATGTTCATATGGAATCTAATGTTATTTTCCAACATAGATTTTGATGCAGAGTATTTACGTCAATAAAAAGAGGCTGTCAAAAAATTTTGGACAGCCTCTTTTTTTATATTTAAAATTAGAAAAATTAAATTTTCAGATAAGTTCCTCATCCTGAAAATACTGAATGATCGCCTTTTTCATTAAAAGCTGCTGCTCATTAGGCTTCAGTTCCGGAAGTTCTTCCAGCTTATCGAAATGCGGATAGCCATCATCGTCATAATGCGAAAACTTATAATACCCGAAAGGTTCCAGCAACCTGCATACCGCAATGTGAATAAGATTTACCTTATCGTCCTTTGTATATTTCTGCTGGCCGCTGCCCAGTTCCTGAAGGCCTATCAGGAAAAGATAGGTTTCAATCGGCGCGTTTTTCTCGGTATCAAAATTTTCAATGAAAAATTGTTCTACTTTCTGCCAGTATTCTGCTTCGTTCGTCATAGTTTATAAATCAATTCTCCTGATTGTTGTTAATATTGTCGGCTTTAGATTTTGCCGCATCCTGTTTCTTGCCAGATCCAGGAGCTGCTCAAATTTTTCATCCTTCTTTTCCCTCAGGTATTCCTGTTTTTCAATCCAGTTGATTCTGCTCTTTTGGAACAGATAATATACTATTGCAATACCAATAAAAATAATCAGGAGGGTCATATCTTAATTTTTATTTTCCAGTTTTATTAAAAATGCATATTCCAGGGCATCCTCTTTCAGTGACTCAAATCTCCCACTCGCTCCGCCATGGCCTGCACTCATGTCGGTTTTAAAAACCAGGAGATTATTATCCGTTTTCAGTTCCCTCAGTTTGGCTGTCCATTTGGCCGGTTCCCAATACTGAACCTGGGAATCGTGCAGTCCTGTGGTAATCAGGATATTCGGGTACTCTTTGGCTTCCACATTATCGTAAGGCGAATATTCCTTCATATAGTGATAGTATTCTTTGTCATTCGGATTTCCCCATTCATCGTATTCTCCGGTAGTTAACGGGATGGTGTCGTCCAACATGGTAGTTACCACATCCACAAAAGGCACCTGTGCCACGATTCCGTTAAAGAGAGCGGGCTCGTAATTCATTACAGCTCCTACCAGAAGGCCTCCGGCACTTCCGCCCATAGCGTACAAATGTTTCGAAGAAGTATAATTTTCTTTAATTAAAAACTTTCCGGCA
Organism: uncultured Chryseobacterium sp.; assembly: GCA_913774355.1. GTDB lineage: Bacteria > Bacteroidota > Bacteroidia > Flavobacteriales > Weeksellaceae > Chryseobacterium. The sequence continues at coordinate 36,681 of CAJYGB010000011.1, read as the reverse complement.
TCGATAAAATCGAAGAATGTATTTTTCTTGAACAGCATTTTGCCGTCTTCATACCATTCTCTCCCCAGGTATTCACCACCCCGGATGTGGGCAATGGCATAAATAAACCCTCTGTCCAGAATGGATAACCTTACATTCGAGAAACTTGCATCTACCGTATGGCCGTAACTTCCATATCCGTACAGCAACAATGGGGTGTCTGCAGATTTTTCCGTGTCTTTATGGTATACCAGCGAGATCGGGATTTTTGTTTCCCCGTCCCTGGAATCTGCCCAGATTCTTTCGGAAATATAATTTTCGGCAAAGAACTTCCCGCCCAGTACTTCCTGTTGTTTCAGGAGAACGGTAGTCTTTTCTTTCATGTTGTACTCGTAGGTAGAACTTGGCTGTATCAGCGAAGTATAGCCATAGCGCAGAATTTCAGTGTCGAATTCCAGGTTTGCCCCGATATAAGCCGTGTAGGTAGGATCGGAGAATGGCAGGTAATGCGATTCCTGTGTTTTTTCGTCAATGATTTTGATCTGTAAAAGACCCTGTTCTCTTTCCTCAAGGACCAGGTAGTTTTTAAAGATCTCAAAACCTTCCAGCAGTACTTCGGGACGGTGCGGGATAACATCCACCCAGTTTTCCATGCCGCAGTTATCGATCTTTGTTTTCACAATTTTGAAATTAAAAGCATCATCTGCGTTGGTAATGATGTAAAACTCGTCTTCATAATGTTCCACGGAATACTCCAGGTCATCGATCCTTGGCTGAATGATCGTCCAGTCCGCAAAAACATTGTCGGAAGGGATAAACCGGTGTTCGTCCGAAATCGTGCTGGAGCTTGCGATGAAAATATATTCAAGGGACTTCGTTTTGAAAACATTCACATCAAACGTTTCGTCTTCCTCATGGAAGATCAGCATATCCTCGGAAGCGTTGGTTCCCAGCTTATGGCGGTATACCTGAAAAGCCCTCAGGCTTTCATCTTTACGGATGTAGAAAACGTGTTCGTTGTCATTACCCCAGACCGCTTTTCCGGTAGTGTTCTCAATTTTATCCGGAAGAACTTCCCCGGTTTTCAGATTTTTGAAATTAATGGAATAAATCCTGCGGCTTACATTATCCGTGGAAAAAGAAGCCAGTTCGTTATTCGGAGAAACGGCAACACTTCCCACTTCAAAGTAGCTTTCGCCTTCCGCCAGAACATTTACGTCCAGGATTATTTCCTCTTCGTTGTCCAGGGTCTTGTGCTTTCTACAGAAAATAGGATATTCTTTTCCCTCTTCATAGCGCACAATATACCAGTATCCGTTGAAAAAATAAGGTAAAGATTCGTCGTCTTTTTTATAGCGGGCTTTCATTTCCTCAAAAAGTTCTTCCTGAAACGGTTCGGTATCTTTCATCACGAAATCGGCATAGGCGTTTTCTTCTTCGAGATATTTTATAACCTCCGGGTTTTCCCTTTCGTTGAGCCAGAAATAGTGGTCGATTCTTTTGTCACCGTGTGTTTCTAAGATTTTTTCTATTTTTTTTGCCTTTGGAGCTTCCATTCAATATTAATTCTTGTTCAAATTTAGTTAAAAAAAAACCATCTTTCCTGTATGAAAAGACGGTTGCTTTATATTTTTATATTAAAAACTTATTTATGAAGCGCTTTAATATATTTTTCCAGAGCCATGGTCATGGATGGAGTTTCTTTGGTAGGTGCCATTAAATCTACTTTCAGGCCGGCTTCTTCCGCAGCGGCTGAGGTCGTGGAGCCGAAAACGCCAATTTTGGTATCTTCCTGCTTGAAATCAGGAAAATTCTGCTGCAAAGATTTTATTCCCTGCGGGCTGAAGAAGATAAGCATATCGTAATCCTTCACATTGATGTCGGTAAGGTCGCTGCATACAGTTCTGTACATGATGGCTCTTTTCCAATCCACATTGGAAGCTTCCATCGTCTTTGTAATATCCGGGCTCAGAACATCTGATGACGGAAGGAGGTATTTTTCTGTCGGAAACTTCTTGAAAAGAGGCAATAGGTCGGAAAAATTCTTCTCCCCGAAGCTTATCTTTCTTTTTCTGTACACAATATGCTTCTGAAGGTAGTTTGCAATCGCTTCAGACTGGCAGATGTAACGCATCGTGTCAGGAACCGCAAAACGCAGCTCTTCCGCTAATCTGAAGTAATGGTCTATCGCATTTTTACTCGTAAAAATGATTCCGGTATATTGCGTAAGATCGATCTTCTGTGTTCTCAGTTCTTTATTGTCAACTCCTTCGACGTGGATGAAAGGACGGAAATCAATCTTTATCTTTTCCTTCTTTGCAATTTCCAGGTACGGAGACGACTCACTTGGCGCTGGTTGAGAAACCAATATAGACTTTATTCTCATCATTGACATTTATTAAAAAAATAATAGCTTCCAAAGCAACAAAACAGGTGCGATTTGGAGGGTGCAAATATACAAAAATTTATAATACCATTTTCCGGGTAAGATCTTGTTCTTGTGAAATAAATAGAAAAAAATCTTGAAAATGAAGACAAAAGAAAAAAAGAACAGGTAGTACAAAAACATTTTATTTCTGTCAACTGGGAAATAATAATGGGTTACACATAGAATGATCAGTAAAAAAGACAGGATAAAATAAAATTTTGTAGCCGTAAAATAAAAGATGGTCCACTTTTTTCCTTCGCCGATACTCTGGAAAAATAAAAACCCCAAACTTGTTCTTAACAGGTAAAAAAGAATAATGGCTCCCAAGCAGAATCCGAATTTATTCAACTGATAACTCAATATTTGAAGGTCTGCCACGAATTTCGGGACCGTAGGTACGTACTGTGAAATCAGTACCGATAAGGTAAGGACGATCACGCAGGAAGTGATAACCCAGCTCGGCAGGTTGTTGCTGGAGTCATAATATTTCTGAAGCAGAAAGTCTTTCAGGTTGGCTTCCCTTTCTACAATATTCATCATAAAAAGATATAAAAAGACACATCCTAACAATATAAAGATTACCCAATCGTTGTTCTCGGGTATTCTTACATGATTTATAAAGTTTTGTGATAGCGGCAACGTAATTTTTTTGCAAAATTATAGATTATTTTGTATAAAATAAAAAGGTTAAATAAACTATCTTTGCAAACTGAAATGAAAAAACTGGTCATAATTCCGACTTATAACGAAAAGGAAAACATTGAAGATATTATTTCCGCAGTTTTTGCACTGGAAGATGACTTTCATATTCTGGTAGTGGATGACTCGTCTCCCGATGGAACGGCGGAACTGGTGAAGGAGCTGCAGAAGAAGTTTCCGCATCATCTCCACTTGTCTGTAAGAAAAGTGAAAGACGGTCTTGGAAAAGCTTATATCCACGGCTTCAGATGGGCCATCGAAAACAATTACGATTACATTTTCGAGATGGATGCCGATTTTTCCCACAATCCCAACGATCTTCCGAAACTTTTTGAGGCCTGCCTGAATGCGGATATGGCTATCGGTTCCCGCTATTCCAAAGGGGTAAATGTAGTGAACTGGCCGATGGGAAGGGTGCTGCTGTCTTATTTTGCTTCAAAATACGTTCGTTTTGTTCTGGGACTTCCAATTCATGATACAACGGCAGGTTTTGTCTGCTTTTCGAGAAAAGTGCTGGAAGAAATAGGTTTGGATAATGTAAGGTTAAAAGGATACGGGTTTCAGATTGAAATGAAATTCAGGGCCTTTAAAAAAGGATTCAAAATTGTGGAAGTACCTATTATTTTTACCAACAGGATCCTGGGAGAAAGCAAAATGAATGGCGGGATCATTCATGAAGCGGTTTTCGGAGTATTGAATTTAAAATGGAAATCCCTGATCAACAGATTATGAAAAAAATGTTCTTCATTTTTGTCCTGACGGGCCTGTTTTCCTGTGGCGACTACATCGATAAGCCTAAAAATCTGATTTCCAAAAATCAGATGGCGGAAGTGCTGGCAGACCTGGCCATTAATGACCAGGCTACCTTTATTTATCCCAATTCCAATCTGGAAGCAGGAACAAGGTATGTTTTGAAACAGCACAATATTAAATCCGAAGATTTTATTGCCAGCTTTAAATACTATGTTGTAAAGGAAAAAATGCAGGGCATTGCGGAAGATGCACAGAAAATAGTGTTGGAAAAAGATCCGAAAGGGGATCAGTATGTAAAAGATAAAAAAAATAAACCGGGAGAACTTCAGCCTCCTCCCGTTTTATCAAGATAAGGAAAGGAAAGATGCAAAAGTTTTTTAATATAGAAAAAACCTCTGAAGGAAAAGCAAGAGCGGGAGAACTTACTACGGATCACGGTAAAATTCAGACACCGATCTTTATGCCGGTGGGAACGGTGGCAAGTGTAAAGACTGTTCATCAAAGGGAATTAAAAGAAGACATAAAAGCCCAGATCATTTTGGGCAACACCTATCATTTATACCTCCGCCCAGGAATGGAAACCATGCAGGCTGCCGGAGGATTGCATAAATTCATGAACTGGGATCTCCCTATTCTTACGGATTCCGGAGGCTTCCAGGTTTTCTCGCTTTCAGGAACAAGAAAAATGTCCGAAGAAGGCGTAAAATTCAAATCCCACATCGACGGAAGCGTTCATTTGTTTACGCCGGAGAAATCCATGGAGATCCAGCGCCAGATCGGAGCCGATATTTTCATGGCTTTTGATGAATGTGTGGCGTATCCGTGCGATTACAATCAGGTAAAGTCTTCAATGGAAATGACCCACCGATGGTTGAAGCGATGTATGGATTGGAATGAAAAGAATCCTGAACTGTACGGTCACAAACAGACGTTTTTTCCGATTGTACAGGGCTCCACTTTTTCGGATTTAAGAAAAATTTCTGCGGAAGTTATTGCTGAAGCGGGTGCAGAAGGAAACGCGATCGGAGGACTTTCCGTCGGAGAGCCGGAAGAAGAAATGTACCGCATTACCGATGAGGTAACGGATATTTTGCCGAAAGAAAAACCAAGATACCTTATGGGCGTGGGAACGCCATGGAATATCCTTGAGTCAATAGGCTTGGGAATCGATATGATGGATTGCGTGATGCCGACGCGTAATGCAAGAAACGCCATGCTCTTTACCTGGAAAGGGGTGATGAATATGAAAAATGAAAAGTGGAAGCAGGATTTTTCGCCGCTGGACGAATTCGGAACAAGTTTCGTAGACCGGGAATATTCCAAAGCGTATGTAAGGCATTTGTTTGTATCCAAAGAATACCTGGCCAAGCAGATTGCTTCCATCCATAATTTGGCTTTTTACCTGGATTTGGTGAAAGCAGCAAGAGAACATATTTTAGCAGGAGATTTCTATCAGTGGAAAGATTCTGTAGTACCGGTGCTTCGCCAGAGACTGTAGAAATATAAAACAGAAAAAACTTAACAGGAATAAATAAAACGCACTGACATGCTGAAGATCATAGACCGGTATATTGTACGAAAATATCTTGGAACATTCAGTTTCATGCTGATTTTGCTGTCTATTGTCGTGTTGGTGATCGATGTGCAGCAGAAAATCCCGAGGATTGAGAATGCCACGGCGATCGATCCGAAGCTGAATGTTACCTATTTCCTGATCCATTTCTATCCGTTCTGGATCATTAACTTGGTCATGACCTTTCTTTCGATCCTGGTGTTTATTTCCGTAATCTATTTCACGTCCAGAATGGCAAATAACACCGAAATCGTTGCGGTGATAAGCAGCGGGGCCAGTTTTCACAGGTTTGCAAGGCCTTATCTGCTTACCTCTTTATTTATTGCTGTTCTATCATTAGGGATCAATCATTTCCTGCTGCCCTGGGCTAATATCCAGAAAAACCAGCTGGAAGCGTATACCTACAATGCCACCAATAAGGAAAAGGTACTGGGGACCGCTCCGGTTTCCGCACAGCTGAGCAAAAACGAATATATCTTCATCAATACCTGGAATAAAAGGGAAAAAAGAGGATCCGGATTTCTTTACCAGAAGTTTGATAAGGACAGGAGAATGGTGTATGAACTTAAGGCTTCCGACGTATCATGGGATAAGGATAAAAAAATCTTTGTCCTGAATTCATATACCGAAAAAACCATTAATAAGGATGATACGGAAAAACTTTCCAATGGATATGACATGAAGAAAAATTACGGTCATGATCCTGAAGAATTATTTCCAAACGAATTACTGGGACAGAACAAAACGACGCCTGAGCTTTTAAAATTTATTAAAAGAGAAACAGAAAAGGGAAACAGCAACCTAAATGCACACCTCAATGAACTTCATCAGAGGACTTCCATGCCAGTTTCCATCGTAATTCTTACCTTTCTTGCACTTTCACTTTCCTCTCAGAAGAAAAGAGGAGGACTAGGGGTTAATCTGGCGCTGGGGATTTCCCTGGCCTTTGTCTTCGTGTTTTCTTTTGAAGCGTTAAAAGTGGTTTCTGAGAACAAAAGTATGTCTCCGGCTTTGGCCATGTGGTTTCCGAATATTGTTTTCTTCCCGCTTGCCGCTTACCTGTACATTAAAAGGGCAAATCAGTAAAGGAGTTTTATTTCTTTGTGGTAGAAAGACTGCAGGCCGTCATCTTCAAGTTCCACCCATAGTTCACCTTTTTCATCAGCTTTACGGATGATGCCATTTTGTCGCTTTTCATCTTTTTCAAAAACGGAAATTTCATCTTTCCGGAAGAGGTTCTGGTTGAAAAGATTCAGGATGGTGTTTTCGGAAGGTAAAAATTTTAACTTTTCCGTTAGGAATTCATTCAGTTGCGCAGTGAAATTATGAAGATCGAATGATCTGCCCGTAAGCGTTAATAGTGATCCGGCATTGGAAATTTTATCAAAAGTTTCCTGTAATATATTGAATCCTGCTCCGATGATAAAATAGTTGTTTAGATTGAATTTTTTCTTTTCAATCAGAATGCCTGCAATTTTTTTATTTCTAAGGATAATATCATTGGGCCATTTAATTTTTACCTTACTTTCAGCCAGATTGGCAAGGAAATCGCTGATGATAATTGCGGTATAATAATTGAACATGACATCGGAGACCGTAAATTTTTCAGCCTTTACAGCCAGCGTATAAGCCAGATTTTTCTCAGCCATTGAAGACCAGGTATTTCCATACTGTCCACGACCTTTTGTCTGATTGAATGTATAGACCGTAGTAAAATCTGAATCTTCGTAAAGTAAAAACTTGCCTATTTCGTCATTGGTAGAAGAACATTCATTCAGATAGAATAGTTGACTCATTTAAGAAAACTTTAAGACTTTCGGAGGGTAAAAGTAAGGCTAAAGTAAAAGAAAAACAATAAATTTGCAGATTATAGTATTTTTTAATGAATAAAACAGTAGAAAAACAAGCACTAATAGATAAAATTGTAGAGGCTATCCAGGATGTAAAAGGCGAAGATATCATGATATTTGATCTATCCAACATCGAAAACTCAGTAGCAGAAACATTCATTATTTGCAGCGGAAACTCCAATACACAGGTTTCGGCATTGGCGGGAAGTGTGGAAAAGAAAGTGAGAAATGACCTGAAAGACCGCCCTTGGCATGTTGAAGGTACCGAAAACTCCATGTGGGTATTGGTAGACTATGTTTCAGTTGTCGTTCACATCTTCCAGAAAGAAGTGCGTGAATATTATGACATCGAAGAACTTTGGGGAGATGCCGTGATCACCAAAATTGAAAATTAATATTAATTTTAAAAAGTATAAATGAATAATAAAGGATTTAACTGGTTTTTTCCGATCATGATCATAGCACTTGTGCTGTTTTTTGTAGCCAATTCTTTTGGAGACAATAGTGCAAAGTCTATCGATGAAGATGCTTTCTTCAGGGAGATGCAGGCGGGAAAAGTCCAGAACATTATAATTTATAAAGACACTGAAAAAGCTGATGTATTTCTTACTAAAGCGGCTAAAACAGCAACAGTAAGCAAAAAGGAGAATGATCCGCTTTCTGCTTTTTCAATGGCTCCTCAGGCAGATTACACCGTTAAATACGGGGATCTTCAGCTTTTTCTTCAGAAATTTGAGCAGATAAAATCTCAGAATCCGGCGATTAAAACATCAAAAGATTATGGCATAGGTAAAAACCCGATAACGGATATTCTGGTTCAGGCATTGATCTGGATTACGATCCTGGGTATATTTTATTTCATTCTTTTCAGAAAAATGGGAAGTGGCGGAGGTCCTGGCGGACAAATTTTCTCTATAGGGAAATCAAAAGCCAAACTTTTCGATGAGAAAGAAAGAATCCAGGTAACATTTAAGGATGTTGCGGGTCTGGAAGGTGCCAAAGAAGAGGTACAGGAAGTAGTAGACTTCCTTAAGAATTCGGAAAAATATACAAAACTGGGAGGTAAGATTCCTAAAGGAGTACTTTTGGTAGGGCCTCCGGGAACGGGGAAAACCCTTTTGGCAAAAGCCGTAGCTGGTGAAGCTAAAGTTCCTTTTTTCTCGCTTTCAGGTTCTGATTTTGTGGAAATGTTTGTGGGAGTAGGAGCTTCAAGGGTGAGAGACCTTTTTGCCCAGGCTAAAGCGAAATCACCCGCGATTATCTTTATTGATGAGATTGATGCGATCGGACGTGCAAGAGGGAAAAATAATTTTTCCGGTGGAAATGATGAAAGAGAAAATACGCTGAATCAGCTACTTACGGAAATGGATGGCTTTGGTACCGATACCAATGTTATCGTAATGGCCGCTACCAACAGAGCGGATATCCTGGATAAAGCATTAATGAGAGCAGGACGTTTTGACCGTTCGATCTATGTAGACCTTCCGGAACTGCACGAGAGAAGACAGATCTTTGATGTTCATTTAAAGAAAATCAAACTGGATGATAATGTAGACCGTGAGTTTTTAGCAAAACAGACACCGGGGTTCAGTGGAGCAGATATCGCAAATGTTTGTAACGAAGCAGCTCTGATCGCTGCCCGTAACGATCACTCTTCGGTAAGCAAACAGGATTTTCTTGATGCTGTAGACCGAATCATCGGTGGTCTTGAAAAGAAAAACAAAGCAATCAAACCTTCTGAAAAGAAAAGAGTTGCTTATCACGAAGCAGGGCACGCCACTATCTCATGGCTGGTAGAGCATGCGTCACCCCTTTTAAAAGTTACGATTGTGCCGAGAGGGCGTTCTTTAGGAGCAGCGTGGTATCTGCCTGAAGAAAGACAGCTAACAACTACAGAGCAAATGTTGGATGAAATGTGTGCGACGTTAGGAGGTAGAGCAGCAGAACAAGTTATCTTTAATAATATCTCTACAGGCGCGCTTTCCGATCTGGAGAGTGTTACGAAGAGAGCACAGGCGATGGTAACAATCTATGGTTTGAGCCCGAATATCGGAAACATTTCTTATTACGACAGCTCAGGACAATCTGAATACAATTTCGGGAAACCGTATTCTGAAGAAACGGCTAAGAAGATCGACATAGAGATCAGAGGGCTTATTGAGACCCAGTATGACCGTGCCGTACAGATTCTTACGGACAATAAGGATAAGCTGGATGCTTTGGCAACCAAGCTTCTTGAAAAAGAAGTGATATTCCGTGAAGACCTTGAAGAAGTATTCGGAAAAAGGGCCTGGGATCCCGAATTAACGGAGAAACCGGTAACGAATACCATTCCCAATGCACAGGAACCGCAAGAGCAGATCCTGGTTAAGGAAAAAGAAAGGCAGGGCGAAATTCAGGCACCTGAAAGTCCTACCCAGATTTAAGCTGAAAATTAAACATCATAAAACCTGACAGTTCTGAAATTGTCAGGTTTTTTCATATTTATCGGCATGTTTTTGGAATTCTATGGTATTAATTTATATTTTTGTATTAAGTTGACTAAAAATAAACTACGTTGAATTTATTCAAGAAGATTGTAAGCAAACTTACCAACCAGCCTGAAGAAGAGCAGAAACAGAGTCTGGAAAAGTTAGGAGATTCGCTGAAAAATGCGGATCTCGACTACAAATTTGCCCAGTTGTTTACACATTCAGGAGGATTTTTCAATTACTGTGCGGATGAAGCGGAAGCTTTACAGACCTTACACCAGATTATTAAAATAGAAGGAATCAGGAATATGTTCTGTTGGGATAAAGACCTTCAGAACTTTCTAAATGTTGTAAAAACGCCTTATACCGCAGAACTTCAGCCAGGAAACGATGCCAGCTTTATTACCTGTGAGTATCTTATTGCTTATGACGGAAGGATCATGCTTTCGCATAACAGTATCCTGCATTACCATTCATCCAGGTTGCCGGATAAAATTATCATTATGGCTAACGTTTCACAGATCGTGAGCAATCTGAATGATGCCATGGGAAAAATCAAAAGAAACGGAAACATCAAGAATCTTACATCCATCAGCGGAGGACAATCCAAGCTCGATACTTCTTCACATACGAATACGAAGCTTTTTTTATTGCTGCTTGAAGATTAAGCATCAACTTATAAATTTAAAATTTTGGACAAAAATCTCATTCAAAGAACCCTTTCAGGACTTGTTTATGTTGCCGTTATCATTCTTTGTACCTCTCCGCTCGGCGCTCAGCTGATCAACAGCATTTCACCGGGGCTTGTAAGACAGGAATACCTGTACTTCGGATTGATTATGCTTTTGCTGGGAGTCGGCTCCTGGGAATGTTTTAAAATCATGAAATTCGGGAAAGGTTATGAGCGGTTTGTCGTTTTCCCATTGGTTCTTTTTATCTTCTATATTTTTTCAAAAAGATATTTCCACTTCGATTTCTTTTATGATTTCCGGCTGAGTGAAATCCTGGCCATGGTTCTGATTCTGATTGCGGTGGTAACTTTATTTAAATATCCGAATGAGTTGTATTATGACAGCGGAAAGCTGATCTTCATTGTTATTTATGTAGCATTGCCTTTCAGTTTTGCACTGGGATTACCGAAGTTTTCCAGATTTGATGACCGTTTTACTTTGGAAGTACTTTTCCTGTTTGTTTTAATCTGGAGCAGCGATACCTTTGCTTACCTGACCGGGAAGTTCTTCGGAAAACATAAAATGGCACCTAAAATATCCCCTAAAAAAACATGGGAGGGATACATCGGCGGTGTTATTCTCACTTTGGTCCTTTCTTACTTTATTGAAAAATACCAGCATGATCTGCGCGGGAACTGGATGGTAGTCGGCTTTTTAGTTGCTGCTTTCGCTCCGGTAGGGGATTTGGTAGAGAGTCAACTGAAAAGAAATTTTGCTGTAAAAGACAGCGGTAATATCATTCCGGGGCACGGAGGTGTATTAGATCGCCTGGATAGTTTTTTAATCTGCGTTCCTGTCGTATATTTGTACTTTATTTTAGAAAAATTTATTTAATCTCATGAAATTACACAGAGAATCGAAAGGAACCATCACCGTTGCCACTTTGCTGTTTATCATCATTGGCGCACTGGCTATTTATTTTCTTGAAATGTGGTCGCTGGTGATCATTCTGCCTTTGCTGGTGGTATACAGTCTGGTATTTTGGTTCTTCAGGGTGCCGAACCGTGACATTTTAGATCACAAGGAAAATGTGATTGCACCGGTAGACGGAAAAGTAGTTATGATCAAGGAAGTGGAAGAGGATGAATTTATCAAAGGCAAAGCCATTCAGGTTTCCATCTTTATGTCTCCGCTTAACGTTCATATCTGCCGTTATCCGGTTTCAGGAAAAGTAGTTTATAAAAAGTATCATCCAGGGAAATATCTGGTGGCATGGCACGAGAAATCTTCTACGGAAAACGAGAGAACAACTGTTGCCGTGGAAAGCTTAACGAATCATCAGGTGGTTTTCAGGCAGATTGCGGGATATGTAGCCCGAAGGATCGTATTCTACTGTAAAGAAGGTGATGATGCGAAAGCGGGACATGAGTTCGGTTTTATAAAGTTCGGATCCAGAATGGATGTTTTCCTGCCCCTGGATACGGAAATCGTCTGTAAGATCGGAGATATTACCAAAGGCGGGCTGGATGTTATTGCGAGAATGAATGCAGAATAAATTCAATCATGTATAAAGCAAAAGGGGAAATCTTGGATTTCTCCTTTTTTATTTTGATTAAGACTGAGTAAACGTAATGAAAAGTCATTTTTCATTACTGAATAATCCAATTTGGAATCACTGAACCCTAGCTGTGTTTTTTTAATTTTAATTAAATTCAATAATATTTATATTGATTTAAATTTTTGTTTGAATAGTTGATTTAAATTGGTGATTAATTTATAAATTTGTTTGTTTTTAAATAAATCTAATAAATTAAATGTACTGAATGAAAAAAATTTTACTGTCTCTCCTTATGGCATCCTCTTTCTTTAAAGCACAGACAAGCATTAATGTCTTTTCACAGATTGTTTTTTATGATGGTTATGCAGCTAACGTTTCTCAGCCTGTTCCTGCCAATACCATCAGGTTGGCCAATTCCAGATATACCAGAAAGCTTACCGATGCGGAACTGAACAGTTTCCAGAACAAAATCCAGATGAACGTTACCATTGGTGCCTTGTGCGATAATTATGACAGAATCGGCGGGGTGCATATCGCTTTGGTCCCTAAAGGACAGGCTTCTTATACCATGAGCGATACACAGGTGAAAAGATTTGAAGTAGGGAGATATATTACGCCTTTTATGAATAAAAATTTATCCCCAACAGAAGTTCCGTATACTTATAATGTTGATAATCTGTACCCGGTTTTCAGCAATGTTGCTTTAAGAGCAGCTTATGACATCTGGGTCGAGCTTGATGTTTTCGGGGTTCCTTATGCCGCGAATACCCAAGTGGCAGGTTGTTCTGGTAGAAATGATGTGTTTGCCGGAACATTAACTTTCGTGACGTCCAACGATCCGACGATCAATAATAATTTCAACACCATTTTGCCGCTGTTGGATTCCAATTCATTAAATAATTATAATAATACGGATGTTTCGGGCCAAACCGTTCGTCTTGTTAATTTCAACCTTACGCAGACGGCTGCCAATCCTAAATTTTTTATTGTTACGACACCGCACGGAGCCGGTACCAACGGGGAAGAATATGTACGAAGACAGAATCTTGTTTCTCTGGATAATACGCAGGTACTAACCTTTACGCCGGGAGGAAAGTCGTGTGAGCCTTATAGAATGTACAATACACAGACTAACGGTATTTATGGAAATTATGCACAATCAACATCCTGGTGGACTTCCTGGAACAATTGGTGTCCGGGAGATGCCGTTCCGATACGAACTTTTTCGGTGACTTCTCTTTCTGCCGGAAGCCATACGATTAAATATGAAGTTCCTTCTGCTGTATTTTATAATCAGGACGGACAAATTGTATTATCGATGTATATGCAGAGCCTGGGCCAGAATCTTTCGGTAAAAGATGTTGCGACTACCGATGTTTCTATTTATCCAAACCCTACCGCAGATTATGTAACCGTTAAAGGGCAAAAAAAGGTAAAATTGATTTCGGTATTTTCAACAGATGGACGAAAACTTTTCGAAACTATGGAATCTAAAGCTGATCTGACGGCTTATCCTGCTGGGGTTTACGTGCTGGACATTATTCTGGAAGGCGGTATCCGGTTTACCCATAAGGTAATCAGGAAATAATTTTTCAAAATACAAAAAAGAGAAAGCTGTTTTAAGCTTTCTCTTTTTTTATAACAAGATTAATTTGATCTAATCGAAATTCTGAAGTTCCACAAGTTTGTGATACACGCCTCTCTTGACAATCAGGTCATGGTGGGTTCCCTGTTCCACAATATCTCCTTTTTCCATTACCACGATCCAGTCTGCTTTCTGTATAGTAGAAAGACGGTGGGCAATGACTAATGAAGTTCTGTTTTCCATCATCTTTTCTAGGGCATCCTGTACAAATCTTTCAGATTCGGTATCAAGCGCAGAAGTGGCTTCATCCAGGATCATAATCGGCGGGTTTTTTAATACGGCCCGGGCAATGGAAACCCTTTGTTTCTGGCCTCCGGAAAGCTTACCGCCATCGTCACCGATATTGGAATCGTAACCTTCGGGAAGATTCGAGATGAAAGAATCGGCATTGGCAATTTTTGCCGCTGCTATTACTTCTTCTCTTGTCGCATCAGGTTTACCCATTAAAATATTGTTGTATACGGAATCATTGAACAATACCGACTCCTGCGTAACCATTCCCAGAAGTTTACGGTATTCTTTCAGTCTTAGGTTCTTAATATTTGTGCCGTCAATTAAAACTTCACCTTCGGAAACATCATAAAATCTGGCCAACAGGTTGGCGATGGTTGTTTTTCCGCTTCCGCTCTGGCCTACAAGGGCCACGGTTTTTCCTTTCGGGATGCTCAGTGAAAAGTTTTTAAGGATGGTGTGGTCTTTATCGTAATAAAACCCGATATTGTTGAATTCGATAGACTGGTTGAGCGTGGAGATGCTTACAGGGTTTGGAGCTTCGTCAATTTTTACATCTGCATCCAGGATCTCAAGGACCCTTTCCAGGGAAGCCTCCCCTTTCTGTACGTTTGAAATCGATTGGGATAAACTTTTTACCGGAGGCAAAATCTGGAAGAAAATACCGAGGAATACCAGGAAATCCGCAGGCGAAATACTTTTTTCCACAATAATCTGTTTTCCTCCATACCACGCAATGATCAGGAAGGTTACGGAACCCAGGAATTCACTCATCGGCGAGGCCAGTTCCTTTTTTCTCCCTAAACGGATCGAACTGTTGATCCACTTCTGCATCGACTGCATAAAACGGCTGTCCATAATCTTTTCTGCACTGAAGATCTTGATGACTTTTGTCGATTTAAGAGTTTCATCAACAATGGAGAAGATATTTCCCATTTCGTTCTGCGCTTCATGGGAGTCTTTTTTAAGACTTTTTCCAATCAAAGCGATCATAGTTCCCATTACAGGTAATACCAGAAGCGAGAAAAGTGTCAGTTCGGTACTCAGGAAAAACAAGGTAACCAGAGTGCTGATCAGCATAAACGGAGCATTAATGAGCTCCACAAGGCTTCCTAAAATATTTCCTTCTACTTCCCCGACATCATTTGACATTCGCGACATCAGGTCGCCTTTTCTGCTTTCCGTAAAGAAAGAAACCGGGAGGGCCAGGATTTTTCTGTACATGGCACCGCGAAGGTCTTTGGTAACCCCGACGCGATAATTAATCAGTAAAAAAGATCCGAGATACCGGAAAAGATTTCTCAGCAAAAACATAAAAGCCGTGATGACGCACAGCCAGGCCAATACATTAAGTGCGCCATACTGAGTCACAAGGCTTTGTACATAATAGTTGGCGTATTCCTTAATATAACTGAAAAAATCCAGGATTTCGCCTGAATATTCCGGTGGCGAACTGTATTTTTTAGCTTCGATGGTTCCGAAAAGCATGCCCAATACCGGCAGGATGGTCCCTAAAGATGCAATCTGGAATACAGAATACATCAGGTTGAAGAATAAACTTCCGTAAATGTATTTTTGATGGGGTCTTGCGAACTTGAGTATTTTAATATATTGATTCATTCAATGAAAAAATTGGATAGCAAAATTACATAATTAAAATGATAAGACGTTTTGAATAGTGTTTTACTTTATTCAATATGTTTTAAATGTCAGGGATTTGTTACTAGGATCTTAGCATATCCCTGCAGCGACTTTTAATTTTCCCTTGCAAACAAAGAAAAACCGTCAGACCGACGGTTTTATTTTTACGGTTTAAAATTTCACTTTATCATTATATTTCGGAGCAAAATTTTGTGGTGACAGTTTTTCGAGCGTTTTTCCGAAATTATTGATGATCTGCGTTAAATTGGCAAAATCAACTACATTCACATCGTCGTTCTCATGATGGTAATGGGTAGCTTTCGTCATGTCTACCGTTGAAAATGAGTGGGCGATAATTTTCTTTTTAACAAAACTTACATTGTCTGAACGGTAAAATAACTGCTGGGCTGCGTAAGGATCAGGGTTTACCTTTAATCCGTTGACCGCATTTTTATTGAACAGTTCATCCAGGTCGGAAAATTCGTCACCGGTCATAAAAAGGGCATTTTTCCCGAATGCAGATTCTGTGGCCACCATTTCAAAATTGAAAAGGGCGGTCATGTTGTTGTAGATTTTATCCAGGTTTTTGTCGGTTGAGATCGCTCTTGATCCCAGCATTCCTTTTTCTTCCCCGTTAAAGGCAATAAAAACCATGGAAAATTCAGGGCTTTTATTTTTAAAATAATCGGCGATGCCTACCAGGGTGGTAATGCCGCTTGCGTCGTCATCCGCTCCGTTGTAAATATTATCTTTCAGGTTATTGCTTGTCCCGATATGGTCGAAATGTCCCGAAAAGCCCAAATACTTATCCGTTTTTCCCTTTTTTATGCCACAGACATTATAAGCGGTCTTCCCTTTATAATTAAAAGGAACCAGGTAAGAATTTCCGGTACAGTATTCCAGGTTGTTTTCTTTGAAAAGTTTGGCAATATAATTTGCGGCATTTTCATTTTCCTGGGTGCCGATTTCGCGGCCTTTCATTTCGTCGGAAGCCAGTGTCGAGAGCACAGTTTTAATTCTCTCCTGCGGCACTTCCTGAGTAAAGGCTAAAACGGAAAACAAACTAAAGGTAAGGTAGGTCAGTTTTTTCATGTGGTAAATTTATGCATAATCTGTCGTAGCTTTCAGGGAAATGTTGCATTAAGATTTTAATTTCCCACAAGATACAGTATCTTATGCAGTTGAAAAGGCTGGAAGCGGGATGTTGGATGCTGGAAGTGCCTTCTGTCGATATATAGTTAAAAGTTTTTACCTATTAAATAGTCTTGTTTGCTTTTTTTAAAGGCAGATTATATCTAAAATTTCTGATTGTTTTTCTGCCTTGTTTCATTATTAAATTGCTAAAAAACAATTAAATAAAAGAAAATTTACCTTGTCGAAAAAAGAAAATTTAAACCGATAAATATAAATATAATACAGCTATCATTTGCTGAACATAAACTGAAAGTTTACGAACGTAGTTCAGCCCTCGCGACCGAAAAATATACGTTATAAAAGCATTCCTTATCGTCGGTAGCGTTTAAAATAAAAAAACAGCTCCTAAAAAGAAGCTGTTCTCACTCAAAAAATCGTTGTAAGGTTATCGAAGTCTGTCTACAGATTTCACGAGCCTTTCATCTCTTTTGATGTAAATGTTTGCTATAAACAGACAAATCATCGCTATCAATGAAAAAATCGGCTCAATACCCTTCTCAGGAAAACTGATTCCTCCGGATAAGTTTAGCAGCCAGTACGCCAATACACCAATCAACAAAGCGTTTATAATGATGCTGATGGTATTCAGCAAAATTTGTCTTTTTCTGTTTTTAAAACTAAAAACACTCAGAAGTCCAATTAAAACAAGCGCAACACATCCGATATTAACTACCGGGATACTGTCTGAAACAATCACATCCTGAGCGGTAACGAACAGGAATACTGCCGCCAGAACGGCTAAAAAAGTCCAAATAGTCTGTATTCTTTGTAACATGGAATATAAATTCCAGGCAAAAGTAGCATAAATTTTGCACAATTCAAAAATAAGTGTAGATTTGCATTATACAAATGTACTTGAAAACAAAAGTCACCTGACTTACTTTTCTTACTCACAATTAATTACATTTTTTTACATAAATATGTTTAACATCGAAACGTTAAGGTCAAAATCCGTAACGGAGCTGACTAAAATCTTAAAGGATTTGGGCGTTAAAGTGGCAAGAAACAGCACGGAAAATGATAAAATCTTTGCTATTCTTGACTTTCAGGCATCAAATCCCAAAGTGGCAAAAGAATATTTCAACACCACGGAATCCAGTGTAACCACTGAAGAAAAACCGGCAGAGAAACCAGCCAAAGCTCCTGCTAAGAAAGCAGCCCCGAGAAAAACCGCAGCCAAAACGAAGGCAGAGCCAAAAACTCAGGAAGATCCTCAGCCTATGAGAGAGGAAAAGGAGGAAGTAAAACCTGCTGCCGAAGAGCCACAACAACAGGCAGAACCCCAGGAAATCAAAACATCACCTGCAACGGCTACAGAAGAACAGACAACAGCAGCCAAGAAAAAAAGAAAAAGAGTTTCCCCGGCAAATAATGCCAATACGGAAGTACTTCAGGAAAAAACAGAAGTTCCCAATACTCCGGAAACCCAGGAATCTGCTCCTGCAGAAGAAAAGCAGAATACCAACCAGCCTCAGGTTCAGGCACGTTCCCAGAAAACACAGCACAATAATCCGCAGCACAACAACGGAAACCAGAACCGGAATCAGAATCAAAATCCCAACCAGCACAGGCAGCAACCGCAGCATTCCGAAAGGAACGACGATCAGCAGCAAAATCATAACCAGCACCAGAATCAAAATCCCAATCAGCACAGGCAGCAACAGCAGCATGCTGAAAGGAATGACGATCAGCAACAGAACAACCAGCATCAGCACCATCAGCAGGAACAGAAAAAAGAATTCAGTTTCGACGGAATGGTAAGTATTGAAGGGGTACTGGAAATATTGCCGGATAATTATGGATTCCTTCGTTCATCGGATTTCAGTTATATTTCATCTCCGGATGACGTGTATGTTTCCACAGCACAGATCAGAAACTACAGCCTTAAAACAGGAGATACCGTAAGAGGGATTGTAAGGCTTCCGAAAGAAGGGGAGAAATATTTCTCATTGCTGAAACCTACCGAAGTTAACGGGAGAGACCTTGCCTTTATCAAAGACCGGGTTGCTTTTGAATATTTAACACCGCTTTTCCCGGAAGAAAAATTTAACCTGGCCGGAAACAATTCCACGATGTCTACGAGAATTGTCGATTTAATTGCACCAATCGGAAAAGGGCAGCGGGCTATGATCGTAGCTCAGCCGAAAACCGGTAAAACCATGTTGCTGAAAGATATCGCCAATTCCATCGCCGCAAACCATCCTGAGGTCTATATGATGGTCCTTCTGATTGACGAGCGTCCTGAAGAGGTTACCGATATGGAAAGAAGCGTGAATGCGGAAGTCATTGCCTCTACCTTCGACGAAGCAGCTGAAAAGCATGTGAAAGTTGCCAATCTTGTATTGGCAAAAGCCCAGAGAATGGTGGAATGCGGACATGATGTGGTAATTTTATTAGACTCAATTACCAGATTGGCAAGAGCCTATAATACCGTTACGCCTGCTTCCGGAAAAGTATTGTCCGGTGGGGTGGATGCCAATGCCCTCCATAAACCGAAAAGATTCTTCGGAGCGGCAAGAAAGATTGAAGGCGGTGGTTCTTTAACGATTATCGCAACGGCACTGATCGATACAGGCTCTAAAATGGATGAAGTAATCTTTGAAGAATTCAAAGGAACCGGAAACATGGAGCTTCAGCTTGACCGTAAAATTGCCAACAGAAGAATTTATCCTGCGATTGACCTGGTAGCATCCAGCACGCGTAGAGACGATCTTCTTCTTGATGAAGTAACTTCCCAGAGGATGTGGATCCTCAGAAAATACCTTTCTGAAATGAATCCTGTGGAAGCCATGGAATTTGTAAGCAAAAACATCAGAGGAACACGTAACAACGAAGAATTCCTGATGTCGATGAATAAATAATTAATTTAATTTTGTTAAATGGAAAGCACGGACGGAAATGTCTGTGCTTTTTCGTTTTAAATAAAAAACTACTTTTAGTTTTCAGCAGCTT
Organism: uncultured Chryseobacterium sp.; assembly: GCA_913774355.1. Classification (GTDB taxonomy): domain Bacteria; phylum Bacteroidota; class Bacteroidia; order Flavobacteriales; family Weeksellaceae; genus Chryseobacterium. Next base: position 17,036 of record CAJYGB010000011.1, on the reverse strand, counting down.
TCATCATTCATTTCCCGGCTGCAAAATTTAATTCATTCTAAATCAGGAAATCAATGTTAAAGATTTATTAAAGTAATCTGCATTTTTTGATGATGGCTTAAATTATGACTAAATTTGAGTAATAACATTAAAAATAAAATTATGTCATTCGAACTACCACAACTAGGATATGCATATGATGCATTAGAGCCGACTATCGATGCTAAAACAATGGAAATCCACCATACAAAGCATCACCAGGCTTATGTTGACAATTTAAACAATGCCATCAAAGGAACAGACTTTGAAGGAAAAACGATAGAAGAAGTTTGCCAGACCGGAACCGATAAGCCGGCAGTAAGAAATAACGGGGGAGGACATTTCAACCATACGTTATTCTGGGAAATTTTAACGCCAAGCGGAAGCAAGGAGCCGGTAGGAAACGTAAAAGCTGCTATCGAAGCTTACGGAGGTTTTGAAAAATTCAAAACCGATTTTTCTGATGCGGCTAAAACAAGATTCGGTTCAGGATGGGCATGGCTGGTAAAAAATTCAGACGGTTCCGTTGTCGTAACTTCAACGCCTAACCAGGATAACCCTCTAATGCCGGTAGCTGATGTAAAAGGAACTCCGGTTTTAGGACTTGACGTTTGGGAACACGCTTATTACTTAAATTATCAGAACAGAAGACCTGATTATGTTGCCGCTTTCTTCGAAGTGGTAAACTGGGATAAGGTAGAGGAATTATTTAACAAATAATTTTTAACTGTTTATAAAAGAAAAGGTTCGGCATTATGTCGAACCTTTTTCTTTGTTATATTGTTTATTATTTTACAGTTACTTTTTTGCTAACCTGTTTGTTTACAGTATTGATCTTTAAAATATAGTTCGCTTTAGGAAGGCTTTGTACATTCACTTGAGAAGAATTTCCTTTTAAAACACTTCTTCCGGAGATGTCAAATAATTCCCAAGAGATGATTTTTTCTTTTCCCGAATCAATGTTAATAAAGTCAGAAGCAGGATTTGGAGATATCGTTACATTATCTGAAGTTAAATTTTTACTTCTTTCAACTTTGTCTAAGTCTAATATCATTCCTGTTTGAGATAAGTTCTTGGATTCGAGATCAGAGTTTTTCTCTCTGCATGGAGCTATGTAAGCGTGATAATTTGCGCCCACTTGCATCTCGGTTCCAGGTAATAAATTAACAATGTTTCCCGCTTTCATTGTGATGTTATGTCTTGGTCCTAAAGAATATTTTGTTTTAGTTATAATCTTATTTCCAACTTCATAATTGAAGTTCAAGTTCGGTTCATAAGTTAAAGTTAAACTGTCAATGCAGGGATAATAAGTTTCAGGACTGCTTTCATTCAAGGGGATTAACTGTGGTAGTCCATATGTATTAGATCCTGCATTTAGATTTACAGCATTCATTGTAACAGTTATGTTTGATCCGTAATTATTTGGATTATTAATAACTCCTAAAAAATTGCTGCCTGATTGATTAATATATATATTCCCATTTTTATTTCGTTGAATACTAATATAAGGATTTGCCTGCGGGTCATTATAAATTTGTAAAAAGTTAACGTTCCCTGTTGCAGAATTTAGTAAATCAATTGCATATATCGATCTATTACCTAGAAACAAGACGGACCCATTCTGATTAAATTCCGGAAGGTAAGACATGATTGAATTTATATTCAGCGAGTAGAAATTATTGATAACTCCTGTAGATGAATTGAAAGATACTACTCTATTGATGTCTCTAACGTCAGCGTTACCCGTAGCCGCGTTCCTTTCTCCCCATTGAGATATACAAATAAGATTTGAATAATTCGGATTATTCAGTTTTGCTGACGCCTTAATACTGTAGTATTTTCCGGTAACTAGATTGCCTGGAAAATTAAGGGAACTTATAACAGGATTACCATTGGAAAAACCTGATCCGTCAATTTTATAACTGTAAAGATTGTTTCCGGAAGGAATAAGCAGCCAATATATGTTATTAACAGCGCCAGCAATAGCAGTGATAGCTTCTGTACCAAAATTATTTCCGAGATTATCTGTGACTGCTACATTTTTAAAGTTGGGCAATACACCTCCGAGAGGCTGTCCATTTACAATCGGGCCAATTGACATGTCTACAATGGAATAAGAAATTCTGTTGCTCGTACTTAAAGCAGAGTCACCTGTTGCAGTCACAAAAACAAAGTATTGCTTGGGATTGGCAGGATTTTTAACAATTATAAGTTGTTGGCTTGAATCATTCCCAAAAATTCCTGTACCATTTTGCATCACCTGATGCTGACGGTTCCAAATCGTTTGTGAATTAGTATAGAAAAGTAAATTTCCATTTGCATCACTCGCAGTCCCACAAGCCTCAATTGCAGTCATCTGACTATCATTTAAAGCGGTAGCGGTAGAGCCGGAAAAATTTACAGCGGCTTTATTCCCAAAATACCAATTATCATTCTCACCCTGAGCAAAAACATTAATAAAAGTCACACATCCTAATAACGCAAGAAAAATATTTCTTATAATCATGGTTATTTGTTTTTATTTTGGTTTTCCAGAGCGTCTATTCTTTTCTGCTGTTCTTTAATGACCTGACCTTGTTCTTTCAGCAATTTATTCTGTTCAATTGTATAAAGAGTAAGTTCTTCTATTTTCTGAAGCAGTTTGATCTGGAATTCTCCGACATTCACACCTTCCTTTTCCATTTCTTTTGCAGAAGCAATTTCAGGAAGGTGTTTCTTTTCTTTAATGTGTTTTTCAACATCCTCTAATTTCGGCAGGTTATAGTCATTCTCAAATACAAAATCTGCAGTAGGGGTAAGGGTTACCTTAATTTCTTTGGCTTCTATTTTGGCATTAACCCTCATATTATCTGCAAAGGAAGATTTTCCGTTTACATCTAATTTATACTGAGGGGTAGATGTCCCTATTCCCACATTCCCTGAATCATCGATCCGCACTCTTTCGGTGGATACGGTATTTAAGCTTAATCCAAAATATCCGGATAAAGAAACTCCTGGGAGAGAACTACCAGAAGAACCTGCAGTATAAATATTTTGTAATGACATCCCGTAATTTGAAACGCCATTGGTCTTATCATTCGCATTAAAGGCTATGTTTAAAATACTGCTCCCTGTGGAACTGATATCTCCCTGAACTTGCAACTTTGAATTTGGAGATGCTGTGCCGATTCCGACATTTCCGGATTGATTTTCCATAACGATTTTACTCCATCCTGTATTTGCGCTATTATTGGTTTTTCTAAACCAGAGATTCTGATCAAAAAAACTTCCGGAAAATTGCATGGCATAATTATTAGTAACATTGGTATGCCTGATATCCAAGAGATGCCACCAAGAAGTAGCACCGGAAGGGAAATTTACGGGATTATCTGTTTGATAAAATCCACTCTTTATCCCTGAACCGGATGCGCCCGCATCAGCTCTGTCTTGTGTATCAATTCCCTGAGAATAAACGATTGAGCCTAATAATAAGGCAAATGGAATAATTTTAATTTTCATTTTTATAAGGTTTAAAATTTTTTAAGAATTTTGTTTTCTGTTCTATTTTATGTGTTTGAGTTATAAAATAGGCTCGGATATAAATGAAATACTCAAAAATTATTTTGTATTTTCTTAATACCATCTAATTTGATCCTATTTTCTCGGATAAAAGTTTCGGCATTGCGCCGAAACTTTTTTGTTTATAAATCTTAATTATTTTACAGTTACTTTTTTGGTAACCTGTTTGTTTACGGTATTTATCTTTAAAATATAATTCGCTTTAGGCAAACTCTGTACATTTACTTGAGAAGAATTTCCTTTTAAAACACTTCTTGCGGAGATGTCAAATAATTCCCAAGAGATAATTTTTTCTTTTCCCGAATCAACGTTAATAAAATCAGAAGCAGGATTTGGAGAAATTTTAATTTCTTGAAGATTATTTACATTAGATTGATCCTTCTGGCTTATTTTTGAAGTATTCTGTTGGATTCTTGATGTGAAATTCTCTTCACAAGGTGCTAAGTAAGCATGAAATTTTCCAGTAGTATTTCCTGTTACATAAAAACCAGGTTTCAGATTAATTTCATACCCAGCTCTAAAATCTACATTTAAATTAGGGTAAATTATTGACTCCGAAGTTATACAACAAGAAGCCTGATAATTGATGGAGTTTAAAATAGGCTGATTGCTATGAAAAATCCATTCTTCATAACATGGAGTTGCACAATTTTTAAATGAAACATCCGGTCCAGGAGGATTGGTGTTATTAACACTTACCGGAGCTTGTGGCAGCCCGCTGATGGTATAATTTAAAAGTGCTCTTATATTGAAATTTAAATTACTATTAGGACCGGAAGGATAGAAGTCTGAATAATCCAGATTTGTTGAAAAAACTCCTGCCGGTGCGGTTGTTATAATTTTTGTTCCTACAATATTATTAGATGCGTCTAAAATTTCTAATGTCACATTCGTAAATGAAGCATTGGCAGGTAAAGTTATATTACCGGAAATAGGGAGTGGAAAGTTCGGACATTCTTTCTTTAACGGATTTAAAGTTATTCCCGGATTAAATGCCGGAGTATCACAACTGAATCCACAAAAATCATCAAAGTATCCGTAGCCCCAATGACCGCCTTGCCCACAATCGCTTAAAATAATCTCAAGTCTTAACGTTTGACCCATATATCTTGCTGTACTGATTTTCTCGCATGCCCAGTTTGTAAATAATATTCCGTTAGATTGCTGAAACAAAGGATTCGCTGCATTAGCCATAACATTCCGTATAAAGACTGTTTGGTTATTACTGTCAATCAATTTTACCTGATAATATGGATTTCTATCAGCATTAGGATGGACATTATTTCCATCTTGTAATACTAATGCAAATGCAAAGCTTATTGAACTTTCATTCACAACAAAGGTTCTTGTCATCTTGGTAACATGATAAAAAGTCGTTTCGCCTCCTACATAATTTGAATTTCCAATTCTTATGGCATATGATCCTGTATTTACTCTAGAAAGATTAAAGGCTGTAACGGCTGGATCAAAAATAGAATTGTCGACAAGTGTTGCTTTAGCTGATGGAGAAGCTATGATAGGATCATTTGTATCATTGTTATATATGGACCATCCTGTACTTATTTTCTTATGAAAAAAGCTATAGCCATTGACAGAGCCGCCATTGTCTTCAAACCCTCCATTTACACATTGCTGTAATGTACTTGAAAGGTAATACTGCAGTTTTTCAGGATTTTTTTCAAAATAAGCGCTTCTTAATCTTTCTTTTTTTGCTGCAAGCAAAGCATTGTCGTATGCGGAGCCAGTGAGTAAATTTCCATTTTCATCTTTAATGGTATTTACTTTATTTATAGTTTCAGTAAAATCATATGTATTAATGTTTTGATTGATAAAATTTTCAATATCGGTTTCCGTACTATTCGCATTAGAAAGGCGAATCTGTTCTGCCTGATTGTACTGTTGTTGATAACTTTGCGCAGTAACTTTAAGAATAGCAAACCATAGGCAGATAATAATCAGAATTTTTTTCATAAATTATTGACATTAAGTTCTTTATTTTTATTTTGGTTTTCCAGGGCCTCTATTCTTTTTTGCTGTTCTTTAATCAACTTATTCTGTTCAATTGTATAAAGAGTAAGTTCTTCTATTTTTTGAAGCAGTTTGATCTGGAATTCTCCGACATTTACCCCTTCTTTTTCCATTTCTTTTGCAGAGGCAATTTCAGGAAGGTGCTTCTTTTCCTTAATGTGTTTTTCAACATCTTCCAATTTCGGCAGATTATAATCATTCTCAAATACGAAGTCTGCGGTAGGCGTAAGGGTTACCTTAATTTCTTTGGCTTCTATTTTGGCATTAACCCTCATGTTATCCGCAAAGGAGGACTTTCCGTTTACATCTAATCTGTACTGAGGGGTAGATGTTCCTATTCCTACATTACCATTCCCTTTTATTATAAATGGAATTATTCCGTTTGCTCCCAAATCTCTAACCCTGAAAAAGTGGCTCGCATCTGCATTCGCAGATGTTGAAAAAGATTCTACATCAATTGTCATTGCATCAATTGGAGTAGAACTTCCTGGCTGAAAAATATGTAATTTTGATTGTGGTGCATAAGTTCCTACTCCTACTTTTCCGTCAATTAAAGTTAGTTCATCCTTATAGCCTCCCCAATACGAACTCAAGATTAGTGATGACATTGATGCCGTACCGGATGCATTAGTTAAACTATTTCTTATTTGTGATCCAGGATGTATTGTTCCTGCACTCGCATTTAATTCACCTAAAGATGCGAAGTCTATTTTCCCTCCGGCATAAGCAGAATTAGAGTTATTTCTTAAAATTATTTGGTCGGTAACAGTAACAGTCTGAGAATAAATGATAGATGACAGGGTTATACTTATAGCTGTTAATAATGTTTTTTTCATTGTTTAAAATTTTAATTGTTTGAAAGTTTAGATTCTAATTCTTTTATTCTCTTATTCTGTTCAATCGTATAAAGCGTAAGTTCTTCAATCTTCTGAAGGAGTTTGATCTGGAATTCTCCGACATTCACCCCTTCTTTTTCCATTTCTTTTGCAGAGGCAATTTCAGGAAGGTGTTTCTTTTCCTTAATGTGTTTTTCAACATCCTCCAATTTCGGCAGATTATAATCATTTTCAAATACGAAGTCTGCTGTAGGGGTAAGGGTTACCTTAATTTCTTTAGCCTCTATTTTGGCATTTACTCTCATGTTATCCGCAAAGGATGACTTTCCGTTTACATCTAATCTGTACTGAGGGGTAGATGTTCCTATTCCTACATTTCCTGAATCGTCGATCCGCACTCTTTCGGTGGATACAGTATTTAAGCTTAATCCAAAATAGCCGGATAGAGAAACTCCCGGACCGGTACTCCCGGAAGAGCCTATAGGATAAGTACCTAGTAAGGACATCCCGTAGTTTGAAGCTCCATTGGTTTGATCGAAAGCGTTAAAAGCGATGTTCAAAATACCGCCTCCTGTGGAACTAATATCTCCCTGAACTTGCAATTTTGAATTTGGAGATGATGTACCGATCCCAACATTTCCTGTTGAAGAATTGGAGGTGGCCGGAGCACCATTCGGAGAATAAAGTTGTGCAGATACTGCTGCTGATGCGAAAATTGCTAAAATCAGAATTTGTTTTTTCATTTTTATAAAGTTTAAATGTTAGTTTTAGGTGTTTTTTATCCCTAGCTATACTAATTTAACTGATTGCATATAATCAGTTAAATATTATATTGGTCAAATAAAATTTGTTGGACTTGAGCATTATATGTGTTAAGGATATGTATTTTTATCTCTTAATCAAATAGATATGTTGGAAGATGATCATTAGGATGAACAAAGTATAACAAAGAAATGTTGAAATGAGAATTATCACTTTGTAGAATAGTTTTTTTCATGGAAACAGTTTTAAAATATTTAGTATTAAGCAGTCTTACTTCTAAATCTGTTCAAAAATATAAATAATTATTTAAATATTGTATTAATTTTATTTAATTATAGGGCAAACGCATGAAAAATAAATAAGATCTTTGTATGTTATGAGCATACAAGAATATTTTGGTAATATTAGAAGACTTCCGTATAGAGAATAAATGCAGTCATAGGTTGTCAGATATACTTTTGATAGGATTATTTACTTATTTGAACAATGGGGAAGATTATGAAGACATGGTTTTGTTTGGCAAAAGTCATAAGGATTTCATAGAGGACTATTGTTATCTGGAGAATGGGATTCCTTCTCATGATACCTTTAATAGAGTTTTTTCACTACTCCATCCCGATATTCTCAGAGGTTGCTTAAATGACTATGGTAAAGATCTGGTAGGTTTACTATCAGAAAAACAGATATGCTTTGATGGCAAGAAACTAACAGGAGTAAACCCTACAAGCAGAGGTAACCGCGGTTTATATATCGTCAATGCTTGGGTTGCAGAAAATCGTTTGTGTATCGGACAAAAGAAAGTGGAAGATAAAAGCAACGAGATTACCGCTATTCCTCAGCTGCTCAAAGAAATAGACATTGAAGAAGCGGTGGTAAGTATAGATGCCATTGGCTGCCAACAAGAAATAGCTGAGCAAATCATATCTCAAAAAGGGCATTATTTTTTAGCTCTAAAGCAGAATCAAGGGGAACTTTACCACGATGTTTCGGGAAGTTTTAAGGCTTGTGCCACCAAAGACATCAGGGGGAGAATGGGAGTATGAAAGAGGACGGTATGAAGTTCGTCGATGCAGCATTCTCTCAGCAGAGCAGGTTTAATCGGAAGAGAATCTTAAGCAATGGACAGCGCTGAAAACAATTGTAAAAATAGAGGCGATGAGAATGATTGGTGAGAAGCAGAGTCATGAAATACGTTATTATATCAGCGATGAGTAAAGCTAACCTGCCGCCTATTACAACGCTTTAGCCAGAGGACATTGGGGAATAGAAAACCATCTTCACTGGCATTTGGATGTCACTTTCAGAGAAGATGCCTGCAGAGCAAGAAAAGGATATGCTCCGGAAAACCTCTCTACCATGAGAAAGTTTGCTTTGCAAATCCTAAAGGAGCATGATGACAAACTAAGCCTCAAGAAGCGAAAGGTAAGAGCCGCATATGATGTACAATATCTAAAAGAGTTAATCTTATAATTTCATGCGTTTGCCCTAGGAAATTTTAATTATTTAGATTTTTAGAAGCTGTTTGAATTAAATTCTATTGACTAGTCTTCTGATGTTTGCGATGACAATAAAGACATTTGCATTTTCAGTTTTCCTTTTATAATCTTTGGAATACCTTCTGTAATACCAATTATATTTAAAAAATAGCCTATTTTTAGGTTGTATTTTGCTATAATGTTAATCTCTATAAGTATCATTTGTATATGGCTCTGGCAAAACAGATAATCGTAAAAGAAATAGAACGGGAAATCAAAAGTTTATTAAGAACACAACCCATTCAGTTGATTATCGACCTTTGTGGTTTTGACTACTTCTTCAATTGAATCAGACCATTGTATACAAATAATTGGTATTATTCAAAATCAATTGCCTTTCCTAATAAATCATTTTAAAATAATAAATTTTCAACTGATTTCATGAGCTTATGATTGAATTCATTCATCAAACTTCTATTACTATGATTCTTAATACATCTGTAAAGAACAGAAATATCCATAATATCCACAAAATCTAAAAAAACCCGCCGATTGGCGGGTTTTATGTTTAATATTTGTTTTCTTTAAGGCGTTTTGAAAACTTTCACATTATCAATTTCCACTGCACTTGCAGTATTAGCCGAAGGATTGGTATACTTAAATGCAATCCTTATATTTTGATTAAGATAAGGACTTAGATCTACTAATCCTGAACCTACGAATCCTCCAAAAGACGCAATATCCGTATCCACATAAGCATTAAGCGGGACCCAATTTAAAGTATTTGGATTTCCACCTGAATATGTGTCGGTTGTAATTAAAACCTGTAATGGATTTCCTGCATATCTTACATCACTTTCAAAATAGAGTTTTGCAGCTGTAGCACCGGATAATGAAAGCGATTTTGAGATTAACCAGTCTTCATTTACAGAACCTAAACCACTAATGTATGCAGACGGTGCAGGATTACCGAAATTGGTAGTTCCCCAAACCTGTGTTCCTGAAACATTATATGCTGTCCACGCATTTGCGGTTAAATTGGCAAATGGTTCGCTTAATATCAATGTAGCAGGAGTTAATCTAGGATTTTTAAAATCAATATCACTGATTCCTCTGATTACATTCTGAAACGAACTGTTATATTTGCTCACAATGAAAGTAATATCTCCGCTCGTATTAGGGATTTTGTAAGTTGGTTTAAAGAAACCATCCGTTCTTACTGTGGCCTGGGTGCCGTAAATATCAATGATGTGTCTGTCTGTATCTACCGCTGTTCCTGAAGCATCTACATTCATTAGGTTTAATCCAACTTCAGCATCAACAAACTGAACATTCTTTACTTTAGCCAACGTGTTGATATATTTATCATTCTTAATATCTGCCAAGCTTAATTCTTGCGGAACTATCGTCGCAATATCCAACCCGTTTCCGTTGCAAACGCCTGCAATAAATCTGCTGATAATAGATTCAGGAATTCTGCCGATTGCAAAATCAGGATCTTTTACTCCCAAAGTAATAACCCCGGCAGATTTTCCCAATACCATACCATTCGCTCTGATTCTGATATGCGCACCTACAGGAAAATCCGTATAATTCATTGACTTATTAATACCTACCACCAAACCAACAGTTGGGTTTTGCGGCTTATCCTGGAAAACAAGGGTTTTATAAAAATTCCCGTTAGCATCTGAAGAAACAACATATCCGTCAAAAATAACTTCCGGATGTGTTGCATCCTGCGCAGGAACCGTATATACTCCTGACGAAGGCGATAATGCTACAAAATCTGCCATAGACATTGTTGGAGCACTGAATTTATTATTGCATACAATCTCCGGTGCATTCCATTTGTCATCATGGATACATGAAAGCTGGGTAGCTCCTAATACAGCCACACCTAAGCTAATTTTTAAGAAATTCTTTATATTCATTTTTTATTATTTCTGTTTGTTAATTTTTTATTAGAATCTAACCTGTAAGTTTACAAAATATGAACGCCCCTGTGTATACCAGTATTTAGGTGCAAAATTAGGGTATTTGCTGTTGTAATCATTCTCAAAATCTACATTTCCATTCGCACTTCTGATTTGTTCAAAACCTCCTGTAATGTATTTTCTGTTATCAAGAATATTATTTACCGATCCTGAAATCAACACATAATATTTACCGATTATCCAAGATTTCCCAACGTTTGCATTTACAAAGAATGACGAAGGTAATTTTACCTGTTGCATATAACGTTCAATTTTCGGATCATCAAGATTTACGAATGGCGTACTACTGTTATTATTCTGAATAAATTCATTTGTACGAAGGATTGCGGATGGATCAAGATTGTTATCATCAAGATAATTCCAGCTTGCACCAAACCACCAGTATTTTGGTGAATTATATCTAAATCCTGCAGAAAAAGCTTTTTGTGCCGTACCTCCAACTTTGAAATCTTTAATGTATGCTGTACCTAAATTTGCATAAGGAGCAGCCATTACGTCAGAAGAAACATATACATTGGGATTGTTCGTATATCGGTAATCTCCCCAGCTTGCTACACCCTGCAATGAAAGTGTAGGTAAAACTTTTACGTCTACCCCTAACTCCGCTCCCATATTTCTCTTATTCACATTAGACATGGTTTGGGTAACAAATGCGCTGGCGGTCTTATCTTCTGTTCCGGTATCCGCTTCAGAAACATTAAGAACCAAACCATCAGCAAAGAATCGCTGAACGTTGGTGTCGTTTTGCGTATTTACTATATATCCGGTTGCTCTTAATTTTAAGAACGGAGTAGAAATAACATAGCTTAAGTCATTGGCACTTACCACAGCATTTTTAATATTGGGAACGGCATAGTTATTCCCTCTTGGATTGATAAAAATATCTTCTAAGAAGGGAGCCTGCGAGAAATATGCCCCATTATAAACGAAGAAATTTCTACCGTTAAGCCTGTAAATGATTTGTCCTTTTAAGCCATAATTCCAATAATTATAGTCTTTACTTTCTCCGAAAGAATTGTTAGGATATAAATAATTTTGGAATAATCCTTCTCTGCTAGATGTAGAGTACCCAAACAAACCACTTACGAAAATATCAAATTGTCCTGTAGATAATTTCAATCCCGGATTTACTTTTACCTCCTGCCTTCTTAGAATATAATCGTAGTTAATTTTATCACCTACCTGTTTAGCCAGCTGAGAATCATTCATATTGTATAAACCTGATGATCCGGCTTTGTTTGCATCCGCATAAGGATCAACGTTTAAAGCGTAATCTCCACCCAACAAATCATTAATTTCCCTATAGTATTCTGACTTAAAGTTCTGATAAGAGACATTTAATAAAAATCTCGTTTTATCGTTAAAGTTATATGTATAATGTGTAGCTGCATTAAGTATTTTGTCATCACTTACGTCATTAACTAAGAAATATTTAGATCGCTTTCCTGTAAGACCAAATCTCTTAAACATTTCAGCCTGATCTACAACATCATTTGCTTGATTTGAAGCATATAATGATGCCCAATTAACCTGAGTAACATCCTGATTATTGTTCATCCAATTTTCATTGGCTGCCTGATAACCCTGCATCAGCAGATCATAATTGGCTGCAGGAGTATTATTGTGATATTGGCTGTAAATAATACTGTTTAAATAGTAGCTTGGTAATTTTTTGTAATAGGTAGGTGAAGGGTTCTGTGCATTCTGCCAATCCAATCGGGAACCTTTGTCTTTACCAAACTGGTAGGAAACTGAAGTCCATAAATTCGACTTTTTATTAATTTTCCAGAAATCCTGTAGCTGGAAGATCGGCTGGAATCCTTTCCTTACCCTTTCGCTTCTCTTTTCTCCGTCTTGCCATCCCCAGTAAGAGTTATAATGTACGCCTCTGTAATCATAGACTTCCTGAGTACTTGCACTCGAGGTAGATCTTCTGTATGGAGATGCAAAAGCATTTAAAGTAATCGTATGATTATCACTAAACCTTTTTTCTACTCCTAAATAAGTACCGTAAGCATCATAAAATGTACCTTCCTGAATACCTTCTTCTGCCCATCTCTTAGCACCCATTACGGTAAATGCCCAGCCTTTTTTACTCATTCCGGAGGTATACCTTAAAGAAACTCTCTGACGGTAATTTCTGTTGGTAATCGAATAAGTAGCCTGAAATCCTTTTCTATATTCGCTGGCTTTCGTATTTTTGTAAATCACTCCGCTTGCCCCTCCAAAAGCATATTCAGAAGGCGAATGATTTGAAAAAATTTCCGGATATCTCACAATTTCATTAAGACCGCCCCAGTTAGAAAAGTCTACATTTCCATTGTCCGATTTTACCATAGAAACACCATTCATCATATTTTCAGAAGTTCTTCCGTCGATACCTCTTGGCCTAAACCAATAAGCTCCCAAATCAAAGCTGGCTATTCTGTTGAAAACATCTTGTGAAGACTGTAGCAAACCAACCGTAGAAGCCTGTCCGCTGCTTCCGTCTTCATCATCACTACCACTATTGTCAATAATAGCTAAACCTTGATCCGCGCTTGTAAGTGTAGAATAAAGGGTGATTGTCCCTAAATCCTTTTTCTTCTCATTGTCCATCACATCAAACTCCATTACTTTGGTTTCGTAATTCGGTTTGGTAATCACAATTTGGTAATGCCCCGGCTTCAGGTCTACAAACTGGAAGTATCCGATTTTGTCCGCCGTTACATCATTGTCATTCCCTTTCATATCTACTTCAGCCCTTTCAACAGGCTTGCCTTCGGCATCCTTCAGATAGGCAGAGACCGTAGTCTGTGCAAAATAGTAGGATGCTGGAAGTAAAGTAAATAAAGAGACTAATGATAGTTTTTTAATCATGAGTATATTTATTTTTTTAAATACTTTTCTTGTTAATTCTCAACAGTTTAAAAGTTGGGGCGACAAATTTAGTCAAAATTTATAATTTACAACTTTTTTAAGGTTATTTTTTCTTAACATTGCAAACTTTTAAGAATCATTATAGATAAAAAACAGGATTACCATCTTTTAAGTTTACAAATATTTAAAATGGAATCAGTTAAAAAAAAGTAAATTTGCAGATTAAATAGTATTAATATAACTCGTAGAAAATGAAGAAATTTTTGAGTTTTTTTGCCATCGCTCTTTCGGTAATGGCATTTTCACAACAGCAGGGCAAACTGAGAAAGGTAGCAACCGTAGGTTTTTTGAATGTTGAAAACCTTTGGGATACGATCCGCTCAGCAGATTATATCGACGGGACCAAAGACATCAAAAATCCGGCTTTTCACAGAAGCATTCCGCTTGATTCCGTAAAGTTTCTGGAAGCTGAAAAATATGACGGACCTTGGAGCGACGGCGCTTTAATTGGAAAAAAAGTGGTAAGATACCAAGGCGGCTCAGAAGAGTTTACCCCTAAAAGTGCCAAGAATTACAATACAAAAGTTTACAAAGCTAAATTGGCTAACGAGGCAAAAGTAATTTCCGAATTGGGAGCACAATATACCAAAACCGCTCCGGCGGTGGTAGGCCTTATTGAGGTTGAAAACAGACAGGTAATCCAGGATCTCATCAATGAACCGGCCTTAAAAAAATACGATTACGGAATTATCCACTACAATTCTTACGATTACAGAGGAATTGATGTTGCCCTTATTTACCAGAAGAGAAGATTTACACCTACCAACTCATTGAAAAAAGAACTGAAAGTCTTCGGTGAAGACGGCAGAAGAGAATATACAAGAGATATTCTGGTGGTAACAGGATTTCTGGATAACGAAAAAGTAGCTTTCTTCATGAACCACTGGCCTTCAAGAAGGGGTGGTGAAGCCGCCTCATTACCGAAAAGGAATGCAGCCGCCGCTTTGCTGAAGCAACAGATGGACAGCGTAAGGGCAGCCGACCCTTCTACAAAATTATTTGCGATGGGCGACTTTAACGACGATCCGGTAAGCTCAAGCTTGAAAAACTACCTTAAAGCCCAGCCCAGCCCGAAAGACCTCAGCGATGCCAATCCTTATTTAAACTTGATGTATCCTTTGTACAAAAAAGGAGTTGCTTCACTGGCTTATCAGGATGCCCCGAACTTATTCGACCAGATTATCGTATCTAAAAACTTAATCTCGGATCAGGTGACAAAAGACTACTCCGTGTATAAAGCAGAAATCTTTGCACCGTCTTATCTGGTAAACAAAGAAGGAAATTATAAAGGTTATCCTTTCCGGTCCTGGAACGGGGATCAGTTTACCGGAGGATACAGCGACCACTTCCCGGCGTTTGTCGTTCTCCAGAAGGAACCCTAAAAATTTAAGGCACTCATTTTGAGTGTCTTTTTTTATAATTTCCGGATATGAAAAATGCAATCGTCCTCTTAATGGTTTCCTTACTTACGTTTAACTGCTCGGCACAGTTGTCTTCTGCAGGTGATAAGGAGAAGAATGAACTGAAACCTTCCAAAAATGAAGACGGAGAATGGGATCTTACGGTGATCGACACCCAGTTCGATTATTTCCTGAATGCAGTGGCCAAGCCGATCAGCCAGTATACGGAATCTTATTTAAAGAACAGAAATACGCAGCTTGTCGCAGAATGGAACTCGTATTATTTTTCCGGACGGTACCGCAATGTGATCGAGTCATCTATTGATTATGACCCGAAAGAAAAATACGGGTTAAGGTTTGAATATAAGCTCTATCAGGTTTTCGCTTATGTCAATTGGAAATATGGCCTGAGGATGACCGGCTTGTCGGGAAGTGATACGACAAGGTTTTAAAAAATTCTAAGAAGCTGTTTGAGTTATTTATTTTGAAAAAAGGCAGAAAGGTTTTATATTGTTTAAATGCGAATAAAAACATATAGTTCAGACCTTTCTGCCAAGAGCTGGCAAGTTATAAAAAATATCCTACCGGTAAAAAGAAAAAGCAAATGGAATTTGTATGAAATAATAAATGCCATTTTTTATCTCACCAAAAACGGCTGTGTATGGTGTGATATTCCAGGAGAGTTTCCGTGCTGGCAAACGGTTTACTGGTATTATTGAAAATGGGTAAAAGATAGAACCTGGGATAACATCAACCGGTTACTGATAGCAAATAACCGCTTGATGGAGGAAAAGGATTGGCAGCCCACCACGGCAATAATTGACAGCCAGACTACCAAAAACTCCTCTACAAGTACAGAGAATATCGGTGTTGACGGAGGGAAACTTATTAAAGGAAGAAAGCGATTCTATATTGTAGACACTTTGGGAAACCTTTTGGACAGCTTTGTGGTTGCGGCTAATTCATTTGATGGAACCACGGCCATAAAACGTTGGTGTGCAAAGTACTCTGAAAACGAATTATTGGAAAACATACAATTTATACCAATTATATATATACAATAGTCTAATTTACTTGAAAAAGTAGTCAAAACCACAAAGGTCGATAATCAGTTCCCTGGTGATTAGATTTTTCACAATTTTGCTTATTTCGGTTTTGAGTTCTTCCATTGTTTTATAAATTTTATGAGTCATTTTTCTTTTCATTTGAAGCCAAACCAATTCAGCCGGATTCAATTCCGGGGAATATGGTGGAAGAAACAATAAAGCAATGTTTTTGGGGATGATCAGCGATTTCACTTTGTGGAAAGCACCATTATCTAAAATCATTACTTTGAATGCTGCAGGGTTCATTTTTGATAATTCATTCAGGAAAATTTGGAAATTCTCGCCATTGCAATTAGCGAGTTCCATCACCAGACTATCACCGTTATAGGGCGAAAACGCACCAAAAATATAGGTAGACTTAAAAATATTCTGATACGTGCAAATGGGTTTTACGCCTTTTGCAGTAAGTGATTTTCCGGTTCGGGTAAACAAACCAAACCGGCTCTCATCCTCAACATACAGATTAAAACTCGAAAATTCTTCACTTGCATTTTTCAACATATTTTCAAGAATTAGATTGAAGTTTTTTTAAAAGAATCAACCGCTTCTTCATCCTTTTTAATGTGGCTTTTACGTGCTACTTTTATTTTTGCTCCAAAATTTCGTTTTACATAGCTATTGATAGTTTGATAATTGATTCCTGAAGGCATGTAATTTTCTGTAATCCATTCAATTAAATCAATATACGAAGTGAAGGCGTCTTTAGGTGAATGCAGGCGTTTTTCGATGGCCTGATGCAATTCTTCACTGATGATTGATGGCTTGAAACCAATTCTCCCATCAGATAAAAGTCCCTCAATCCCTTCATTGCAATACTTTGTGCGCCATTTTTGAGCGGTATTGTGATTGATGTGCAACATTTTCGCCAATGCTTCTTTGCTCAATGGGGTTTCACTTTTTTTCATGACCAATAACATCTGCACTTTATTTTTCAAATGAA
>CAJYGB010000010.1 GCA_913774355.1 uncultured Chryseobacterium sp. | reverse complement strand
CAGGTAAAAAAATTTTATAACTTACCATTGCCCGTCAGTCAGGCGAAGATAACTCTTTGTCATGAACTCTGATTTTATGGTGAAATACAAAGTTCCGACTGACTGGCTTATTTTCAAAATTCTTTTTAAAATTCTTTTTTAAACAAGCTCTAAAACCTTTCTGCATTTTTTCAAAATAAATAACTCAAACAGCTTCTAAGACAACTGAAGCAATAATTTTATTACATTGATCATTAAAAGTATAATCATCAGGCAATACATCAATTATAGATTTTACTTTATCGTCCTTTTTTAATATTACTGTCATCGTTTTGTGAGATTTAATTGCTTGTTTTACCAAACTTGTATATTAGATACTTCAATATCTTTAAAAAGTTAGGATAATCCAATCGCTAAAACTATTTCCTCCAATTCCTTAATATCCTTTGTATGAGATTCTATATTATTATCTAAATCTACACGAAGATTATCAAGCTGCGATAATTCAGCGTCGAATTTCTTTTTCATTTCTAAACATGTTGCCTTATCTTCCTCTAGAAGTTGCCTAAAACGGTTTAAATATTTAATTACTAATTCTTTATTCATAATTCAATAGATTATGGTTTCTTTTGATATAGAGATAATCAGGTCCAGGAAATAAATTTCTTTTTAGCTCCAATGAATAAATATCATTAGCATAAGAAGTTGGTAATTTATCTCTTTTATTTATTATTGTACTATTAACCTCATAATTTTTGTTAATCTGATTACATTCCGTTAAGAGAGATTCCCAAAAAAATCAATCATATCTGAATATTTAGTATCTAAACCATGGGCTAAATCAAAGCCATTACCTACAATTATTAATTTATTCATAGTAGAATTTTATTATCTATCACGTTTGCATAAAGGAATATTCCATCATTATTTTGTGAGATATTTTTTAGAACATTAACTGATTTTTAGTTATTATAAAAAAAGAATTTCAAATCATGAATTTTTAAAGTATTTTTAGCAAAAAAAATGAAAAAAAATTATTCTGTTTTTGCTTTTATCTTAACTCTTCATCTTCTGATGTCTACGGACTGCTCAGGTTTTAATAATGGAATCGAGGAAATTCCAAATAAAATAAAAGTGAGTTTAGATAATTCAAAAATATACCATATCGGTGATACAATAACGATTCGAGGGCATGTATCGGTAAACGGACTAAACCTGGTTTCAAAGGATTCGGTAAAACTTAAAGGGGATCCCTTGTTTATGATCTCTGTATCTAAGTTAATACAGGGCCAAGCTTCTTATAACCTACAATATGCTCTGAACAAGTTTAAAATTATATCTAAAAATTTCCAGATTGATAATTATGTAAACTGTCCTAATTCTTATCTATATGTTTCGGCAACGGAAGATATGACGTCAAAATTATTTCGTTACGAAATAAAACTAATTCCTCAGGAAACAGGCGATTTTTCAATTTGTTTTGGTGAAAATTTTTCATTACAAAATAATAAAAAAGCAAGACCTGCTTCAAAATTGTCCGGTCTCAGGAGCTAATTCTATGGTATGGAAAGGCTGTGCAAACAACAATATCTCGGCAAATCTTACCAAAGGAAATGTTTTATACAAGTTAATTAACCTATAAATTCCTATATCAAATGATTAATTTATCAATAAAAAAAGTAGTCGCGTGTTTTTTTATTTTGCTATTAAGCAGTTGCAGTGGGTGTGACCACTGTGACGATCAGCCTGTTATATATAATTACAGCATTCAAAATAATTCCGGAGCAAAAGTAGAAATCATTCCCTATAGTTCAAATTCATCAGGGGTTGAAGCAATGGTTTTGTCTGAAAAAATTACTATTGAGGATTCTAAAAGTGTTTCAAAAGAGTTCAAAGATTTGGCACCTTATGATGGTTTTAGTTTTAATGATTTCCTGAAATATCCAAGCAAAATTGATATTGTTTTCAATAATTCAAAAAAGATTACTTATGAAATCTGTGGTTTTAATGGTGTTTTTTGCAATAGTCCCCGGAATATTTTTAATCATGAATTTAATAATGAGATCAATGAAATATACAAAATAACTGCTTCTGATTTTCAGAATGCTACCAACTGTAATGGAAATTGTTACTAGTGATCTAGAAAATGCAGATTGAACAAATAAATGCACCAACATCTTTTTGGTGCATTTATTTGTTGAGCCCCAGTAAAAAGTTTAAATTAGTTCTTTTATCAAATTTTGGAATAAATAGAAATTAGATTAAAAATCATATCCAATTTTGAAGCTAAGATCAAATACGGCTTCTGCAACCGTGTTGCCATTTTCAAATACCGCAGCATATCCTACGCCCGCTTTGAATTCATAATTAAAATTTCCTGCAAAATTCCTTCTGAATCCATAAGTAGGAATAATATTCAACTGATTGGTAAGATTCAGATTATTAGTATTTGAAATAATAAACCAATCCGGTATTAACGAATTTGCAATCCTATATAATTTGCTGAATTATTTTTTATATTCTTTCCGTTTTCAGCACGTTTAGATATGTTGTAATAATATTTTGGCTGTAGTGTTAACGATGGATAAAACGCAAAACCTGTTTTTGCATACAAATCTCCGCCCCAAATTGCAGGAAAGAGACTTGCTTCGACTCGCAAAGTAGTCTTATCTGCAATTTTTGTTTCGTTATACAAATCCAATCCGAATAAACCAATTTGTCCACCTGTAATATTTTTTTCAACATTTTTTTGAATATTTGTTTCTTGCGCTTTACCTAAAAAAGATGCAACAACAAATGCCACTAAGTAAATCTGTTTTATCATAGTTATATTTTATTTACCGCTAATTCAAAAATTTTAATTTTCTGGCATAAAATTTTTAGAGTTGTAAAGCTAATGAAATAATTCAGTGTAAGTTAAAAATTAAAATTATTTTTTATTTGACATTTTTTTTATTTCTTCATCCGTATGATGATCCAGAATTTTAGCATATCTATAAAATGTTGCCCTACTTAATCCAGGTGATTTATAAATTTCTTCCGGACGTTTTGTTATATCCTTATATATATATTACGTAAAAGTAAAAGTTTAGAAATAGTTTCTTTAGTGTAACCTTTCGGCCTGCCTCCTAACCTTCCTCTTGCCCTGGCAGATTGTAAACCTGTATTGGTTCTCTCCCGGATCAGCTCTCGTTCGTATTCAGCAGGCGATGCTATCAGATTTAAGAAGAACCGGCCATTTGCAGTAGCAGTATCTACTCCATCGGTAAAACCTTTTATTATAATCCCTTTATCACTTAAACTTAAAACAAGATCAATAATATTTTTTACGCTTCTTCCTAATCGGTCCAATCGCCAAACATAAAGTTCATCACCTTTCTGAAACTGTTCGATCATCTTATCGAGCTCCGGAAGATTTTTTGTCGTACCTGAAATTTTTTCCTTGTAAATTTTTTCGCAGCCTGCTTTTTCAAGAGCTTCAATCTGTAAATCTAAGTTTTGGTCTCTGGTTGAAACACGGACATATCCTATTTTCATATTTCTTACATTAAACTCACACTTTGTAAATTAATTAAACTTTGTTTACTGATACAATGTTTTGAAAAGTTATATTTAAAAATAAAGTGATCAGATCCAACCACGTTAAAAATTTCATAAAACCGTCGTATTATGCTTAGAGCAAATAAAAACAGACTTTTAATGAAGACTGTTTACATTTGATTTACTAAGAATAAGTAAGTTTGTCTAAAGAAGATCATAGAACCGCAATATCACGAACGTTCCCAAAAGCAAAAAACCCCATCATTTCTGATGAGGTCCATATCTTAAATTAAAATCAAGGAATTATCCCTGCTTTCTGTGCGTGCTTTTTGGAGCGGCTTTGGCTGCGGAAGTGGCTTTTACTTTCGGAGCGGCAGGCTTTTCAGCTTTTGGGGCTTTCTTAGGCGCTTCCTTTTCTACATTCAGGTCTTCCGTCTGAGCCGGTTCACCGTCTAGGGTTTCAGGTTCTGCCTTTACGAAGCTTTCCGGCGTGATGTATCCTGCTTTCTGAAGAATGTTGTACCACTGCGCCAGTTTTTTGATATCGGAAGCATATACCCTTCCCGTATCATAATCCGGAAGAGAAGCGATCATAAATTCTTTAAGCTCAGCCTCATTTGCTTTATGGTGAATCGCCTCTTTGTAATCGTAGTTTTTAGCAATATTTTCAAAAACTTCAAACAATGGAACTTCCTTATCGAATGTAAACATGGCGATGTTATCCAATAAGCTCACCTGGCTTGAATTGCCAATGCTTACTTTTTTCTTGGTCGTAACATCTTCAATAATAAATCCGTTTTTTAATTGGGAAACTAATTTGAAAAGTCCCGGTTTTCCGGAAATTGAAATTATTTTTTCTAACAGCATAATTTTATTTTTTTTAATTCTGCGATCGGCTCCTGCACTTCGCCGGGCTTGGTGGAAGAACGTTCTGCGTTTTTATTTTAATTTTATTATTCTACTTATTTCGGAAATCTCATTTTGTAACCGATGCTTACGTCACCCTGGGTAATTTTGGTCAGCTTTCCTTTAACGAGCTTCTTTTTCAAAGCGCTTAAATGGTCGGTGAACAGGATCCCTTCAATGTGGTCGTACTCATGCTGGATTACGCGGGCCCTAATATCGGAAAAAGTTTCTGTATGTTTTACAAAATTTTCGTCATAATATTCAATAACGATCGTCTCCTTTCTTTTTACGTCCTCGCGTACATCCGGAATCGAAAGGCATCCTTCATTGAATTTCCATTCTTCGCCGGATTCTTCAAGGATTTTTGCATTGATGAATACTTTTTTGAATTCGGCAAGCTCATCCTGAATATCCTCATAATCTTCGTCCTCCGCCAGCGGGCTTACGTCGATTACGAAAAGGCGGATGTCCAGACCGATCTGCGGTGCCGCCAGACCGATTCCGTTGGCGCTGTACATCGTCTCAAACATATTCCCTATCAACTCCTGCAGCCCGGGATAATCTTTGTCTATATCCTTTGCCACTTTTCTTAAAACCGGGTCCCCAAAAGCTCTTATCGGTAAAATCATCTTGTTCTTTGTTCTAAAAAATTCTGCAATATGATGGTTGCACTCACTTTATCTATTAATCCCTTTTCCTGTCTCTGTTTTTTGCTTTTCCCGCTCTGGGAAATAAAAAACGAAGCCATTTTGGACGTAAACCTTTCATCGAAACGGTGAACTTCCACCGCCGGAAATTCTTTCCTGAAAATCCCGATGAACTTCAGGATATCCGTTTCCACTTCGGAAACATTTCCCTTCAGGTCTACAGGAAGCCCTACAACTACTCCATCCACACGGTTTTCGCTGAAATATTTCTTCAGGAAGGCGATGAGGGATGAGGTCTGTACCGTCTCCAGACCACTTGCAATAATCTGCATATCATCCGTTGCCGCAATGCCGCAGCGGGCTTTTCCGTAGTCTATCGCCAAGATCTGTCCCATAGGTTTGCAAATTTAGTAAATTTTAATGATTTTATTTCAAAAGCTGTTTTTTATTCCCTTATCTGGTTTCGGGACGCCTTTTCTAGCCTTCCTGACCATTCATTACTACAGCAAACAGTTGACTGAATTGGAATTAGCAATATAAATTCCATACAAATCGGATGCTTTTTTTACAAATTATGTTCTGATACGCTAATTTTTTTATAAATTTAATCTTCAAAACGAAATTATGAAGCAACTCATTCTCGTAAGACATGCGAAAAGCGACTGGCCGGAAGAAACGGACGATTTTAACAGACCCCTGGCAGACAAGGGGTTGGAGGAAGCCATACAGATGTCCCGCTTTATGAAAACCCATAACGTAGCGATCGATTATTTCGTATCGAGCCCCGCTGTCCGTGCCCTGAATACGTGCAAAATCTTCAAACAATCTTATGATATCGACATGGGTACGGATGAGAAACTTTACAATCCGCTGGAAAGCAATTTTGAATCGGTAATTTATAACCTGGACGACAGCCACAAGTCGGTAGCCTTTTTCTCGCACAACAACGGGATCTCCAACTTTGCGAATTCCATTTCCCAAAATATCTTCCACTTCCCGACCTGCGGCGTAGCTGGCTTTGAAATCGACTGCAATTCGTGGTCTGAATTCGACGGTGCGAAAAAGAAACTGCTGTTCTTTTACGAGCCGGGGAAAATTTAGCACCTATTTATGCTGAGGCCGGGAGCCGGGTGATGGATGCTGGAAGTTTTCTCTGTCAACATTAATAACAGCAGTCTTTAATATTAAAATGATAGTATAACACTGTTTCAAGCTTCTGATTACTTTTACTCTGGTAAACTGCTGAAAACAAAAAAAACGGACCGAAGCCCGTTTCTATTGAATATTTTGAAATTATTTTCTTCTCAGATCCAGATCATCGAAATCAAAGCTGAAATCGGTAACATCGGAAACAGGTTTTAATCTGGCAGATTGCGCTTTTCCGGTTTCGTCATAATCAAAGATCAAGTAAGCATCCGCATCATAGCTGCGGTCATCCCATTTAATGATAAAAGAATTGTTGGAATACGGCAGCAGCTCCCCTTTTAATCTCGGAGAATTTTTGCATGCGATTCTGCAGGTATTTCCCTGCTGTACAATTTCTACATCCCCAAACCATTTATCGGTATACGTTCCGGCGAATTGCTCCGCTTTCGGCTGAAGGTTTTTATCTTTCCTGAAGGCTTCGGATTTTGCATAAGCTTCTTTCTTCTGCCTGTCGAAAATCTCTTCTGTTTTTTTTACCCGGTCACCGTATGTTTTCAGCCAGTTGCGGTCTGCAATGCCTAGATAAGAATCTTTTACGGTATTGGTGATGGTATTGAAAGCCGCTCCGGACTGCTGGTTGGTTAAAACGACAATCCCCAGTTTCATATCAGGAATCAGCGTAAACTGCGTTACGGTTCCGATCAGTCCACCCGTGTGCTGGATCTGTTTGTGGCCTTTGACATCACTTAAGAACCATCCCATTCCGTAGCCGTAGAAATTCGTATCATACGGATTTTTAGCGGCCACTGCACTTGGGATCTGCAGGCTCCAAAGCTGCTGTGCATTTTTATCCGAAACTAATTTTTTCCCGTCTTTGGTGTTAAAATTATTCAGCAGGAATTCGGCCCAGGTGGTCATGTCCTTGATGTTGCTCATGATTCCGCCTGCAGCATTGCCCGTTTCATTCCAGTCGTGGGGCACGGCGATGGCTTTTCCATCCACCGGAGCATGGGCATCGATCTTATTGGCTACGGCTTTAGCCCGGTTATAACTTCCATAGCTGGACGTCATCCCGACTGGCTTCATGATCCTCTGTTCGATAAACTCTGCCCAGTTAAGCCCTGAAACACGGTGGATTACTTCACCCGCCACGATAAACATGATGTTGTTGTAGTCCAAAGTTGTTCTGAAAGGATTTTCAGGATTTAAATATCTTACATTGTGAACGATATCATTAACGGTTAAGCTTCCGCCTTCCGGGAAAAACATCAGGTCGCCCTGTCCGAGGCCCAGTCCCGCTCTGTGCGTCACAAGATCCTTAATGGTAACATTCTGTGAAACATAAGGATCGTACATCTGGAATTCCGGGATATACTGGGAAACCTTATCGTCCCAGTTCAGCTTTCCTTCATCCGCCAGGATAGCCAGCGCAGTACAGGTAAATCCTTTGGAGTTTGATGCGATTCCGACCAGTGTATTGTCATCCATCGGCTGTCCGGTGGTTAAAGAACGTACCCCGAATCCTTTTGAGTAAATTACTTTACCATCTTTGATAATTCCGACTGACATTCCCGGCACATCAAACGTTTTCAGGGTATTTTGTACAAGTTCATCAAGTTTTTTCTCTTCCACCTGTGCATTCGCAATACCAACAGCAAGTAAAAGAAGGAAAAAAGAAAGCTTCTGCTTCATTATAGTAAGATTTATACAAAAGTATAGAAATTCTGTAAACTAATAAATGTAGTATATTTGAAAAATTTTCAAATATAGTTATGAATTTAAATGAATTTTTCCAAGACAAATCCATAAAGAGTAAAGAAAAAATTGAAATACTTTCTAATACTGTCCTTAATGGAGAAATTTCTTTAAGAGAGCTTCTTGATTTCGCATCATTGTCAAAAGATCCTGTAAAAGCAAGTTGCATTGAAGCACTGGAGTTTTCTACTCAGGTGAAACATGATCTCCTTGATCAGGAAACTTTTGATTTTATTACAGAAAATCTATCTGCAGATGCTCCAAGAATAAAGTGGGAAAGCGCTAAAGTTATAGGAAATACAGCGAAGAATTTTCCGGAAAACCTTAACGATCCTATAACAAAACTTATTGAAAATACTACTTATGAAGGGACTGTTGTACGATGGAGTGCCGCTTTTGCATTATCTAAGATTTTAAATATCAATGATAACCTAAAAAACAAGCTGCTTTTACAAATAAAAGATATCTGTGATAAAGAGGAAAAGAACAATATCAAAAAGATTTATCAAAAAGCAATAAAAACTGCAGAAAAATGACCAAAATACTTCTCCTTTCCGATTCCCATTCCTATATCGACGACCGTATTTTAGAATACGCCGGCCAGGCTGATGAGATTTGGCACGGCGGTGATTTCGGAAGTATGGAGGTGATTGAGCAGCTGGAAAAAATCAAACCGCTGAAAGGCGTGTACGGAAATATCGACAATGCGAAGATCCGTTCGGAATTTCCGGAAGTAAACCGTTTTACCTGTGAAGACGTTGAAATCCTAATGATCCACATCGGCGGCTATCCCGGGAAATATACGCAACTGGCCAGACAGGAAATTACGAAAAAGGCACCGAAATTGTTCATTTCAGGGCATTCCCATATTCTGAAGGTGATGTTTGACCAGAAAAACAATTTGCTGCATCTGAATCCCGGGGCCTGTGGCAAACAGGGATGGCACAAGATGCGGACGATGATGCGGTTTGTTATTGATGGTACGGAAATAAAAGACCTGGAAGTGATTGAGCTGGGTCCGAAATTTTGAGATTCAAGGTTTAAGGTTTAAGGTTTAAGGTTTAAAATTAGTTGTCTGAAGATTAAAATTATGAAAATCGGTGATCATGTTTCTGTGGTAGACGAAGATTTGAGCGGGGTGATTACTTCGGTGAAAGGAGACATCGTGGTCTTTAAAGACGAATACGGATTTACCTACCAATATCCGCAGGAGAAGCTGGTCCCAAAGATTTCAGACTTTTATGAAAATATTAAAGTCGTCCGAAAAGCAGAGCCAAAGAAAGTTACGTCAAAAGGCCATCAGAAAACCCCGATGATCCTGGACCTTCATTTTCATAATCTGGTAAAAAACCCGAATGATTATGATAGTTTTGAAAGGCTGTTTATCCAGAAGGAAAAACTGGTGGAAACCCTTAATTTCTGCCGGAGGCACCACCTGAAAAGGCTCGAAATCGTACACGGAATCGGCGACGGGGTTTTGCAGAGGATCGTGCATGATATCCTGGAAAGCCAGACCGGACTCGATTTTTACAACAAGGAAATACTTCATCATCAATCGGGTGCGGTAATGGTAGAATTTCACTAAATTTGCAGGAATCAAATTATGAATATACTTAATTTACTTTTTATCAAAGACGGACTCATCTACCAGATTGCCAGGAATAAAAGCATTGTGGAAGAGAAGTCTTATTTTACGGATGAGGATTCCCCGGAGCATTTTATTCGGGACACCCTGGATCAGGTCCTGTTGAAACAGCGGTTTGACGAAATCCATGTGATTTCCGCCCTGAACCACTTCACCCTGATGCCGGAAGGTTTCTCGGAGCATGAAGCGGGATTCGACCTGATCGCCTTCAATGCGCCAACAGATAAGGAAAAGGAAGAGCTGATGCTTTCCATCAATGAAAAATTCAGAATCCAGTTCTATTATACTTTTCCGAAGGAATTCTATAAAAAGATCAAAGAGCTGGCGGTACCGGTACAGTTCAATTTCTCCGGTGAAAAGTTTTTAAACAGTATTCATTATAAAAACAACAAGGAAATCCACATTAACCTGTATCATAATCAATGTGAGTTTTTCGCCATCGACAACAAAAAAATTATCTTATACAACAACCTGGATGTAAATTCGGAAGTCGATTTTCTTTATTTCGTGATGTTCACCTTGAGCAAAATCGGTTTCGGGATCAATGAAACCCACTTTTTTGCCTACGGGGAAACCACGGAAAACGAAACCTTCATTTCGGAACTGCAGAAATTCGTTAAGCACCTGAAAATCGTATTTGATAATATCCCTACCAGAAATTTTATATTAAATTAGGTTCTGATGACCTGATGGCAGAAAGTATCTGCTGGCTCCGTCAACACCCTATAATCCAACCACTATGTACAGAATCATTTCAGGCAAATGGAAAGCCAAAAAAATAGCCGCCCCGAAAAACTTTGATGTAAGGCCAACCACGGATTTTGCCAAGGAAGCGCTGTTCAGCATCCTGGAAAACACGTACGATATGCAGTCGGTTTCCGTACTGGACCTGTTTGCGGGAATCGGTTCCATCAGTTTTGAATTTGCCTCAAGGGGCTGCGGGGATGTTACTTCCGTAGAAATGAACCCGAAACACACTTCTTTCCTTAATACGACCGCTTCAGAACTGGGATTCAGCCTTCAGGTGAATGTTCAGCGGGGTGATGTATTCGACTGGCTGAAGAAATTCAGGAACAAAAAATCTTTTGAGATTGTATTTTCCGATGCTCCATTTGAAATGGAAGAGAAGAAATACCAGGAAATTATTTCTTTGGTGTTAAACAATAAATACCTCAAAGAAAACGGCGTTCTGATCGTTGAGCACCAGAGCCGGATGAAGTTTGATCATCCCAACCTTATGGATACCCGGAAATACGGAAACGTAAGCTTCAGTTTTTTCAGACCGAATAAGGAAGAAGATATAACTATTACAACCGAAGAATAATCAGGACGTTTTCCTGATTATTTTTTTTGAGGTCTGTGCCGCTTCAATTCCCCATTTGGTAATCTCCCGGATCACCGGAGCAAGAGTTTTCCCGAAATCGGTGAGGGTGTATTCCACCATCAGCGGCGGTTTTTCCGTATACACTTTCCGGTTAATTACGTGGTCTTCTTCCAGCTGTTTCAGCTGCAGGCTCAGCGTCCGTTCCGTAATGGTAGGAATCAGCTTTCTGAGCTCGTTGTACCGTTTTGCCCCGTCCATAAGGTGAACAAGAATCACCGCCTTCCACTTTCCTCCGATGAATTTCATGGTGACACTTGTACAGCAGGGATATGTTTTATCGTCTATCGTATACATTTTTATACTATCATTTTTTACCGTTATTGCAAATGTATAAAACTTACAATAGTTTTGCAACTATAAAAAATATAGTTAAATAATTATGAGCTTTTTAGAAAAAATGAAATCGAGATATACGGTCAAAAAGTATAATCCGAAAGGAACCCTCAGCGAAGAAACCGTTCAGCAGCTGAAAGATATTTTACAGCTGAGCCCATCCTCCATCAACAGCCAGCCGTGGAATTTTGTCTTTGTGAAGGAATCTTCGGAAAACCGGGAAAAGCTGGCCGATGCTTCCTACTGGAACAAAGAAAAAATCGACAACAGTAACCTGCTGATCGTCTTCCAGGTGCTGAAAAAACCGGAAGATTTTGAAAAGCAGATCGAAGCATATCTGCCGGAAGGTTCCGTCAATTATTATAAAAACTTTGTTAAATCCAAAGGGGAAATGTTTATAAAATCCTGGATGGCCCATCAGGTCTACCTTTCGCTGGGCGTACTGCTTTCCGCCTGTGCCGAAATGGGACTGGACTCGACCCCAATGGAAGGTATTGAAAACGACAAATACGATGAGATCATCGGCAATGACAAATACGAGACCTTATTTGCCGTCACCATCGGGACAAGATCGGAAGAAGATACCAACCAGCCCGTGCATACGCCGAAGAAAAGGCTGAAACAGGAAGAGGTGATTCTCGAAATGTAACTTTTATTTATCTTAAAATAAGGGCTGTCTCATTTTTGAGACAGCCCTTATTTTTTCTAATAAAAAAATAATACGACGAGTTTTGTCGTTACCCGCATTTACATTTGCTTCAGAAAAGTATAAAACTAAATGAAAAC
The DNA here is from genome assembly GCA_913774355.1 of uncultured Chryseobacterium sp. GTDB lineage: Bacteria > Bacteroidota > Bacteroidia > Flavobacteriales > Weeksellaceae > Chryseobacterium. The sequence continues at coordinate 48,927 of CAJYGB010000010.1, read as the reverse complement.
AACAAAATGGAAAAATTTGAAGACGAATTCGGGGATTTGTCAGGATTTAAAATCTTATCCTTCGAAGAGGTAAATAAAGGATTTAAAGGTAATCAAAATCCGTTACAGGGAATTTCAGGATTAACAAATACAGAAAAAATCGAAATTAAAAATGATGAATATATTAACCTTACAAGATTATTAGGAGATCTTAGGTTAAGCTATAATGGAGGTAAAGGAAAATATATGTCCTATGTATTCAAAGAATATTTTCAGGATATAGCGCAAACCTATATCATGGACGGTAAAAAACATATTAATCTTTCAGCAAAGCTTTATCTTAAAAACGGGAAGGTGAAAGTTTCCCAACATATAGGATCAGATAGACCCCGTATGAAAGTTTTTTTGATGAGAATGACAGCCTTACCTATTGCCTCACCTATCGATATGAAGATACAGGGGAGGATGCCATAGAACTAAGGACATCTTCTTTTATGGAATATAAAAATCTTTTACTTTATCTGGGATATGGAAATGTAGAAACAGATTACGATGCCTCATTGTTTTTTATCAGAGAATTCACGTACTTCTTGGAAAGTTCTGCAAGAGCAGACGACCTATATAAAGTATATGGAGATTTGCCGATCAGTTTTATGATGAAGATTCATCTTCCTACCGATGTCGTTGTCAATCATCTGAAAATATTAACAAAAGAAGATGATACGGGATGGTTCAGCTGGACGAAAGACACTACTTCACTTTTAATAAAAGTAATGGGAATGTTTAGAAAATTTCCGGAAGCAGCCGATTATTTCTGGAAAAACCCAAAACTGCTTACTGAAATTTACGATAATCTGGATGGACACTCAGAAGTATTGGGACAGCCTAAATCCAACCGCATTCTTTTTGTTTCCGTCCTGAATATACTTGCCCAAAGAGATACCAATTCCAAAACGAAAATAACTAAAAATGCACTTCTTAACGGGAACGGTTATTTTATAGAGAGTAGTATCCTGGAATTAAATGACATCCTTAATACGATTAAAGGAATTGTAAGTTTCGAATGGGATTTCGATTATAAAGATGCTGTTTTTCTGCAACAGAAAAAAACAGTTACAAAAACCACTGAACAGAGAGAAACAGACGAATTTGGTAAAGGAGGAAGTACAGTCGAACAAACACAGACATCATCTGAAAATGTCGATCCTGGTTATTTATATCACCCCATGAATTTAGTTCATCTTACAGATAAAGGACAGGAAAAAGCAAACCTGGTAACCGCTTTGTTTATTAAGGCGATCGCAGATGAAGAAGAATGGGCGGAAGTAATGGAGAATATCCATATTGGCGGAGACATTTTTGCCATTATCGCCGGGTTTATGACGATGGGACTTACGGGTAATCTTTCTGTACTGGCGATTGCAGATCTCGGTTTGGCAAGCATTGATCTGGCGTTAATGAACGAGGATGTAAAAAATTGGGTTTCTAATCTACCGGGCGGAAAATGGTTTGTAGAAAATTGGGATACTATATATTCTTTAATAGGAGCAGGAATTTTAAGTGTAGTGATGATTGAAGGAATATTCATTCATGGTCCGGCTCTTTTGGAAAAAATAAAGAAGCTTAAAAATGTAAAAGGAAATTATCTTATTTTTACGAAGCAACTGGAGAAACTGGTAGAAGAACTTCAAGCGTACAGACTTAGAAATCCGAGCAACGTCATTGAAGAAGTGGTTCTGGCTGGTGAGAAAAACGGGCTATTAAAAAAGTTACTGAAGCCTCTCTTAGGTGCAGATGCTAATGTAGAATACATCCTGGAACAACTCGCCAAAAGAAAAATCTCAGTAAAAAAAGCTGGCGATAATCTGTATGAGATTTATTATAATGGTAAATTGGTTACGCTGGCAGATGCCAGTGAAGCAGGAGCTTTTTTGAAAGATAATTTTTGGAAGACGGAAAGGCAATTAGAAAAGGTTAGTAAAGAAAAACAGTTCAATTGGGTACAACTTTTTGATGATTTAGGAGGTAAAATACTTTATAAAGTAGAAATAGAGAAAATAAGAAAGCTACTTACGAAAAAAGGAATACATTTAATGTTAGAAACAGATTCTATTGAAATAAAATCTTTTTTTAAACCGGCGGATGGCTTTAATACGGCAGATGAACTTTTTAATTTTTTGAGTGAAAATAATATTATTGCGGGTGCTTTTAATCCTGAAACCATGCAGATAATTTTTACGAAAAACCCATCTGAGCTTACTTTTTTTCATGAAATGATGCATATACAGCATTGTGATGAAATTGGAATAGAAGCCTATCTTTTAAAGGATACATTAGAAAAAGAAACATATGTTTGGGAAAAAATTTATGAATCTAAAGAAAGATGGACTACAAAAGAATTGCAAGCTAGTTTAGATTATCTAAATGATATAAGAAAAGATGAATATGGTTTACCACCTTTACAAATTAAAATAATAAACAAATGATACAAACTAAAGAAAAAATTCTTGAAAAAACCCATATGATTATGAAGGATCTTCAAGGTAAACGGTATAAAGAAACCTGTGTTCGCAAAATTAATTTTCATAAGAAAAATGACACATTACATTCACAAGAATTAACAAGTGATGTATGGGTTATTTCATTAAATTCAATTTTTGATAAAATTGATTTTCTAACAGTCTCTGATGAAACAGGTGAACCTGTTTTTATTCGTCGCTTTAGCTATCAGGTTCAGGAAATTAAAAAAGATAGTAATGGAAAATATTATTTAGTAAAAGAAGATTAACATAATAATATATTTTAGCTTGTCATGAAGATGATAAAATGTTAAAATGCTGTAACAATTGAACATTCTAAATAAAAGACTAAAATAATTTTGCTTGATCCAATTATGATATTAAAAACACTGGAATTAATAAATAAAGCAAGTGGAAAAATTGCATTAAACAATTTAGAAATTTTATCAAACAAAGGACAAAATGAGCCTTTGTTTGGAGGGTACTTTATTCAACTGTTAAGACAAATGAAACAGGAAAGATTGATTGATTCGGATAAAAATGAATGGTATTTCTCCATTACGCAAAAGGGCTTGGATTATCTGAAAGAGCATGCAAAAGAATAGAGATTTACATAAATTTAATTAAAAAATAAAAGCTGTCTCTTCACGGGACAGCTTTGCTTTTATAGAACTTTCAATTCGAGATCGATGGTTTTTCCGAAAAATTTCTTCGAGATCTTTTCAAAGTTTTTCGTCAGATCCGAAAGGTAGAAATGGTAATTGGGATGGGGATTCTGATCGTTGAGAAGGTTGTACTTATCCAGGATAATTTTCAGATGATTGGCGACAATATTGGGCGAATCGATCACGCGGACCCGGTTGCCGTAATATTGCTTGATTTCATCAATTAATAAAGGATAATGGGTACAGCCCAGGATCAGCGTTTCAATATTTTTCAGCTTGCTGTTGCTGAGGTAATTGTAGATGATGGCATGGGTAATCGGATGGTTTTTGAAACCTTCTTCGATGGCCGGAACCAGCAAAGGAGTCGCCAGTTCATCTACTTTGATCCATTTATTATGTTTCCGGATGCTCTTTTTGTATAATCCCGAATTCACCGTGGCTTTTGTTGCAATCACGCCCACATTGTTATGAATCTCATAAGAAACCTTTTCCGCCACAGGATTAATCACGTCAATAACCGGTACTTTTCCAGCTACCGACAGCATGACCTCGCTTAAAGCATTGGCCGTTGCCGTATTGCAGGCAATAACGATGGCCTTACAGTTCTGCTGCAACAGGAAGTTGGTGATCTTGGTGGAATATTCGATGATGGCTTCCCTCGATTTTTCACCGTACGGAAGGTGCTTGGTATCCCCGAAATAAATAAGGTCTTCATGAGGCAGCAAACGCTTGATTTCTTTGGCAACCGTTAATCCGCCCACGCCGCTATCGAAAATCCCGATAGGCTGTTTGGATGATAGGTGTGAATAATCCTGTTTTTTAGTTTTCAAAATCCTGATTTAATGACTACAAAATTAATTTAAATTTCATTATCTAAATTATCTGCCTCCCTACTATTTCACAAGTATTTTGAATATCTTACTAAATTCTTTATTCTCAACGGTAAGCATATAACCTCCGGCAGGAATATCGTGAAGAGGAATAAGATTTTTCCCCTCAACGATATTCAGATTTTGATTATAAATCATCCTGCCTTCAAAACCGGATATGGTGATATTGGTACTCCCTTTCAGCTTTTTACGGTTAATAATTTCCAGATAACCATTTACAACAGGATTGATAATTCTCAGCTGATCTTCTTTCTCAATGTCCGAAGTATTGAGTACCACCGAATTCAGTGCCGCATAAGCATTGATCCTTCCCCAGCCGTGATATTTATCAAAGCCGGCCGTATCTTCAGAAGCAAGCCCTTTCATGTCTTCAGCCGTCGACTGAAGAATATTTCTCACCTGTACAGGCGTTAATGCAGGCTTTTTCGATAAGATCAGTGAAGCAACTCCCGCAACCAAAGGCGTAGCCTGAGAAGTACCACCCCAGTAGGAATTATAAGAAGTATTGGAATCGATGCCTAATCCGTAAATGTAATTTCCGGGAGCCACCACATTAATATGATTCCCATAGCTGCTGCCGGAAGTTGAGCTCCAGAAAAACGGCTGTGTTCTTTTGTCATTGGCATCGGTAGATCCTACGGCAATCACGTTATCATAAGCTGTGGAATAGGCTGCAGGATAATTAGCCACTTCATTATTGTTGTTCATCATACAGGCGACCAGCAGCACATTATTGGTTTTCATGTAGCTGATGGCATTCGCTATCAGGGAAGAAGTGGAGGATCCTCCGATGGACATCGATACTACTTTGGCTCCGTTGTCAACTGCATAGTACAGGCTGTTCGCCATGGCGGCGTAGGTAGCACTGTTGGAACTGTTCAGTACTTTCAGCGGCATGATCTTGCTATTCCAGTTAACACCGGCATATCCTTTTCCATTGTTGGCTATGCTTCCGATGATTCCGGAACAGTTAGTTCCATGACCGTGGTCATCGGTCGGGTTGTTGTCATTACTTACCCAGTCCCAGCCACGGTAATCATCGATCAGTCCGTTTCCGTCATTGTCGATACCGTCGATGATCTCAACAGGTTTGGTCCAGACTCTGGCGGCAATATCTTCATGGGACATATTCAGCCCGGAATCCGAAACGGCGATAATCATATTGGGATTACCGGTTTCAACATCCCACGCCAGTTCCATATCCACATCGGCATCGGTGGCGGTGGTCATACCGGACGCAGAAAATGTTCCGTTATTATAGAGACCCCATTGCCTGGACAGGAAATAAGAGTCATTGGGGAAAGTGGAAAAAGTATCTGCTCCCTTCACTCCTGCGCCGTGGGCTATGTAATTCGGCTCCGCAAAATCGATGGCAGGGTTTTCTGCATAGATTTTCAGCACTGAAACAACATCTGTATCGCTGTTAAATTCCAGCAGCAAAGAAGTAGTGTCTTCAATCCTTCCAATCGGAACCATCTTTCGGATCACATTATTTTGATTCAGCTGATCTAAGCTTTGTATACCGGTGATATTTTTTGCCGCATCGAATTTCTGTTTGCTGAAGAATCCTTTTTTGATTTTGATAACAAGCTGATTCTTTTCAAATTCCTGAGCGTGGGATAGAGATAAAAGCAAAACGGAAAATACCGTTAGAATATTTTTTTTCATGGTTTCTAATGTTTAATTAGGTTTTCAGATTATGGGATAAAAGTAAACAAATACAGATCCCCCTGCAAACTTTACTACTAAACTTTTTATTAACAAGAAACCGATGGTCAAAAAATCTGTCTTTAAATGAATCTAAAAATTCAATTAAAAAATTTAAACCATAAACAGATCCGAGGCAATACCGTCTGCCATAAACCAGTGCTTTTCAGGAATTTTCAGATGGTTGTTTTCAATGATGAGGATTTCTTCCTCAAGCTTCTGTTTGATTTCCCGCTGGAAATGTTCGAGGATCCTGTCGTTGAATTTTCCTTTTAAGTTTTCAAGGTCCACTCCCCAGATGGTACGAAGGCCAATCATGATCATTTCATTAAACTGGTCTTCAGCTGAAAGAATTTCCTCTTCTTTTGCCGGAAGATGAGCATTCAGTTTTTTAATGTACTGCTGATTGTTGGCTATATTCCAGCTCCTGACATCGGATCCGTTGTAAGAATGTGCAGAAGGGCCTATTCCCAGGTATTCTTTATACTTCCAATACGAAGAATTGTGTCTTGAATAAAAGCCCGGCTTCGCAAAGTTGGAAACCTCGTAATGCTCAAAGCCATGATCTTTCAGGAAATCCGACAGGTAATAAAATTCTCTGTTCTGCTCTTCCTCTTTCGGACTGATCACCTTCCCTTTCGAAATCCAGTTTTCCAGAGCGGTTTTAGGTTCTACCGTCAAGGCATACGAAGAAATATGCGGAACTTCAAGGACAATGGTTTTGTTCAGGTTCTCTTTCCAGATTTCCAGATTGGAGGTGGGCGAACCGTAAATGAGATCGATGCTTAAATTTTCAAATCCGAAATCCTGGGCCCTTTTAATGGAATCTTCCGCTTCATTGGCCGTGTGCGCCCGGTTCATCAGTTTCAAATCGGCTTCAAAGAAACTCTGGGTTCCGATGGAAAGGCGATTCACCGGGGAATCTGATAATCCTTTTAAAAATTCTTTATTCAGATCATCGGGATTGGCTTCTAAGGTTATTTCAATGTCCTTTTCGAAGCTGAAATGTTTCAATACCTCATCAATCAGAGATTTTATTTCGTCCGCAGAAAGGATGGATGGTGTTCCACCGCCGAAATACAAGGAAGATAAACTTTTGTTCTGCAGTTCATTTTTTCTGAGAACGATTTCCTTTTTCATCGCAGCCACCATGTCATCTTTAAAATTCAAAGATGTTGAAAAATGAAAGTTGCAATAGCTGCATTTCTGCTTGCAAAAGGGAATGTGAATGTAAATCATAAAAAAAGCCCTGAAAAATTCAGAGCTCAAATGTATTTAAATTAAATCAATTAATATCTATAACCTCTGTGGTTAATGAAGTTGTCGAAGTTGTATCCTAACCCGATCATGAAGCTGTTTCCTCCGTATTGCTGAATATCAGACAATCCTAAGTTATACGTTGCTCCGATCATGAATTTGTTGAATCTTACTTTTACAACCGGTGCGATTTGCAGCTGCTGGCTGTCGAACCTGTTCTGAACGGAACGGTAGCTTACCCCGAATGAGAAGGCATTGATATCGTTGAAGAACGTTGCCATTAAGTTGTAATCGATCGTTCTGGTTGAGTTCGTATTAAGGTTGATTAATGCAGACGGTGTGAAATAGATGTTATCTCCAATGTGCCAGTCATATCCTAAGTTTAAGAAAAACTTGATCGGAGAAGGCTCACGTCCGTTTACGATCGCTTCGTCATTGGTAAGCGCGATATCGTTTACGGAAACTCCTGCGAAGATGTTTCTGTAAGTAGCCTGCGCCCCGAAGTTCGCATAAGCCATGAAGATGTTGCTTTCGCTTCCCTGTAATAAAGGGTCAGAAGCATCCTGGGTATTAATCTTTGAATAATCAAAATTCATGTTATAGAAACTCACGCTGGTACCGAATGAGAACTGGTCTTTTCGGTCTCCTTCGCTGCTAAGAGGAATAAAATATGAAGCACCCGCCGTAATACCTCCGGCAGAAATAGGCCCGTTGCTGTCTCTGAATACAGATAAACCTGCCCCTACCCTATCGAAGATGTTCGCATTGATCCCTACCGATTGTACGTTGGGAGACTCACTGAACTTCGAAAATTGCTGCTGATAGTTAAGATTAAGCTGCACATAATCGGTCTTTCCGTATTGTGCCGGGTTGAACAAAAACTCACCATCTAAAAGATATTGTTGATAGTACGGTAAAGTTTCTTGTGCTTTGTATGCATTTGACAAAAGAGCTAAACATACGATAGCATATAGTTTTCTCATAACAAATCTTGATTTCAATTCAACAAATATAAAAAAATTCTCAATATATTTTTAGTTTTCTAAATAATTTCTCCATTTTTTTACAGCATCCGCCATATCTGTCGGCATCGGGCTTTCAAAATATAATTCTTTCCTGGTGGTGGGATGTACAAATCCTAAAGTATGGGCATGAAGCGCATGTCTCGGAAGAATTTCAAATACGTTTTTGATAAACTGCTTATACTTAGGAAGATTCACTCCGCGGAGAGGCGTATGGCCTTCATACCTTTCATCATTGAACAGCGTATGGCCGATGTGTTTGAAGTGCGCCCTGATCTGGTGGGTCCTTCCGGTTTCCAGTTTACATTCTACCCAGGTCATGTATCTGAATCTTTCCAGCACTTTATAATGCGTTACGGCATGCTTTCCCTGGCTTCCGTCCTCATAGGTATGCATCTGCATTCTGTTTTTGGGATGGCGACCGATGTGGCCACGGATCGTTCCTTCATCATCCTGCACATTTCCCCAAACGAAGGCCCAGTACAGCCTTTTGGTTTTCCGGTCGAAGAACTGTTTGGCCAGAAAGCTTAAAGCAAATTCGGTTTTTGCGATCACCAATAGTCCGGAGGTATCTTTATCGATCCGGTGAACCAGTCCTACCCGGTCCAGATCCGACTTCTGTCCGTTCTGTTCGAAATGATAGGCCAGAGCATTTACCAGTGTTCCGTCCCAGTTTCCGAATCCCGGATGGACCACCATTCCGGGTTCTTTATCGACAACGATCAAATCATCATCTTCGTATACGATATTGATGGGAATGTTCTGAGGGATAATTACATTTTCTCTCGGAGGATGAGCCAGCAGTACGGAGACCTGGTCTCCCGGTTTTACGCGGTAGTTCTGTTTTACAGCCGTTCCGTTCACCACTACATTCCCCGCCCGGCAGGTCTGGGAAATTTTATTCCTTGAAGAATTCTGGCGGAAAATCAGTAAAAATTTATCGATTCTTAAAGGTTCCTGGTTTTTATCCACCGTGATATTAAGGTGCTCGTACAACCCTTTATTTTCCTCATCAATATCAATATTCCCGATACTGTTCTGATCTAATAGTTCTTCATCGAAAAAATCTTCGTTATCTTCTGCCATTTATTTGATCTTTTATACAAAAAGCTTCAACATAATGAAAGTTGAAGCCTGTATTCTTATAATAATTTAGAGATTATTCTATTACTAATTTTTTAGCCTTTGGCTTTTCAGCAGGTTTTGCCGTTGCCGTTGCAGGCTTGCTGCTGTTCGTTCCGGAAGCAGCACCGGATCCGCTTCCTGAGGAAGTGGTTTTGGGCCTGTTAGTTTCTGTTGTTGAAACAGCCGGTTTAGTATTGGTTCTTGACGTTTCCGTCTTCGGAGTTTCCTTTCTCGGAGCAGGCGGCACCGGTATGTCGGAACTCTGTTCTTCCCGTACGGGCATTTCCTGATACTGGATTGGCGGTAATGCCGTATCTACTTTCATTCGGTAGGTAGAATTCAGCTGTTCGATCTTCGCACTTAATTCTGCCAGGGTCTTTTTACTTGCCCAGAGGTCAATCTGCATGCCTTGGTCACGGACATCCCCTGCAGCCGGATCTTGATAATAAATCACATCGGATTCATCTTTGCTGCCGTCTTCATGATCCACGATTCCTACTTCAAACATGCTTCGCGCAATCACCTGTCTTGCTTCCTTCACTGTTAATCCCACCACATTCGGGATGGCTATATTTCTCATAGGCCCGGAACCGATTACCACGTCGACCGTGGAGAATCTCGCCAGCTTGGTCTTAGGTTTCACTTCGTTTCCGTTATAGAGGATCCGGATCACCGCATCTTTCTGAATACTCGGTTCGTAAATGGTATCTCCCACTTTTAATCCGACCTGCTCCAGTCGCTGGAAGGCAAGACCTGAATATTTATTGATTACATCCGGAACTTCTACTTTCGCCCATGTCCTCGGGTTCACCCTCAGCACAATGGCTCTGCCGTCCTTCACACGAGAACCCGGAACCGGATAGACCTGCAGCACCTGGAAAGGTCTGTATTTAGGATTATATTCAGCACTATCAACTTCATATTCCAATCCTGTATCATCCAATACTTTGATGGCATCCTGTACAGATTTATTGACAACATTCGGAACGGGAATTTCCTGACCGTGATGGGTATGATACTCAAGCCAACGGAACGTAAGCCAGACCAACCCCACAAAAACACCGATGGCTACGATCAAGTTCAGTAAAACTTTCCAATTGAAAAGTGATTTAAGCATACTTAAAATGACTATTATTAGACAGCAAATATAATTAATAATTTTAGATTTTTATTCAATTATAGCTGAATACAGTAATATGAAAAGAAGAAAGTTGAGATAATCCCAACTTTCTTTTTAAATTAATCTTCGCAATGGCTAACTCCACCGTTTGATGAAAGTTCATAAGTTTTTCCAGTTCCAATATTACACTGATGACTTCCTAAACCATGACTTCCCATAACGAATCCACAGGTTCCATAATGTGTTTCCCATGTTCCGTTAGACTGTTGAATGGCGATTGAACAACGACGACCACCAAGAAAATCTTTTAATTGTTCTCTCGAAAGTTTTTTAAAATTTTTCATAAATGTGATTTTTTATTTTCCTACTCTATAAGCTTTTCGGAATCCGCTTGATCAAAAATATAAAAAAAAAGATTAGCATGGATTTTTTTTAAGTAAATCATTAAATTTGCCTTAACTGATATTAGATAAAATGAGCAAAAAACAAGTTGCCGTAGTAATGGGAGGCTATTCTGACGAATATGTCGTATCCTTAAAAAGCGGACAATTAATCTATGATTCTTTAGACAGAAATCTGTACGATGTATACAAAGTGGTCATCCTGAAAGATGAATGGTACTTTTTAGATGAAAACGATAAAAAACACGCCATTAATAAAGGGAATTTTTCTGTAAACCCCGATAATAATTCGACTTTAACATTTGATGTCTGCTTCAACATCATCCATGGAACTCCGGGTGAAAACGGGATCCTTCAGGCATATTGGGATGCGATCGGACAGAAATATACGGGCTGCGATTTTTACCAGAGTGCCCTGACTTTTAATAAAAAAGATACTTTAGCCGTCCTTTCAAAATACGGAATACCTTCTGCAAAAAGCGTTTACCTGAGAAAAGGAGAAGAAATTAATGTTGATGAAATCATTGGCAATTTGGGGTTACCCATCTTTGTAAAACCGAACCAATCCGGATCTTCCCTGGGGATTTCAAAAGTCAAGGAAAAGTCTGAATTACTGGCAGCAACGGAAATTGCCTTTAAAGAAGACGATGAAATATTGATCGAAAGCTTCCTGGACGGAATGGAAGTTTCCGTAGGCGTGATTGATTATAAAGGAGAAACCATCGTTCTGGGAATCACGGAAATTGTTCCCCAAAATGAATTTTTCGATTACGAAGCCAAATACGAAGGGGCTTCAGAGGAAATTACCCCTGCCAGAATCGACAATGCTACGAAGATCCGTGTTGAAGAAATTGCAAAAAGAGCATACAATTCTTTAGGGATGAGCGGCTTTTCCAGAAGTGAGTTTATTCTGATGGACGGCGTACCATACATGCTTGAAATGAATACCAATCCGGGATTTTCGCCGGCGAGTATCCTTCCGCAACAGGCAAAGATCTACGGAATTTCCATTACGGACCTTTGTGGAAACGAAGTTGAAAAAGCTTTATCTAAAAATTAAAACGTATGAAAATTGCTGTTTTCCCGGGTTCATTCGATCCGATTACTTTAGGACATTACGATATTATTGAACGGGCGGCCCCGCTTTTTGACAAGCTGATTATTGCCATCGGGCAGAATTCCCAGAAAAAATATATGTTTCCGCTCGAAAAAAGAATCGAATTCATCCAGAATTCCGTTGCCGAATTCCCAAATGTGGAAGTGGATTCCTTTGAAGGCCTAACCGTCGATTACTGTTTTGAGAAAAACGCGCAGTACATTATCAGAGGCCTTAGAAACCCTGCCGATTTCGAGTTTGAAAAAGCCATCGCCCACACCAACAGAACCCTTGCCCATAAAAAACTGGAAACGGTATTTTTACTGACTTCTTCCGGAAAATCCTTCATCAGCAGCAGCATTGTGAGGGAAATCATCAACCACGGCGGGGAATACGGACTTTTAGTACCGGACTCGGTAAGGGTGGAGAAATAAATATGAGTAATGGGCAATGAGTGATATTTTAATTAACGGATAATAGATAATCTTTAATGTATGGATTTTAATCAATTATTTAGATACAGGACAAAACAGTTTTCTATTGCCGTAATCAAATCTTTATCCCCTTTGCCTTATTCGGATGACCTTTCGATTATCAGATCTTCAACGTCCGTTGCTGCCAATTACAGAGTGGTTTCCAGAGCAAGGTCTGAGAAAGAAAAATTGGCCAAAATATGTATTGTTGTTGAAGAAACTGATGAAACCCAATTCTGGTTGGAGCTTATCGAAGAACTCGAATATCTGAGCCCTGAAAAAATCTTCCCGTTAAAACAGGAATGTGATGAATTGGTAAAAGTAATGACATCGTATAAATTTAAATTATCTCAAAATATATAAAGAATAGTTTTATTATTCATTACCCATTATTCATTACCTATAAAAAATGCACGAACAATTCAATTTTGCCATAGAAGTCCTTGGAACGATCTCCTTCTCGATGTCGGGGAGTTTTGCAGCGATGCAGAAACGCCTGGATCCGTTTGGGGTACTGATCATCGCCTTCGTTACTTCGGTAGGTGGCGGAACCGTGCGGGATCTCTTGTTGGATATTCCGGTATTCTGGATGCATGACCTGCTGACCTGTGCCCTAATTATCCTTACCAGTATTTTCACCATGATCTTTAAATCGTTTGAAAAAAATTTCAGGGTAACTTTATTTATTTTCGACAGTTTCGGGCTTGGGCTGTTTACGATTATCGGGGTCCAGAAAGGGCTCAATGCCGATATCCACCCCCTGATCTGTATCGGCCTGGGAACGATTACCGGCTGTTTCGGAGGAATTATCCGGGACATCCTGCTCAACAGAATCCCATTGATCTTCAGGAAAGAAATTTATGCAACAGCCTGTATTGTTGGCGGTTCCATTTTTTTATTACTGACCCAGTTTACGACACTGACGTATACGGTAATCCAGGTATTTACCATCCTGCTGATCGTTTCAATCCGGACCTTAGCGGTAAAATACCACTGGCAGATCCCGAAATTCTACGGGTATGAGAATAATGCGGAGATGTAGTTTTCGTGAATTTGAAATCAGTCCCCGGATTAATTGGCTGGAAGAGGGATGCCGGGTGCCGGAAGTTTCTCTTGTCAAAAATACGGTCAGAGGTATTGTTAATCAGACGAAACATTCTGTCATGCTATCAAAGAGAATTCTATTAAAAAATCGGACTGAATTAACCTTAATTTTATGCAAATTTGAAATAGACCTGAGCTGATGGGTTGGAAGATGTATTTGGTTAAACCTAATAGGTTTTAAAAACCTATGAGGTTTATTTATAGCCCCGATAGCAGCGGCATCCTTTTTCTGTACCGGATCCGGCGCCGGCAGAAAAAGATACAGCGGACAGCGGGAATAAGCTCCTGAAAATCAATTCCGTGTAAAAATTAAAGCTCTGTTGATCAGATCTACCTGGACTGAGGCCCGACAAAATAAAAAGCATCTGAAATCATTCAGATGCTTTTTATTTTTTTATTTATTCCTTTTATTAAGAGAATTTCCCCCGGTTTCTCATATTGGGATTGTGCATGTGTTTCTGCATGGTCGGCATTTTCAGCTGGTCTTTCATCATTTTGATCTGGTCGGTCATCATCCCGGCACTGTCCAGTCTTTTGGCTTCATCCAATAACTTCTGCCCTTCCTGTCTTCTGCCTTTGGAGATCGCTGCAGCCGCCAGATTCAGGGTAGCCATTGCTCTGTCGTGTTTCATATTCAGGCCGTATTCCAAAGCTTTTTTCATGAAAGGCTCCACTTTCGTCGGATGATCCTGTGCATTGGTTAATCCCATCAGATAATGGTAATACCCGTACTGGGTTTTATGAAGCTGTGCTTTGTAATCCGTAATATTTTTAAGCCATTCTCCGGCCTTTTCCATGTTCTGTTTCCTCAGCTGCCAGAAGGCTAAAAGGATGTATTCGTTTTTAAAGAAAATAAGGATAGGCAACGCTGCTAATAGAAAAACAACAATTCCCCAGCCCAGACTTCTTGTAAAGATCATCAGGTAAAGTCCTGAAAGGATAAGAACTGCCGCAACGGCAATTTTTATATATTTATTCATTATTAAAATTTAGAAGTGCAAAGATAATAAATTTCAGGTTCAATGTTTAAGGTTCAGGATCTAAAGTTTTTCGTTAAACTCTTAACGGATTACTTCAAACATTAAATCCTTTCATAAGTCTGAAAGCAGAAATCGTGCTCATGCTTTTCATCTTTTTCATGACAAACTTCGTCGGTCTTTTTCCAGACTTTAGGATCGATCTTTGGAAAATAAGTATCCGCTTCAAGTTCTGCTTTCACGACGGTTACCTCAAGCCGGTCTGTGATATCCATCATTTGTTCATAGATCTTGCCGCCACCGATGATAAAAATTTCCTCATCTATTTTTTTGGCGAACTTTACGGCTTCCTTGATGCTTCCTACGATAAGAATTCCCTCCTCAAACCAGTCGGTTTTCCGGGACACGACAATATTGGTACGGTTGGGAAGCGGTTTTCCGATGCTTTCGTATGTTTTTCGTCCCATGATCACGGGATGTCCCGAAGTGATCTCTTTAAAGTGTTTCAAGTCTCTCGGAAGATGCCAGAGCAAACGGTTTTCGAAACCGATTTCATTCTTCTCTCCCATGGCCACCACAATTGTTGTCATTAAAATAAATTTTTACAAAATTAGCACATAATTTGTATATTTGGTTAGCACGAAAAATATTAAAAAAATTTCAAACTATGAAAAATAAAGGTTGTCTGAGCGCAGGAACGATCGGTATCGCCCTCCTTATCATTGTCGCTGTCCTTTTCTTCTGGGGCAAAAGCGGATACAATAATTTCGTAACGAAAGAACAGAACGTTAATACCAAATGGTCCAACGTAGAAACCGTATACCAAAAAAGAGCAAACCTGATCCCGAATCTGGAAAGAACGGTAAAATCCTATGCTAAATTTGAACAGGAAACCCTAACGAAAGTAGTAGAAGCCCGTTCCAAAGCAACCTCCATCAACGTTGATCCTACGAATATGACGGAGCAGGATCTTGCTAAATTCCAGGCAGCACAGGGTGAGCTTTCCGGAGCTTTAAGCAGATTAATGG
The DNA here is from genome assembly GCA_913774355.1 of uncultured Chryseobacterium sp. GTDB lineage: Bacteria > Bacteroidota > Bacteroidia > Flavobacteriales > Weeksellaceae > Chryseobacterium. The sequence continues at coordinate 33,564 of CAJYGB010000010.1, read as the reverse complement.
CCGTCGTAGAATCTTATCCGAACCTTAAAGCAGACCAGCAATACATCAATTTCCAGAGAGAATATACGGCAATTGAAAACAGCATCAGAACGGAAACCGTTTATTACAATGCCGCGGCTCAGGATTACAATACTTCCATCAAAACATTCCCGAATAATATCCTGGCAAACTTCACCAACTTTAAAGAAAAACCTTATTTCAAAGCGGAAGCCGGGGCCGAAAAAGCACCTGAAGTATTCTCAGAATAATGGCAACTCCTTTCCTGACAGATCAGCAAATCGCTTCCCTCGTGGAAGCCATCCAGTCGGCGGAAGAACATTCTACCGGAGAAATCAGGGTGCATATTGATACGAATACGGATGAAGATAATGCCAAAATTGCATTTAAGGTTTTTGAAGAACTGTGCCTGAATAAAACGGCAGAAAGAAACGCCGTACTTTTTCACATTAATTTTGAGCGGAAATACCTGACAATCATAGGAGATTCCGGTATTCATGAAAAGGTCAACCAATCTTTCTGGGATCACCTGCACGACTACATTACTTCTGAATTTGCAAAAGGAAATTATTACAAAGCTTTAAAAAGCGGGATTCTTGAAACCGGCCTGGAACTAAAAAAATATTTTCCCGTAACAGGGGAAAACCCTAACGAGCTGCCTAATGAAATTACGTTCTCTTAACATAGTTTTTTCATTCTTATTCATTTTCTTCTACAGTTTTGTAGTGGCCCAATACACGGTTCCCCAAAAACCGGCTGTCCTTTATCCTGTTTTCGACGAAGCCAACCTACTGAAACCACAGGAAAAAGAGGCGCTGAATAAAAAGCTGATTGCCTTTGCCGATTCTACTTCAACCGAGATTGAAGTGATCATCATTCCCTCCACCAAAGGGGAAGACGTGAATTTCCTGGCGACGATGTTCGGGGAAAAATGGGGCATTGGTAAAAAGAATGTAGACAACGGAATTGTATTCCTTATAGCAACTGAAGATCATACCATGTCGATCCAGCAGGGAAGAGCGGTTGAGCAATATCTCACGGCCTCCGTTGCAGGACAGATCCTTGATTACATCGTCACTCCTCATTTTAAACAGGGAGAATGGTATGAAGGCATCAATCGTGGAACCTCAGCGATTATGGAAGCCGTTCAGGGGAAATTCAAGCCTCTGAACAATCAGGAAAACAGCGGAGACGGCAGCCTGACGAAAATTATCATCATTGCTTTTATTATTTTCATCCTTCTGGCCATTCTTTTCGGAAACAAGGGAGGCGGAAAAGGCGGCGGCGGTGATGACGACGATGTCATTATTTCCAGAAGAGGCCGCAGGAATTACCCCGGCGGATTCTTTCCTTTCCCGGGCAGCTTCGGCGGTGGATTTGGTGGAGGAAGTTCGGGTAGCGGAGGCGGAGGTTTCGGAGGTTTTGGCGGAGGCGGAAGTTTCGGAGGCGGTGGCGCTTCGGGAGGATGGTAGATAGATTAATATTCACCTCTTATTCCCAATGCTTTTCATTCTTAAACAATCTAAATACGAATTTCCATGCTATGTTTTAAGAACGCTATCGGGTCACAAAAAATTGTTTTGAATTTAATCTAATGTTTTGCTTCATCTTTGTCTTGTTATAAGAAATCTAAACGCGAATCTTTATAAGCTGCTTTCTAACATCTTCCTTTTTCATTGATCTCAGGATTATCCAATATGATAAAAAAGCAAATTTCCAATCATTAATCCTAATTTATATTAATACAAATCCCCGATTTCAATATTAAAAATTAATAAACATGCCCGAATCCTGTTTTTAATTCAAAACTTTTTCATTATATTTACTAAAAACAGGTTATGAAGAAGACATTGGTAGTTTTTGCACATCCTTATCTGGAGCATTCCAATTCGAATGCGGAACTCATCAATTTCTACGTCCGCCATCAGCATTTTACCCTCAGGGATCTTTATGAAGAATACCCTAATTTTCACATTGCCGCTTTTCGGGAAAGGAAGAGGATCAGAAATTACGAACGTTTCATTTTCCAGTTTCCGCTGATCTGGTTCGGAACGCCACCCCTTTTAAAATTATGGATCGATGAAGTCTTCGATCGGGACTGGCTGAAAGAAGGGGAATATAATCCGCTGGAAGGCAAAGAAGTCTATATCCTGGTAACCACCGGCGGAAAAGAAAGATCTTTCAGCAAAGAAGGCACTTATAAATTTACCGTTGAAGAGCTGATCAGCGGGCTGATCGTTTCCCTGAATGTCTTTAAAGTCAATATAAAAAATATAAAAATCGTTTACGAAGCGAATAAGCTTTCAAAAAAAGAAATCATTGCACACAAGAAGCAGTTTGTAGAACTTCTCAATCAATAAAAATATGGAAACAAGCTTAGCAATGAATACCCTTATTTTCTTAGGCGTTGCCATCATTATGGTTCCGCTGGCAAGAAAATTCGGGTTGAGTTCCGTCATCGGATATATTGCGGGCGGAATCATTATCGGGCCGTACGTCCTTAAACTGACGGGGAGGAATGTAGATGATATTATGCACGCCAGTGAGTTCGGTGTGATTATGCTGCTTTTCCTTGTAGGACTTGAACTGGAGCCCCGGAAATTCTGGGAAATGCGGAAAAAGATCGTCGGTCTTGGTATGACGCAGATGCTCCTTACCATTTCCCTGCTCTTCGTTGTTTTCCTATGGGCAGGATGGAAAGTGGATAAGGCTGTGGCCGTTGCCATGTGTTTTGCCCTGTCTTCTACCGCCATCGTTCTGCAGACCCTGCAGGAAAAGAACAACCTGAATACGCTGGCCGGTGAAGCTTCCTTTTCTACGTTGCTGTTTCAGGATATTGCCGTGATTCCCATCCTCGCCATCCTGCCGCTGATGGCTCATCATAAGGTCAGCAGCAACGACAATGAAATCCATGTCATTATCCAGAATCTTCCGCAATGGATGCAGTTTGCGACGGTAATACTCGGCGTTGCTTTTCTGATTTTACTGGGAAGATATGTTTTCGTCCCATTTCTGAGATATGTATCAAAATCAGGAATGACCGAACTTCTTACCGCTTCTTCCCTGTTCCTGGTGATTGGCGTTTCGGAACTGATGATTGCCATCGGCCTTTCTCCCGCACTGGGAGCCTTTCTTGCGGGGGTTATGCTTGCCAACAGCGAATTCCGCCATGAACTTGAAGCACAGATCGATCCGTTCAAAGGATTACTGCTGGCCGTATTCTTTGTCAGCGTTGGTTCCACTCTGAACTTTAATATTATTGCAGAAGATCCTCTTTTTATTTTCAGCACCGTTTTCGCTGTGCTGGCCGTAAAGTTCGTTGTACTCTATATTATCGGAAAGTTCTTTAAGATTGATACGCCACAAAGCCTATTTTATGCTTTTGCACTTTCGCAGGTAGGAGAATTTGCTTTTGTCTTAATCAATTACGCGTCCAATCTTTATCTGCTGAGTTCGGAATTAAACGCCCAGATGATGGCGGTTACTGCGATTACCATGTGCATCACTCCTTTTTTGCTTATTATTAATGATAAATTCATCACCCCGAAATTCATTAAAGAAATACCTGATGCCGATAACGATTTCAATATTATGGATGGCAGTATCCGACAGAAAAAAATTATTATCGTCGGTTTCGGGCATTTCGGAAGCACGGTGGGCCGGCTATTAAAGGCCAACAAAATTCCGGCAACGGTTCTGGACCGGGATTCGGACCGGGTGAAGCTGCTGAGAAGCTATGGCTTTAAAGTATATTACGGTGATGCCACGAAAATTCCGACCCTTCGCGCTGCGGGAATTGAAGAGGCGGAAATCCTGATCCTGTGCCTGGACGATCCTGAAGACAATAAGTTTATTGCGGATGTGGTGCGGGAAAATTACCCCAACGTAAAAATCTTCGTCAGGGCCAAAAACAGAATTGATGCTTATGAATATTTGAACAACGGCATCAATAATATCTATCGTGAAACCCTGGGAACAGCTGTGGATATGGCTGTGGATGTGCTCCATGAAACCGGTATGCGGAAATATGCCGCACGCCGTCTGGGACAGAGGTTCATGACCATTGATAAGGCTTCCATCCGAAAATTGGCAAAATCTGAGGACGATGACGAAATCCATCTGTTTACCACCAAAGAAATTCTCCAGAGAGAAGAAGAATTACTGGCTTACGACAATCTGAATTTCAACAATAAGCAATGGGAAGACTCATCAATGGACGATGAAGAGGATAATGAAAGCTGATTACCGGATATTTACGCTTCCGCCGCTGCTTTCTTCTTTGATGATATTGGTTACATTTCCTTTTTTATAAACGCTGAGACTTCCCCCGGAAGATGCTTCTGCCTGGATTGAAGAAGACGCGCTGATATCTATGCTCGCTCCGCTGGAAGATTCCGCTTTCAGATTTTGTGCAATTACATTTTTTGCTGAAATACTGCTTCCTGAAGAGGCACTCACTTCCACATTTTTAGCTTTTCCGGAAAGTTCGATGCTTGCAGCGGATGAAGCTTCCACATCCAGATCTACTGCCCATATTTTACCGTCGAAACTTCCGCTGCTGTCAATGGAAAGATCAAAATCATTGGCTTCCAGATCACCGGAAACCGATGCCGAACTCGAAACTTCCACTTTCATTTTATCCTGTACGAATTTATCTTTAATGGTAATACCGGCCGCAGAATTGGCATTCAGCTTTGAAAAGTCTCTGGTATAAATTTTTGCGGAAACTTTATGGGTATTCATTACCCTGATTCCCGGTTTGTAATGGATGTGCAGTTCGCCGCCGCTGTTATCCACCAGAATCTCATCAATAATATTCTGGGGAGCAGAGATAACTACTTTTTCGACATCTGATTTGATAACTTCTGCAGATATAGACTGGGAAACTTCTATCTCGTCGAAATTACCCGTCACTGTTTTTTCTCTCATCGGGCCATTGTCTTTGCTGACCACTTTTTCCACCCAATTGTTTTTTTCCTGTCCGCGGTTGTTTCGGTCGTGTTTTTCACAAGATGCCAGCATCAAAAAGGCCGAAAGAATAAAAATAGTTTGCGATTTCATGTTTATCGATTTATTTGAATAATGTGTTATTATTTAGTAACAACTAAGGTATAAAAAATATTACATCTGCCTGAATAATTATATAACCGGAGTCATAACAATGATTTTTCAGATCAATTTTTTCTATAAAACAAAAAAGCATTAAAAACCGACCACTTATACTACAAACCGGTTTCAGCGATCGGATTTATCTTCATCACGTTATTCTGGGAGCCTTCGAACTGGTTTCCGTCTTAATGTCCCGCAAATCAACACCTGTACTCCATATATCAAAGCAGGTCTGATTACCTTCAGCGCTGAATAAACCTCACAGGTTTTGAAAACCTGTGAGGTTTGATGTAACTGCCGAAAATATCTTTCATTTTGATATTCAATAGATTACATGTTACTTTTATTCCACTATAATCTGCAACTTTAATTTCTTTCAGGAAACTTAATTTCTCCAATTCCGTCTTCCTGCTGTTATGATAACCTAAGTTTTTAATATCTTTATACTTTATTAATAAATAATTTATGAAGAAGATTTCATCAGTATTATTAATTTCTGCATTAGCATTTAATCAATCCTGTACAACAATGAAAACCACCGATAACACCCAGGAAGTTCCGGTACCGGACGCTTCGCTTTCCTCCAATCCCCTGATGAGGAAAAGCAGCCTTCAGTACGAAGCTCCCGAATTTGACAAAATTAAAAACGAACATTTCAAGCCTGCTTTTGATTTTGGACTAAAACAGCATGACGCCGAAATTCTACAGATAGCGAACAATCCGCAGGCTCCTACATTTGAAAATACCATTGTCGCCCTGGAAAAAAGCGGCGAGGTTCTGAAAAGAGCGATGATCGTATTCTCCAACCTTACGAGTGCCAATACCAATCCTACCCTACAGGCACTGGACGAGGAATACGCTCCGGTTTTTGCCGCCCATTCCGATAAAATGTATCTGAATGAAAACCTGTATAAAAGAATCAAGGCCATTTCTGAAAACGGGCTGGATTCTGAAAGCAAAAGACTGCTGCAATATTACAAACAGAACTTCGAAATTGCCGGAGCCAATCTTTCTTCAGCAGACAAGGAAAAATTAAAGCAGATCAATCAGGAGCTGGCTTCCCTGTCTACCCAGTATTCCAATAAATTGCTGGAAGCCAGAAAGCAGGGCGGTGTATTTTTTAACGATGCCAAAGAACTGGACGGACTTTCTCCAGATGAAATCGCAGCAGCAGCAAGTGATGCAAAGAACGCCGGAAAACCGGGACAATACCTTTTGGCTTTACAGAATACTACCCAACAGCCACTTCTGCAAAGCCTGAAAAACCGGGCTACACGAGAAAAACTCTTCAAAGCATCCTGGATGAGGGCTGAAAAAGGTGATGCGAATGATACCAGAGAAACCATTGGAAAGCTGGCAAATTTAAGGCTGAAAAAAGCCCAGGTTTTAGGGAAGACAAGTTTCGCAGCGTGGAAACTGCAGGACCAGATGGCCAAAACACCGGAAGCAGCAACTAAACTCATGAATCAGATTGCGACGCCAGCTGTGGAAACAGCAAGACACGAAGCAAAAGATATCCAGGATCTGATCGACCAACAGAAAGGAGGCTTCAAAGTAGAGCCCTGGGACTGGAATTTCTATTCCGAGCAGGTAAGAAAAGCCAAATTCGATCTGGATGAAAGCCAGATTAAACCGTATTTTGAAATTACCACCGTACTGGAAAAAGGGGTTTTCTTTGCTGCCGAAAAATTCTATGGACTGACCTTCAAAAAAAGAACGGATCTTCCGGTTTACCATCCGGATGTCGTAACGTATGAAGTTTTCGACCACGACGGAAAATCTTTGGCCATTTACTATCTGGATTTCTACACGAGAGATTCCAAAAACGGCGGAGCCTGGATGAGCAACTTTGTGGAGCAATCGTATCTACTGGGAACAAAACCAGTGATCGTAAACTGCTACAATTACCAGAAGCCGGCTCCGGGAAAACCATCGCTGATTAGCTATGATGATGTTTCAACGATTTTCCATGAATTCGGGCACTCCATTCACGGGATGTTTGCGAGCCAGAAATACCCATCGCTTTCCGGAACCAACGTACCGAGAGACTTCGTGGAATTTCCTTCCCAAATCAATGAACACTGGGCTTTGGATCCGGTCGTATTGAAAAATTACGCGTTGCATTATGAAACCAAGCAGCCGATCCCGCAATCGCTGGTCGATAAAATCAAGAAAGCAGCAACCTTTAACCAGGGCTATATGACCACCGAATTGGTATCTGCTGCAGAGCTGGATATGGATTGGCATACGGTAACCGATGAAAAACAGCTGATTCCGGTACTGGATTTTGAAAAACAGTCATTGGCCAAGCATGGATTTACTTTAGCTACCGTTCCTCCGAGATACCATACGCCTTATTTTGCCCATATCTGGGGCGGAGGATATTCGGCAGGATATTACGCATACCTCTGGTCTGAGACCCTGGACAACGATGCCTGGGAATGGATTAGCAAGAATGGCGGCCTTACCAGAGAAAACGGCGACCGTTTCAGAAAATACATCCTCTCCGTAGGAAATTCCGTAGACCTTAACCAGGCATTCCGGGATTTTACGGGACATGATCCGGACATCAAGCCTTTATTGAGAAACAGAGGTTTTATTAAATAAATTTTGAAAAGCATTCATTTTTTGGATGCTTTTTTTATTGAACATACATATTAAGTTTTAGCTAAAGCCGATGAAATCTTTTATCTGTGAAAACGGACTAAAGTAAGTTCCTATTGATAGTATATAGAAAAATATTCGTGTACATTTGTGTTAAAAAAAGAAAACAATGAATTGTCCCTGCTGTTCCGGAAAAACTTACGAAGACTGCTGCAAGCCTTACCACACCGGAGAGAAGAATGCGCCAACTGCCGAAGCCCTGATGCGTTCAAGGTTTTCTGCCTTTGCCATTCCGAATGGCGATTATCTGATGGAAACCACCTTTCCCGGTAAAAGAAAATACCACAACCGGAAAGATTTACAGGAATGGGGAGAAATCAATACCTGGACAAAACTGGAAATTGTCAATAAGCCTAATGCCAATAAGGTTGAGTTCAAAGCGTATTACAAGGATGAAGATGGGGTACTGCAAATCCACCATGAACTTTCTACTTTCAAAATGGTTCAGAACCGCTGGTTCTATGTGAGCGGCGTATTTTTAGATTAGATTTCTACGGATGGTGTAATTGCTCCCCCAGATGGTAAGGGTTTTCACATATGATAGATGGCTTCGAATGCCTCAACCACCGGATAAATAGTATTAACTCTGGAGTATAAAATCAAAGATTTTTAAAACTTTTGTGCGCTTTCTCCAGCATCAGGTATTTAACTTTATTTCTACAGCATGTATATCTTTTGTAACTTTTGTGGTAAAATTCTCCCGCAGATGGTAAGGATTTTCACGGATGATAACGTGGCTTTGAGTGCCTCAGCCACCGGATAGTATTACCGTAATACCAAAAAATCTTTGATTTTTTTTGTGTTCTGAAATATTCGCCAAAAAGGAAACTAAATTCTTATGTGACTCATGTGTTAGAACTTTGTGGTAAACTTTCACGGTTAGATTGAAACCACAGGTTTACACAAAACAAAAATGTCCGGCAGAACCGGACATTGTATTTGATTAGTGAGCTTCGTTTCCGTCGATCCCATGCGCGTGGCCGTGGGAAAGTTCTTCTTCCGTTGCAGGACGCGTATTCAGAATTTCTACCTGGAAATCCAATACTTTCCCCGCCATCGGGTGATTAAGGTCTGCGATCACCGCTTCCGGCGTAACTTCTACCACAAATGCCTGGAAATTGTTCCCCTGGTTATCGGATAAAGGTAAGATCGCCCCAACAGGCGGAATTCCGGATTCGTTGAACATGTCGATCGGCAGCTGTGCAATAGCATCCGGCTGTTTTTCACCGTAAGCTTCCTCAGGCTGAATGGTGAAAGCGGTTTTATCACCTGCTTTCATCCCATGGATATTCTGCTCAAACTTTGGAATCATCATTCCCACACCGTACAGAAATGTAAGTGGATTTTCTGCTGTTGTTTCTTCTACAAGAATCTTACTTCCATCTTCTTCGATCGTGTGAAGTATGTAACTTACAGCTACAACATGATTGTTTTCGATTGTCATATTTTTTCTTTTTGTCGTGAATTTCCTCACGATTAACAGCACAAAGATACTGTTTTTGAAATCATTGACCGAAGAAATATGAGGTTAAAAGCAGTCTCTGCAGTAATGTTTTCACTTTTGTTTCCGGGCTTCATTCCGCTTCTTTTCGCGAAGCATAAAAAGGTACAGGCTCTCGACCTTCGCTCTCGCCCAATCGGTTTTTCTCAGAAATTTTAGAGAGGAGTTGATGCTCGGATTATCAGTAAAGCACCGGATGTTGATCTGTTCGCCCAACTTTTCAAATCCCTGGTAATAAGCTACCAATTCTTCAAGAATGGCATCCAGTCTTTTTCCGTGAAGCGGGTCTTTCGATTGTTGTTCCATAATGCTGCAAAGGTAATTATTTGTCTTCTAATCTGCTGTGGCAAACTTTTATTTTTAGCAGAAAACAAAATCCTCCACTGAAATTCAGCGGAGGGTTTATGTTTTACAGATGTGCGACCAACGGTTTTACTTCTTTTCCGAACAGCCCGATGGATTTCATCATGATGTCATGTGCCGGATCGCCGACGTCCATGTGACCGATAAATCGGGTAATCCCGAAAATCTCTTTCATATAAGCGATTTTATCAGCCACTTCTTTCGGGCTTCCGATGAAGAGTGCCCCGTCTTTGCTTCTTCCGCCTTCATATTGCATTTTGGTGAAAGGAGCCCAGCCTCTGGACGAACCAATTCTGTCCATCTGTGCTTTATAGGTGTGGAAATAGCCATCAATCACGGCAGGATCATCGCTGACAAACGTATGCGAGTGGATCGCGATCTGCATCTGCGATACATCATGGCCTGCTTTCTTGTATTCCTGCTTGTAAAATTCGATCAGGTTTCTGAACTGTACCGGCATTCCTCCGATAATAGCAACGATTAAAGGCATTCCCAGCTCGGCAGCCTGAAGTACCGACTGCGGTGTTCCGCCCACAGCTCTCCAGATCGGCAGCTTCCCGTTGTTTTTTGCTCTCGGATAAACAGTCTGGTTCTGCATCGGTGCGCGGAGTTTTCCCTTCCAGGTTACATTTTCCTCTGCATTTATTTTCAGTAATAAATCTAATTTTTCATTGAAAAGCTCCTCGTAATCATTCAGCGAGTATCCATACAGCGGGAAAGACTCGATAAAGCTGCCGCGGCCTACGTAAATTTCGGCACGTCCGTTGGAGATCAGATCCAGCGTTGCGAAATCTTCATAGACTTTTACCGGCTCGGAAGAACTCAATACGGTAACGCCACTGGCTAATTTGATGTTTTTAGTGATGCTGGCCGCTGCAGCCAGAACGATTTCCGGGGATGATACGGCATAATCGGGACGGTGATGCTCGCCCATAGCAAAAACATCAATTCCCACTTCATCCATGAGTTTTACCTGCTCCAGGATCTCCCGGATTTTGATACCTGAATCTCTATATTTTCCGGTGGCCCGGTCGAATGACACATCGCCGAACATTCCTATTCCTAATTCCATATTGTTGATTTTTTATAGTGCAAAGGTACGGCAAGGAAACATCAGAAGCATTGATGTTTGTTAAGAACGGAAATATTTAGAAAGCTGGAAGCGGGATGCCGGAAATTTCTTAAGTTAACAAATTACCAATAATCTTAAATATCAAATGATCCTTTTCACATTCTGTTAAGAGCGATCACCGTAATCGGAGATACATTCAGAAACTGATGGGTTAACATTCTCCTGCAATTTTCCCGGAAGGTAAACGTAACTGCTCAACAGAAACACCAATCCCTACTACCTGAGAAAACAATATAGTTAACTATCCTGGGGAACCGGGGAATGGTGAAGGAAAACCAATAAAAAAGACAGAAACCTCAACGAATCAAACGTTGTAAGTGTTTCTGTCTGCTTTTATAAATTTTATTATAGCTCCGGACTTATTTTTTCAGGTACTGATCAAAATAATCCGTTACTTTCTGCATCAGGTGCACGCGGTCTTTTCCGATCACGTTGTGCGGATGGCCGGGATACACGAAATAATCCAGCTGGATGCCGTTATCTACCGCGGACTTGATGAACTTAACGGAGTGCTGCCACACCACCACATCGTCCTGTGCGCCGTGGATCATCAGCAATTTCCCTTTCAGGTTCTGCACTTTATCCAGCAGGTTGGCCGTGGCGTAACCCTGTGGATTCTCCTGTGGTGTATCCATATATCTTTCGCCGTACATAATTTCGTACATGCTCCAGTCGATTACAGGACCTCCGGCAACGCCTACTTTGAAGACATCAGGCTTGCGAAGCATAAAGCTGGTGGTCATAAAGCCTCCGAAACTCCACCCGTGAATTCCCATTCTGTCCGCATCTACGTAAGGTAAAGATTTCAGGTATTCCACCCCTTTCATCTGGTCGTTCATTTCGTTGGTTCCCAGGTTTCTGAACACCGCCTGTTCGAATTTCAGTCCGCGGTTGGCAGAACCTCTTCCATCCATGGTGAAAATGATGTATCCGTTCTGGGCCATGTATTCGTACCAAAGGTTCCCGGATGCAGGGAATGTATTGGTAATCAGCTGCAGGTGTGGTCCATTGTACAGATATACGATCACCGGGTATTTTTTATTCGGGTCAAAATTGGTCGGAAGAATGATTTTTCCGTATAACAGTGTTCCGTCGTCCGCTTTAAGGTTTACGTTTTTAATTTCCGGACGCTGGTAATTTTTCAGCGGGTTTTCCGAAGTCAGGAGGTTGCTCGTCTTTAAAGTATTTGTGTTGATGATATTAGCCACTCTCGGTGTATCCGCGTTGCTGTACACATCATACAGGTAATTCCCGTCGCTGCTCAACATACCGGAATGGACACCTTCCGCACTATCCAGCCGCTGCATCTTAAAATTGGTCCAGTTGATTCTGTACAGGTGTTTTTCCAAAGGAGTTTCTTTGGTAGACGTAAAGTAGATTTCCTTTTTCTTTTCGTTAAAGCCTAAAATCTCGTTCACCAGCCAGTCGCCTTTGGTGATCTGGGAAACGAGACCTTTCTCCAGACTGTAATGGAACAGATGGTTGTATCCCGTACGCTGACTCTGCCAGATGAAATCCGTATTGGAATTCGGGAAGAAAGTCAACGGATGCTGCGGTTCAACATATTTGTCGCTGGTTTCTTCAAATAGGGTTTTTACCAAATTTCCGTTTGCCGCATCGTACTGGTTCATTTTCAGATGGTTTTGCCCACGGTTCAGGACACCGACAAAGATGTATTTTGAATCCGGGCTCCACGTTACGGCCGTCAAATACTGGTCTTTTTCGCCTTCGATATTCAGGAAAGTGGTTTTCTGGTTTTTTATGTTGAAAACCCCAAGCGTTACCTGATGCGAGGTTCTTCCTGCCATCGGATATTTGATGTTTTGGTTAACCGCAGGCGTTACGGACCAGTCGATGATCGGGTAATCTGCCACCATGGTCTGATCCATTCTGTAAAAGGCTACGCTTTCGGAATTCGGGGCCGGGAAAATTCCGGTATCGATTCCGAATTCATTCCGGTGAACATTGGAAGAACCGTTCAGGATATTTTCGTTCGCCTCGTTGGTTACCTTGATTATTTTTCCGTTTCTGCTTACCAATAGATTATTCTTTACGGTAAAGGCAAAGGTCTGATTGTCTGCGAAAACCTTTACGTTCTCTGCATTTTCATCTACCGGTACGGTATTTTTCATTTTCCAGTCGCTGCCGGATTTTTCCACCCAGACCATTTTGCCGTTCGCGTTGAAATAGCCCTGCGAGCTGCCGGTAAATTTGATCGGCGGAACCGTTTTGAATTTTTTTTCCGTCAGGTTACGGTTCAGCTGTGTCAGCGATACCAGAGTATCCTGTTTTTTTGTTTTGATATCGGTGATCAGATATCCGCCTTTTACTGCCTGGATGTAGGATTTTCCGTCTGCAGACCATGAAAATTGGGAAATGCTTTTAACAGCCAGGTTCGTTCTCATTCCGTTTACTGCCTCCGCCATCGTAAATTTTTGGGTCTGAGCCAGTGTGCTACCTCCCAAAACCAGCATGCATAAAGATAATGTATAGAGTTTCATTGTATAAAATTGAATCCTCCAAAAATAAGAAATAAATACCTATCGTTAAGAAATGTTAAATTAAAACATTCGTAAAATGAACGTGTGGTAGGGCTGGGAAATATTGCGTAACTTGATTAACGGGTAACAGGTAATGATTGATAAGTTTTGATTCTATTGATCTTAGGGGCAAAATGCTGATTACGGACTTCGGCCTAGCCCCGATAGAAACGGCATCCTTTTTTGTTGCGGATGGAGCAAAGCGGAGGCCGTGACAAAAAAGATACAGTGGATAGCGGGAAACTGCTCCTTAAAACAAAAGAGGACGAAGCATCATTTCTTATCCTACGTCAATGACTCGTACCAGTCATCCGCTATACATTTGCATTATAATTAACAACAAAAATAGTAATACAATGGCTACAAAATGGAACTTAGATCCAGCACACAGTGAAATTACCTTTAAAGTAAAACACATGATGATTTCCAGCATCAAAGGAAACTTCACCAACTTTACTGCAGAAATCGAAACGGAAGACGATACTTTTGCCAATGCAAAAACAACGGCTACCATCCAGACGGATTCTATTTCTACGAATAATACAGACCGTGACAACCACTTAAAATCTGCAGAGTTTTTCAATGCCGAGGCTAATCCTACGATTACTTTTGAATCTTCTGCCCTGAACAATGAAGTTACCGGCAATCTTACCCTGAACGGAGTGACAAAGCCTGTAGTTCTGGATGTTGATTTCGGAGGGATTAATGTAGACCCGTGGGGAAATACGAAAGCGGGATTTTCTTTTGAAGGGAAGATCAACAGAACCGATTTCGGACTGAACTGGAATGCAGCGCTTGAAGCAGGCGGTGTATTGGTAAGCGATGAAGTGAAAATCGCCGGAGAACTGCAGTTTGTAAAGCAGGCCTAATTTTTATAAAAATATTTTAAAAGGTTCAGGGATTTCTAAAGCCTTGAACCTTTTGTTTTTTCTAAAAGTGAATCTTATGAACCTCAACGATCTCCAAAATATCAGTGACCATTTTACCCTGACCCCGAAAATGCCCGTTCTTTTCCTTGGGCATGGTTCGCCCATGAACGCGATTGAAGAGAACCGTTTTGTACAGGGATTCAGGAAGATGGCGACGGAAATCCCGAAACCTAATGCGATCCTTTGTATTTCCGCACACTGGTTTACACGCGGCACCAAAGTAACGGCAATGGATATGCCCAGTACGATTCATGATTTCGGGGGCTTTCCGCAAGCTTTGTTCGATGTGGAATATTCTGCACCCGGAGATCCCGCACTGGCAAAAGAAACCGCCGGTTTACTGGCTCCCGTTCCGGTGGAGGAAGATCACAGCTGGGGGTTGGATCATGGGGCATGGTCTGTGATCAAGCACCTTTACCCGGAAGCGAATATTCCTGTTATCCAGATGAGTATAGATTATACAAAACCTCCGCAGTATCATTTTGATCTGGCTAAAAAGCTGAATAAGCTCCGTGAAAAAGGTATCTTAATTATAGGCAGTGGAAACATTATCCATAATCTGCGTCTGATCGACTGGAGGAATATCAACACACCCGGCGCCGGCTGGGACTGGGCCATCGAAGCACGTGAAAAAACGAACCATTGGATTTTGGATGGAAATTTTAAGAATATTATTGAATATCAAAACCAGGGAATTTCTCTGCAGTATGCCATTCCGACTCCCGATCATTATCTTCCCTTAGTTTATACATTGGGACTGAAAACTTCTTCAGATGAGCTGTCACTGTTCAATGATGAATTGATCGGCGGCTCGCTTAGTATGACAAGTGTTAGGATAGGCTGATGATTAAACAAAAAAAACGAGGGATAAAAATCCCCCGATCTTAGAATATGCATAAAGCTTTTAGATTCTTGTGATACCAACAACGTGTGGCTGGCCGTTAATCGGCTGATAGATTTCCACAATGGCCTGCCAAATGACTTCTGCAGGCGGCATTGAAGCGTCGCACCTGAAACGGTAATTGGTGCCATTTACCACTTGTGTTGATACTTCGTAAGGTTTGTATTGCACTCCTACAAATCCTTTCATGGCTTCGTCAAATACTTTTTGATCTTCCGGAGTAAGAGGGTGAAATGCTGTCCAGCCTCCTACTAATGTTTCTTGTTGTTCTGTCATGATTAATATTTTTGTTTCCCTACTCTTATGGCCTTTCGGATACGCCCCGTTTGAATGGTTTCTGGCTCCATCGTTTTAGTTTTTAGATTTGCCTAATACATCAATAATTATAAAATCATCAATGGTAAAAGTCAAACTGTTTTGTTGTGATCACATGACAAAGCTACTTCAGAAAACGGATAAATCACAGAGTAGATATACTCAAATTTAAATTACGTAGAAATACCATTTATCCATTAAAAAAGACAGCAATAATTATCGCTGCCTGTATATTAATTTATCTATGATGAATTACTGAACGGCCTGCAGTACATTAATGTTTCCGTACCCGTAATCTGAATTCGGGGTCGGGTAATATGTTGCAGACTGCCGCATTTTATTCAGTACCTGATCTCTCGTCCAGGAAGGATTTTTAGCCCAGACCAAGGCTGCAATCCCTGCTGTGGAAGCGGTGGCTACGGAGGAACCGCCAACATAATCGTTCTGGCTGTTGTAATAACTCAATACCGGGATATTGCTCCCTGAAGCTCTTTCCATCTGATAGGTAAAATCAATTTCCGATCCGGAATGGCAGACATCGCACTTCTGGTTGGAAGTATTTTCTTTAACGCCTGTGATGGCTTGTGTTTCAGGCATCCATGCCGGGAAGATCACGCCTACAAAGTTTGTAAAGCTGGTAGAAGTTCCGCCTGCGCAGAAGATCAGTTTTCCTTTTGAATAGGCATATTTTACGCCGTCTTCAATTTTTCCTACAGAGAAAATGTGCCCCATCGACATGGAAATAATTTTTACACTACTGTTATTTCCCAGTTCCGTAAATGCGATCTTCACTCCGTTCTGCTCATGATATCCATCCAGCACTACGTTGGAAGCGGCGCGATAGGTAACCAGGTTTGCATTATAAGCAACACCAACCGGCTGGCCCAGGTTGTTCCGGGGTGCCGCCGCAGCAGAAGCCATGCTGGTTCCGTGGCCACATTTGTCCGCAGAGCCGTCATATCCGGTACTCCACGGCCATGCTGAATCCACATACACCCCATTTTTGCTGATCGTTCTCCCGCTGGAAAGCCCATTATTGAAGTTGCCTCCGAGTAATGTCTGCTCAGGCGAAACCCCGCTGTCGATTACTCCGATGGTAACTCCTTTTCCGCTGCTGTAGCTCCAGGCATTGATGATGTTGTGCTTTGTGAAGGACCACGGTGCTTTTGCATTGGGCGAAACCGTGGTATAATCGGAAGTATTGAGGGTTGCAGATTCAAAACCGCAGCCTGATGAGCTGCCGCTGGATTTGGCCGTTGCCCCAAACTGTCTTTCATTTTCAAAATAGCGGTAATCGGCAGGCTCCAGATAGCGGATATTTTTCATTTTCCTAAGCGCGATCACCGTTTCCTGCTTTTCGATGGCCACATCGATCTGATTTAAATAAGGATCGGAAGACAGTACCATACGGTCTGAGCTACCTTCATATTTTTTGATCAGTTCCAGAATTTCGTTTTCAATTACTTTGCTGTCGGCATCCAGGCTTCTGTCGAAAGAAGAGCCGAAACCGATGGAAGCAATTTTATTTCCCTGAAAAATGGCACTCCACACAAAATGATCAGAAGATTCATTCCACGAAAACCGCCCTTTGGTTTTGATGGTTTCATTGATTTTTTCATTGATCTGCCTGGCGGTTAGAGGATCTTTCTGTGTAATTTCAGTTTCGACAACATTACCTTGAAGATCGTCCCTGCTGCATCCTGTAAATACGGACAGGGATAAGAATAAATAAAAGACACTTTTTTTCATATTCAATATATTTTGATTCGTAAAACCAATATATCACTTTAGACTGAATTACAGACTGTTGAAATTTAAATAATGCTTAATTCTGTTATGCTTTGAATAATAACGGATCATAATTAAAGGCTGGAAGAGGGATGCTGGATGCCTGAAGTGAAATCTTTGGTTATTTATTGAATCAAAAAGGCTTCCATTAACTGGAAGCCTGATATTACTGACCTTTGGAAGGCATGGGCGGCGGAGGCGATTGATAGCCTTTTGCCTCACTTAGTTTTTCAACTAGTCTTTTTCCTATTTTCTGCCCAAAATCTCTTCCTACTTCCACACTTTCCTTCATTATTAAAGGAGTATTGGTAATTATTTTCTGCCCGAGCGGAGTTTTATAGAATCTGATCAGCTCATCCAAATCAGATTCACTATAGTATTTTGCGTAAATCGGAATGTACAGTTTAGAAAATTCTTCGGAAGAAACTTCTTTTAAAAACTCATTCCAGAATTCATCCGGTATCATTTTATAATTTTCCTTATAGGCATCAATGAATTGTTTAGCTCCTAACGAGGCCATTTTACTTACACCTATAACTTCAATAAGCTCTTTTACTTTCGCTTCTTTGGCAGATTGGGCAAAAACGAAAGTGCCTGCGAAAATAAAAAATGCTGCTGTAACTTTTTTTATCATTTCCATTATTAATTTACCACAAATTTCCGCTCATTAATCAGTTCCGCTATGGCCAGCATATCCTTCCCGATCAGGCGGTCGTCTTCCAGTTTGGCTACTCTGGAACGGAGGATGGCAAAGTTTTCCTCGATGATTTTTGAACATTTTGCCGGTCTTCTGAATTCCAGCCCCTGTGCCGCGAACATCAGCTCTACAGACAGAATGTTTACCAGATTCCCAAGTACCTGATTAAATTTTCTTCCGGAAATACTTCCCATGGAAACATGGTCCTCCTGCCCTAAACTCGTCGGAATTGAATCTGCGGAAGCCGGGAAACATAAGGTTTTATTTTCCGTTACCAAAGCCGCAGAAGTATATTGAGGAATCATAAAACCTGAATTCAATCCGGAGCTTTCAGTCAATAACCTTGGCAGTCCGTATTTTCCTTCCAGTAATAAGTAGCTTCTCCGGTCTGAAATATTTCCCAATTCGGCAGCGGCCAGGGTGGCATAATCCAGAGGCAGGGCCATCAGCTGACCGTGGAAATTCCCTCCCGAAATGGATTCTTCGGCGCTCAGAACGATCGGGTTATCCGTTACGGAATTCAGCTCTGTCTCCGCCATCATTTTAAGGTGCTCGAAAGCATTCCGGCTGGCTCCATGAACCTGCGGCACACATCGCATGGAATAAGGATCCTGCACCCTGTCGCAGTATTCATGGGATTTAAGGTTATCGGAACCTTTCAGGAATTTCAGCATTCTCGCCGCTACTTTTTTACTTCCTTCAAACGGTCTGATCTCATGAAGCTCTTTTTTGAAAGGGCTTGCAGAACCTCTGTAGGCTTCAAGGCTCATGGCAGCGGTCATATCTGCAAGATCCAGCAGATATTCAAATTTTTCCAGTCCTTTTATGGCATGCGCGAGGATAAACTGGGTTCCATTGATCAGTCCCAATCCTTCTTTCGGACCTAAAACCAATGGCTCTAGATTATTTTTTGCCAAAACCTCAGCCGTTTCAAAGATTTCGTTTCCTACCCATACCTGCCCCAGTCCTAAAAGCGGCAATACCAGGTGTGCCAGCGGCGCAAGATCACCGGAAGCCCCTACAGAACCCTGCTCCGGAACCACCGGGACGATGTCTTTCTGAAGCATCAGGATCATCCGCTCGATCACTTCAAGAGAAACTCCCGAAAAGCCTTTCGACAAGGCGTGAACTTTTGCAATCATCATGATTTTGGAAAGTTCCTTTTCAATCGGTTTTCCTACTCCTACGGCGTGGGAAATAATCAGGTTATATTGTAAAAGCGCCGTTTCGTCGGCAGAAATTTTCGTATCGCAAAGCGGTCCGAATCCCGTATTGATTCCATATACGCATCGATCCGACTCTACAATCTGCTGTACGTTTTGCTGGGATCTCAGAATCTGCTCTTTGGCTTTCTTGTTTAATTTGGCTTTATCTGGAGTTTTACAGATTTCCAGAACGTCATGGAAACCGAAAACATCTACACCGTATATCATTTTTAAAATTTTGTCCTAAAATTAAGCATTTAGACAGTATTGGGAAAGCTAAATTTCCTTACCGTATATTTTTCTGAAAAGCAACCGATTAATTTGCTATTTTTACCGCCGAAATTAAAAATTAATATCCTTATGAAACTTAAATTTTTGTTGCTTTCCCTATCCCTTGTAAGCACTGTTTCTTTCGCCCAGAAAGTGAAATACTCCAGAGAAGAGGTGAAAAAAATGGAGCAATATCTTTTCAATGAAGGCTTTAATGCACCTTCCACAAGAAAAACATCGACCGTTATTTTAAAAGACGGATCTTCTCATAAAGGTTTCTGCAGTAAAACGGATACCAAAAAAGGACAGATTTTCGAGGTTACCCTTAAAGACAGCATCAGCAAGAAGCCTGAAGTATTCCTGGCTGACAACATCAGTGAAATGTACCTCTATCCCAACGAGGCAGAGAAATTTGTGAAAGTGGCCAAGTACATGGGCAACATCAGAAATTATCAGACTAAAAAACTGAAAAACTCCACCACAAAAGACCGTATTCATTTTGTTAACCAGACGGTTTCCCTGAAAAATAAAAAAGAGGACAAGGAGTTTTTAATGCAGGTAATCAATCCTGAATTTGACGACATCATTTCCGTATACCATGATCCCAGAGCAAAGGAAACTGCCGGATTTTCCGTAATGGGCTCTCCGCAGCTGGGTGGTGGCGTTATTAAATCCTATTATGTAAAAAAGGGCGACAAAGTGATGTGGCTTCATAAAGACGATTTTGAGGACAACTACGATTTCCTGTTCGGAGATAACGCCGAATTCATGAAAAAGTATCCTAAGAATTCTGTGGAATGGGATTATTTCAGTTTCCTGGTCCACGAATATACGGACATGAGCAACGGATAACAATCAATTTTAACATAATATTGTGCAGCCATAGGTTTTCTATGGCTTTTTTCTTGCTTTTAATTTCCGTAATTTTGTTATATGAATCCTTCTTTAGAATTACAGCTCAAAACTTTACCATCCGAACCCGGCGTTTATCGTTATTATGATAAAAATGATCAGCTTTTGTATGTGGGGAAAGCCAAGAATTTAAAGAAAAGGGTTCTCTCCTATTTCAACAAAACCCTTATGGGATACCGGATCAGAATCATGGTCGGGAAAATCCAGCGGTTGGAAACGACTATCGTGAATAGCGAGTACGATGCGCTTCTTCTGGAAAACAATCTGATCAAGGAGCATCAGCCGTTTTACAACGTGATGCTGAAAGACGATAAAACGTATCCGTGGATCTGCATAAAAAATGAAGATTTTCCCAGAATCTTTCTCACCCGTACCAAAATTAAAGACGGCTCCGAATATTACGGGCCTTATGCGAAAGTGCGTCCGGCAAAGATTTTACTGGATACCATCAAACATATCTACAAGCTCAGAACCTGTAACCTCAACCTGGCTCCCGCTAAGATTGAAGAAGGAAAGTATAAAGTATGCCTGGAATATCACATTAAAAACTGCGAAGGCCCTTGTGAGGGGCTCGAAAGCAAGGAAGATTATGACGAAAAAATAGATGCCATCCGCGGGATCATTAAAGGAGATTTCCGGAAAGCAAAGGAATATCTGATGAACCAGATGATGAAGTATGCCACGAACCTCCAGTTTGAAAATGCCCAGATTATCAAAGAAAGACTCGATGCTTTGGAAGATTACCAGTCGAAAAACACCGTGGTAAATCCAAGCATTGACGATGTGGATGTTTTTGGAATGACAAGTGATGAAACGGCAGCGTATGTAAATTTCTTTAAGATCCGGAACGGAAATATCATCCAGAGTTTTACCACTGAAATTAAAAAGATTCTTGAGGAAAGCGACGAAGAGATCATGGAAGAAGCACTGATCGAAATCCGACAGAAATTCGATTCGAATTCAAAAGAAATCCTTCTTCCGTTCCATTTATCTGTTGAGATCCCGAATGTAAAGCTGATTGTTCCTAAAGTAGGTGACAAAAAAAGAATCGTTGAACTTTCCGAAAAAAATGCAAAAGAATACCGTCTGGAAAAACTGAAGCAAGTGCAGATCGTTGATCCGGAACGGCATACGAACCGGATCATGGCAGAAATGCAGAAGCTGTTGAGGATGCCGGTAGAACCTCGCCATATCGAAGGTTTCGATAACTCGAATATCCAGGGAACAAATCCGGTTTCGGCCTGTGTCGTTTTCAAGGATGGCAAGCCCAGCAAAGCAGATTACCGGATTTTCCACCCGAAGACCGTAGAAGGAGCAAATGACTTCGCCACCATGGAGGAAGTGATCTACCGCCGCTACAAACGATTGCTGGATGAAGGCGAAAGCTTACCGCAGCTGATCCTGATTGACGGAGGAAAGGGGCAATTATCGTCGGCAGTGAAGAGTTTAAGGCTGTTAGGACTATACGGAAAAATTACCATTGTTGGGATTGCGAAAAGGCTGGAGGAAATATTCTTTCCGGAAGATCCCATCCCTTTATATTTAGATAAAAAGTCGGAAACGCTGAAAATTCTGCAGCGTGTACGGGATGAGGCCCACCGTTTCGGGGTAAAACATCACCGGACCAGAAGAAAAAATTCGACGATAAAATCTGAACTGGAGGAAATTCCCGGAGTCGGAGAAAAAACAATCGAACTGCTTTTATCGAAGCTGAAATCCGTTAAGCGGATCAGGGAATCCAATCTTGAAATCTTAGAAGAAATCCTGGGAAAAAGCAAGGCCAAGGTTATTTACGATTTTTTTAACCAAGCGTAAAAAATTAACAACAATTACCAAATAATAAATAATTTAGTAAAAATAAATATCATAATATTTGTTAATTTAAATATTTTTTATAAATTAGACATAGTTAAACACTGCTTAACGACTTCTAACATTTAAATTTACAAAAATTAAGAGACCGCCTTTTTCAGACAGTCTCTTTTTTTATTATTTTTTGAGAATTTTACTCAGGAATTCTCCTTTGCTTGTTTTTATCTTTAAGAAATATATTCCTGAATTCAACCCGGAAATATTTACTTTCCCGTTGAAATCCGGAATATTTTTCATCAGTTTACCTGATGTATCAAATAATTTGAGGCTTTCAATAGTAACGTCGTTCCGAATCTTTAATGAAAACTCTCCGGAAACAGGGTTCGGATATATCTGTATCTGCGGATCAACGGTCTTCGTATGGGCATCAGCATCATTCACTGCCAGATAAACAGGAAGCGGATCGGTAACGGTATACAATTCATTTCCGTGCTGCTTGGTGTAGATGGTTAAAAACAGTTTTTCGTTATCGGTAGCCATTTTTAAAATATTTTCGTTGGCTAATAACTGGTTATCATCATTGGTAACAAAAATATCCAGAGAAGCCGTGCCTGCCGGAGTTCCATTGCTTCTCCACACCTTTTGGGAATCTCCATTCAGGAAATACAGGTAATTGTTGGTACAAACCATGTCTTTTATTGCAGAAAAATTGGTTCCGAGACTTACTGTTCCTGCTGTAGTACCGTCAGTTTTTAATAATTGTGTTGCATTGTTGTTGGTAAAAAACAATTGATTTCCGCATTTCTTAAATTTAACATCCCCGAAAAAATTAACCGGTGAAACCTGCGTGGTTCCGGCAACCGTTCCATCGGTAGAATATAGTCCGCCGGGATATCCTTTCACGACATAAAATAATTTATTATTAAGGATTTCCGTATCGCTGTCGATGCTGGACGAGCTGTATAGTTCGCTGTGGGATTTCAGCAGAACAGCGGAAGCCAGATCGCCGTTGGAGGCAAAAAGTTCCGTATTGGAGGTATTTGTAGAGCCTTCTTTTCTTGTTGAATATAATAATTTGTTATTTAAATTTCCGACCACCTTGATATTTCCGTCGGATCCGTCCTGGAAATTAATCTGGATAGTTTTTATGGTATTCGCTTCGGTTCCGTCGGATTTCCAGACGCCCAATTTTCCGTTCTGTTTGGCTACAAAATAAGCAAAGCCGTTAAGTACCGTTGTTTTTGGATCTGTATTGTACATGCTGCCCATGCTTTCGGTTGAAATATCTTTTACCAGCACTACCGTGTTGGAATTGTTGTCAATCTTCCAAAGCTCCGTT
Source organism: uncultured Chryseobacterium sp. (assembly GCA_913774355.1). Lineage (GTDB taxonomy): Bacteria > Bacteroidota > Bacteroidia > Flavobacteriales > Weeksellaceae > Chryseobacterium. Next base: position 10,090 of record CAJYGB010000010.1, on the reverse strand, counting down.
CCCAACACGTTGTTATATCCGGAAAACAATAAGGTATTGTCATTAAGATTAACATAGAAAGAGTTATCATAGACAACGGTATTTCCAGTAGAAATAATCACTGAATTTGCAGAGGTTCCGTCTGTTCTGTAAAATCCGCTGACCGGATTAGGCGTGTTGTTTTTCGTATAGAGAAAGTTTCCGACTTTAAAAAGGGTATCGTTAAAATTTGTATACATTCCAGGACCAAAAGATCCATAGGTAAAATTGGTAAATCTTGTAATCTGTTGGGTGGTTTTATTTCTCTTGTAAAACTGGCTGTTGAATTCGCGGTCTGTTGCAATAAAAACGAGATCATCATTCAGCAATTCGTAAGAATGAGGCGAACTGCTTTCATACCTGCTGATATCCGAAGCCAGGACAGCGGATTGCGCAGACGGATCCAGGGAATATAATTCCATCCCATTCTTAGGGCTGCTTCCTGCCAGATACAGTTTTGAATTAAAATCCACAACCCCATTCGCAGCCGTCATCCCCAATGCTGACATTTCGAAGGTCTGGGCAGCATTTCCATTGGTAATCCAGAAGCGGTTTCCTTCGTTGGGTTTTGTAAGAATTAAGTACTGCCCTTCTGAGCTTTTTCCGTACAGCATATTATTGGTAGGCGTGTTGAATAAAACGGTTCCGTTTTCCGTTCCGTCCGTTTCCCAGATATAATTGCCGTAGCCCGGATTTATTCCGTTTGCGTTGCTGTCAAAGTAAATTTTATTGCCTACTTTCAGAAACTTCTGATTGATACTCATGGAGCTGGTCGTTCCGGGATAAATATCCTTTAAAATTTTTGTCCCCGCAACCGTTCCGTCTGAGATCCATGGTTCAAAACCTCCGTTTGTGGCACTGAATCCTGTAAATACAAAATAGTCTCCTCCTGAAGCACCTTCCAACTGAGGGGAATTCTGCATAGGCAGCAGAGGATTTGTACCTGCGGTCGTTCCGTCACTTTCATAAAGCACATATCCGGTTGCCGTATTCGCCATGAAGTAGAATTTCCCGTTGTTCAGCGTGAGCATTTTGAAATCGTTTGAAATACTGCTTCCGCTGTTTGGGGCAATATCTTTTACCAAAGAAGTCCCGGCAACGGTACCGTCAGATTTCCATATTTCTTTACCTGAAATTCCGTCATTGGCCGCAAAGATCAATTGGTTATTATAGGAATATAATTTTACATTTCCGGAGTATTCAAAGGTTTTTAATAAAGAAAGGTTATTCGAGCCCGTATCAAATACCCAGAGCTCTTTGTTCTGATAGTAGAAAATTTTATTTCCTACGACGGCGAACTCATCAATGGAATAATTAGAATTGATGTCCTGTCTTTTTACAGTTCCGGCAGGCGTTCCGTCCGTTTCCCAGATCTGGTAGCCAGAATAATTCTGCTGTGCTAAAAAATAAACTTTGTTATTCAGTTTTACAAATATAGAGTTGGAAGGAATCCCGCTATTCTGTCCTGCAAAAATATCTTTCAGTAATGTCGGCTTCTGTGTTGCCGTATTGTAAACCCAAGGTTCCAATCCTTCATCCGTATTTCGGGACGCCGCAAAAATAATAAGATCGTTGAGTCTTATCAAATTGTAGGGAGAACTTCCTGCCCCATAATGGATCTCATTCAGTTGAGTATTCAGCGTCTGGGCATATGAATACATTGAAAATGCCATCAATAAGGTTGTGCAAATTGTTTTCATGGTTGTTTGTTTTAAAAAGTTAATCCTTAACTCATTTTCGTTGAATTAAGGATCAGGTCTTCTTCTATCTATTTTGTAATTTATTTTTTCGAAAATATCTCTTTCGTATAATTTCCGTTAGCCTGCGGCATTTCAATAACAATATTCCCATTCTCATAATACCCCAGTGTAGATTCTCCGTTCTGAAGTTTCACTTTGAAAACGTCGTTTTTAGTGGTTGCTTTAAAAGTCGCAAAAGGAGAAGAACTGTTGTTTCCGACCAGAATAAACTGTAAGGCATCGATCTGGATTTTCTGAAGCTCCGTTTTACCGTTGCTGAATTTTACAGCAGACTGATCTGCCGTGTCAACCAGCTGAGCGGTAACCGCTACATCCTGAACACCGGAATGAGGTTCAGCAATCCTGTTTATTGGGTTGGCTGGGGAAATAGATACGAAAGTCTGCTTCAGGGCATCCTGATATCCTTCTTTATATTCTTTGATATTTGAAGTACCTTTTGCAGAAGAAATTACTTTATCATGACAGTCTTTAAACTGAAGCAATACTTTATTCCGCAGGAAACCGCTGTCGTTAATAATATCCGCCGCTAAAACGTTACACGGATTGCTCTGTGCTTCAGCAGGCCACTGCAGTTTATCTTCAGGAATTACCGTATAATTCTTGTTTCTTAAAGTTTTGATCAGCATTTCTCCCAACCCGTAATCTTCTTTTTTGAAAGTTGCAAATTTTGAAGGAACCGAAATATATTTATAATCCGGAACCTTTTGTCCGAAAGCAAACACGGAACAGGCTGTTACTATAACAAGTGAAATTTTTTTCATAATCAAATTTAATCATTTCTGAATTGTCCGATATCCAGTTTCAGGGAAAAAAAGTTGGAATAGAAATTCGACCCTCCGATTCCTGAGTTGGTGATCGCATAATCTAGGGTAAGCCCTCTGTAACGGATTCCGATCCCGGCACTCGGCTGAAAGGATACTTTTCTCCTGAGGTCTTCAATATCGGTAATGGATTGGAACCTGTTTACTCCCAATCTTACGAAAATCATCTTCTGATAGCCCAGTTCCGCTCCGGCATAAGGCGTTAAACTGGCAAAATCCGTCGAAACCAAAGCCGCCGTTTTTGCAAAATCCACATTAATCCCCGCTTCCGGCAGTACATAAACACTGCTGTTGATTTCAAACATTTTACTGGCACCCACATTCAGCTTGGGCATGGTAAGTTCCATTTTATCTTTCGGTGCAGGGTTGAATTCTTCCCCGTTTACTACGGTAGAAAGCTCCTTCTGGTTTACGCTCCAGAAGTTTACCGTAGTGGTTGCATCCCTTAACATCCCTCCAAGTTTCCAGCCGTTGTCCAGTTTATAAATCGCTCCAACATCAAAACCAAAGCCATATCCGTTAGCAAATTTTCCTACATTACGGTAAACGATTTTGGCATTGATCCCGACATCCAGCCTGGTATTTCCTGCGGGATTAAAAGCATACGAAAGGATCGCCGCGTAATCGGACTGTGAGAATTTCGTGATTTTATCATAGTCGATATTTCCCTCGGTATCAATTAATTGAGTTGTATTCAAGATATTATCTACCCCTAATCTTACGACAGAGACTCCGAAAACCCCGGTTTCCAGTACTTTAGCGTAGGCTAGATAATCGTATTTGGCAATAGACTCAAAGTATTCGGCGTGCATGGCAGCACCCTGCCAGTCTCTCTCAACGCCCATCAGCCCGGCCGGGTTCCACATCGGCGAATACACATCATCCTGATTGGAGATTACCGCTCCTCCCATGGCCAGCCCTCGTGCTCCCGCTCCGATATTTAGGAATTCGTTGGAATATTTCCTGATAATCTGGGATTGCGACATCCCGAAAATCAGGGCGAACACAAATAAAAGATATTTTTTCATCATATCAATTGATGCTTAATTTAAAGTTTTTTGTTTCTTAGCTTTTATTAATCCGTTGACAATGATTGCCAGTATCATAACTCCTGAAGCGATATAAAAAACCGGACTCATGTGTTCTGATTCTCCAAAGATAAAAAAAGCTAGTATAATTCCGTAAACCGGTTCTAAATTAACTGTTAAAATTAACGTGAACGGCGAAATATATTTCATCAGATTCACCGATTCGAGCATTGGGAAAGCCGTAAAAACACTTGCCAATAAGCCTATTAACGCAAGATCACGGTAACTTATTTCATTGATCTCGAAAATCTGCCCGCTGAACAGATAAAAGAGCATCAGCAGGAACCATCCTGAAAATATTTCGTAAAAAATGATGTTTCCGGAACTGGTTTTCCCAAACATCTTCCCGTTGAAAACAGAAAATATGGTCCCGAAAATGGCACACAGCACCCCGTAGAAAATCCCCTCTTTGTACTGGAATTCGGTTTTGAATATCATTAAAATGCAGGCAACGATCACCACTCCCATAATTACTTCTGAAATATCGATTTTCCTTTTAAAAATGACAGGTTCCATAATGGATGCAAATAAGGTTGATAATGAAAGGCAGCTGAGAGCAATTGAGACATTGGAGATTTTAATCGAATGAAAGAAACAGTACCAGTGAAGCGCCATGGATAACCCGATAGCCGCCAGCTGGAAGAATACTTTCTTTGAAACCTTAATGCTGTCTTTCCTAAAAACACGGATATATACAAACAGGCAAATCGCCGCAAACAGCATTCTGTAAAAAACGAGGATCTCCGCGTTCGCATGAATCAGCTTTCCCAAAATTGCCGTAAATCCCCATAAAAACACAATCAGATGCAACCTGAAAAGAGCCAATTTATGCATATCCTATCTTCTTATACTATTTTTGCAAATTTACAAATCGGTTTTACAAAACCTGTAATAAATTTATAATAAAATGATGGTTTTTTTGAGCAATTTTGACAGTTATTATTATTAGCAAAGGTTTAGAATATAACAACAAAAGTTTTTAATGCTAACTACGCTAAGAATAGGTTAGGTTAAATTCTATCCGCATATTTTCCGGGCGCTAAGGCATTTCATTCAGCAAATAATAGCAATAGATATTATTTAAAAGTGTTTCTTAATGATTACCGAAAAATTTTGAAATCCGTTAGGTTTATGTAGTCCTCCAGTACATGGATTCTGATATTTCCAAGAGCATTCTGGAAAGCATTTATATGGACATATAAAAAAACCCTGAAAATTTATTCAACTTTCAGGGCCTTCAAATAATAAACTATTAAAAAAATAAACTAGGAACTAGAGAAGTATAAGATATCACTCTTACTTTCTCTATCGTAAAGTTAGCAAATTACGAACCATAAAAAATATTTTTTTTGTTAAATATTTCATAAATTTCTGAAAACCAATTTATTAAACAATTGTTTACATCAACTTTTATTCCATTCAAAAAATAGTATCTTTAAAGGGAAAAAATTGAAACTTTATGGACATTGAATTCAACAAAAGAGAAGATCAGAACAGATTAAAATTATCCGAAATCAATCGTCTGCTTTCAGAAATAAAAAAAGGAGGCGGAGAAAAGAGGCTTCAAAAGCTTCGTGATGAAGGTAAAATGACAGCCAGAGAGAGAGTAGAATATCTTCTCGACAAGGATTCAGATTCTATAGAAATAGGTGCTTTTGCCGGCTATGAAATGTACGAGGAACACGGCGGCTGCCCAAGTGGCGGCGTAGTCGTAGTGATGGGCTATGTTTCCGGAAGACAATGTATTATTGTGGCCAATGACGCTTCAGTGAAAGCCGGTGCCTGGTTCCCGATTACCGGAAAGAAAAACCTGAGAGCCCAGGAAATAGCCATGGAAAACAGGCTTCCTGTTATTTATCTGGTAGACTCCGCAGGAGTTTATCTGCCAATGCAGGATGAGATTTTTCCGGATAAGGAAATGTTCGGAAGAATTTTCAGGAACAATGCAAAAATGAGTGCGGCAGGAATTGTCCAGATTTCCGCAGTAATGGGCAGCTGTGTGGCCGGAGGGGCTTATCTTCCGATTATGAGCGATGAAGCAATGATCGTCGAAGGAACAGGTTCTATTTTCCTGGCAGGAAGTTATCTGGTAAAAGCAGCCATCGGAGAAAGCATTGACAATGAAACGCTGGGCGGAGCCACTACCCACTGCTCGATTTCCGGGGTTACCGATTATAAAGCAAAAGACGATAAGGATGCCTTAAACCGGATCAAGAATATTATGAAGTCTCTCGGAAGTACTGAAAAAGCAGGCTTTGACAGAATTGAAAGTGCTCAGCCGAAAGAAAAACCGGAAAATATTTTCGGAATCATTCCGGTTTCCAGAGCCGAACAATATGATACGTATGAAATCATCAAATGCCTGGTCGACAACTCGGAGTACGAAGAATACAAGCCCGATTACGGTAAAAGTATCGTCTGCGCTACGGCAAGGATCGATGGCTGGTCCGTCGGTATTGTAGCTAACCAGAGAAAGCTGGTAAAAAGCGGGAAAGGCGAAATGCAGTTCGGCGGGGTAATTTATTCCGATTCTGCGGATAAGGCGACCCGGTTTATTGCCAACTGCAATCAGAGAAAGATTCCATTGGTTTTCCTTCAGGATGTCACCGGTTTCATGGTAGGTTCAAAATCCGAGCATGGCGGCATTATTAAAGACGGTGCGAAAATGGTCAATGCCGTTTCCAATTCCGTAGTTCCGAAATTTACGATCATTACCGGAAACTCATATGGAGCAGGAAACTATGCCATGTGTGGAAAAGCGTATGATCCAAGGCTGATTGTAGCGTGGCCATGGGCAGATCTTGCGGTAATGGGCGGCTCGCAGGCAGCAAAAGTGCTGGCCCAGATCCAGGAATCAACTCTGAAAAAACAGGGAAAAGAAATCACGGAAGAAGAGCATAACAAAATTTTAGAGACCATTTCCAAAAAATACCAGAAGCAGACCGAGGCTACGTATGCTGCAGCAAGACTCTGGACAGACGCCATCATCAATCCGGTAGATACCAGAAAATGGATCTCCATGGGAATCGAGGCAGCCAATCATTCGCCGATTACAGAGAAATTCAATCTGGGAGTTATTCAGGTTTGATAATTGATAATTGATAATTGATAATTGATAATTGATTACAAAATAAAAAGATGTGAAATCAATTTTTCACATCTTTTTTGTTGGTACCAGGGAACATATCTTTATTTACGTTCACTGCTATCCGCCACTACCATCTAAAAGTATGTTTTCCAATATAGCCCCGATTGCCGCGGCATCCTTTTTTTGAAGTAGGAAAGGCAAGGAAAAAAAGATATAGCAGAAAGCGGGAAACAGCTCCTAAAAATAGAATCAGGAAAAGAATATCCCAGTTCTGAATCTTTCTTTATTCAGTTTTTTATTGACGGCCAGGCCCCAAAGAATAAATTCTTTCAGGAAAAGCATATCTTCCGGTTTTGTATCAGGCTGATATTTTTCGATGATCTTATCCAGGGGACTGATCCTGTTAAGGTTTTTAGCATAGACTTCATCAGAAGATTCATCAGTGATTTCCAGGAAGCCGTCGTCTTCCATAAACCAGTCCGTAATCTGGCTGAACGGCCCGTCCACATTCTTTTTCTCCAGCTTTTCGACTTTCGGGAAGTAGGTCATGAATAATGTTTTTACCGCATTGTCAAGCAACATTTGAGCTACTGCTTCCGCACCTTCCTGCTCACCTTCATACACCAGTTCCACCTTTCCGGTAATGGCAGGGATTACACCTAAGAAATCGCTTAAACGAACCGTGGTAGCTTCTTCTCCAGTCAGCAAAGCCCTGCGTTCTGCAGTACTCAACAGGTTTTCGAAAGCCGTAATGCTCATTCTTGCACTTACCCCGCTTTTGGCATCTACATATTCACTTTCACGTGCTTCAAAACCAATCTGTTCCAGCAGGTCTTTTGCCAGGCCAGGAACATATATCCCATCATTCTGACGGCTGTCAAGGCTTGATTCATAACTGGTAATTTCCTTGGCAATATGGATATTTTCAGGATAATGGGTCAAGATCTGCGATCCGATCCGGTCTTTCAGCGGAGTTACTATGCTTCCTCTGTTGGTATAATCCTCCGGGTTTGCAGTAAAGACAAACTGAATATCCAGCGGCATTCTTACTTTAAATCCACGGATCTGCACATCACCTTCCTGCAGGATATTAAACAACGAAACCTGGATTCTTGCCTGAAGATCGGGCAATTCGTTAATAACAAAGATGCACCGGTTTGCTCTGGGAATCATTCCGAAATGAATCACACGGTCATCGGCGTAGGAAAGTTTGAGATTCGCTGCTTTAATAGGATCGACATCCCCAATAAGATCGGCGACCGTTACATCCGGCGTGGCTAATTTTTCGAAAAAGCGTTCGTCACGGTGCAGCCATTCGATAGGTGTCTGGTCTCCTTCTGCTCCGATCAGCTCTTTTGCATAGCGGGAAATCGGATTGAACGGATCATCATTGATCTCACTTCCCTGTACAAAGGGAATCCATTCATCCAGCAATGAAGTCATCATTCTTGCGAGCCGCGTTTTGGCCTGTCCTCTCAAACCTAATAAATTTATATTATGCCGGCTCAGGATTGCCTGTTCCAGCTGAGGAATTACCGTATCCTCATAACCGAAAATCCCTTCAAATACTGATTCTTTATTTTTTATTTTACTTCTTAAATTATCTCTGAGTTCGTCTTTAATGCTTTTGGTTTGATATCCTGATGCTTTTAACGAACCTAAAGTCTTTATATCTGGCTTTGCAGTCATTGTATGTAATATGTGATTGATAATAGTTGATTGATATTGGTAAATTTCAACAATTAATAGTTAACGTATTCTTTTCTTGCGGTTGGCTTCATAATCTTCAAAAATCATTTGTCCCAGACCGTTAAGCCCTGTATAAAAAGCTTTCCCCTGATTGGCTTCTGTAAATTCGCTCACAAAATGCTGGAGGTAAGGATCCTGGGCAATCATAAAGGTGGTAATGGGAATATGCAGCCTGCGGGCCTGTGCCGCCATATTGTAACACTTCTGCACAACATAATCATCCAAACCGTAAGAATTCATGTAATAGGTACCGTCGGGCTCGCGTACACAGCTTGGTTTTCCGTCGGTGATCATGAAGATCTGTTTATTGGTATTTCTTTTTCGTCTTAAAATGTCCATCGCCAATTGAAGTCCTGCGACGGTATTGGTATGATAGGGCCCCACCTGAAGATAAGGAAGCTCTTTGATCTTAACCGGCCAGGCATCATTCCCGAAGACAATAATATCCAGGGTATCCTTCGGATAACGGGTAGTAATAAGTTCTGCCAATGCCATCGCGACTTTTTTAGCAGGGGTAATACGGTCTTCCCCATACAGGATCATGCTGTGGCTGATGTCGATCATCAGAACCGTACTCATCTGCGACTGATGCATGCTATCCTCCACAATAAGGTCATTTTCCGTAAGATGAAAATCTCCGATTCCATTATTGATCTGTGCATTTTTGAGACTTTCCGTAATGGAAATTTTCTCAACCGGATCGCCGAAATTGTAGTTTCTGAATTCACCGGTCGTATCTTCACCGGCACCACTTTTCTTGGTCTTATGATTTCCGTTCCCGCTCTTCGCCAGATTCCCAAAAATCTGATTCAAGGCCTGTTTCCGGATGTTCTGCTCCATTTTTGAGCTTAGCTTTATCCCATTGCCACTGCCATTAGGATCAACTTCTTCACGAATGTAGCCTTTCTTTTTAAGATCTTCTATAAAATCATCAATGGTATATTCAGGAGTAGTCAGCTGGTACTCTTCATCCAGCATCCGGAGCCAGTCGATTGCTTCATCAAAATCTCCGGAAGTATGCGTTAACAGATCGGTAAAGATTTCCAGCAGCCGATCAAATATGGATAATTCCGGTGCTTTGTACGTTTCAAACCTGAACCCTCTCACAATTTGCTCTTTCATATTCTAAAGTTACGACATAAATCTACGTTAGTCTGAAAGATTTCGTCTATTTTAGTTTTTATGATTAAGAATAATACAGAAATAATATTCAGGAGCTTTATCCCGCTATCCACTGCTACTCCTCACGCCTTTTCTTTCCGACTGCTGATGCCTGTGCTTTCCTCCGCCCGCTGCGGGGTATCCGTTTCTATCGGGGCTAGGGCTGTTGCCTATATTTAAACATGAGTCTTTTAAAGCAAATTTTTGGCTATAAATGAACGATTGGTAATGAGCAATGAGCAATGAGCAATGAGCAATGAGTTATGAGTTATGAGTTATGAGTTATGAGTTATGAGTTATGAGTTATGAGCAAAAGTAAGATTTCTTTACTTATATATTAAGAATCAGAGTCAATCAATGATTAAGATCGATTATTATGGAAAAGAATGGACCACCGGATAACAT
>CAJYGB010000009.1 GCA_913774355.1 uncultured Chryseobacterium sp. | reverse complement strand
TCTAAAAGCTCTTCTGCGCTACTGATATACTCTCGTTTTCAGTGCGGCAAAGATAGGGCAACCCGACAACACAAAACAAGTTTATTTAACTTAAATTTCATCTTTACGTAATATTTAACCCTAAAAGACTGATTCATAAGACCAATATTTTTAAACAAAAGTTTGACTTTTTTTCCTACACCTCTGTTTGAATGTTCTTTTCCGCTTAAAATATATAGAACTGAACAATATCATTGGTCTGATTTTTTAGGTTTTTCGATAGTTAATCCGCATGGATGTATTTTAGCCGGCAAATAAGAATCGTATTTTATGTATTCCTTTTTCCAGCTTGCTTCTTTACAGTAGATGTAATCGGAATATAATAATCGGGGACTTTTAATACATATCAAAAGAAAAGATAATGTTAATAATGGCAATTGCAGCTTTGAAGAAATTCCCACATTGATCAATTCACAAAGTACTAGGAAAGAAGATCCTGTTATTATACAATTGTATCTTTCTGAATCCAAGTTTGGTAAAACCCTTGTAAGGTCTACAAATATTGCAATTCCCAACAAGGTTATTACCGTGATCAATTTTTCTCTGTTCATTTTACGATAAAAGCACAGAGCTGCAAAAAAGATTAAATAATAGTTTTTATAAAGAAATTTTAAATAATCCTTATCTTCGATCAGCTGTATTTTATAGGAAAGGTTCCAGACTAGTCTTTGCATCACCGTCGTTCTGTTATCTGATGTGTAAAACAGTACCGAGTACAGATGAAATAAAACTCCAACGGCTATAAACAGAAACAGAATTTTGTATTTTTTTAAATACTTTACATAAAGCAAGGGTATAAAAAGCAATCCCATAACTCCATTTAGAAGACAAATCAATATTAATACCTGCCTGGGAACAGAAAGTTCCTGATGGTTTTTAATAATGAAATAAATAATAAAAGGAGTTATAAACTGAAGGGTAATGGTATTTAAGAGTATTTCCTGGCCGCTTGCGATAATCAAAAATATAGTAAGGACGAAAAGTACTTTACTTATATTATCTGTCTTGTATTTATTATTGACATATAAAAATATCTCATAGAAAAGATAACACCAAAAAAATAGTGAGGTATACACCGTGAAATACGGAATATATTTTGTGCTGAAAAGAGAGCTCAGATAAATGGTTACACTTGGAATGATGCTATAATATCCCTGATGATTGGAAAATACGGATGAAAATCCGTTCAATACCGAATCCCGCAGGTAGACAATGCCTTCTTCATACCACAATCTTGGATCTGCTAACACGAATCTTGTTTTAAACAAAAAAATTGCAAGGATGAAGACATAAACCAAAACGATAGCTCCGTATTGTTTAAGTAAGGAAAAATTTATTTTTGCATGCATTGTGTTTAGAATCATTTTAGTGTAAAATATATTTAATGATTTATAAAAGTTTAATATCTGGCTATAAAACGCAGAAGGAATATTGTTTTATGTTAGCTCTCCTGTTAAACTATTTAGATAACTTATGTCGATTGCTTAGCCAGCAATCATTGTACAGGAATTTTATTGTTTCTTATATATCGTTCTCAGAAAGTTGCCGTAAGAAGATTCAAGGCCAATAATATCTCCGCTTTTCAGATTCAACCCTCCTACTCCGGTATGGTCCGACTTAATTTTAGTGGCAGAAATCTGAAAATACTGATTGGTACTGCTGTCTTTAGGCTGTATTTTAATGGTAGAGCCTAAAAGTTTTTTCGTAGAAACAGTGTAGATTTCGCCCGGAACTGTTTCCAGCATTATGTATGATCTTGGTGAAATAACGTAATCCTTTTTGTTTACTGCAATCTTCTGGTCTTTATCGGAAGAAGCAAAAATATACATATATCCTGTCGGCTCAGTGATTTTATCTTTCGGCAGAAAATAAAGGCTTAGTCTGTAGTTTGAAGGATTAAAATCCTGCGCTGTGCCGTCGATATTTTCAAAAGGCTTCAAAGTATAAGTATTTGCTCCGATTTCTTTTGCCTTTTTATATATCAACGCGAAGACTTCGTCATCATATTTAGAAAAACCCTGCACTTCGATTTCACCCAGATATTCTGCGTCTTTTACTTCATCAATTTTATATAAAAACCGGTCTGTATTCTCATGGGTTTTTTCAACTTTTGTAAGGTATACATTCTGGGCATTAATAAGCTGTATCAGAAAAACAAGAGCAGCGATCAGTACTTTTTTCATTTTTTTATTTATTAGATTGAAGAATTTCAATACATTCTTCAAGACTGTTTTCCCAGTGCCTGGTTTCGACGTTGTACACCTTTTCAATTTTATCCAGGCACATGGTGCTTCTCTTCGGTCTTTTGGCCGGAGTCGGATATTGATCGGTTGTTAATTTATTCAATTTTATTTTTGATCCGGAGAATTCTGCTATTTTTTCAGCAAATTCAAACCAGGTGGTTTCAGGGTAATTGGAAAAATGGAAAATACCATATTTCTTTTCCCGGGTTTCTATAATAGACATGATGGCTTCCGCAAGGTCATTGGCATTGGTCGGCTGGCCAAACTGATCGCCGACGATTCCCAATTCGTCTTTTTGCGAGAATAAATTTAACATCGTTTTCACAAAATTTTTATTGAATTCTGAGTAAAGCCAGGAGGTTCTTAGGATAATGGTTTTCGGATTGATTTCCATAGCGAGCTCCTCGCCTTGTAATTTGGATTCGCCATAAACACCGATTGGATTGGTAAAATCATCTTCGGAATAGCAAAGATTGGTTTCACCGTCAAAAACGTAATCCGTTGAAACATGAATCAATATGGCGTTGATATCTTTACAGGCCTGTGCCAAATATCCTACTCCATATGCATTTACGGCAAATGCTTTTTCGTTTTCTTTTTCAGCAAGGTCTACGGCCGTGTATGCCGAAGCGTTGATGCAGTAATCCGGTTTATATTCGGTAAAGAAACTGTTTACCTGATCTTCGTTTGTAATATCGACAGTCTGGGAATCGGTAAAAGAGAACTCATAATCAAGTTCGAATTCGGATGCTATTTTCCTGATGCAGCTTCCTAACTGCCCATTTCCTCCGATAACTAATATTTTCTTCATTATGAATTTTTTGCGTTTTGTGATCTTAAAAATTTAACCCTGGCCTGGAAGTCTTTCTGCTCCAGATCTACATAAAATTTATTGAATGTCCCTTTGATATCTTCAGGATGTACTTCGGATTTTCTCGTTTTGATGTTGAAATAAATTACCGTTACCCATAATACAGCGTGGACTGTTTTTTCATCCAGGCTCTTCATCAGAATCTCCACTTTTGCCGTCCGTTCCCCGACCTCGATGGTTTTGCTGCTGATGACTACCGAAGTATTATACCGTACTTCTTTCAGGTATGCAATTTCGTTTTGAATGGCAATCCAGGTACAGCCGGTGCGTTTGGTGTATTCTTCATAGGTAAAACCATAAAATGTTTCGACATGATCTTCCCTGGCATTGAACATATAATCCAGATATTTTACATTATTTAAGTGTCCGATCGGATCACAGTCGCTGAACCTGACCTTTACCGTGGTCGATACTTCTTTTTCCATTCTGCAAAAATAAAAAAACCACCCCGATGAGAGATGGTTATTTTATAAATGTTTGTTAATTTCTGAAAATTACTGAACACCCAGTTCTTTCTTTACAGCCGCTGTAGCATCAGGTCCTCCTTTGAAAACAAATGCTGCAGAGTTTGCATCCATGATATAATCGTATCCGTTTGCTTTAGCTACTTTAGAAACCGCATCGTTAAGCTTCTTCTCGATCGGCTCGTATGCTGCATCCTGCTTTGCCACGAAATCCTTTTGCGCTTTGTCATTCATCTGCTGAATTTCTTCCTGCATTTTTGCCAATTCCGCTTCTCTTGCTTTGTTTTCGTCAGCCGTTTTCTTAGGTGCTTCTTCAGTATACTGCTTTACTTTAGCCTGTCCTGCATCTGCTTTTTTCTTAATTTCCGCTTGTTTAGTATCTAAGAAAGCTTTAAGATCAGTATCAGCCTTTTTCTTTTCAGGCATTGCGTTAAGAACACCTATAACATCTAAAGTAGCAATTTTTTGAGCTTTTGCCATACCTACCGATACAACCATCATTACCGCTGCAAATAATACACTTAATTTTTTCATAATGGGTAAATAAATAATTTAATTTGTTTTTAGATCTGTAAATTTAATAAAAGTTAAACTTTTATTTTCTTGTTTTGTTTTTTTCTTTTGGCTCGCTGTCTTTTAGCAGGATGGCCAGTACTTTATCTGAATAATCGGATCTTTTCTGAAGAAAAATTACGTTGTTGCTGGTTTTGTCAAGCACTATGGCCAGACCGTTTTTTTCGGCCATGGTCTTGATGGCTTCCCAGATCTGGTCCTGGAAAGGCTGTACAAGGTTCGCCCTCAGCTTTTTAATTTCACCGGTCGCCCCGAAACGTAAACTGGTGGTGGTTTTGATATTTTTATCCAAATCCATCACTTCCTTTTCCCTGAGTTTCAGCTGATCGCCAATTAAAAGTACTTTTTCACTTTCAAAAGCAGATCTTTTACGCTCATATTCCGCCTGCAGGTTCTGCAGTTCTGTCTGCCAGGTATCGATCTGTGCATTAAGCCTTGCTTCCGCTTCTTTATACTGAGGCATTTTGCCCAGTATGTATTCGGTATCCACAACACCTACCTTCTGTGCATTGCTTAGCCCGAAAAGCAGGAATAATACAAATGAAAAAACAATTTTAAAATTTTTCATGTTTCGGATTATAATGATTGGTTCATTAAGAAGTGAGTCTTCCATCCGGAAGGATCAGTTCCTGTAATTGTTTTATCGAATCCGTAAGCGAAATCAAATCCAATCAAACCAAATGCTCCCATATATACTCTAACCCCTACACCAACTGATCTCTTTAACTGGAATGGATTGTAGTTCCCCCAAGAATTCCAAACGTTACCTCCTTCCGCAAACGTTAGGGCGTAAATTTTTGCCGTCTGGTTCAGTGAAATCGGATATCTTAATTCTAACGTAAATCTATTGTAAATAGTACCTCCTCCTGCAGGAGTAATATCTTCGGAAGTTCCTCCGTATGTAGAAGCGTTTTCGTAACCTCTTAACGGAATCAATTCCCTACCGTCATATCTACCTCCGAACAAGCCGGTACCTCCTACATAGAACCTTTCAAACGGCGGTGCTCCCAGCTTAGAGTTATATCCATCCATGAAGCCCATTTCAGCAGAAGATCTCAATACCAATTTACCAATGATCTCGTTGTAAACATCAGCCTTGAACTTCACCTTGTAGAATTCCATCCACTTATACTTCTCTGTAGCGCTCAACGTAGAATAATCTTTGTTGTTGAATGCAGAGTAAGGCAGCGTGAACTTCACCGATAAATCGAGGTTGGAACCTGTTGTCGGGAAGATCGGGTCGATCCCTGCCGAGTTTCTGCTCAGCCCTAAGTTGATGCTTAAGTTGTTGGCCGAACCATAATATTCGGTTGTATTTCCAAACTGGAACGGATAATTCTTAAAGTCATACTTCTGGTACTGAAGACCTGTGTATAATGAGAAATAGTCATCCGGCCATCTTAGTTGTCTGTTTAACCCAGCAGAAGCAGAGAAAATATTCAGCTTTTGGGAGTTTCCGGAAATATCGGAATACTTAACCCTTGAGTTGTTCAAACTTACCGAAAGTGCGGTAGGCCTTGTTCCGAATACCCATGGTTCCGTAAATGAAACGCCATAGTTCTGGAAATACTGTCCTGCCTGTGCCTGAAGCGATAAGGTTTGTCCGTCTCCCTGAGGAACCGGCTTAAAGTCTTTAAACTTCAGGAAGTTTCTCAACGAGAAGTTGTTGAAAGTAAGTCCCAGGGTTCCGATGAAGCTGTTCCCTCCGTAACCTGCCTGCAGCTGAACCTGTGAAGATCCTTTCTCTACCAGTTTCCAGTTGATATCCACCGTGTTATCCTGCTGGTTCGGCTGGATGTCCTGCCCTACCTGCTGAGGATCGAAGAACTGCATCCCGGCAAGATCGAAATAGGTTCTTTTAATATCGCTTTTAGCGAAAAGATTTCCCGGTTTCGTTCTTAAGGCTCTCAGGATAACATGATCATGAGTCGTGGTGTTCCCCTGCCATGTCACTTTATTCCACGTTGCTTTTTCTCCTTCGTTAATTCTGATTTCAAGATTGATTCTGTCTCCGTCTACGGATTTTTCAACCGGTGTTACGTTGGAGAAAAGATAACCGTTGTTCATGTAAACGGATTTGATATCCGAATCGTCTTCCTTACCACCGTCTTCCCCAACTTTTTTGTTGAAACCTACTGCATCATAAATATCCCCTTTCTTATATCCCAAAAGTCTCTGTAAGTAATCTGTAGAATATACGGTATTCCCTGTGAAGGTAATATCACCGATATAATACTGTTTTCCTTCTTTCAGTTTTACATTGATCTCGTAATTGTTCCTTTTATTTCTCCATACGGAATCTGAGACAATTGTAGCATCCCTGTATCCTAAAGAGTTGTAATAATTGATCAGGTTTTGCTTGTCCTCCTGGTATTTATCTTCGATGAATTTTGAAGATTTCAGAATACCGCCGATCCCGAATCTTTTCTGTTTCGTCTCTTTGAATGCCTTGTTCCTAAGTTTTCTGTCGGAAACCTTTTCGTTTCCTTCAAACTCGATATGATCGATCTTAATTCTCTTGCCTTTGTCTACATTAATGGTCCAGTCTACCAGATTAGGATCTCCTGCATTTACTTTTTCCTGAATGGTAATTTTAGCATCTGCAAATCCCTTTTTCACATAGTCTTTCGGGACATTTGTTTTAAGGCTTGAGATTAAGTTCTGGGTAATTTTGGTTCCAGGCTTCAGATTGTTGTCTTTAGCCAGTTTTTCGTTTTTGGATTTACCAATCCCTTTTCCCGTAAATTTTACTTCTCCAAGGTCTTTGAGGTCCTGAAGATGGAATCGAAGGATGATGGTTTCGCCTTCAATACTCTGAACGTATACTTCCACCTCAGAAAAAGATTGGGTATCCCAAAGTTTTTTTACAGCGTTACTGATTTTCTGCCCCGGAATGTCTACCGTTTCTCCTTTGGACAAACCTGTAAACCTCAGGATCTGAGCCGGCGTATATTTTTTAACCCCATCTACAACGATGTCCTTCAGTGTGTATGTTCCTGCCTGGTTTTCTGCATGTACAGCATTGTTCACTTTCGTGCTGTCCTGTGGCGTTACCTGTCCATAAAAATGTGCAGAAGCAACAAACATGATGATGGGTAATAGTCTAAACTTCATTTTATCGTAGTCTTTCTTTTCTTAAATTTTACTGAATTTTTATTTGCTCGCCGGTCATCCCGAATCTTCTTTCTTTGTTTTGATAATTTACAATACACTGAAAGAAAATGTCTTTTGTAAAGTCCGGCCACAGAACATCTAAAAACTGCAGTTCCGCATAAGCGATCTGCCAAAGGAGGAAATTGCTGATTCTGATCTCGCCGCTGGTCCGGATCAGGAGATCCACAGGCGGAAGATCTTTGGTATAAAGGTAGCTTTCGAAAAGCTTTTCGTCGATATCACCGGCATCGATTTTTCCTTTTTTTACATCTTCGCTGATGCTTTTTATGGCATTCAGTATTTCATGCTGCGAACCATAGCTGATTGCAAGCACCAGATTGCCTTTTGTGTTTTCTTTTGTAAGCTCCACGACCCGTAAAAGCTGATCTTTTACCAGCGGCGGAAGTTTTTCCAGATTCCCGATCACATGCATTTTCAGCCCTTTGGTGAAAATTTCTTCAGCTTCCAGCAACAGGGTCTCCACAAGCAAATTCATCAGTGTATTTACTTCTTCAGCAGGCCGGTTCCAGTTTTCCGAAGAAAAGGTATACAGCGTCAGGTACGGAATATGTATTTCATTACATGCATTAATGGCATTCCTTACTGCATCAATGGCATTTCTGTGGCCGAAAGTTCTTTCCTCGCCACGGGTTTTTGCCCATCTCCCATTACCATCCATAATGATTGCCACATGTTTTGGTAAATTCTCAGGATCTATTTTATCTTTTATCAACGACATATTAATCACAATAGCACGGAGGTCTCCCGAATGAGTAAGTAAGTCCTAAACTTACGGTATTCATCCAGTCTTTGGACCGGGTATCTCCTATATTTCTTTGTCCTATAAGGGCAGCTTCTCTTTCTTTAGACACTACATAATAAGCACCTGTCTGCAAAAGGGAGCCATTGGTAACGGGGCTCAGGATATCTCCGTTATATGTAGCTACGACATCTTTATTAAGGACTTTGTTGTAATCCAACTGATCCGTAAGCGTATATCTGAAGGTAGCTTCTGCAAAAATAGCCCAGTTATAATTAAATTTATATTTCAGACCCACTCCAAAAGGAAGATGCGCCGTCACTTTTCTACCGGTAGAGTATGTTGCGGTCGTAGTGAAATCAAGTTCATTAATGGGTGCCTGTGCAACACCATCAGCATCCCTTCTGAAGTCGTTGGTGATGGTCGCTTTAGGAGCATCAAACATCAAAGCACCTACTCCACCGAAGATATACGGGCTCACCATACCTTTCTGTTCATTATTCACAGGGAAAAAATTGTACTCGAAAACCAAACTCGCTTCATAAACATCATTTTTGCCGAATGAATTCCTGTTTCTTCTGTAATCTTCTTTTGCAACCTTATCATTAAACTGGATCTGGTTGTATCCAAGATCCAATCTTACAGTCTGATGAGGATTAAAATTAAATCTATATAAAATACCACCATAAAACGGAACTCCCCAATCCGATGCTCTGCTTAAATCCAATGGCTTTTGTAAAAGATAATTCGATCTCCCTATATCCCCAACTAGGTTACTCATACCTAGACGAACCCCCAGTTCGTTTCTTTGTGCTTTAACACTTACCACAGTTCCTAGAGCGGCAAGGAAGCTAAACAATAATTTTCTATTCATAAAAGAATATGGATTTATGGTTATTTTAAAATTTAATTTTTGCAAATATAAAACTTTTTTATATTAATGATAATCTTAATGTATAGTTAAAAATAAACAAAAAAACATAATTTGTTATAAAGTAAACGACAAACTCGCTGAATTATTCTTTTTTTAATAGAATCAAAATTATCAGGATATAAAAACCCCCATTACTGAGGGCTTAAATGTATTATTTTTTACTGAATACTGACTGTACTTTGTTCCTAATTCTTATCAGTAAAGGTTCTTTATAGTTTTTATCTTCATCGAAATAGCCATAACCATACCCGTAACCGTAGCCATAACCGTAGCCGTAACCGTAACCCTGCTTGGTATTATAATCATTATATACAAGTCCTAAATGATCAATCTCCCCATTATGATATCTTTCCGTAATCATTTTCAGCATGTATTTTTCAGTATATTCATGACGTACCACATAGATATTCGCATCAGAATGCTTCATCAGTTCATAGGAATCCGCAACCAGACCAACCGGCGGAGAATCTATAATAATAAAATCATAGATGCTCTTAAGATCTTCGATAAACTGAATATTTCTTTCGCTCATCAAGAGTTCGGAAGGATTCGGCGGGATGGGTCCTGAAGTCGCCACATCCAGATTTGGGATCCTCGTTCTGTTGATAATCTGGCTCATTTCCACTTCGCCGGTAAGATAATTGGAAATACCAAATTTATTATCAATCTGAAAATCTCCGAAAATTTTCGGCTTTCTTAAATCCATTCCGAGAAGAATGGTTTTTTTATCACTTAAGCCAAGAACCGATGCCAGATTAATCGATACATAGGTCTTCCCTTCTCCTCCGATGGAAGATGTTACCAGAATAACTTTACTTCCCCCATTTTCGCCCGATAAAAACCTTACATTAGCCCGTATTCCCCTGAATGCTTCCGATACAGAAGATTTCGGCTGATCCAGAACAGTAAGCATATTTTCGTTGCTGTTATTACCAATTACTCCCAACAAAGGAATTTTGGTGGCGCTAAGAAGCTCTCTGATGTTTCTGATCTTACTATCCAGCAATTCTCCAATGAGAATAAACAATAAAGGTAATACAAGAAAACCTCCGATAATAGCGGCTTTCGCAGCTTTTACATTAGGACCGATCGGCGGCTGTCCTACATTTTTGGCAGGGTCAATCACTGTGATATCCGACTGGTTTGCAGCCATTCTCATTTGTGTTTCATTCTGCCTGCTGAGCAAGCTGTTATAGGTTGCCTCAATCATATTATACCCTCTTTCCGCATCGAGATACCTTCTCTGCTTTTCAGGGTAAGTCGCTAAATCTGAATTTGCTTCTGTAACTTTTTGATTAATTTTATTTATTTCGTTGTAATAACCGGAATAATAATTTCTCAAAGCCGTATTGGAAGTCATTTTAGCATCATCAATAAGCCTGTTGATCTCTTTCATCGGTTCGGAAGTAGGCTTATAAATTAATGCCAGCTCACGTCTTTTGAGATAAAGTGCCTTTAGTTCTGCTACGGATGCACTGAAAAGGCCATCCTGGAAACCTGCCGCCGTCGTGCTGATCATTTTTTCAAAATTCTGGGCATCCAGGCTTCTTTTGATTTCATTCAGAGAAGCGATTTTACTGTCTATATCTGCTTTTCTGGCTTCAAGATCCTTGATCTGACTTAAGGATTTTTCATCCCTGTCTTTAATATCATAAAGCTTTTCCGTAGTCTTCATATAATTCAGGACATTGGCACTTGAATCCAATTTTTTCCTGATATTGTTAAGATTTTCCTGTAAATAAACATCGGTATTTTTATCAACGGTAATTTTATCCGCTAATCTCTTCTTCTGAAGCTGATTTACCGACATGTTAAGAAAGCTAACGGTGCTGTTGAGATTATAGCCTTTTTTAGAAATAATCATAATGCTGTTAATCTCTTTATCGAATTCAATTCCTACCGTAGAAACAATCTCGTTCACAGACTGATTCACCGTATTTAAATTAACAATAATATTTTCCAGTTTAATTTTCGGAACGATCGGATTACGGAGCAGTCTGAATCTCAGATTCGGTGAAGTATACCATTCACCTACCTTTATTATTTTATTGGCTGGCCTTTCATAAGGATGGATTGATGAATAACCCTCAAAATCATAACTGTACAAACTGGTCGACTGTCCCTCCTCAGGCAGTACAACTTCGTAGGTATCAGCTCCTTTTACAACCAATGTAATCGGATAATTTACCTGCTGAAGATGTTTTCTGTCCACCTGAAAAAGAATCGGACAATCATCTTTATCCAGATAGGTCGACTTGATCATGCCTTTTGTAGAGTAATTTACGAAAAGATCAAGCTCTTTAACCAGAAATTCATTGTGGGTTCTGGATAAAAGCATTTTTTTAAGATATACTCCGTCCTGGTTTCCTCCCTGCCCCCAGATAAAATTAATCGACTGGTTCGGGGTAAAATAACTTGATGTATTGTTTGAAACACTCAAAGATAAATTGGAAGCATAAATATTCTGTGCATAATATTTACTGTACACCCATGAAATGCTATATCCGATAAACAGCATTAGTACGAACCAATACCAATTCTTCAGTACCCTCCTTAAAAAATGTTCGATATCGAAGAGGGCGAAAGAACCATGTTTTTCCTTCTGAGAATCAACCTTCTCTGCCTTAGCGTCGTTTCCTGGAATCATGATATTAAAGGTTTTTTAGAAGTAAATAGATGGATAACGCCGTGGTAATAACCGATACACCGGTAGTTAAGGTCTGAATAGGGTCTTTTCCGAGACCGTTCAGGCTTTTTGCTCTTGTATTCAGATAGATTTCGTCACCGTTCTGTACATAATAGTAAGGGGAGTTCATTACATCCTCCCGTGTAAGATCGATTCTCGCCATTTTAATTCCTTCCGGAAGTTTTCTGTGAATCATTATATTTTTTCTGTCCACCGTTCTGTTAAGCCCTCCGCTCATGGCCAGAGCCTCTGTGATGGTTAAAGTATTTTTATGAACTACTTTTTCACCGGTTACCCCTGTTGTTTCTATATCTCCCAGGACATAGAATGTAATTCCATTGGTATTTAAGCGTACTTCTGATTTCCCTTCCTGGAAATTCTCGTTTACCTTATCCTGAATTTCTTTGCTTACTTCGTCAATCGTGCGTCCTTCTGCTTTTATAAATCCGATACCGAAAACGTTAATATCACCATTTGCATCCACCTTTAGCCCGTTAAAATAAAAACTGGCATTTCCTCCACCCGAAGCTGATCCGGCTCCGACTCCACCAATTCCAATACCTGGAATTCCCACGCCGCCACTTCCACCAGATCCTCCTGAGGTGTTCAGGGCAGAATAGAACTGTGCCGCATCTCCTTTAGGAGTTGTGACAATATTAAGTGTTAAAATATCATTCTTTGTAATCCTGTATACCGGAATATTGTAAGGAACAAGCCCTTCTTCGTTGATCACGAGGCTTTCGCTCGGCTGCATGTACTGTACATCTTTTGTTGTAATACATGAGGTCATTATTAAGAGAGGTAAAAGGAATATATATTTATAATTCTTCATCATATTTTCAATTGTTTGCAAAAGTAAAGATTTAATTGATAGTCTTCTTATTATTCTTTAAAAGATAAACAAAATCCGGAAGGTAGGCTCCTAAAAAACCAAGAAAAACGATCACCAATAATAAAAGATTTATATTAATATGTCTGAAATAATAGGCTACTGCAACGATAAAAAGATAATATACGATAATATAAAAACTGGATCTTCTGTGCGTAAGATTCAGCGCTAATAATTTGTGATGGATATGGTTTTTATCGGCGTCGAAAGGCGATTTCCTGTTGATGATCCTGATAATGATCACATTTAAAGTATCGATGATCGGTAAAATAAGAATGGCAACGGCTACTACGGGCGCAGACTGCAGATGGTATTTGGGAACACCAGGAACTTCCCTGTCGATAAAAATATCAATAAAACAGATGGATGTAAAAGCAAGCAGAAATCCCAAAAGCATAGAACCCGTATCTCCCATGAAAATCTTATTGGTTCTGTAATTGGATAAATTATAATACAGGAATGCCAGAACTGCCCCGATAATAATTACCGAAAGAACAACCAAAGGATAATTATATTCTCCTAACCGGTAATAACTTATCCCGAAAAGAGCACTGCATATTACAGAATATCCTCCAGCAAGGCCATCGATTCCGTCGATAAGATTAAAAGCATTGATCAGTACAATAAAAGTAATAATACTAAAAAAAACACTTATAAAATAATCCATTTCATAAATTCCGAAAATCCCGAAAAGGCTTCTGATCCGGATATCCGAACCTATTACGACTATTGAAGATACAATAACTTGAGCGACCAGCTTCTTATAGGCCCGCATCACTACAATATCGTCCATGACTCCGATATACAGAAGAATAATGAGTGATGCAAAAAGGAACTTATACAAATCAAAAAGTTCATATGCAAAAATAGATGTACAGATTCCTATGGAATAAAAAATAGCAATCCCCCCGAGATTTGGGATTTTCCTGAGGTGCGAACTTCTTATCCCCGGCTCATCCATGAGGTTTTTTCTTCTGGAAATCTTAATGATGGTAGGAACAGAATAATAGGTAATTAAAAACGAAAATAAAAAACCCAGCCCTATTTTTATATAGAAAATAGGAACACCGGATTGAGCTAAGAACAATTCAAAATTCTCCATCTTTTTTCTGACTAAGCACTTATGTCTTTATAAAAAGAAAAGTTTCGTCGACATTGTAAAAAACCATTTTATACGACTTTTACCAAAACTCAAGTGCTTACATTTGTGTTAAATTAATTTTCTTATCAGTTTTTTTTGGCCTGCAAAAAACAACAGATAAAATATCTTTTTTTTCAGGGGCAAAGATAACAGATAATTCTTATCAAAACGACTATACCTCAATATATCTTTTAATTTTATTTCCCGTTTTTTCATGAAACAGTCCAGCTGCTGAGACATGAACATAAAAGTTTCTTCATTTTTTACGAAAGCCAGATACGCCAGAAAAGAATAAACCCCTTCAAAAATCTGGAAGTTTTTCAGTTCTTCCCGCCGGGAAGCATACCGGGATTTGCTAAAAACCTCTTCTACCTCTTTTACCGCTTTTAAGATATCAAGGCCCCTTTCCGTATGGGTCTTTGTAATGGAATCGGTACGTTCGAAATATTGGTAATGAAAATTTTGAGTCTGGGCAACCGTTTCACATTCCAGCAAAAGCTGAGGAACGAGCTGGATATCTTCAAAATGCGCCGCCTTTTTAAACCTCTTTTCTTTAAACAGTTCTTTCCTGAATAGTTTATTGCAGGCAAAATAGCTGAGATCCGAAAATAGGGAAAAGTTCTTTGCAAGATCTATTTTTTCCGGCATATTCGGAATCTGTGTCAGCTTCTGAACAATCCTGTCATGCTGATCCACCTTCTGAATATTACAAATGACTAATTTGGCATTATGTCTTTCTGCCAGATGCACCATTTCCTCAAACATCACAGGCGTTACATAATCATCGCTGTCTACAAAACCGATATAATCACCGGTTGCCCTGTCGATTCCAAAATTTCTGGCATCACTCAATCCGCCGTTTTCTTTGGTAAAAGATCTTATTTTTTCAGGATATTTTATGCTGTATGTTCGGATAACCTGCGAAGAATTATCCGTACTCCCGTCATTTACGACCAGGATTTCAATATTCTGATAGGTCTGACTGATTAATGAATCGAGACATTTCGCCAGATATTTTTCGACATTATATACCGGGACAATTACGGAAACTTTCGGAAGGGTATTTGTCATATCTTACATTTTCGTCAGCCTTGCATTCAGCCAGCCTTTTTTAGCTTCATCAAAATCTTTCCGTGAGCACGGAATGCAGTTTTCTATATTCTCATCATCCCCGAAATACCAAAGATTACTGAAGGTATCCCGTTTGAAAGCATATTGCCTGTCGTCCACCAATACATAAAACACCTCATAATGCCTCTCTTTGGGATGCGACCGCTGGATATTGATTCCTTCGATAAGATACCAGATCATCTGGGCAAGAAGCTGATGGTTCAGCTGGCTTTCAGAATAAATATTATAATTAAAGATGCCGACGGATTTTAAATTTTCACTTAATCCGATCTCTTTCATATAAGCGCAAACCTCTCTTCTGTTGAGCCCGTTTACCTGAGGATTCATAGAAAAGGGCTCTCCAAAGCTTTCAATAGCATCGCAGTTTACCGTTACCAGATCCGCTTTCCGGAAAAAAGGTTCCGTTTTCTCCGTAGAGTTCATCATTTCGGCCAGGCGGATAATGTCAAATTCCACCTCTTTGATCAGCCGGACTGAATCCGCCTCATTCAGATGTTTCTGGTAGCCTAAGTGATGATAATTTTTAATGGAAAAGTCTTTCGCTCCGAAAATTTTACCTAAAAACGTATGCTCATTAATGATTTCGCCCTGTTTGAGAGAAATAATATTGCTGATCTGGGTGTAATTGATGCTTTTCGTAAATAAATTTAACGCCGAGAAAAGCGAAAACGAAAAATCATTGGAGCCCCCAACAATTACAGGGATGGCCCTTCTGTGATGACAAACTGATAAAACCTCCTGCAGGATATAGTGAGAATCCTGTACCGATTTTCCCGACACCAGGTCCCCCAAATCGATAATAGGAATTTCAAAATCCAGTTGTGATAATTTATAAAACTCATTCCTGATTCCTGTGAAATCCTGGACTTCCGCATCGCCTCCTGCTCCTCTGTAATCCGAAATAAAGAGAAGAACAATACTGTCTTCCTTAATCTCCTTTGTGATTTTGGCACCGATCTGCCAGCTTTCTGTCCTGAAATTTCTTGGGGAAATGATAAAATCTTCGAAATCCATGTATACTTCGCATTATTTCCGCAAACTTACAAAAAGTTATTGAACACCGTTACCTTTAGCGTAAATGTAAAAGCACAGACGCTCGTTCTGTGCTTTTATTATTTTGCTTTATAAAACTATTTCTTTTTCGCTGCAGTAGTCTTTTTAGTCGTTGCCGTTTTCTTTACAGCCGCTGTTTTTTTCGGAGCCGCCGCTTTCTTGGCAGCCGGCTTTTTCTTTTCGGCAAATGCTTTCGGATCCTGATCGGTAATCCATTTTTTCACCTCATCCAGAGACACTTCTTTTAATTCATCAGCTTCGTATTTGGTATCATCGGCTTTTTTCGGAATCTTGAACATGGCTTTACCGAATTTTACGAACGGGCCCCATCTTCCGTTTTCGATAGAGATCTTTTCTTTTTCCCATTGCTGAATGTAACGGTTTGCTTCTTTTTCAAGCTTGGCATCGATCAGTTCATTGATGTCGCTTTGGGAAAGGTTTTCAAAGTCGTACCGCTTCGGGACGTTTACGAAAATATCTTTGTACTTGATGAACGGTCCGAATCTTCCGGATCCTTTGGTTACCGGCTCGCCTTTATACGTAGCGATCGGCGCATCGGCAATTTTCTTTTCATTGATAATTTCTTCAGCACGCTTCTGGTCAACCGAAAGCGGATCTTCCCCTTTAGGAATACTGATGAATGTCTCGCCCCATTTCACATAAGGTCCGAATCTTCCGACTCCTACCGAAACAGGCTGACCATCAAATTCTTTAAGATCAAAAGGAAGCCTGAACAGTTCTAAAGCTTCTTCAAAAGTAATGGTGGCAATATTCTGCCCGGCCATCAGGGAGGCAAAAATCGGTTTTTCCTCATCATCGGTTTCCCCGATCTGGATCATCGCGCCGAATCTTCCGATTCTTGCGTGTACATTCTTTCCGGTTTTCGGATCAATACCCAACAACCGGTCTCCGGTGGCACGGTCTGCATTTTCTTCCACATCTTCGATTCTCGGATGGAATTTGGAATAGAAATTTGTCATCATTTCTTTCCATTTCTGGTCACCGTTTGCAATTTCGTCGAAGCTTTCTTCCACTCTTGCGGTAAAACCGTAATCCAGGATTTCCTTGAAATTATCGGTCAGGAAATTACTTACCACTTCCCCGGTATCCGTAGGAACGAATTTATTTTTATCCCCTCCGAATTTCTCTTCAAGGACTTCTTTCTTTATATTATCTTTTGTAAGAGAAATTTTCACCACTTCCCTAGTCTGCGGTTCAATTTCTCTTTTATCGGCATATTCACGGTTCTGGATCGTCTGGATCGTCGGTGCATACGTAGACGGACGCCCTATACCCAGTTCTTCCAGCTTTTTCACCAGCCCGGCCTCCGTATATCTGGCACTTGGCCGAGTAAATTTTTCGGTGGCCGTAATTTTTTTATAGTCTAAAATTTCCCCTACGTTTACTTTCGGAAGTAATTTCTCGTTGTTTTCATCATCATCATCTTCCGCCTTTACAATGCCATATGCTTTCAGGAAACCATCAAAAATAATAACTTCACCCTGTGCTTCAAAATGTTGGGGAAGCTTTGCATTTCCGATTTCGATAACGGTTTTTTCAATTTTAGCATTAGCCATCTGAGAGGCCAGGGTCCTTCTGTAGATCAGCTGGTACAATCTGTTCAGCTGGGCATCACCAATGCTTTTTACGGCAAAATCCGTCGGGCGGATCGCTTCGTGCGCTTCCTGTGCAGAAGCAGACTTGGTAGTATAATTTCTTGGTGAAGAATATTCCGCACCGTATTCTGAGATAATCTGTTTTTTCGCTCCTTCTATGGCTTCCTGGGAAAGGTTTACCGAGTCTGTTCTCATGTAGGTAATATACCCTTCCTCATAGAGCCTTTGTGCCAGACGCATGGTATTGGTTACATTATAGCCTAATCTTGAGGAAGCTTCCTGCTGTAAAGTGGAAGTCGTAAACGGTGCAGATGCCGAACGGGTTCCCGGCCTGGTTTCAACATTCAAAACTTTGAATTCTGCACTTCTGGACTGCTCCAGGAATTTCTCCGCCTCTTCTTCTTTGTCGAAATCTTTTTTAAGTTTTGCAGAAATTTCCTGCCCGGCTTGGTTCAGGAAAATACCATCCAGTTTAAAGCTGGCTTTCGGGATAAACTCACGGATTTCCTTTTCTCTTTCAACAATCAACCGTACGGCCACCGACTGCACTCTTCCTGCAGACAGTCCCGGTTTTACTTTTTTCCAGAGCACGGGTGACATTTCAAAACCTACAATCCTGTCCAGCACCCTTCTTGCCTGCTGGGCATTCACTAAATTCTGATCAATATCCCTTGGATTTTCGATTGATTTCAGAATGGCATTTTTAGTGATCTCGTGGAAAACAATTCTCTTTCTGTTTTCCGGCTTCAGTTTCAGTTCTTCCGCCAGATGCCAGGCGATCGCTTCCCCTTCACGGTCCTCATCGGAAGCCAGCCATACCATATCGGCTTTTTTTACAGCAGCTTTAAGTTCTGTAACCAGCTTCTTCTTATCAGCCGAAACTTCGTAATCCGGACTAAAGGTCGACAGATCAATCCCCATTCCTTTTTTAGGCAGATCCCGGATATGACCGAAGCTGGATTTTACCTCAAAATCCTTTCCTAAATACTTCTGAATAGTTTTTGCTTTTGCCGGTGACTCAACGATTACTAAATTTTTCGACATTCTAAAATTTTTGCAAAAGTAAAGTTTTTTTATCAGATAGCTTTTTTGAATCACATTTTATTTAGCAATTCTACCGGCGCAATGAAGATCCTGTACAGAATTCCTTCAAATGTAAAGCCCTTTCCGGACATTTCTACCCGGTAAAGCAATGAGGCAATAATGATGAATAAAGTAATATAGAATTTCTTATTAATTCTAATTTTTTCAAATGAAAGAACAGAGTGCCCATTCTTCAGCAACAGGGCGAAAAGTACAATGATGAGCATCATATGAATATACATCCACCTTCCCCAATCTATGGCTAAATAAAATAATGGAAGAGAAAATAGAAAAGCACCGATTAACAATATAGATAAAATCTTTCGGTTATTTAGAAATTTTAAATAATAGTAGAGATGCAGGATAGTGATCGCAAGACTGATAAGATATAAAATATATTCGCTGCTATGTTGTTTTATATAATCCCTTTCATTAATGTTCCAGTAGAAAATTCCATAAGTAGGATGTACCCCCCGTTCCGCAAGAATCTGCAGAGACATTCCTTCATTTACATTCTTACCGAATAACAGAATCAAAAGTGTCGGAATACCAACTGCCAGAAAATACTTACTATATCTTTTATATTCAAATGTCCCGGTTTTCAGAAATAGGGCGATGGCAAAATAAGGGATATAAAATAAGGCAACCTCATGCAGAAAAACAGTAATACAAAGTGCAATACAGAATAGATATTCTTTCTTCCCGGAAAGCTTATCCCGGTCAAGCAGATAAACAAACCATGTAAAAAGCAGAAAGACAATGAATTCTTTTTTCCCAACATATGTTACTGTATTGAGAAGTCCTACAAAACCGATGGAAGATAACAGAAGCGAAAGGTAAAGAAGATCTGTGATCTTATACCGGATCAGTTTGAAATACAGCCAGAAGAATCCGGAAATAATAAGAAACTGAACACAATACACCAGATAATTCAGCCTTACTCCCGTCAGATCCTGCAGCAAAAAAAAGAAACTTCCGGATAATCCCCTTCTCTTGAAGCCTCCGTCCTGGTAATTAATCAGCCAGTCGGCAAGAATATATCCATCATCCTTAAAATTGTAATAATAAGTAAAAACAAGGGTGTAAACAGCCGTTATCGCAATTAAAAAATAAATGAAAATTTTAATATTAAAATACTGTACGACTTTATTCAGCCTCATAATGTGTTTTGAAAAATTGGAACAAAAAAAGAGAAACAAAACAGCTTTACGTTGTTTTCATCATTTATAATATCCAAAAATAATGAATTTAACTTAATTGCCGTTTTATTTCTCTTCAGAGAATTATTATTTTTTTTATTCTTTAATAATCTTTACAATTTCTTTTGAATCATTAATTCTTAAAAGATAAGCTCCGGTAGCAAGATTGGAAAGATCGGTTTTGTTGTTTTCAAACTTTCCGGACTTTACCAGTTGTCCGGACATATTATAAACCTGATAATAATATCCCTCCCTGTTATCTGTCGTCTGAATATGCAATTCGTTTCTTACAGGATTCGGAAAGAAAGAAACCTTATCTTTTTTAATTTCCTGAACATCAGCAGGTCTTAATAGAGCAGCCGGTGCCGTAGCAGGCAGAGCCGTAATCTGAAGTTTAGGAATGACTCCTTCTTCATTTCCGGCTGCATCATATTTAATTTTCACGCAGCGGCAGCTCATCCCGAAATACGGATCATTGTTATCGTGAAAAGCAATCATACGGTTGGCTGAAGCAGCAGCATCGAACAGTACATTAACTGGTCTTCCGATATAGTTTGAATTCAGAGCAGCCGTCCATACGCCGGGATACTGGTAATTGATAAAATTGTAAGTTCCTGATGCAGACTGATTTGCCGTTACACTTCTGGAACCACGGGAACCTGAATTCGGATAATTACCGATACGGTAAGAGGAATCATTAAAAGTATAACCGATCGTATAACTTGCGGAAGAACTTCTTCGTACCCTTACTCCCAAATAATCATTGATAACACTGTATGCAGTGGTTACCACCTTATCTTTTTTATACCAGGGTGTAAATCCGAAATCCTGTCCGCCCGGCGCAACCCCTGTAAGATCCGGAATTCTCCAGCCCGCGGGACAAGGATCGAATGGCGATTTTTTACCGCCTCTTCCCCAACGGTCCGGTGCCAGGTTAGGCTCATTGGCCAGCCAGTCGGTTCCGTTAGTGTAAACAGGTGTCGTACTGTTATAAGGCGCATAGGTACTTGGAATCATGAATACCAGCGGATTTTTAACGGAGTATGATAAGACCTTTGCAATTTTGTCTGAAACTTTATCTGTTGTGGAAACATTAGCATTTGCTGAGTTGGTGTACGTATTATAGGGAACAATGTAATTTCCGGACATATCGTTGTAGGCAGCATTGCTGAGCGTTGTATAGTTCAACGTTCCGTTTGCCGCAGCCGAGCCTAAATATACAGAGTAAGAAGCCCGGTCATCGGCATACTGCAGCACAGGAAACGGATCTTTACGGCCCCACTGGTAATGGAGACCCGTAGAAGCTTTTATTTTTGCCAGTTCCGCAGCAGTAGGCGTTAACGGATTAGCAACAACAGGGAATGCATCGGTAGCTCCCAGGTTACGGTCCATAAATTCTGTCTCGAAAACATTATCACCTTTCGGAATATAATTCATATAATTGGTTACGGAAGACACCGGAAGTTCCGTTGTATAGTTATAGGAGCCGACAGCCGTATCCGTTACCCAGATATGCCATGACCAGTATACCGGATTTGAAATACTTCCGTTGTGTAAAGTTACCACCGCATTTCCGCTCTGGTTCGGATTGATGGTCACGGAGATTTTTGAAGAAGAAATGGCACTCAGAGAACCCGGTGAAGGATTTATGACCGCTACATTATTAATCAGGCCGGTATTTGTGGTCCAAAGAACATTAGCTTTAAGATTATTAAAATTGGCCGCATTCAGGATATCTTTATTGTTTAAAAGCTGGCTTTGCACGGAAAATGCCTTGCTCACAGGAACATCAACTGTAAATGCAGCCGTATTTTTCACAACCTGATAGGTATTGGGATTATTAAGCCCCTCCATGTAATTGGGTTCAGAAACCATATATTCGGTTGGGAAGTTATAATCGTTTACAAGATACAGCGGATCTTTGATGCATCGGCATGCGTTGGCATCAGATGTATTGGAAGAAGCCAGCGGAAAATACCAGTATCTGCCTTTTACATTCGGCTGGTTCGGATCAGGCACATCTGCCTGTAGCTTATCAGGAATCATAAAAAGAGATCGTGCACTTACAGCCGGAGTCGCATCAAAGAACTTCGGCATGGTAGCGGTCCACAAAGCCACTTGGTGCTGATCGGTATATTGCCCCTGATGTGCCAGAATAGAGACTCCACCCGTTCCAGGAAAAATTCCCATATTTTGTCCTCCCGCATTGGAAAGGTCAAAACCGAAATTAGGATAAAGCTTAAAGTTCGTCATGAAACTCGGCACACCTGAGTCTGTAGGTTTTATTATATGGTAGTTATTGGATTCGAAGACATTTTTCGGTGTATTGGTACGTACGCCAAAGGGCGAATAGTCTACCCGGATATCGTCTACATAACTTCCTGAAGCCAGATTGGCTACCAGAACCGACGGAATTCTCCACCCATTCGGACATGGGTCATAAGAAGATTTATTCCGGTAGGGAGCTCCCGCATCATCAGCATTGTAATTTGTATTTACTCTTCCCTGCGAATTATCAGACCACAGGTTAAGTTCGGGAAGCTTACTGTCGCTGAGACCCGGCATCCTTCCAAACCAGTTTACCATCAGGTTTGCGTTATTGTTATAATAAGCAATTCCCGAATTATCATCTTTATTTACATAAATTAAACTCAAAGGATTTCTTACAGCAAGCCTTAAATTATTGGCAATCGTCGCGTTGGAAAGCAGAACGAATTTTCTCAGATTATCAAAGCTTGTCGCTCCGTTGAAATTTTTTGCTCCGCGGTGTCTTACTCTGCCGACAGATCCTGAAACTTCGTAAAAATCGTTTCCACGGTACACAAGTGGCGGGAGAGGATCTTTTCTTCCCCACTGATACAGTAAACCGCCGTTTCTGTTCCAGTCGTTTGCTGTGATGGAAGCACTTATGGCACCAAGATTACGGTCCATCCATCCCCAGTCGGAATCCGGTATCGCTTCAATAACTCCATCCGTCCTTTGTCTTTTTAATTCAGAATAGCTTTTATAAGCAGAGCCATTAGAAGGATCATCCGTCACCCAGATATGCCATGACCAGTAAATTTGTCCGTCTACCCGGAAAACCACTACGGCATTTCCTTTTTTAGCTTTGTTTACAGGGATTTTAATTTTGGCATTCTCGCCGCTGTCGACCACTTCAAGTGTATAATTTGCGCCGGACCGTATAAGGCCATGAACATCTTCCCATAAGACATCGGCAGTAATTTTCCCGTTTGGAATGGCCGCACCACCCATGAGCTTATCCTGATCCCACATGGCATAAGCTTTTCTCACCGGGATATATAGCCCGTCATTATTTTGGGAAGGATCGAAAATGTAGCTGTTTGGTGCTTTCGTCCAGTCTACGACTGCTCTGCCGGATCCACTTGTAAAGTCGTTATTATTCGAAATAGTAGATTTTTTTTCAAGATCAATGCGGTTTTTCTCTGTAATTAAAGGTTTAAGCGAATCCGAGGTTTTGAAATACACGCTCCGCGACATTTCAAAGTAACCGGCTCTTTTTTCTCCTACGCTCTCCTTGGCGTAGATACCATGCGTAATCAGGCAGCATAAAATTGCCGCCACATTTTTAATTGACTTTTCCATTTCTTTAAACTTTGTGTATACTTATAAATACAACATTTAAACCCTTGTTAAAAAAAATCAATTTATTTTATAAATAATTAATACATAAAGCAATTAGAACACAAGGCGCATTAAAAGTATTCAATTATCAATGAAGAAATTATTTTTTCAACTCAAGTATTACGAAAATACATTATTTTTCAATACACTGTTTATGTGCCTAAAATATTTTACCGAATATTAATATGAAGGCGATTCAAGAAACCCCTTTAAAACAAACACAATCAACCATTTAAAACATCAATTAATAATGAATAAAAATTAAAAAGGAAATAATCTCTGCTTGTTCTGCCGGATGTAAGTGTAGGTGATTTTGGAAACAGCGACTTTAAGTATACAGAAATAAAGATGCTAATGAACCTTAGATTATCTTTTTCAACCCTCTCTGAAAAGCGGGTTCTATAAAATAGGCAACGATACTTGCGATGCCTGCGATAAAGATAAAAGAAAGCACCGGAAGCAGGAAATAAGGGAGCTCTGCAAAATGATGATGCAGCTTGATGATAAGCGCAACCAGCATATTTTCATGCAGAAGGTATAACGGATAGCTGATATAGCCTACAAATTTGAAAAAACGAGTCGAAAAAATGGCGCCAAAACGCTTCCAAAACAAAGCGAAATAAAAAACAAGACAAAGCACGACCAGATAGACAAGCATCACAGCATCCTGAAACTTTACGAGGTACAGCAGAGAGCAAACCGTTGTAAAAATAAGCATCCGGAGATATTTCTTTTCCCTGTTATAAAAATAGATGTATGTGAGAGCACCGGCTGTAAACCACCCGAAGTGAATAAACGATCCGATATAAATTTTCATCCATGAAGTCTCAGTCAATACACCCCCGAAGCACAAAAGCTGTAGGACAAGCGCAGAAAGATAAATTAAAAATATTCCGCCCAATGCTGTATTTCTATTGAATAAAAAATAGAGCGCACCGAAAATGATATAAAACTTCACTTCCACAAACAGCGACCAAAAGGACAGCTCCAGCACAGGAAAATCGGTATGAAAAATCTTTTCCAGAATGCTGTTGTTGATAAAAGTGATGCCCGGAAGAATAGATTTCAGCGGAGGAATCCCAAACGGCCTTTCATAAAAAAAATGAGCGGTACAATACACGATCAGGCTGCAGATGAGCATGCTCGGAAAAAGCCTGATCCACCTGTTTTTGAGAAACTTCCAGAACTTATCGGTTCTTTCAACCGACATCAGGATCACAAATCCGGAGATCAGGAAGAACAGCTGAACCCCCAGACTGCCATATTTAAATAAAATATTTTCACCATAGAGTTTTTTGTAAGGATAATATTCGAACCAGATATAATAACCGTGGAAAAGCAGCACCAGCATAATGGCGAGCCCTCTAAGCCCGTCAAGTACCAAAATTCTTTCTTTCCTCGGCGCATCCATACGATCAGCCATCTATGGCAATAAATGGTTTTTATACAGTTCTGCGGTAAATCTTCCTGATGTAATATTCTTGAAACTCGAAAAGACGATAAAATTGAATATGACAAAAGAAAAGATAAAAAGATAGATCATCCTCCTGGTATTCGTGGAAACCACATACATGGTATTCGGAATGATAATGTAACCGAATCCTACGAATGTTCCCGCAAGCCTGGAAGCGAAGATCGGATTGTTTCTAAAGATAAAGAAGAAACATATTCCGATAACGGCGTACATCCGGTGATACTCGTAATAGGGGTATTTTTCAACCATTTTGGTATCGAAGACAAACAGGAAGAACGTAAGGATCGCCATCAGGGCTTCAGGAATACCGAATCCTCCGTTAAGCCTTTCCACACTTTCATCCACGTATCCGTTAAAACCTACGGATATGGCATTATCCGCCGAAATATTGGTTAAAAATCCTCCGAATGCCCGATATACCTCAAAAGGTGATAAAAATATCGAAGTGATAATCAGGATCAGCATAAGCGCTTTATTCATTGGGAAACGCACCAGCCAGTACATCGGCAAAAACAGGTAACATACCGTGTGGATACCTCCCGCCAGATAAATACACAACAGGTAAGCCCACAATTTTCTTTCTTTAATATACCGTATGGCAAAATACACAATAAAAGATCCTAAGTTTTGCCTTATCTGACCGCTTTCCCCGATAAAGAACCCCGGAATAAAAAGCATAGCCATTACGGTAAAAGGGTAAAACGAATTATCGTCGATATACTTTATCTTAAAGAAAATCGCAATCACGGCGACAACGAGCGTAAGCATATAAAACGGCGCATCGAAGATGTTCAGCAGAATTTTATTGATGAGTACAAACAGCCATTCGACCTCCATAGGCTGCGGAGGATCCAAGTGAAGTGCCGTAAAAATAAAGGTGACATAATCTTTCGTATCCGAATAAATATAAATCCCTTTATAACTTCCGTAATCAGGTCCTACACTATCCCGAAGCCCGGCAATGATCATAAGATAGACCCCCAGGAACCAAAGCATTCTTTTATCGACCTTACCATGGAAAACTTCCTGATAACTGAATATCAGCATGATGATAAGCGCAATAATATAATATGGGTGTAATAAATGCATTCGTTAGATATAATGTTTTTTAAACTGATAAGATGCCGACACAAATCCCGTAACGATAAGCGGCATAAATAACCTGGTTTCCCAAAAAAGTCCCACTAAAGCAATCATGATAAGATACGGCGAGGCGAAAAACAGGTAGTTCCTGATCATCGTTTTTCCAGGTTCTTCTGAAAAGCTATATGTGAAACAGACACTTAATATTCCGAATAAGAGTCCTGCAATATTATGTGGACTCGTAAAATTTTTAATTATATAAAAGCCTTCTACAAACGAAGTCTGCTGCTGAATAAACAGTCGCAGTCCAACATAAGGCAGGATAAAAGCAACGACCAGAAAAAGGCACTCTTTTACCAAAGCGAAATTTCCATTTCTCAATTCATCTGTTTTAATAAAAATAGCCGCAAAAAAAGCAATATTGAGACAGGCCGTTTCCCGGACAAAGGTGGAGATGAAAATAATAATCCCTAAAAAAATAAGATCGGCTGATGTTCTCTTTTCCAGATACCTGAGCGTATAAAATATCCCAAGGGTATAAAAAAACAGTGCGATACAATCGCAGTTGGTAGGAACATACTGCATAATGACAATAAAAAATACCGCCAGAAGATGAACCATTTGCCTGATTTTATCATTTAAAAGGAGTTCCGCAGGGTTTCTCTGCAAAATTTTCCGCAGCACGACAGACGTTAACAGGAAAAACACAACATTGATCAGAAAAGTGCTGTGGTAAAACACAGATCCCTGTTTCAGGATAAAACCTTTTGCAAAAGAAAAAGGATTATTGACGAGGTAAGTTACGGCATCCGTCACATGCACGCTCAGGTAATTCGGGATGACACGGTATGCATACACTGATGAAAACATAAAATCGGGCACTTTTTCCCAGGATTTGATGCCTATCACATAAGAAGTCTCAAACCCGTAATAGGATATGGAGAACAGCAGGAAAGGGAAAACAACGGTAAATAAAAACCCGTTTATTTTTTCATCAAATATTTTAAACATATCAAATCTAAGCTTAATACTTAGCTATTTCGTCTTAAAATGTATTTCATCAGTCGGGAACTTTTGCAAAAGTAGATTTTTTTTTCAAGTCGACTAAATATTTTATTGATTTTCAAATAAAACTTATTGTTAAAACATTTTGAACTCATCGCGAAAAATTTAAATTTGCAAACTTGATTTTACGATACCATGCACCGGTTTTTTATCTTTTTATATTATCTGATCTCTAGAAACAGGCTCTTATCCGTGCTTTTTGCCATCGGTATTGCTGTTCTATGCGGATTTTTCGCTTCAAAAATTAATTTTGAAGAAGACATCAACCAGATCATTCCCAAAAGTGAAAAATCGGACCTTACGGCCAAAGTTCTGAAGCAGCTTAATTTTTCAGACAAGATCATTGTCATTATTGAAAACAGATCGAAAGAAGAAAACTTCCAGCTTTCGGAAACAGCCGATTCTTTCCTGAAAAAAACAGAGCCTCTGCACAAATATATCGGTTCCGTTCAGGGAAAGGTAAATGACAATGAGATTTCGGAGACCTTTGATTTCGTCAATCAGAATCTGCCTCTATTCTTAAATGAAAACGATTACCGTGAAATAGAAAGGAAACTGCAGAAAGACAGCATTGCCAGACAGGTGGAAAGCAATTATGTTTCCCTGGCTTCTCCTACGAGCCTTGTGACAAAAGAATTTATTAAAAAAGATCCGCTCGGCATTACTTTTTTAGGTATTAAAAAGCTCAATGCATTAAATATCAGCAAAGATTTCAAGCTGGAAGACAGCTACATCGTTACTAAAGACGGCAAAAACCTGCTGTTGTTCATCAACCCTAAAAACAAAAGCAACGACACCAAAAACAACGAAGCCTTTATCGATCAGCTTAATGAAATAAAGGACAAGCTAAATACACAGTTTAAAGGAAAAACCGAGATCAGCTATTTCGGTTCGCCGGTAATTGCGGTGGCCAATGCCCAGCAGATCAAAAAAGACATCCAGAATACGGTAATGATTTCCATGACGGTACTTCTGATTCTCCTTATGTATTATTTCCGGAATTTTTTCACGCCGATCATTGTCTTTCTGCCAACCGTTTTCTCTGTGCTTCTGGCTTTACTGATCTTGTATTTTATCAAAGATAAAATTTCCGCTATTTCATTAAGCGTCGGCGCCATCCTTATCGGAATTACAATTGATTATGCTCTGCACATTCTTACACATTACAAGCACAACAATAATATTGAGGAGCTATACAAGGAAATCACACAGCCTATTATTTTAAGCAGTGCGACAACCGCGGTCTCATTTCTGTGCCTTGTTTTCGTACGTTCGGAAGCGCTGAAGGACTTAGGGCTTTTTGCAGCGATTACCGTTATTTTATCGTCCGTTACGGCTTTAATTATTGTCCCCCAACTTTATAAACCGAAGGAAAAAGGAGAACACATCAACACCAATTTTATTGATAAGATCGGGTCTTATCCGTATGAAAAGAACAAACCTTTAATTATCATCTGCTCCGTAATCATCATTGCCTGTATTTTCGGATTCCGGAAAGTCGGTTTCAATGAAGATATCGGTGATTTAAATTATATTCCGAAAGATCTGAAGATCAGCGAGGCCAAACTTCAGAAACTGTCGGACATCACGTCAAAATCCATTTACACCATTTCTTACGGAGATTCTGAAAACGAAGCACTGACCAGAAACTCCGAACTGAGCCGGTTTTTGGAAAAAGAAAAGAAAGAGGGCAAAATTCTCAGCTACAATTCAATTGGAAACGTAGTCTTGTCTCAAAAAGACCAGCAGAAAAAGATCGAAGCATGGAAGAAATTCTGGAGTCCTGATAAGAAAGACCAGACGGTTTCCCAACTGGTTAAATACGGGAATCAGTTCGGATTCAACAGCTCGGCATTCGACGGGTTTGCGGAAAATTTAAACAAAGATTATACAACACTGAGCCTGAAGGATTATGAAAAGATAAAAGCCCTGCAGATCCCGGAATTCCTGAACCATGAAAACGGGTTTTATACCGTTTCAAACGTAGTGAAAGTGGACGAAAACAAAAGGGATGCTTTCATAAAAGATGTCGAAAAGAAACATGACGCGCTGGCCATCGACCGGCAGCAGATGAATGAAAACTTTCTGGGATTGCTGAAAAGAGACTTTAATACCCTGATCAATTACTCTCTTTTAGCGATCATTCTAACGATCATCGTTTTTTTCAGGAATTTTGAGCTGACAGTTCTCACTATGTTCCCGATTGTCTTAACAGGAGTCGTTACGGCCGGAATTCTCTATTTTCTGGGACTTGAATTAAATATTTTCAGCACCGTGGTCTGTACATTGGTGTTTGGTGTGGGAGATGACTTCAGTATCTTCCTGACTCAGGCCATGCAGAAGGAACACACGACAGGGAAAAACGAACTTCCGACTTACAGGACTTCCATTATCCTGGCAGTTTTCACTACCATCCTCTCCATCGGTTCCCTGATCTTTGCCAAACACCCGGCCCTTCATTCACTGGCACTGGTTGCTCTGATCGGAATGTTTTCCGTGATCATCATTACCTCGACTTTATACCCTTTCTGGTTCCGGCTGCTCATTACCAACCGGGCGAAAAAAGGGCTTTCCCCGATTACCTTCAGGTTGTTCCTCAATTCGGCACTGTCATTCATTTATTACGGATTGGGCGGACTGTTTTTTTCGGTCATCGGAAGTATTTTCGTGAAAAGGTCAAAAGGCAGAACTTTAAACTTTATTAAATTAATTATCGCTAAGTTTTTAACTTCTGTCCTTTATACGAATCCATTTGTAAAGAAAAAGTTCATTAAAAACCCGAATGAAGATTTCAGCAGGCCGGCGGTACTGATTGCTAATCATACCTCATTCCTGGATACCCTGACGATGGCCATGACGACCCATAAAATTATTTTCCTGGTAAACGACTGGGTGTACAACTCTCCGGTTTTCGGGAAAATCGTGCGGGCATTGGGCTTTTACCCGGTTTCCCAGGGCATCGAAAAGGGAATGCGGCAGCTGAAGGAAAAAGTGGATCAGGGCTATTCGCTGATCGTCTTCCCCGAAGCGGAACGGTCGTACACCAACGATATCAAGAGGTTTCACAAAGGAGCTTTTTATATTGCAGAAGAATTTGGGCTGGATATTGTTCCGGTGTACATCCACGGGAATTCCGAAGTTCAGCAAAAAGGAGATTTCATTATCTACGACGGAACGATTACCGTAAAAGTCGGCGACAGGATCCGGAAAGAGGACGAAAGCTTTGGAAAAACATATTCCGAACGAACGAAAAAAATCAATGCTTTCTTTAGAGAAAAGTTTGCCGCGTTCAGAAACGAACTGGAAGATGAAGATTATTTTAAGAAAAAATTATTCTTAAGCTATCTGTACAAAGACAATGAAGTTACGCAGGCCGTAAAAGAAGATTTTAACCGGAATAAATCCGTTTATTTTGAGCTGAATAAACACATCCCGAAGGACGCCAACGTTTTACATATGGCAGATGATTTCGGGCAAAAAGATATTCTGCTGACCCTGCAACAGGCCAGTCGGAGGATTTTCAGCTTTATTAAAAATGAAGAGAAGAGGAGAATTGCCGAACAGACGTATCTGGTCAAAAAGAGAAAGATCACTTACATCAATAAGATGGAGGAAATCAACAAAAAAATAGATATCCTTCTGATTTCCGATAGAAGCTTTGATATTAGTACCTTGCTGGAGCTTCCGGAGACCATCATTTTTATGAATGTTAAAAGTGATTCATTTAACCATGCGGATTACAGCTCAAAGTTCGGATCTGAGACATTAAAAATATTTAGTCTCGAATAATACATCCGAAAATCATATTTTTGTAACTGATAAGAGAACTATGAAAAAAAATATACTCGTCATCTATTATACTCAGTCGGGACAGCTGGAGGATATTATGAAGAATGTCGCCCGCCCGTTTGAGGATAAGAACGGAGAATATGAAGTCACCTACTACAACATACAACTGAAGAAGGACTTCCCTTTCCCGTGGAGCAGTGATGTATTTTTCAATACGTTTCCGGAATCGTACCTCCAGATCCCCAGCGAAATCATTCCTCCGCCGGAAGAGGTACTGAATAAGAAATTCGATCTGGTGCTTTTCGGGTATCAGGTCTGGTATTTAACGCCTTCCATCCCGATCATTTCATTCCTGAAAAGCGGATATGCAGAAGGTATTTTAAAGGATACACCGGTAGTAACGGTTTCCGGAACAAGAAATATGTGGATGCTTTCCCAGGAAAAGCTGAAAGTTTACTTAAAGAATCTGAATGCAAAACTGGTAGGCAACATCGCTTTGGTAGACCGCCACGACAATTACACCAGCGTGCTCACCATCCTCCGCTGGATGACGACCGGGAAGAAGGAAAAATCCGGGATGCTTCCGGCCGCAGGTGTTTCGGACCAGGAAATCGCAGGCTCAGGAAAGTACGGAAAGATCATCGAAAAACACCTTTCGGAAAATACCATGGAAACCTTACAACCCGACCTGATAAAAAACGGAGCCGTGGAAATCCGGGCATTTCTGGTACGGGTGGAAAAAGTAGGTAACAAAATTTTCACGGTATGGTCCAACCTTATCATAAAGAAAAAAGAGAAACGTCCATTGCTCATTAAATTCTTTAAGGTATATTTGATGGCTGCGATATGGATTATTTCGCCTGTTGTATTGGTTTTACACTTACTGACAACACCAATCTTCTGGTTTAAAAGAAAAAAACAGAGAGAATATTTACAAGGAATTAATTTAAAATAGAATGAACGACGTATTTATAACAAAAGCATTTACATATCTACCCAATGAACCGGTTTCTAATGATGAAATGGAAACGTATCTCGGTTATATAAACGGCGCCCCTTCAAAAGCTAAAGCAATTATCCTGAGAAACAACAAGATCACGACAAGATATTATGCTTTAGATAAAGAAGGAAACCCTACCCACACCAATGCACAGATTGCAGCGAACGCGGTGAAGGGTCTTTTTGACGATAAATTTAAAAAAGAAGACATGGAGCTGCTTTCAGTGGGAACTTCTTCCCCCGATCAGATCCAGCCTTCCCACGCTTCCATGATCCATGGGGAGCTTGATATTAATAAATCTTTAGCCGTCAACACGGCATCCGGACTCTGCAACTCCGGGATGAATGCCCTGAACTACGGTTTTCTTTCCGTAAAGGCAGGCGTTCACAAAAATGCGGTTTGTGTAGGTTCCGAGAGAATGTCGGCATGGATGACAGCAGATAAATTCAACCATGAAGCGGAAAACTTAGCGCTGCTGGAAGAAAGGCCGATCATTGCCTTCAAAAGAGAATTTTTAAGATGGATGCTTTCCGACGGTGCCGGAGCTTTCCTTCTGGAAGGACAGCCGAGAGAAGATGAAGTATCTTTGAAGATCGAATTTATTGATTTTTACTCTTATGCTCATGAAATCGAAGCCTGTATGTATGCCGGAACCGAAAAGCAGGAAGACGGCAGCCTTAAATCATGGGCCGATTACCCGTCCGACGAATGGCTGAAGCAATCGATCTTTGCTTTAAAGCAGGATACTAAAATTTTAGATAAATACATCCTGGTAAAAGGAGCCCAAAGTTTAAGGGCATCATTTGATAAACATAACCTAGATCCTGATACCGTAGATCATGTATTGGCCCATATCTCTTCAGGCTATTTCAAAGAAGGCTTAAAAGAGGAATTCGCCAATGTAGGACTGGATTTCCCTTGGGAAAAATGGTTTTACAATCTTTCAGAAGTTGGTAACATCGGTGCAGGCTCCATCTTTATTGCTCTTGAGCAGCTGATGAATTCAGGAAGACTGAAAAAAGGGGAAAAAGTACTGCTGTGCGTTCCTGAAAGCGGAAGATTCTCTTATTCTTGTGCGCTGTTAACGGTTTGCTAATGGAAAACAGACTCCCCACTTCCGATCCGCAATTTGTAGAAAGCCTAATCCCGCAAAGGTTTCCTTTCGTTATGGTCGACAGCATTGCCGAATACTCTGAATCACATCTGGTGTCAGGCTTTGAGATCAGAGAGGAAAACATTTTCGTTCTGGACGGAATTTTTCAGGCTTCGGGCCTGGTGGAGCACCAGGCACAGAGTGTTGCGCTGCATACCGGATATAAATTTTATTTGCTGGGGAAAGAGGCTCCCACAGGATACATCGGTGCGATTAAAACATTTGAAGCCATGGCATTGCCTAAAACCGGAGACCGGCTGAAATCCGAAATTTCCATCATCAACGAAATGATGGGGGTAACGCTGGTAGATGTGGTAACAACGCTTAAAGATGAGGTGATCGCAAGATCCCAAATGAAAACCGTTATCATGTAATACTATGGAAATCAAGGAAGAAAACATCATTAACATCCACAATTTTTTACCGCATCGCGAACCAATGCTGATGACGGATTACATTCTGGAACTTACCAAAGAAAAAGTGATTACTTCCTTTACCATAAAAGAAGACAATATTTTTGTTGATAAAGGCGTATTTGTGGAAGCCGGACTGATTGAAAATTCAGCGCAGACCTGTTCGTCCATTTTAGGACAGAGTTTCTTTGAAAACCCTGAAGCCGATACCAAAGTAATCGGCTTTATTACCAATATTAAAAAAATAGAAATCTTTTCAC
Organism: uncultured Chryseobacterium sp.; assembly: GCA_913774355.1. GTDB lineage: Bacteria > Bacteroidota > Bacteroidia > Flavobacteriales > Weeksellaceae > Chryseobacterium. The sequence goes on along the minus strand of CAJYGB010000009.1, from coordinate 55,104 downwards.
TGCCGAAAGCAGGAAGCACGATAATTTCCAAAGCCTCGCTGATCTCGCAATTTGAAAACATCTGCCATATTTTCTGCGAAACTTTTCTGGAAGACGAATTGCTGATCCGCTGTGAAATCAATCTGTTTATTCAGGAGATAGCATCATAAAAAAATTGAAATACCAAAATAGGCTGTCTGAAAAGTTTCAAACAGCCTATTTTTATGGTTTTAAATCAATTCCCGCAAAACCACGATGATCCTATGTTCTGCATTTTTATTATCTTAGCGAATTGATTTGACCATAATTTAACAAAATCTTTGAGTGAAAAAGCAAGATCTTCCACAGGATGAGAGCAACTTACAATCCGCCAACATGACAGAGGTACTGTATGTAACGGATGAAAATAACAATTACACTACGGCAAACAGCATCGGCTGGGAGGCCAAAAAAGCTGCTTTGGACGAATCTTTAGCCTTGATCAACGAAAGGATTGAAGAAGCCAGGCAGAACGTAGCCAACAACATGGTCAGCCCGATCGTCTATTTTATGGAATTAAATAAAATGGACCTTCAGGTTCTGGCAGCTTATGTGGGGATGTGGCAGTGGCGTGTAAAAAGACATGGCAAACCAAAAATATTCAAAACACTAAGCGAATCTGTCCTGAAAAAATACGCCGATGCCTTCGGGATTTCAACAGATGAACTCAAAAATTTCAACGGAAAATAAAGGAACCTTGCAGGTTCTGTAATATCAAGCTAAGAATGAAACTTAATTTTGAACACCACCAGACTGCACATTGCGAGAACGGTGTTGCCTCCAATTTATTATTAAACAAAGGGTTGAAACTCAGCGAACCGATGATCTTCGGGATCGGTTCGGGATTATTCTTTGTATACCTCCCTTTTTTAAAAGTAAATTTCGCACCCGGATTCAGCTACCGTCCGATGCCCGGCGCGATCTTCAGCAAAGCCGCAAAAAGACTGGGAATTAAAATTAAAAGACTGAAATTCTCCAATCCGGATGAAGCTCAGAAAGCATTGGAAAAAAACCTGGAAAACAATATCCCCACAGGTCTGCAGGTAGGTGTTTTTAACCTGACGTATTTTCCGGAAGAATATAAATTTCATTTCAATGCCCACAATCTTGTGGTATATGGTAAGGAAGACGGAAAATTCCTGATCAGCGATCCGGTGATGGATTACACCACTACCCTTACCGAAGCCGAACTCGAAAAAGTAAGATATGCCAAAGGTGCGCTTCCGCCGAAAGGACACATGTACTACCCTACCTATATCCCGGAAAACGTGAATCTGGAAGAAGCCATTAAAAAAGGAATTAAAGATACCTGCAAAAATATGCTGGCTCCCGTTCCGATCATCGGCGTAAAAGCCATGAGATGGGTCGCGAAAAGCATTCCGAAATGGGCAGCCAAAAAAGGTACGAAAACTACCAATCACTATCTGGGACAACTGATCCGGATGCAGGAAGAAATCGGTACCGGCGGCGGCGGATTCCGGTTTATCTATGGAGCATTTTTACAAGAGGCTGCGGTTATCCTGAAGAATGACCAGTTAAACGAGCTTTCCAAAGAAATCACCATGATCGGTGACCTCTGGAGGGATTTTGCCGTAGATATTGCCCGGGTCTATAAAAACCGGAATTCCAAAAGCGATATTTACAACCAGCTTTCAAAAACCATGCTTCATATTGCCGACCTGGAAGAAGCTTTCTACAAAAAACTGAGAAAAGCAATATAACGTGGAGCATTTCATAGAAATAAAAAACCTGTACAAGAAATACAAAAACGCTGAAGACTTCTCGGTAAACGATATTTCTTTGACCATCGATAAAAATGAAATCTACGGAATCCTTGGTCCCAACGGAGCCGGGAAAACCACGCTGATTTCAATGCTTTCGGGACTCATAAAACCGACTTCGGGCCAATTTAAGATCGACGGGCTCTCCCACCAGAAGAATGGTTTTAAATTAAGGCAGATCATGGGAATCGTTCCGCAGGAATATGCTTTGTATCCGACGTTAACCGCGAGGGAAAACCTGATGTTCTTCGGAAGCCTTTACGGGTTAAGCCATAAAAATTTAAAAAACTCCATCGATGAATCTCTGGAAATCATGGGACTTTCAAAATTCGCCGATAAAAAGGTTGAACAATTTTCAGGAGGGATGAAGCGGAGATGCAACCTGATTGCCGGAACGCTTCACAACCCGAAGGTGCTTTTTCTGGACGAGCCCACCGTTGGCGTTGATGTTCAGTCCAAAAAAGCGATTATCGATTATCTTTTGGATTTAAATAAAAAAGGAACCTGCATCATCTATACTTCCCATCACCTTTCGGAGGCCGAAGAATTCTGTACCAAAATCGCAATTATCGATCATGGGAAGATCCACGCTGTAGGAACACCGGAAGAACTGATCGGTAAAGTTGCCCATGCGGAAAATCTAGAAGATGTTTTTATTTCATTAACCGGAAAAGAATTACGCGATGTTGTTGTATAAATTGTGGAGAAGCTTTGTGAAGGAAATCCTTCTGCTGAAAAGAGATATCGGAGGAATCGTTATTATTTTCGTAATGCCGTTGCTGCTGATCATTACGATTACCCTGATCCAGGATTCCACGTTTAAAAATCTGGAAGGCTCTAAAATTCCGGTCATTTTCATCGATCACGACAAGTCTGAAGTCTCACAGAACATAAAAAAGGAACTGGAGAATAGCAAAACATTTGAACTGCTGACCGATTTCACTGAAAAATCCGCACAGGATGCCGTATTCTCCGGAGATTACCAGATGGCGATCGTTATTCCTGAGCATTTAACGAAAGACATCAATTCCAATATCGATTCCAAGGTACAGGCGATTGTAAGTTCATTCGGACTGGAAACGGATTCTGTTAAAGTTAAAAAGGAAGCCCCGAAAGCCAAAGAGATTCATTTGTATTTTGATCCGGCGACCAATATCGGATTCAAGAATAATGTGATGAATTCCATCAACAAAATGGTCTTTGAAATCGAAAATAAAAAAATCTACAAAGCATTCCAGGATCAGCTGGGCACCACGGAAGACCTCGAAAAAGACAAAAGCCTGATCGGTTTCAAAGAAATTACCCCGAAAAAAGGGGAAATGGAAGTAATGCCGAATTCCGTCCAGCATAATGTTCCGGCATGGGCACTGTTTGCGATCTTCTTTATCGTTGTGCCATTATCGATTAATTTAGTTAAAGAGAAAAGCCAGGGAACCAGTGTCAGGGCAAGAATCAGTCCGACGCCTTATTTCGTTCACATCCTGGGAAAAACCTTCACCTACCTCATCATTTGTGTCATCCAGTTTTTGCTGATGGTAGCCGTAGGAATTTACCTGTTCCCGTATATGGATCTGCCGCAGTTCGACGTTACCGGGAAGATGTTCCCGATGATTATCGTTACGATCTTTGCCGGCCTGGCTGCTATTGGGTTTGGTGTTCTATTGGGAACAATAGCGGATACACAGGAACAGTCGGCCCCTTTCGGAGCGACTTCCGTGGTGGTTCTGGCAGCCATCGGAGGAATATGGGTTCCGGTATTTCTGATGCCTGAATTTATGCAGACCATCGCTAAATTTTCCCCGATGAACTGGGGATTAAATGCGTATTATGATATTATTTTAAGAAACAGCGGAATCGGAGGCATTGCCAAAGAGATCACGTTCTTATTTTTATTTTATATTGCCATGGTAGGCATTTCATTATTTTACGAAAGAAAACAGCATGCAGTCTAAAGAAAATCTTTTAACATGTACCGAAGAAGTACGGGTTCGCTTCAACGAAACGGATCCGCTGGGAATCGTATGGCACGGCCATTATATCGTCTATTTTGAAGACGGAAGGGAAGCATTCGGGAGACAACATGGGCTGACCTATCTGGATATTCAGAAAGCAGGCTACGTAACACCCATCGTAAAAAGTACCTGTGAACATTTTTTACCTCTAAAATACGGTGAAACCTTCAGAATCGTAACAACTTTCATAAACTCGGTTTCCGCAAAGCTGATTTACCGGTATGAGCTTTTCAACCAACAGGATCAATTGATCTGTTCCGGGGAAACCATTCAGGTTTTTCTGGATTCCGATAATAATTTATGCTTATACAATCCTGAATTTTTTCAGACATGGAAAGATAAAATGGGACTTTAGCCGGATTTTGGCTTTTCCAGATATGAATCGAAAATTTCATTAATTAAATGAACAACGAAATTTACATCACCGATTACAATTGCGTCACGCCATTAGGTTTTGATGTTTCATCGAATTGGAATGCTCTCTTAGAAGGGAAATCCGGTGTTTCCTTACACAAGATTATAGAAAATCAGGAGCCTTTTTATGCTTCCATGATAGAGGATGAAAAACTCAATGAAAAATTCGATAAAGTCTTTGAAGCTCAAAGCCCACAGCATTTCACCCGATTGGAAAAAATGTTCCTGTTAAGCCTGAAACCTTTGGTTGAAAAACATCCTGTTTCAGAGGATACGGCTTTTATTTTATCTACCACCAAAGGGAATATCAGCTTACTAAAAAATCAGGAAACCTTACCGGAAGGCGCTTTCCTTTCAGGTCTGGCTCAAAAAATCGCCGATTTTTTCGGATTTAAAACCAAACCTGTCGTGGTTTCCAATGCCTGTGTTTCCGGAGTGATGGCCATAGCCGTGGCGAAAAATATGATCCGGGCAGGAAAATACAAAGATGCTTTTGTCATCGCCGGCGATGAAATTTCAGAGTTTGTGATTTCAGGCTTCAATTCTTTTCAGGCGATCGGAACCGGGATCTGTAAACCTTATGACAAAAACCGGGACGGCATCAACATCGGTGAAGCCGCAGCAGCCGTTTATATAACCTCCGAATCTAAAGGGAACGAAAAATTTAGTTTTAAAATAACCGGAGATTCGGCCGTGAATGATGCGAACCATATTTCCGGCCCTTCCAGAACAGGCGACGGGCTGTTTGCCAGCATCAGGAATGCCATGAAAGAAGCACAGGTTTCCCCGCAAGAGATTGATTTTATTTCCGCCCACGGAACCGCTACCCTTTACAATGATGAAATGGAAGCCATTGCCTTCAACAGAATGGAACTGCAGGATATTCCCCTCAACAGCATGAAAGCCTATTACGGACATTGCCTGGGCGCGTCGGGACTGTTGGAAAGCATTATTTCCATGGAGAGTGCCCTGAACAATATTTTGATTCTTTCCAAAAATTTTGAAGAGCCGGGAATTTCTCAATCTTTGAACATCATTAAAGAAAACCAGCCTGCGGACATCAGGTATATTCTGAAAACCGCTTCGGGATTTGGAGGATGTAATGCGGCTGTTGTTTTGGAAAAAATATAAATAATAATTTTGTATTTTTGATAGACCTAAGTTTTGAGAAAAATGGAATCTACTTTAGAGATCAGAAAAAGAATTCATGAATTCATTGACATTGCGGACGATAGGATCCTGCGTATTTTCAATGGGATTATTGACGCGGAAGAAAAAGAAAATTTCGACAATGACCCATCAGGTTATCCACAAGTTCCTGATTATGTATATGACAGGATCGAAGAAGCACGTGAAAAATATCTAAAAGGCGAACTGAAGACATCTTCCTGGGAAGAAGTTAAAGAAAGGCTAAAAAACATATGAATTATTCATTGGTTTTATCGCCAAATGCCGAAACCGATTTAGCAGAAGGTAAATTATGGTACGAAAATAAACAGCTAGGCCTCGGCGAAAAGTTTTTGCAACAGGTCAACCTGTATTTTTCGAAAATTCAGGATTATCCTAAACATTTTCCTGTCAGGAGGGGAAATCTTAGCGAAGCTTACATTAAAAATTTCCTTATCTCATTATTTACCAAATTATCGATAAAGAAATTGTAATATTCTCTGTTTTCAACACACATCAAAACCCAACGAAAAAGCCTTAACCCTTCTCAAACGTATTCATGAAGAAAACAGACATCTGCACCATAGAAAACTCAAAAATCATTCTGAATAACGAAATTATTTTTCAAGCTCAGGCAAGGAATTTTTCAGATTTTTCGAAGGAAGCTTATAAAATTTTTGAGCTGAATTATCCTAAATTCCACAAAATGGATAACCTCAGCAAGCTGGCCTTTCTGGCCTCCGAACTTATTTTAAAAGACGCGGATCACAGCCGGACCGGCCTGGTTTTTGCCAACCGTTCCTCCAGCCTGGATACCGATTTCAAATATCAGGAAAGCATCAATTCACCTGAAAGCTATTTCCCGAGCCCTGCCGTTTTCGTGTATACACTGCCTAACATCTGCGTGGGGGAAATCAGCATCCGTCACAAAATGCAGACTGAGAATGCGTTTTTTGTCCTGGATGAATTCGACGAAGAATTTGTAAACAGCTATGCGGGACAGCTTATACAGTCAGGAAAGGCCGATAAAGTATTATGCGGCTGGGTAGAACTTTATCAGGAAAGTTATAAAGCTTTTGTATATTTGCTGACTGACAATGTAACAATTTAACAATTTAACGATATAACAATGTAACAATAATTTGCAGTCATCCATTGGTAAACTGGTACACTGCTGGATTGATACATTAAAATAATTTTTATGGAAAACTTAAGAGAAGAATTAAAACACAAAATTATCGAAGTTCTTAATTTAGAAGACGTTGCAGTAGAGGAAATCCAGGATACGGATCCTTTGTTCGGCGGCGGCCTTGGCCTTGACTCCATCGACGCGCTTGAGCTGATCGTTCTTCTGGATAAAGAATACGGCATCAAATTATCCGATCCTAAAAAAGGAAAGGAAATTTTCACCTCTATCGATACGATGGCGAAATTTATCGAAGAAAACAGAACAAAATAATTCAATCTAACAATATATCAATCTAACAGTGTAACAATATTGGTAAACTGTTAGATCGATGCATTGTTACATTACCAAAAACATGGGTCAAAAAATTGCCATCACAGGAATGGGCATCATCTCTTCCATCGGGAACAACGTGGAAGAAAACCTGAGTTCATTACAGTCCGGGAAGCACGGGATTTCAGACATCCAATTGTTTGAAACACGCCATGCCGGGCATATCAAAACCGGAGAAATCAAGCTTTCCAACACAGAGCTGGTGGAAAGACTTCAGCTGAAAGATGAAAAGAATGCGACGAGAACGTCCCTATTGGGAATGATTGCCGCAAAAGAAGCTATCGAAAGTGCCGGGATTTCGTATATCAATGAATACAAAACAGGCCTGATCTCCTCTACCAGTGTCGGCGGAATGGATGTTACCGAAAACTACTTCTACACGTACGAAGATTTTCCTGGCAAGCAAAAATATATTGACTCCCATGATGCGGGCAATTCCTCATTATTAATCGCCGATCATTTAGGTTTAAAAGGCATGGTTTCCACGATCAGCACCGCCTGTTCGTCAGCGGCCAACGCGATTATGATGGGGGCAAAGCTTATTAAAAACGGTGTTCTGGACCGGGTAATCGTCGGCGGAACAGACGCGCTTTCCAAATTTACCTTAAACGGTTTCAATACGCTGATGATCCTTACCGATTCCTACAACACACCTTTTGACAATGACCGTAAAGGATTGAATCTTGGAGAAGCCGCAGCGTTTATTGTTCTGGAATCTGATGAGGTGGTCCGAAAAGAAAATAAAAAAGTTATCGGCTATCTTTCAGGATACGGAAATGCCAACGATGCGCACCATCAGACAGCTTCTTCGGAAAACGGACAGGGTGCTTATCTCGCCATGGAAAAAGCCCTGAAAATCTCCGGTTTAGATAAAGAAAATATCGATTACATCAATGTTCACGGGACAGCAACGCCAAATAATGATTTATCGGAAGGAATCGCAATGATCCGGATTTTCGGAGAAGGAAAAGTTCCTGAATTCAGCTCCACAAAAGCATTTACAGGACATACGCTTGCTGCTGCGGCAGGAATTGAAGCCGTATATTCATTACTGGCCATCCAAAACGGCCTTATTTTTCCCAACCTGAATTTCAAAACCAAAATGGCAGAATTTGATCTGACCCCGGTGACGGAACTGAAAGAAAAAAATATAGATCACGTCCTTTCCAATTCATTCGGATTCGGAGGAAATTGTTCAACCCTAATTTTCTCGAAATCATGACAGACGTTTACATCAACAGTGCAGCCTGTATTTCCGTACAGGATACTTTAAACGAAAATTTCTTTGAAAACCTGCAGCCTTTTGACTCAAGCCAGGTTCTTAAAGCTGTTGAGCCCGTATACAAAGAATTTATTCCGCCGGCAATGATCCGGAGAATGTCAAAGACCGTAAAAATGAGTTCCGTGGCGTCCCAATATGCTTTGAAAGAAGCAGGAATCGAAAACCCGGATGCCATTATCGTAGGAACCGGAATGGGCTGTTCGCAAGATTCCGAAAAATTTCTGAAAAATGTGTTGGATAATAATGAAGAGTTCCTTACGCCGACTTATTTTATCCAGTCGACCCACAATACCGTTGCGGGACAGATCGCACTGGGGCTGCAGTGCCATGCTTATAATTTCACTTATGTAAACAGTTCTTCATCGCTCGAGTTTTCATTCCTGGATGCTAAACTTCAGATTAACGATGGTGAAGCCGAACATGTTCTGGTAGGTTCCACAGATGAACAAACCGAAAGAACGATGGAATTGTATGAACTCAGCAAAACCATTAAAAAAGAAGAACATCTTCCTGTGGATTATCTGAACTCCGCTACTGACGGTGTCATCTGGGGCGAAGGGGCAAGCTTCTTTGTGTTGGGTAAAGATAAGACAGATTCTTCCTATGCCGGGTTGAAAGACATCCGGATCAGCAACAAAGTAGATTTTGAAGAAACGCAAACGTTTATTGAAGAATTTTTAATTAAAAATAACCTGAACGCTCAGGATATAGATGCTGTTATCCTGGGATTCAGCGGCGATGCAAAGTCTGATGATTATTATACAAAGGCAATGGAATTGTTTACAAACTCCGCTTTGCTGTATTATAAACATTTGAGCGGCGAATTCAACACAGCCAGTGGCTTTTCTACTTTTATGGCATGCCATATTCTTAAGAAACAGGCAATTCCGGAAGTGATGATGATTAATGCTTTTAAAAAAGAAGAAATAAAAACCGTTCTTCTGTATAACCATCTTCGCGGGAATGACCATAGCCTGGTTTTATTGGAAAGAGCCTAGCTGTTGAAATACTTTTAACGCAAAGATTGCTTGTAAAGTTTGAAAATATTCCGTTCGTAAAGGCGTTTCACTCAGCAAGGGATATTTACAGATATAAATTATTGATTTTTCAGCCCAAATTCAAAAAATAAAGATGAAACACTACTACTTTATCCTGTTCTACCTCTTTTGCAACGTTTTTATTTATACGTTTCATGGGACGATCTGGGTGTATCTGTTCTGTTTCCTGATGTTCTCAGCCGTGGTGATCTGGGGATCCTTCGATATCGGACTGGGTTATTTTGTTCATAGCCTTACGCACAAAAGGACAAAAATAAAAGAAGCGGCACTGACTTTCGATGACGGCCCTACCGAATTTACCCCAAAGTTTTTAGATCTTTTAAAAGAAAATAATATTAAAGCCACCTTCTTCTGTATCGGAAAACAAATCGAAAAATATCCCGAAACCTTTCAGCGGATTATTGATGAAGGTCATGCTGTTGGGAATCATACCTATTCCCACTCCAATCAGACCGGTTTTTTATCCACCTCAAAAATGGCGGAGGAAATTAAAAAGTGTGATGAAGTCATGCTGCAAACCGGAAATCTGAAGACCCGTCTGTACCGCCCGCCTTTCGGTGTTACCAATCCGAATATAGCCAAAGCGATAAAGCTGACCGGCAAAAAAAGCATCGGCTGGAATGTCCGTTCGCTGGACACTATTACTGAAAATGAGAACAAAATTTACCGGAAAGTTACCAAAGGGATGAAAAAAGGCAGCATCATCCTGCTTCACGACACTTCGGAAAAAACGTATAATGTTTTGGTAAATTTATTAGTATTTTTGAAGCGTGAAAAATATTCGACTTTTACCATCGAATAATTTAACGCAGAAGTTTTTTTGAACCACAAAAGCCACAAAAGATTTTGTCCTGCTCATAAAAGTTTATGGTAGACCAACTTTAAAAAGAGCACATGAGCTAAAAAATCAAAGATCTTTTAATTAAATGATTCAAAATTTTGACTTTTTAAGGTTAGACAGAACTTGTTCACTTAAAAAATAAAACAATGATTAAAAATATTTTCATCACTGCGCTTCTATCCGTTTCAGGATTATTCTTCGCACAGAATACGGCCATGTCAGGCGCGGAAGCCAAAGCTTTTGTCAGCAAAGTTTCCTCGGAGACCAAAGAAATAAAAACGCTGCAGAGTGATTTTACCCAGACCAAAAAAATGGATTTCCTGGATAAAAATATCGTTACTTACGGGAAAATGTCTTTAAAAACCCCGAATATGCTGAGCTGGAAATACACAAAGCCATATCAGTACAGCATCGTCTTTAAGGAGAATAAAATCTTCATCAACGACCAGGGGAAAAAGTCGGCGGTAGATGCCAAAAGCAAAACCTTCGAGAAGATCAATAAGCTGATTGTTGGAAGTTCCAACGGGCAGATGTTCAATGATCCGGAATTTTCCGTGGCTTACTTCAAAAACGGCAGTTTCAATATCGCGAAATTCACCCCAAAATCTGCACAGCTGCTTAAATACATTAAGCAGATCGAACTGTATTTCCCTAAAAACCAGTCAACGGTTTCACAGGTGAATATGACGGAAGCTTCGGGAGACACGACCAACATTGTTTTCAAAAATACAAAGATCAATGCACCGGTTGCTGCTTCGGAATTTAGCTTATAGCCTGATTTTCATATCGTTCGTATCCTGTAAAACTTACAAGCTTACGGATGCAAAGCCTGTCTTGAATACTGAACAGACGGTCGAAAACCTCTATTTTTCTTCTAAGGAAGATTACGTGTATAAATGTCAGATAGACATTTACAAAAATCACGTCAGCGGAATCCTGATATTAAAAAAAATTAATGAAACGACCCACCGCGTTGTGCTGACTTCAGATTTCGGAAACAAATTAATCGATTTTGAAATTTCCGGAGATGATTTTAAGCTTAATTATGTTCTTCCCGATCTGGATAAAAAAATTGTCATTAATTTCCTGAAAAATGACTTTCAGCAGCTTTTAAGGCAGAAATATCCCGTGACCGAAAGTTTTGAAAATGAAACCAGCCGCATTTACCTTTCAAAGATCGATGCGAAAACCTATTATTTATTTTTTAACAAACAGAACGGTCTGCTGAAAAAAATCATTTATACTAAAAACAATAAGGAAAAAATCGATTTTACTTTTGAGGCAAAAAAACATATCTTCGCGGACAGTATCAACCTTCAGCATAAAGATTTTAAAATAAACATAAAACTATTTCAGATAACCGAAAACGAATAAATTCACATGAAAAAAATTATTTCTTTATTTACTTTACTTATTTCAGCCATTGCTTTCTCGCAGGTAACTTTTAATCCGGGAATCAGGGCGGGTGCCAATTTTTCGCACTTTACCAATAAAGCGCAGTGGTATTCCTATATGGATTCAGATTACTATGGCAATGCCGATCCCAATATGGAGTTTAAGAATAAAACCGATTTCTATCTTGGACTTTTTGGAAATATCCGGTTTGCAAAATTCTATGCTTTGCAGCCGGAGATCAACTATTCCAGACAGGGTGCAAAAATGGATACGAATATCAACAACTGGAACGGGCAGATGCTTACCGCCTCTTATGTAAGTCTTCAGCTGGTTAATAAATTCTACTTTAATAAATTCAATGTTCATTTCGGCCCGACCTTGGAATTTCTGGTGGAACAGAAAAATTTCGATGCCGCTAATGAAATCGACCTGGGAATTACGGCAGGCGCAGGTTTTGAAATTACCGAGCATTTCGGGGTTGAAGCCAGGGTAAAAAAAGGTTTCATCCCGGTGTATTCCTTTTACAACGACCACTCGAACATCACGTTCCAGGCCGGTGTGTATTATACCTTTAACATGAAAAAATAATTCTATGCAGACTATTCTTACAGATTTTTATACTTTACAGTCTTACGAACAGGCAGAAAACGGAAGCTACACCGCCTACATCTCTCTGAATAAAGACCATGACATCTTCAAAGGGCATTTTCCGGGAAATCCGGTAACGCCGGGTGTGTGCATGATGCAGATCGTAAAGGAACTTTCTGAAGAATTTACAGGTCTGTCTCTGTTTCTGAAGACGGCTTCCAACGTAAAATTCATGGCCATCATCAATCCTTTTGAAACCCCGGACCTAAAGCTGCAGCTGGATATTACCCAGGCCGAAGGAGAAGTGAAAGTAAAGAATACCACATCTTTTGGCGAGACTATTGCATTGAAAATGTCAGTGAACTACCAAAAATTGACCTCATGAAATTTATTTTCTCACTTATAACCGCCTTCGTTCTTTTCTTTCAGTCGAATCTTGAATCGTTGAGAGAAAGCTATGCGAAAGCCAATGCTTCCAACGCCAATACGGAATCATTCATCAACATGGCTGAAAAGGCATCAGGTTCCGAACCTGTAATCCAGGGATATAAAGCAGCCGCACAGATCATGGAAGCAAAGATTACCAAATCGAACCGTAAAGCTTTGGTAAAATCGGGAGCGACGAGCCTTGAAGCGGTAATCAAAAGCAATCCCAATAATGCCGAACTCAGGGTAATCCGGATGAGTGTACAGGAAAATATTCCTAAAATCGTAGGATACAGGGGAAGCCTGAAAGATGATAAAACATTTCTTCTGGATCATTACAGCAAACAGAACGCGGCCCTGAAAAATTACATCAAACGTTTCGCCGCACAGTCCAAAACCTTTACACCCGCTGAAAAAGCAACCCTAAAATAAAACGATGACCCTGCCTGAAGTGCAAAACGTGATTTCCGAAAAGAAAATCTGTGTTTTAATCCCGACTTACAACAACGAGAAAACCCTGAAAAGAGTCATTGACGGCGTTCTCGATTACACGCAGGACATTATTATAGTCAATGACGGCTCTACCGACTCCACCAAAGAGATTTTAGGACAATATCCTCAGCTCCACGTCATCCATTTACCGGAAAACAAAGGCAAAGGGAACGGCCTTAAAACCGGATTTAGAAAGGCAAAGAAACTCGGTTATCATTATGCCATTACCATCGATTCAGACGGACAGCATTATCCCGATGATATTCCCGTTTTCATAGAAGCATTACTTTACGAAAAAGAGGACGTTCTTTTGATTGGGAACCGTAATATGGCACAGGACGGCATTCCAAAAAAAAGCAGCTTCGGAAACCGGTTCTCCAACTTCTGGTTCTGGTTTGAGACCGGGATCAAACTGGAAGACACCCAATCCGGATACCGCCTTTATCCTTTACATAAAATTCCAAAGAAATACTTCACCCCGAAATTTGAATTTGAGATCGAAATCATCGTACGGACTGCCTGGAGACATGTTCCGGTAAAAAACGTCCCGGTAAAGGTATTGTACGATCCGGCAGAGCGGGTATCGCATTTCAGGCCTTTTAAAGATTTTACGCGGATCAGTATTCTTAATACGATTCTGGTAGCAATTGCCCTGCTATACATTATTCCAAGGAATTTCATCAATAATTTCAGAAAAAAAAGCATCCGGCGGTTTATTAAGGAAGATGTGCTGGAAAGCGACGGAACCAACCGTACGAAGGCATTTTCAATTGCGCTCGGGGTATTCGTTGGTTTTTCTCCTTTCTGGGGATTCCATACCCTGATCGTTATTTCGCTGGCGGTGCTTTTCAAACTTAACAAAGTGCTGGCTTTCTTCGCTTCCAATGTGAGCCTCCCGCCGTTTATCCCGTTTATTATTGCAGCTTCCCTTTTTCTGGGATCTCCTTTCGTAGACGGCAACAGCAACATCCTGAGCCAGGAACTGAATTTCGACCTGGTAAAAAATAACCTTTTGCAATATGTCATCGGAAGCATGATTCTGGCCATCTCAGCATCTGCATTAACCTGGATTATCACCTTTTTTTTACTGAACAAAGTAAGCCCGGACAAAACCGATTTTTAGGAGCTATTTCCCGCTATCCACTTCTACTCCTCACGCCAATGCTATGCCTTCGCCTGTTGCGTGGTAACCGTTTCTATCGGGGCTAGGCCGGTCGTCTTTTGTTTATCCCTTAGTCGGAAGTTAATCGTGAATCCGGCATTGTCGATAAATGGTCAATTTTTAACGAATGAAATTTTGATTGTTGCTGGAATGCGCAAAGACGTTAAGATTAGTAAAAAAGCAACGTTAAAGGGTGCAAGGAATTTGACAATGTCAAATTTTCATGCCGTTGACCAGATAGGCTTTCCAAATTTCAGTATCAGGAAATCAATGTGCAGTATTCAATTTTATCAAAGATAAAATCCTCACGCCTTTTCCACACAAAGCATTAAAAACCCTTTTGCGCCTTGGCGTATTCCAACATTGGTTTTCTGTAAAAAATTGACCATTAATAAGCAAAGCGAATTCACCATTCACCATCGAACATTCACTTGCGCAGCAAAATTCACTATTGACCTTTCAGCTTTTTCTCCGTCTTCTTCAGGTATTTTTCGACATTCTCCCGGTCCGGAACGGTGGTGATTTCTTTGGACAATGCTTTTTCAAACTCGGGCTTCGCTTTGGAATATTCTTTCCTGCTGAAATAATACCTGCCGGCCTGGTAATACACCAGCCAGAAATCCGGGTTCAGTGACTGGTAATGGAGAATAAATCCATCGGAAAATGCTTTTGTCTTATCGTTTACCGCATCACTAATTTCGGAATTGGCAATCTTGTACTCTTCATAATTTTTAAATTCCCGGGAATCTAAAAAGGGATCTTTAGGAATATTCAATGTTGATTTTACCAATGTGCCGTTGCCCGGTTTTCGGCCTGAGAAAACTTCATTCAGATCATAGCACACAAATTCTCCCAGCTGGTAAGGATTGGCAGAGACCCAGACCAGTTTTTTCTGAGGCGAAAAAATCACCGCATGATGTGCCAAAAGCTGATTAATGGCTTTTTCGTTGCCGTAGCCGATTTTCTCTCCTTTCAATCCCGATTGATCCCTCAAAATGGCCGCCATCTTTTCGGGATTCAGCTTTCTGTTTTCCTGTAAAAGTTCCTGCAGCTTTTCGTAGCGGTATTCGGAATGGCTTTCCAGGATATGCTTCTGATTTCTCTTGTCATTTTTATACGCCTCCGACTGGAAATGATTGGTACAGAAAACCTTCGCGCTGTTTTCAACCCGGTACACCCCGAAATTATCCGGCGAAACCTCGATGATCACGGCATTTTTATCATTTGCACTTCCAACCAGGATGGATTCTGATACGAAAACCTTTCTTTTTCGGGCAATCGCAATAGCTTCATCGATATTTTTAGCATACTGTAAAATTTCACGTGCCACCAGCGAAATCGGTGTTTTTGCCGTCAGCGGAATTTTCGACTTTCCGGCATTGATGGTAACCGTAAGGCCTTCCTTATTCATCCCGGAAACCACGCCGATCATACCGGGCCAGCTTACAGAAAGGTAAGGAATCCCGTCCTCCGGCTCTACAAATTGGATTAATTTATTCTTTGCAAAATCGTCCCCTACATAAAAATCGAAATTCCGGCCGATGAGCAGGTCGCCGTCTTCTGTATTTTCGTTCCAGACAGCCAGTGAAGTACAGCCAACCATCATCAGATCCTGCATCGCGTGGCCGATGTCATGGGCGCCGTGCAGGTACATGCTTCTCAAAAATTCAGGAGCGATAAAATTGTATTTGTCCGAAGAATACCGCGACAATCCGTAGAGTTCCGCCTGATCATCTTCCCGGATATTCAGGTACATTTTCCGGTTATACCATTTCAGAAAGCCTCTCAGCAAATTTTGCTTAAATTTTGAAGGCACAAATCCTTCCACTTTTGAGAAAAAGACTTCTTCCTGCTTCTGCATCAGGTTTTGCGTTAATGCTCCGTTGTTATAGCCCAGCTGCAGAGGATTTCCTTTGATATACAATTCCCAGAGCTGCTGTTTGTTTTTGGTTAAATAATTTTCACGAAAACTAAATGTCGAATCATTAACCTTATTCACTTTCGGAACTTCCAGCGCATATTGTCTGATTTCCGGAAGATGCCGTACCGATTTTCTTATGCCGCAGGAAATAAGGCTGAGATTCAGGATAAGGCCAAGCAAAAGAAATACTATGCGAAAAGAAGAGCGGCTGGTTATAATCTTATTTTTCACCTTTGATTTTATTAATCAGTTGTATTAATCTTTCATCAATCACTTCTTTTCCAAGAATTTCAGCACAGGTATTAAAGGCACCGATCGTACAGCCTAAAATCCCGTGCATGTTTACGGACTGGCCCGTTAGGAACAGATTGTCGATTTTCGTCCTTGGAGAAACCATGGTTTTCAGAGGATTTTCAGAACTCTTCATATACCCATACATATTTCCGTCGGCACTGCCAATGTAATCGCGGTAAGACAGTGGCGAAGAAGTATATATTCTTTTGATTGATGTTCTCAGATCAGGAATTTTTTTCTCCAGGGCGGCAATCATTTTTTCAGCCTTTTCAAGCTTGAATGTTTCGTAATCCCCTCCACGGTCATGCCCATCAGCGACCGTATTGAATGTATCCTGCCATTCATTTACCTCTTCAAAATCCATATAGGAAATGGCCGTCAGGCTTTCGGCGAAATCAGGGTTGTGCTTCGACTGTGTCGAGGACAGCATATAGGTTTCCGGCCAGGCATCTTTCCTGTGACGATAGGCATTCCAAACCGATTCTTCACTGGAAAAATGGTAAAGGTTATAATTAAAATTCTGAACTGTTCGGGGCTTTAACACAAGATACACACTGAAACAGGAAGATACCGGTTCCCAGCTTCTAATTCTGTTTAAGAAAGATTTTTTCAGCCGGTTTTCACCGATCAGTCTGATGGCGGAACGGATCTCAATATTGGAAATAAATTTTTCAGCAAAATATTCTTTTCCGGCTTTTGTCCTTACTCCGGTCAGCACATTTCCGTCATTAAATATGAATTCCGAGACTTCCGAATGCTTATGGACTTCCGCCCCATGTTCACGAAGCCTTTTGATCAGTAATTTTGAAATCTGGCTTCCGCCTTTCACGCACTTATAAGCACTCTGAATGTAAGAATTTACCGTAAGCGCATGTACAAAAAAAGGAACATTTTCAGAATCTCCGGCGTATAAAAAGTTAGATCCCAGTAAAACCGACTGAAGTTTCCTGTTCGGGGTAATGGATTCGATAAACCGTTTGGTATTGAGGTGCAGGACTTCTTCATTATAATGGTCTTTCCCTACCAGGTTATATCTCGGAAACTGACTGCAAACCCGCTGGATTTCTTCACAGTAATTTTCCAGATTCTCCCGTTCTTCAGGAAAATGCCGGGCCAGCTGCTCCACAAAATTGCCGTAACCCTGTGCATGCGGATATTCGGTCTGATCATCCCCGAAAGTAATTCTATCATATCCGTCCGGATCCATCTGCTGAAGCTGAAGGTCATCCATAATACCGAGATATGAAAAATACCGATGAAGATTCTGCCCTTCGGAAAGTCCGCCCAGATAATGCACACCGGTATCGAAAATCAGCTTGTCCCGGGAAAAGGTCTGGAGGTTTCCGCCATATTGGTTATTTTTCTCTAAGACACAGACTTTCAGGCCTTCTTTGGCGAGCACCAGCGCCGAAACAAGACCTCCCAATCCGCTGCCGATTACCAGTATGTCGAATTCTTTTTTCAAGGAGAAAAGCTGTGTTTAGTGATCTTGAATAAACTTCGTAATCACTTTGATGTTGCGTTAAATATCAGTTTTATTTGTGATAAAAGTAGGAAAATTAATCAATATCATCCCAAAAATCGAAATAATTGAACCACTGTAAAGGATATTTTCTGATCATCGATTCCAGGTTTTGCGTATAGGAGTTGAGAAGCCCTTGGGCGTCGCGCTTTTTTACATTTTGGGCAACCCTTGCATACAGATGGTAGTGAAGATTTTTTTCTTTCATTACATAAACATATACTACCGGGACACCCAGTCTCGAAGCGATAAGGAAAGGCCCAGCCGGGAATTTCGCCGTTTTTCCGAGCAAACTACCTTCCAGAAACTTGGAACCCTCGAAATAACGGTCGCCGGTAAAGCAGATCAGTTCGTTGTTAGACAGTGCCTCATTGATCTCGAAAATATGGGACATATCTTCTTTTACATAAATGAATTTAATGCTGCTCCGTTTTACGGAAACACTTTCCAGATATTCTTTGATCACCGTAACTTCCTGATCAGTGGTAACTAAATTGATCTGACAATCAAAATCAATATCGGCAAAGAAATGTTCCGCGATTTCAAAGTTCCCGATGTGGGCACTGATGAGAACACCGCCTTTTTTCTCCGCTAAAAGGTTTCTTAGGTTTTCAATTCCGTCGAATTCGTAGGTATATTTATCTCTTAATCCTGCGGAAATGGCCGTTTTATCAATTAAAACCGTTCCGAAGGTAAAGTAATTTTTAAATAAGGACAGTTTGGTTTTCAAGTAGCCGTACTTCAGCCTTTCCCGAAAGTAATACCGGTAATAGGTGTTGCTCTTTTTTTCGAATAAAAAATAGTAAAATGCAACGAAATACAGTACAGCGTATGAACTCCGGATTCCGATATTTCTAATGCACCAGACAAAAATCCTGTATCCCAGGATGGTCCCTTTAGATTTGCCTTTCCATTTGTTCATAGCATGGGCAGTAATGTAACAATTTATCAATATAGCAGTGTAACAATTATTCAATGAAACATTGGTAAACTGTTATATTATTTACATTGTTATATTAGTAAATCATTTATTCTTTTCTGTGATTTTGTTTTCGATGGTCGTGTAGAAATCATCGAACGTCACCATCTTCTTGAAATCGGCTTCGCCAAGCTTTACGCCGAAATTAGATTCGATCACCACCACCATATCAATATAATCCAGGCTGTCCAGCCCAAGCGTGGTTTTTAAGTTTGCCTCGTTGCTGATTTCATCACCGTCCACCTCAAATTCATTCACCAAAAAATCATTAACGATCGCAATAATTTTTTCCCTTTCCATGTTTTTAATTAAATTTTTTTACGATTAATGCGGAGTTGGTTCCCCCAAATCCGAAAGAATTCGACAAAAATACGTCAATTTTTTGACTTTTTGTTTTAGCTACCAGATTTATCTTTTTTGCCTCATCATCAGGATTTTCCAGATTGATGTTCGGGGCAATAAAACCATTCTGCATCATCAGAATCGAGTAAATCACTTCACTGGCACCGGCCATCCAGCATTCGTGTCCGGTCATGGATTTTGTGGAGCTTACCGGAACTTCACTGCCGAAAATTTCGAAGATCGCTTTTGCTTCATTGGCATCGCCGATCGGTGTTGAAGTGGCATGGGCATTAATATAATCAATATCTTTTGCCGTCAAGCCCGATTGTTTCAGCGCCCGTTCCATCGCCAGAGCAGGTCCGTCGACATTCGGGGTGGAAATATGTCCGCCATTTGAGGAAAATCCGTAGCCTACAATTTCTGCGATAATATTCGCTCCTCTCTTCTGTGCGGACTCTAAACTTTCAACGATTAAGGTAGCTGCCCCTCCGCTCGGAATCAGGCCGTCCCTTCCCGAGTCGAAAGGTCTTGAAGCTTTCGTTGGCTCATCTTCTCTTACGGAGAAAACACCCAGCCCGTCGAAGCTCGCCATGGAATATTTATTGGTTTCCTGCGCGCCTCCGCAGACGATCATCTCCTGAAAACCGTTTTTGATCATCATAAAAGCCAGTCCCAATGAATGAGATCCACTGGCACAGGCAGCACTGATGGTAAGATTAATCCCCCTCAGTTTAAAAATTGTGGAAAGATTCATCGTTACCGTAGAGTTCATTGATTTGAAAATTGCTCCCGAACCCATCAGGGTCGTATCTTTTTTCTCCCTGGCAATATCTATAGATTCCACCACCGCCTGAGATACACTATCGTTTCCGTATAAAATTCCGACTTCGTGGTTATCTAAAAAATCCTGGTCTATTCCTGCCTGCTTTAAAGCAGCTAAAGTCGCGATATAGGCGTACTCGCTCTCTTCGCCCATGCTTACGCGCTGCCGGCGGTTCAGGAGATTTTTCAGATCAGGCTTCGGGACAACGCCCGTTAATCCCGACCTGAAACCGAATTCTTTTCTTTCATCCACTAAAAATATACCGGATTTCCCCTGAAATAAAGATTCCTTTACCTCTTCCAAAGAAGTTCCGATGCAGGAATAAATTCCCATTCCGGTAATGACAACCCTGTTTTCCATTTATTAAATGTAACAATTTATCAATGTAACAGTGTAACAATTTTTAACCGATCTGCTTTTATTGGTAAACCGATAGATTAGTCTATTGTTATATTAGTACATTGTTATATTATTTTACGAGTAGATTCCTCCGTTAATATTAATGATTTCGCCGGTAATATAAGATGACTTTTTAGAAGCTAAAAATGCCACCAGATCTGCTACTTCTTCCGCCTCGCCGAATCGATTGGCAGGAATCATTGCCTTTAATTCATCTTCGTTAAACTCCTGCGTCATATCCGTTTTGATGAAACCCGGTGCTACGGCATTTACCGTAATATTTCTTTTAGCCACTTCCTGCGCCAGGGCTTTTGTAGCGCCTACCACAGCTCCTTTTGCTGCAGAATAATTCGTCTGTCCGGCTGTTCCTTTCACACCGGAAACGGACACCATATTGATGATCCTTCCGTATTTGTTGCGCAACAGTTTCTGGATAAAGAAATTCGTTACATTAAAAAAACCGTTTAAACTCGTATTAATCACCGCGTTCCAGTCTTCGCTCGGCATCCACATGAACAGCCCGTCCCTGGTGATCCCGGCATTATTTACAATTACCTCAACGATCGCTTTCGGGTTGTTTTCCTGCCATTGGGTTAAAACAGCCTGTGTTTCTTCGGCATTACCAACGTCGAATTTCAGGATCTCTCCCTTAGCGCCCAGTTCTTCAACTTTGGCCAGCGTTTCTTTTGCTGCTGCTTCGTTGGAAGTATAATTAATCAGCAGGTGGTAATTCTTTTCTTCTGCCAGTTTGATACAGATCGCTCTTCCAATTCCCCTGGAGCCGCCTGTGATGATTGCACATTTCATGTGTTGTGTATGTTAGTTTTAGTTTTTAGTATATTTTATTCTTTTATGACAACGTATATAGGCCTGAAGTTACATACTTTTAAGATAATTTTTCACCTCTTCCAGATACGGATACATTACCATATCATTGGAAAACGCCGGAATGATCCTTCTTATTTCGTCATACAGCTTTTTTGTTGCGGATGAAACTTTGTCCTGAAAGCCAAGATATTCAATAGCCTGAACAATGGTAATGGCTTCAATGGTCAGCACTTCAAAAGCATTGTCGATCACTTTTCTGCAGATGACCGCCGCATTGGTTCCCATGCTTACAATATCCTGATTATCATTGTTATTCGGGATGCTGTGCACATACATCGGGTTGGAAAGCATCTGGCTTTCTGCCGTAGTGGAAGTAGCGGTAAACTGTACACCCTGCATCCCAAAATTGAAACCCAACTTCCCGAGATTCACAAACGGAGGCAGAATCTCGTTGATTTTGGAATTTAAAAGGTAGTTCAATTGTCTTTCCGCCAGCATCGTGAGTTTCGTCACCACGATTTTCAGCTTGTCCATTTCCAACGAAATATAATCTCCGTGGAAATTTCCGCCGTGGTACACGTGCTGATCTTCAACATTAATGATAGGATTGTCGTTTGCTGAGTTGATCTCATTTTCCAATACTTTTTCAGTATATTCCAATGTATCCAGGACAGGCCCCAAAATCTGCGGAACACATCGTAAAGAATAATATTCCTGGACTTTTTCCTTGAATACTTTCTCCTGCTCTTCAAAATGGGTGTATAAATGATCGGCTCTCTTCCGGATCAGCTTGCTGTCAGACAGGTGGGCACGCATTTTGGCGGCAATCTTCTGCTGGCCTTCATGGAGCTTGGTTCCGTTCAGCACTTCCGAAAGATGATCATCGTAAGCCTGGACAATTTCATTGATCGCACAGGATAATCGTAAAGAAATATCCGTTAACTGATTTGCTTTGTGCGCATTAACCGCACCGATTCCCGACATCACGGAAGTCCCGTTCATCAATGCCAGACCTTCACGGATCTCCACCTGAATCGGTTCAAGGCCTTCCGCAGCGAAAACTTCTTTTGTCGGTTTTCTTTCTCCTTTATAAAAGACTTCCCCTTCTCCGATCAGCACCAAAGCCAGATGAGCCAGCTGTACAAGGTCACCACTTGCACCTACGCCTCCGTGTTCAAAGATTAACGGTATAACATCTTTGTTTATTAATTCTTTAATTAAATTCACAACCGACTGATGAACCCCTGATTTTCCTAGAGACAGGGTGTTTAATCGCGCAAGCATACAAGCCTTCGCTTCATCGGCAGGAAGCGGATTTCCGATTCCGGAAGAATGGCTCCGGATCAGATTGTACTGAAGCTGGTGTGTATCTTCGTCACTGATCTTAAATTGAGCCATTGGACCGAAGCCTGTATTTACCCCGTATATTACTTTATTTCTAGAAAATTCCTTAAGAAACTGAAAACTCTCATCTACTCTGGCAAGAAGCGTTTCATCCAGTTCTATTTTTTCATTCTCAATGATGACTTTTGTAAAGTCGCTCAGTTTTAAAAAGTTATTTATTTTCATTAATTAAAAGTAATAATAAGATAATTTTGTAATTATTAATTAATTGTCATTAATTTTGCGGCAAAGATAGAAGTTATTATTAAAATAAAAAATCAAAGATGAGCAAAGAATTTGTTGACGTTCTTGTAATCGGTGCCGGGCCTTCCGGGTGCGTATCTTCTTCATACTTAAAGAAGAACAACGTCAGCGTAAAAGTTGTTGAAAAAACGAAGTTTCCCAGATTGGTGGTGGGGGAAAGCCTTATCCCGCGGGTGATGGATCATTTTGACGAGGCCGGCCTGTTTCCGGCACTGGATAAAATGGGATTTGAAAAGAAACTTGGCGCCCGTTTTTTAAGAGGCAACGAAGTCTGCATTTTTGATTTCAGCAATAAATTTGGGGAAGGCTGGGACTGGACCTGGCAGGTTCCGAGAGCGGATTTTGACAATGTACTCGCTCAGGAAGTCATCAATAAAGGCATCGATCTGGAGTTTGAAACAGAAGTAATCGGTATTGAATTTAACGGAACCGATTCCGTAACGACTGTAAGAACCAAAGACGGGGAAACAAAAGAGATCCACGCCAAATTCGTGATCGATTCCAGCGGCTACGGAAGGGTGCTTCCAAGGCTTCTGGATCTTGAAAAGCCATCGAAACTATCGCCTCACTCTGCGATCTTCTCCCATGTAAAGGACCTCAACCGTGAAGAAGGAACCGAAGGAACGCTGATCTCATTCGATATTATTGAAACGGAGGTCTGGCTTTGGGTGATCCCTTTCTCCAACGGAAATACCAGCGTCGGAATCGTAGGACCGACAGAATATATTGATAAATTATCCGAAAACGGCGATACGGCAGAGGCGTTGAGAAAAGCCATTTCCCTGTCGGATTATTATGTAAACCGTTTCGGGGATGTGGATTTTCTTTTTGAACCTAAGCATCTGAAAGATTATTCCTGCTCGGTAAAAAAATTATACGGCGACGGATTTGCCTTAACGGGAAATGCTTCGGAATTCCTGGATCCGGTTTTCTCTTCAGGGATGGCCTTTGCCACCGAAGGCGGAATGACAGCCGCAAAATTGGTCTTACGACAACTGAACGGTGAAAAAGTAGACTGGCAGAAAGAATTTGCAGATTACATCCTGTACGGCGTTGATGTTTTCACCACTTATGTGAAAGAATGGTACACCGGAAATCTTCAGGAACTGTTCTTCCACCAGCCGGAAAACCCGGATGTGAAGCGGAAGATCTGTGCCGTGCTGGCCGGATATGTCTGGAACAAAAAGAATACATTCGTCAGGATACACGATACGGCGATCAAAAATTTAGCTGAATTTATTAAAACAGAAAAGCAACAGGCATAAAATAAATCCGCTCCCGGAATGGGAAGCGGATTTATTTTTTATCTGATTTTGTTTTCGATCATGCGAGCCAGCGTTTTGGCTGTTTTGGCATAGCCTTCAGAAATCCTGTCATTGTTATTCGGCAATCCTACAAAATTATCCCCGGGTGCGTTTTTACTGTCAATTTCCAGTAAAACATGAGATCGGTCAGCAGTCTCTACAAATTTCAGGAGGGTGCTGAGCTTCGACGGCTGGTTCATAATTCCTGCGAACCATCCCGGATAAATCCAGACAGTTTCAACAATCAGGGTATATTTTGCGGACGGATTATTGACGGAGGTTTTAATGTCCGTATTCTTGTTCATCGAAGCCAGGAATTTTTCCGTAAACTGCGTATCTTTGGAATACGCCCAGTCTTTTTTCCATTTTTCAAATTCTTCGGGACTTTTACCGGCCTTCTGAATATCTTTTTCCTGCTTGGCGATATAGGCCGTCTCATCCATATTTTCTTTGTAGAATTTCACATGGCTGTAATCCATCTGCAGGTTTAGTTCGGTCTGCCCTTTCAGGAAATCAAAATTTCCGGAAGTGACTTTCATCTTTTGAGCACAGACCATGCCCATTAAGAAAACAAAAAAGGTTAATGCTAATTTTTTCATGAGTTATTAATTTATGTAATGTTAGTTCCGTAAATCGATAAAGGTAATCGGTTTCCTGTTGTTCGGATTAAACACGGTTTTAGATAATATTTCAAAATCAATGATTTCAATTTTTGGGCTCACCCTTAACTTGGCGCGGAAATGATCCCTCACTTCATTTACGAACGTCTCGGAATCGCTGCCGGTACTGATCTTAATGATAATTTCATCCAGGCCTATCTCATTCGATTGGATCACGATCTGGTAGCACAGAATGTTGTTGAAATCATTCAGGATATCATTCATCGCCGGCGGATAGAGCGTGGTTCCTTTGTATTTGATCATCTGCTGTTTTCTTCCGAGAACAGGTCCCAGCCTCATGGTGTTCCTTCCGCATGGGCAGGGCTCGTAATGGGCTTTTACGATATCCCCGGTTTTAAATCTTAGCAAAGGTAAAGCTTCGACACCCAACGTCGTGATGGTCAGTTCGCCACTTTCTCCTTCTTTTACAGGATTTCCATCATCGTCAAGAATTTCCGTGATGATGAGTTCCGGATGATGATGGCCGCCGGTCTGCTGTTCGCATTCCGTAAAGGCGGTGCTCATTTCGGTGGAAGCATACGTGGAGAAAAGTTTGATGTTCCACTTCTCTTTGATCTTTTTTGACAGAATATTATCCGTAAAATCCTGGTTTTTGATGCTTTCCCCGATACACACTGCTCCGTATACGCTGGAATTCTGATAATCAATTCCGTGCTTTTCAGCATAATCAATCATTTTCAACAGGAAGGAAGGAACGGTAATCAGGTATTTCGGTTTGTACCGAAAGATGGAATCCCACTGCAGTTCGGGAATTCCCGGCCCCATTCTCACAACGCTGGCTCCCATTTTCCGTAAGCCTAAAAAGTAAGCCAGCCCGGCCATGAACCTTTTATCGATGGTAGTGATCATCTGTACCACATCTCCTTTCTGGATTCCAGCACAGGCGAAGGAAATGGCTTCGTTGTACGAGAGGCGTTCCAAGTCGTTATCCGACAATCCAAATGTGACAGGATCACCCAGGGTTCCCGAAGTCGTGCTGTAATCCACTATTTTATCAGGTGTAATGCAGAAGAAATCATCATTGTTCTGCTGAATATCGTTCTTTGTCGTGGTAGGGATCTTCTGCAGATCTTCCAAAGTCTGAATGTCGGCAATACGGATCCCGTTTTCTTTAAATATCCTTTGGTAAAAAGGGGAATGCATTTCAAGATACACCAACAGTTCCTGAAGTTTTTGCTCCTGAAATCTTTTGATTTCCGCAGCTTCTGCTTTTTCGATGGATGGATGGAATTCCAATGGTTCTTATTTTTAAAGGACAAATGTATTTAAAATTAAAAGACTATTGAGCAATGAATCTTAAAAATAAAGCCCGGCAGTTTGCAGAAAATATTTTTACAAAAATTTAAAAAATTAATTTTTATACGTCGAGTTTTGTCGTTACCAGCATTGATCTTTGCATTAGAGAGATTAAGATGATGCTATAAGACCATCTCTATTTATCTAAAACGTAATATAAACCAAAATACAATATTAATCATGAAAAAACCTGAATATGAATTTTAAAAATACTTTAAAAGGAATGGACGATTTTGATAAGATCGCCCGGGAGATATGGGCCGATATGAGAGGAGAAAAAATTGCCACCAATTCCATAGAACCCTTTTTTACCAACCTTTGGGTGGATGAAAGGAAGATTTTCTCATTACTTGTTTCGTCAACCGATTTTAATACCTATCTGTTTGATGCATAGAAAAACTTTATCAATTATTCTCAGGAAGTAGAAAAAGTAAATCTAAAAGACATCCCTTCGGCAAAGATCGATAACGTAAGAGTAAAGGCTAAAATGATTGAGAAATTAATTATCCAAGAGCCTAAATTGGATGAAAAACAATTTCAAAACTCATTTCTGGAACGCCTTGATAAAAAGGTCTGGGTGAATATAAGCCCGGGGTATATTGACCCCCGAAAATATACCCATCATACGGCGATCGGAATCCGGGAGAGAAAGATAGAATGCACCATCAACATCCCTTATCGTAATTACCATCGAGAAGCCACAAAAACCGTAATAAATGAGACGGAAGCCACTGTCCATTATTCTTCAGAATCTCCTGATGCCATACAGATCAGGCTGAGTGATGTCGAATACTACATGGCTGCCATCACTTACCTTTTTCCGTACCATCAACAGGAAGCGCAGGTTGCGCTTATAGCTCATTTTGAAGAGGCAGGAAACGGGCTTACTTCTATTGATGACCTGATGTTCTTCTACAATCAGCTTCCAAATTTTGCCCTGACCGGGGTGGATTATAAAGGAAAAGCAAAGAAGCTTTCAGACGAGCTGTTATGGGATCATTTTTTACAGTTTTTGAATTTTGATTCTCAGCTAATCCGCGATGTAGATTCAATAGGGAAAGCTGCTGCTCTGGCAGCAGAGCCGTTCAGAGACAAGAGCCGTTATGCGATCCGTATCCTTACGGCAATATCCGGGGAGTTCGTTTACCGAAAGATTAAAAACGACCCTAAGCTCATTCTGCATATTTATCATTCTCTGGATGGAGAAAGCGTGTACATGGGAAAAGGCATTATTTCAGATACGAATCAGGCTGCCCATGGTCAGTTGTTTGAAAACAAGGAACTTTTTGTCATCTATGTAACCGCTTTCATGCAGGCTCAGCATGCAACGGATGACGCCCACCAACCTTTACAAAGCGGTTCTCTTTTCGCACTGGGCGTCAGCAGGGATTCCGATACGATAGAAAGACATTGTGAACTTACCGGATATTTTATGGAAGGAGACCTTGATAATATCGTCACCCTGATCAATACGGTAAAAGTGTTTAATCTGAAAACAGAGAAAATTGAAGCTGAAAACGGAGAATTCAGGCCTCTGGATATGCTGCACCTCAAAGTGTATGAAAAGGAAAAACTTCGGACAGGTAAGGTTCAGACTCATGAAACCGATACTGAAGTGCCTGCTGTGTTTCTTTATCATATCGCTCAGAAAAAAGCTGCTGAAGATGTATTAAGATGTCTTCGCGTCGCCGCGGATCTCATGGTGATTTCCGCCAGCCTTGCAACCATTGAATCCGGAGTTTCAGGATTGCCTTTATATGCGGCTTATGCAGATATCGGAGTGGCCCTTTCAGATTTTTATATAGAGACCCGGCTCAGAGATGAGCTTAAATTCACCACTGAGGGGAAGAAGCTTCTGGAATTATGGGATGATATTTATATGGTCCAGGGAACAGCAGGTGCCATGGCGAGCATGTTAACAAAAGCAGAAAAAGCATTGGATGTCACCGTAGAAGTCCTGTATACATCCAGGTATCCGCGTCAGCAGGAAAGCTTACAAAAATTAATTAAAAATGCATTATATTCGTTTCCTTTAAGGAATTATTCTAAAAATGGATTAAGGGTTCTTTCAAAAGATGGTGTCAGAAGTATCACCAATCATGCTGCTGATTTTGAAAAACTGAGAGTGCTTTTTATAGAAAATGCAAAGAAAGAGGTAGCAGTACTTTATAAAGGGAAAAAGTTCTTTCAAGCAGATTCCGCTGGAAGAACGGGAAAATTCCTAGATTATCTTTACAGGAAAGCCGGCGGTAACATTACAAAGCTTGATCAAGAGATGAGCCGTCTTGCGGGAATGGCAGAAAATCTTACGCCACGTTTTAGCATGACAGCAGAAGAGTTTGAAGCGGGATGGAAAGCTATTCAGGAGGCTATAAATACAGGTAAAATTACCGCTGAAAATGCACTTGATTATATTTATGAAGTACTACCATATTTTAATCATCATGTAGTAAATGGAGAAGTCGTAATGATTTCTAATACCAACTGTGTAAATGTGGTGAAAAAAGTTGTAGAATACTTAAGAACAGGAAAAATATCAAGTGCTTTACACTCTGCAGGACAAGAAGTAGAGCTATTAGAAGAAATTTATGGTAATAAATTTATTAAAATAGCTGAATTAAAAGATCTAAAGGGAATAAATGGAATGCAAGAAGGAGAAATAGGGGTTATCTATGCTTATGTGAATGAAATGAAACCTGGTCATGTTTTTAATATTGTTAGAGAAAATGGAAGATTAATATTGCCTGATGGACAATTTGGCGTATTAGCAAAATAGGAGAATACAAATATTTTGAATACTTAAAAATAGATTAATATATGCTATCAGAAAATGAAATGCTTTTAGTAGCTAAAAAATATGTAAAAGAAATTGAACAAGAAATTAATGTAGAGTTAATGGTTAATAATGACTTTACAATTAAAAAATCTTATGGAAATATTTATTATTACCACGCTAAAGATTACAAGAAACATCGATTGGCAGGAAATGGACCTTTTCTGGTGAAAAATGACACCGGTATTGTTATTCCATTTGGTACTGCTATGGATGTTGATTACTATATTAGAGGATATGAGGATGGTACCTGGAAGCCTGCATCATATGGTGTTTGGGATCCTAATCAAAATTAATAGATTTACTTATATTAAATTAAAAATCATGATGTTAACAGAACAACAAGTCATAGAAATCGCAAAAATTACGTAAAAGAAAGAAAAGAGAAAAGTGGAGTAGACCTTGTCATTTTAGATAACGAAGCAATAAAAAAGCCTTATGGTATTATATTTTTCTACAATACAAAAAAATATAATGACACTAGAAATGATGATGATAATACTTTACTTGGGAATGCTCCTTTCCTGATAGAAAACAAAACAGAAAACATTATCGTATTTGGAACCAGCAAATCTGAAGAATATTATATTCAAGAATACGAAGCAGGAAGATTTACTAACATTTTAGGATCAAATAGTAGCCTAGAATAATGCATAGCCACCTTCGGGTGGTTTTTTTATTATTTATATTAGTATTTGATAAAATAAAGCTACTTTCCGAATATATGGATACCTCCAACTATTTGGATCAGAAAGGATGTTACAGACTTAGAAATGTTTCATGAATGCATGCATTTTGAGGATTATTTAAGAAGAGGAAGAAAGCGATACTTAACAGGAGAACAGATTATCGAGATACCAAATAATAGAAAATTAGAAGAATTTGAAAAACTACTCTTAACACGAAAAATCCCTGAAAAAGACAGATTAATAAGCACATATATCAAAGAAAAATATGTTTATGATAAAGTAGTGGAAGAACAAAATAAATGGTTAGATATATTTGGTAAAGGTAGATTTAGCCCACAAGATATGAGACTAAGCGAAAAAAACATTAATGAAGCAATAAAAGACTGTAAAAAACTAGGAATAGATATAAGCAAAATAATTATAAAATAATATTGACCATGATAGATAAAGAAAAAAAAGAAGCCTACGCATTAAAGAAAGTGAAGGAACTTATAAAAAAAGATCCTACCTTATCAATAATATGTGCAAGATATGAGGAGCAGGACTTATTAAGGGATGATTCTATAAAAGATGTTATAGTAGTAAGTTTATTAGATGATATTTATGGTAAAGCGTTTTATGTCTATATAGATGCAGAAACCTTAGACTTATTATACGTCCAGGGTCCACATCGGTATATTGAAATAGCTGACTTTTTTGAACTTTAAATTTTATAGATTTAATTGTAAATCTATAGGAGAAAAAAATTAAACAACACAGCAAGAAACAGATGGGTGTATGTTAACAGAACAAGAAGTAATAGAAATCGCAAAAAATCATGTGAAAAACCAGAGTGAAAAAAGTGGATATGATCTTGTCATCTTGGATAATGCCGAAATTAAGAAACCATACGGAATAATATTCAGATACAATACAAAAAAATTCAATCAGACAAGAGATTACAATGATAAAACATTAATTGGAAACACTCCATTCCTGGTTGAAAATAAAACTGGTAAAATTATAATATTCGGTTCTTCACAAGGCTTAGACTATTATATTAAAGAATACGAAGCAGGAAGATGGCCAAATATGCCGAGGCTCAGCGATTTTCAATAACTTACAGCCACCTTCGGGTGGTTTTTTGTTATTTGATACTGGTATTTGATAAAATAAAGCCATGTTTCCGTAGCCAAGAAACAGGATGTTTTAAAAAAGAGTGTAGTAGTTGTGATAAATAAAGAAAAAAAAGCCTTTGAAAAAATTAAAGAGCTTATGAAAGTAGATTCTACAATATCTGTAATTAATTCATTTTATAAGGAAAAAGGATATTCTAAGGGATGATTCTATAAAAGATGTTATAGTAGTAAGTTTATTATGATATTTATGGTAAAGCGTTTTATGTCTATATGGATGCAGAAACTTTAGATTTTTTATACGTCCAGGGTCCACATCGGTATATTGAAATAGCTGACTTTTTTGAACTTTAAATTTTATAGATTTAATTTCAAACCTAAAGAAAACAGATAGTAAATATGTTAACAGAAATAGAAATCATCAAAATTGCAAAAGATTATTTAAAAATGAAAGAACAAAAGGGAGGCATTGAGTTGGCTATCCAAGAAGAGCTTTCAATCAAAAAAAATTATGGAATAATATTTTCGTATAATTCTAAAGAATATATAGAAACAAAAGATGAAGAAGCAGCTTTAATAGGTAATTCATCTTTTTTAGTTGAAAATAAAACAGGGAAAATTGTTGTATTTGGGACTAATAGATCAGATGAATATTATATTGAAGAATACGAAGCAGGCAGATGGCCTAATATGTCGAGGCTCAGTGATTTTCAATAATAAAAAAGCCGTCTTTTGATAAGTATATTTCTTAAAAGAGGTAAGCCTGAATACCAATTAACCCTTTGAATAAATTTAATTTTTCAAAAATTCACCCATCCACTATTCGCCATTGACGATTCATCTCACTTTATTTTTCTGAAACCGAACATTTTCATGGGAACGATCAAAATAAAACATATATTATAAACCGGTAAATTTTAGTAAATTTGCCAACTTAATTAATCAACGATATTGAGATATTACAATGAGCCAGTTTAAAGAGTACAAAAACCTCAACCTTATTGACGTAGCCGAGAACATCTCGGAATTCTGGAAACAGAATAAAACCTTCAGTAAAAGTGTTGAGATTCGTGAGGGGCAGCCTGAGTTTGTTTTTTATGAAGGTCCGCCTTCGGCAAACGGTATGCCCGGAATTCACCACGTTATGGCCAGGGCATTAAAGGATATTTTCTGTCGTTACCAGACCCAGAACGGAAAGCAGGTTTTCCGTAAAGCGGGTTGGGATACCCACGGACTTCCGGTAGAGCTTGGTGTGGAAAAAGAATTAGGAATCACCAAAGAAGATATTGGCAAAAAAATTTCAATCGAAGATTACAACAAAGCCTGTCGGGAAGCCGTGATGCGCTATACGGACGTGTGGAATAACCTGACCGAAAAAATCGGATATTGGGTAGACCTTAACGATCCGTATATCACATACAAATCCAAATACATGGAAACCGTCTGGTGGCTATTGAAACAATTGTACGATAAAGAATTATTGTACAAAGGATACACCATC
The DNA here is from genome assembly GCA_913774355.1 of uncultured Chryseobacterium sp. Classification (GTDB taxonomy): domain Bacteria; phylum Bacteroidota; class Bacteroidia; order Flavobacteriales; family Weeksellaceae; genus Chryseobacterium. The sequence continues at coordinate 22,776 of CAJYGB010000009.1, read as the reverse complement.
CAGCCTTATTCTCCGAAAGCAGGAACCGGACTTTCCTCTGCAGAACTGAATATGCCGGGGACGTACCATGATGTTTCAGATACGACGGTGGTGGCCCAGTTCAAGGTTAAGAAAGAATCTTCTGAATTATTCAGCGATGTAGATGGAGACGTGCACATCCTGGCCTGGACGACCACTCCTTGGACGCTGCCTTCCAATACGGCATTAACCTTAGGAAGAGATATTGAATATGTCCTGGTAAAAACATTCAACCAATATACTTTCGAGCCAGTAAACGTTGTTTTATCCCGCGTGCTTTTACCTAAGGTTTTCGGTAAGAAATATGCAGAAGGTACGGATGAAGATTTTGCAAACTATATCGCAGAAAATAAAACGATTCCATTTAGAATACTAAAAGAATTCACAGGAGAAAAACTGGTGGATACCCGATACGAACAACTTGTTCCATGGTTTACGCCGAATGACCATCCTGAAAACGCGTTCAGGGTAATTTTAGGTGATTTCGTAACCACGGAAGATGGTACGGGAATCGTTCATACGGCTCCGACGTTCGGTGCGGATGATGCACGGGTTGCCAAAATGGCGAAACCTGAAGTTCCGCCGATGCTGGTAAAAGATGAAAACGACAATCTGGTTCCACTGGTGGATCTTCAGGGGAAATTTATCAAAGGAGAATATGTTCCGGAATTATTCTCCGGGAAATACATCAAGAACGAATATTACGATGAAGGCACCGCTCCGGAGAAATCCTGGGATGTAGAACTCGCAATTTTACTGAAGACGGAAAACAAGGCCTTTAAAGTAGAGAAATATGTCCACAGTTATCCGCATTGCTGGAGAACGGACAAGCCGGTATTGTACTACCCGCTGGACTCATGGTTCGTAAAAATGACGGCCGTAAAAGAAAGGTTGGTGGATTTAAACAAAGAAATCAACTGGAAGCCGAAATCAACGGGAGAAGGGCGTTTCGGGAACTGGCTGGAAAACGTGAACGACTGGAATCTTTCAAGGTCAAGATACTGGGGAATCCCGTTACCGATCTGGAGAACGGATTCTTCGACAGGTTCAGGACAGGAAGAAAAAATTATCGGTTCCGTAGAAGAATTATACAATGAAATCGAGAAATCCGTTGCGGCAGGTTTCATGAAAGAAAATCCTTTTAAAGGTTTTGTGATCGGCAATATGTCCGAATCCAACTATGAGCTTGTCGATCTGCACAAGAATGTGGTGGACAAGATCATTCTGGTTTCGGATTTGGGAGAGCCGATGAAGCGTGAAAGTGATCTGATCGACGTCTGGTTCGATTCGGGTTCCATGCCTTATGCGCAGCTGCACTATCCTTTTGAGAATAAAGAATTAATCGACAACAACAAAGCCTTCCCTGCCGATTTTATCGCGGAAGGCGTTGACCAGACCCGCGGATGGTTCTATACGCTTCATGCGATCGGAACTGCGGTATTAGATTCGGTAGCTTATAAAAATGTAATGAGCAACGGGCTTGTGCTGGATAAAAACGGACTGAAAATGTCGAAATCAAAAGGCAATGCTGTAGATCCGTTTGAAACCCTTTCGGTTTATGGGCCGGATGCCACGCGTTGGTATATGATTTCCAATGCCAACCCTTGGGAAAACCTGAAATTTGACATCGAAGGAATCGACGAAGTGAGAAGAAAGTTCTTCGGAACCTTATATAATACGTACTCATTCTTTGCCTTGTATGCAAATGTTGACGGATTCAATTATTCTGAAAAAGAAGTAGAAAACCGTCCGGAAATCGACCGGTGGATTTTATCGGAATTAAATTTATTGATTAAGGAAGTTAAGGCATTCTACGAAGATTACGAACCGACAAGAGTCGCAAGAGCGATCAGTAATTTTGTGAATGACAATCTATCCAACTGGTATGTAAGGTTATGCAGAAGACGTTTCTGGAAAGGTGATTATTCGGAAGATAAAATCTCCGCGTACCAGACTTTATATACGTGTCTGGAAACAGTTTCCAAATTATCCGCACCGATTGCTCCTTTCTTTATGGATCAGTTGTATCAGGATTTAAATAAAGTCACCGGAAAAGAAACGGCGGAATCTATCCACTTAACAGATTTCCCGGTAGCAGATGAAAGCTTGATCGATCAGGATCTGGTTGAAAAGACCCATCTGGCACAAACTATAACGAGCCTGGTACTGTCAATCAGACGTGCAGAAAGTTTGAAAGTTAGACAGCCTTTGCAAAGAGTATTGATTCCATTCTTAGATAAAAAAACGGAAGAGCAGATCCTGGCAGTTGCAGAACTGATCAAGCAGGAAGTTAATGTAAAAGAACTTCAGTTAATTAACGCCGAAGAAGCATCGCATCTTATTGTAAAACAGATCAAACCGAATTTCAAAGCGTTAGGACCTAAATTAGGGAAAGACATGAAAACGGTAGGCGGAGCGATTGCCGGTCTTGAAGCGGAGCAGATTTCCCAGCTTGAAAAAGAAGGAAAGCTTGACATTCAGGGGTACGAAATCACCCTTGATGATGTGGAAATTTCTACCAAAGATATTCCGGGATGGACGGTAACTTCCGACGGAAAAACAACTGTGGCATTAGATTTGACGTTGACAGAAGAATTAAAATCTGAAGGGATCGCCAGGGAATTCATTAACAGAATCCAAAACCTGCGAAAGGAGAAAGATTTCGATTTAACAGACAGAATTACCATCTTCCTGGAAGAAAACTCACCATTCCTTGAAGACATCAGGAAGAATGAGGAATATATTTCTTCGGAAGTCTTGTCAAGTAAAATAGAATTCGTACCTTCACTTTCAAATTTTAACGAAATCGAAATAGATGAGGTTAATTTTAAGATAAATGTTGAAAAAATTTAACATATAGTTATTGTTTTTCAATTTTGATTTCATAATTTTATTAAAAAAGAGAAAAATGATTATGTCAGACGAAAGAGTAAGATACAGCGATGCTGATTTACAGGAGTTTAAAGCAGTTATCCGGGAAAAAATAGAGAAAGCGGAAAGGGATTTACAACTGATCAGAGAGAGTTTCATCAATGACCAGAATAATGGCACGGATGATACTTCCCCTACCTTCAAAGCATTTGAAGAAGGTGCTGAAACGTTGAGCAAGGAACAGAATTCTATTTTGGCAGGCAGACAGGAAAAATTCTTACGTGATCTGAAAAACGCTCTGATCAGAATTGAAAACAAAACGTACGGCATTTGCAGAGTGACCGGTAAGCTTATCCCTAAGGAAAGATTATTTGCCGTTCCCCATGCTACCTTAAGCATCGAAGCGAAAAATATGCAGAAATAACCAGCCGGTTATCTACAATACATTGGGTTTATATCGTATTTCACGGAATACTTTATAAACCTGATTTTTTAATATGAGCCCATGAGCGAAATACTGATTTTAGGAATTATTGTGGTTGCCGTAATGGCGTTTTTCAACAGGGATCGGATCAAAGACAGATTCTTTCCGGATGAAAAGCGAAATTATACGATCGATGATCAATTTAATTCGGATAAACGCGACCGGGAAAAAGAAATTGACCGTCTTCTCAGCAAGATGGGCAAAAACGGAGTCAGTGACCTTTCGGAGAAAGACAGGAAAAGACTCGACGAACTTTCCAGAAAATAGAAAACTTATATCAAAACAATGGAATCCATTATTGTGCACACCAAGAATGCCATGGAGCTGAGCGCACTGAAAAGCGTTTTAAAAGAAATGAACATCAAGTTCGAGAAATTCCATACGAAACACACACACCACAACGAGAAGACAATTAAAAAGATCGTTGACCGGAAAAATGAGAAAATAGGAAAACCTTCTAAACCCAAAGGCCTGTAATGAAGAAGATCGCACTTGTAACCTTTCTTATTTTACTGATCGACCAGGCTTCCAAGATGTATGTGAAAACCCATTTTGAGCTGAATGAGAGTATTCCCGTTATTCAGGGATTTTTTAATAAAACTTTTGTAGAAAACCCGGGAATGGCTTATGGGTTTCATTTCGGAGGAATTATCGGTAAATATTTCCTGGTGATTGTAAGGATCTGCCTGATCGGAGGAATGGTGTATTTGTTTAAAAAATGGCTTCAGAAAGGCGAATCGAATTACCTGCTTATTCCTATGGCCATGATTTTCGCAGGGGCCATCGGAAATTTAATTGATGGTATGTTCTACGGAATGATCTTCGACAGCGGAACGGTTTTCGATGAAAGCACGGGCCGGTGGATCGGCTACGGCGGTGTTTCGCATTTCGTACCTTTCGGGCATGGATATTCAACATTCATGAAAGGCTGTGTGGTCGATATGCTCCACTTCCCTATAGTTGACTGGAACGTTCCTGAAAGCTGGCCGCTGATCGGCGGAAAGCACATTGAGTTTTTCAAATACATATTTAATGTTGCCGATTCCGCAATTACGGTAGGCGCTGCCCTGCTTCTGATTTTTAGGAAAAAAGCCTTCCCCAACGGACTGGAATTCTAAGAGTGATTTTATACACAATGAAAAGATCAATTAAAAATATCCTTAAAATTTTCCTGCTTCTTTTTGTTGCAGGAATTATTTTTATTGCCTGGGCCAATTACAGCATGAAAAGAAATACGGATGCCTATATCTCTGACCTGATTGCTGACCTTCCAAATACTAAAACAGCCCTGCTGCTGGGTACCGGTAAAAATCTGGACAACGGCCAACCTAATGCGTATTTCTACAACAGGATCCGCGCCGCTGCCGACCTTTTTAAAAGCAGAAAAATCCAGTATCTTATTGTAAGCGGGGACAACAGTCGGAAAGACTATAACGAACCGGAAGATATGCAACAGGCACTGATGAAATACGGAGTTCCTGAAGACAGAATATTTCTCGATTTTGCAGGATTCCGGACCCTGGATTCCGTGGTAAGGGCAAAGGAAATTTTCGAACAGAAAAAACTAATCATCGTCTCCCAGAAATTCCATAACGAGAGGGCTGTATTCCTGGCCCGTGAGAACGGTATGGAAGCTTACGGCTACAATGCTCCGGATGTTAACAAATATGCGGGATTTAAAACGAACGTGAGGGAATATCTTGCAAAAACGAAGGCCTACCTGGATCTGATAACAGGAGTCGAGCCGAAGTTTGGCGGAAAGAAAATCCAGATTCCTTGATACTTATTTTCTACTCCGGCCATCCAGTTTGCCTCTGAGTTATTGATCCTGTTGTTTTTCTAACATTAAGAATTTAAGGCAATATGGCTTATCAGTTTATTTAATTCTACCTTATTCAATAAACAGCTATTATTGTTAAAGTTAAGAATAAACAAAGTTTATTTTGATTTAGAAAATTAAGATTTAAGATTTAACTTCTTAATTAACTTAATTTAAATCAATTAATTGATTTCTTATTTTTTCCGCTTAATAAACTGAATTCATTAATGTTAAAATTAAGCAGAAGTCTGTAAAAAATTAGTAGATCAAAATGAAACAGGCTCTAAGAAAATCAACAGGAAATAAATTTGAACAAAATTTAAACTTATTCTTCACTGTATAATCTGTTGAAGAATTGATTAAATTTGCAATTCATTAATTTTAAATAATAAATTTTAAACAATGTCAAGAATTCTTACCGGCATTCAAGCCACCGGAACCCCGCACCTTGGGAATCTACTGGGTGCCATTATTCCTGCAATTGAGCTATCCAAGCAGGAAGGAAACGAATCATTTTTATTTATCGCGAATCTTCACTCGCTTACCCAGATTAAGGACGCGAGAGAACTGAAACAGAATACCTACGAGATTGCTGCGGCTTGGCTTGCTTGTGGGCTGGATACCGAAAAAACATACTTTTACAGACAGAGCGACATCCCTGAAACCTGTGAACTTTCTTGGCATTTATCATGTTTTTTTCCATATCAGCGATTGACGTTAGCGCATTCATTCAAAGATAAAGCAGACCGTTTGCAGGATGTGAACTCAGGATTATTTACTTATCCGATCCTGATGGCTGCCGATATTTTATTGTACGACGCAGAGATTGTTCCCGTTGGAAAAGACCAGCTTCAGCATTTGGAAATAGCCCGTGATGTGGCTTCCCGTTTCAACAACCAGATGGGAGAAGTTTTTGTGCTGCCTCAATCCGAACTTCAGGAAAACACCAAGTATGTTCCGGGGATAGACGGCCATAAAATGTCCAAATCCAGAGGAAATATCATCAATATCTTCCTGCCAGAAAAAGAGCTTAAAAAACAGGTGATGAGCATTGAAACCGATTCCAAATCCCTGGAAGAGCCGAAAGATCCTGAAACCGATAAAGTATTTGCGATCTATCAGCTGGTAGCAACGCCTGAGCAGACCGAAGCATTAAGAGCGAAATATTTAGCCGGAAACTTCGGGTATGGCCACGCGAAAAAAGAATTGCTGGACCTGATCCTGGTACGATTCGAGAAAGAAAGAGAACTTTTCTCGTATTACATGAACAATTTGGACGAGCTGGAAGCCAAGCTTCAGGAAGGAGCCGCAAAAACGAGAGTGATTGCTACGAAAACGATCAAAAGAGTGAGGGAAAGCTTAGGGATTTAATGATCTTAATTTATAAATATAATTCGGCGGTCTTGTTTATGGCAAGACCGCCGAAGTTTTATAGATACTCTTTAATCTGCAAAAGATGCTTAATCATTTTTAATTCCTCTTCCTCCCTGTTTTCATTCAGGACATCAAAGAAGATCACATCCATTCCAAAGCGTTGGGCTCCGGTGACATCGGCAATCCAGTCGTCACCGATGAGAATACTGTTTTCTTTTTGAGCACCGGCAAGATTCAGGGAATATTCAAAAATTTCAGGACGGGGCTTTCGTACGCCTACGGTATCCGCGCTGGTGATGGTCTGGAAATAAGTATCAATTTTAGATAAAATGCATTTCCGCTCCGTCACTTCTTTGAATCCGTTGGAAATAATGTGAAGGCTGTACTTTTTGGCTTTGAGATAATCCAGGATATACTGTGCACCTTCTACCAGTTCATTATGGTTAAGGATTTTATCCAGGAAATGCTCCTCGAAATACATGGATAATTCTTCATCATCCACTCCGAAATGTTTAAACGTATCATAAAAACGGTGCTTTCTCAAATATTCCTTATCGATGAGTCCATCCCGGATATCTTCCCACAGCTTTTCATTAATCTCATGATAGACCGCATGAAAGTCATCAAAACCGATGCTGTATTTCAGCCCGATTTCTTCTTTTTCAAAAAGGTCTTTAATGGTAAGATAGGCGTTCCGGCGGTGATCCCAGAGGGTATTGTCAAGGTCAAAAAAAATGTGCTGAATTTTCATACAGCACAAAATTAATTTTAATTTTTGGAAATCGGATAATTCTTGCCCGGGGTTTTTACAACCTCGACACTCTTTGAAAAGCTGAGCAAAAACTCAATGGTTTGTTTCTTAGGTTTCAAAGCTTTCACTTTTAAGGAATCATTTTTTCTCATAGGCGACTAAATGTTTTTCCTTAAAACGAGAATTTTCCGAAATTATTATCTATCGTGTCAAGACAATATGATTTTCATCCATGATTTTTCTCAGGTTGATTAACGCATACCGTACGCGGCCCAATGTGGTATTGATGCTCATGTCGGTATGGTCTGCGATTTCCTTAAAGCTCAACCCGTCAAAGAACCTTAATTTGATCACTTCCTGCTGATTTTCAGGCAGAAACTGAAGCATTTTTAAAAGGTCTTCCTGGATCTGGTTGGTAACCAGCTGGTCTTCTATATTCTCGGAAGGCTCTCTCAGCAGGTCAAAGATAGAATATTCATCGGTTTCGAAAGTTGTTTCGGAAACCTTGATATTTTTGGCTTTTGCTCTGAAATGGTCGATAATAAGATTATGGGCAATCCTTTTAGCCCAAAGAATAAACTTACCTTCTTCGTTGTAGCGTCCTTCTTTCAGCATCACAATGATCTTCATGAATGTATCCTGAAACACATCGTTTGCCAGATCTTCATCATTAATTTTGTAAAAAATGAATGTAAACAGTTCTCTCTGATGGCGGTGTATAAGGGTAGACAGCGCCGCTTCGTCTCCTTTCTGGTAAAGGGAAATTAGTAAACTATCCGATTTTGATTTCATAACTTCTTCTCAATAAATATATTTGCCGAAGATAATTTTTCCAGATATTTCATCTGGCTTCAGCGGTAAATACAAAACAATTCTTCAGAGTAAAGTATAATCAATAGGCGGATACAATTTTTCTATGTTGTAAATATAATAAATTTTTAATAACTGTTAACCATTTATTAACTTTTTACATGAAAAATCTAAAAAAAATCACTTAAACATATCGTGAATGAATACAGTAGGGATATTTAGTGTAAAATTAACATTCACACCCTTCAGTTCTTTGCCATTTATTCCGCTGTTTCCTATAGGAAAAGCATACCCACCGGTAAGATCGAGGATCCCGAAAAGGGTTACCCCCACTTTCGGAGCAATATATTTATTGGTACCTTCGGCTCCGATCAGGAAATAATAGGAATGGTAAAAATCAACATTTTTTTCAAAATTCAACAGGACATCGGCAGAAACTTTCGGCATGATGGCAAACTGAGAGTGCACGGATCCCATCAGTGCGGAGGCCCCCAAACGGTAAATCACATCATCATTTTTTAAGAAGAGCAGCTTTCCTCCCACTTCTCCGAAGCTTTGGTTCTGATAGGTATAACCCACATTGATCATTTTGTGCACCGTTACCTGTGCTTTGGCAAAAGTACTCAGGAAGAATACGGATAGGATCGTAATGGCGGATCTGGCGTTCATCATCTTTAATTTATTATTGTATGTAAAAATAAAAAAAACTGCCTTACCGTGAAGATAAAGCAGTCATTTATTATATCGGTTTTAAAAATTAAATTCCGAAAGCGGCTTTAATTTCATTTACTTTGTCCAGTTTCTCCCAGGTAAAGAATTCCAGGTTTTCAAGAGTAAGCTCATTCTTATGCCCTTTGTTAAAAGTCTTGCTTGCTGTGTAGCTTTCTCTTCCCATGTGTCCGTAAGAAGCCGTATCCTGGTAAATCGGATTTCTAAGTTTCAGGTTCTGCTCGATGGCATAAGGTCTTAAATCGAAAACCGTAGAAACTTTCTTCGCGATTTCTCCATCGTTAAGATCTACTTTCGCGGTTCCGTAGGTATTGATGTACAATCCGCAAGGCTCTGCAACTCCGATTGCATAGGAAACCTGCACCAGAACTTCATCAGCAACTCCTGCCGCCACTAAATTTTTAGCGATATGCCTTGTTGCGTACGCTGCGCTCCGGTCTACTTTGGAAGGATCTTTTCCTGAGAAAGCACCACCTCCGTGAGCTCCTTTTCCACCATAGGTATCCACAATGATTTTTCTTCCCGTAAGACCGGTATCCCCGTGAGGGCCTCCGATTACGAATTTTCCCGTAGGATTGATATGATATTTGATCTGATCATTGAAAAGAGCTTTAATCTCCTCAGACTGTAAAGCCACAACCCTTGGGATCAGGATATTTTTGATGTCTTCCCTGATTTTATTCAGCATTTCTTCTTCCGCTCCAAAATCATCGTGTTGTGTAGAAACGACGATAGAATCGATACGGATCGGCTTATGATCATCAGAATATTCAATCGTCACCTGGCTTTTCGCATCAGGACGAAGGTATTTGATCTCTGTATTTTCTCTTCGGATTGTAGAAAGTTCTTTAAGAATGGTATGGGCAAGATCCAGAGCCAAAGGCATATAGTTTGCCGTTTCATTGGTAGCATACCCGAACATCATCCCTTGGTCACCGGCTCCCTGAGCATTGGCTTTGGCTTCAAAAGACTCATCAGAAACAGCCCTGTCCACACCCTGGTTGATATCCGGAGACTGTTCGTGGATCGCAGAAATCACCCCGCAGGAATCCCCGTTGAACATATATTCTCCTTTCGTATATCCGATTCCGTTGATCACTTCTCTGGCAATCGTCTGTACATCAAGATAGGCATCGGATTTTACTTCCCCTGCCAGCACTACCTGTCCTGTCGTTACAAGCGTTTCACAAGCTACTTTTGAAGATTTATCATACGCTAAAAAGTGATCGATTAGTGCATCGGATATCTGATCGGCGATTTTGTCCGGATGTCCTTCTGAAACGGATTCAGATGTAAATAAATAAGACATGTTATTCTGTTGTTTGAGATTAAAAATTTACGAGGAAAATAAGAATAATTGTCTAAAGGCCTAAAAAAGAATACTGTTTTAGCATTTTTTTATAGAGGTTGCAATCAGGTCAAATTTTTCCTCGTCCGTAAACGTTGGCAAATTTAAGTACTATTTTTTAATACTCAAAATTTTTGCTTACTTATTATAATTTTCTTGGAATTAACGGTTTAACAGCCTTTTGGCAATAAAAAACTATTGTGGTTTTATACTTACGAATTCCTTCGGGCTTTCGTTATAATTCAGTTTTTTTTCTAAAGAATTCCTGATGGAATGCGACAATTCATCAATAATTTTTTGTTTGAAGGTCGGCTTATAGTAGATAACGCTGATTTCTCTGTACGGAAAAGGCTTTTTGAAGCGGTATACATTCTTTTTCTGCTGATCAGAAAGCTGATTTAGAGCCAGCTCCGGCAAAATGCTGATCCCGCCTACCTTATCAACCATGTGCACCAGCGTCTGAATATTAGATGCCAGGAAATCCAGGTTTTTCGGCTTCAGCGTGTTTTCTTTCAGGTGGCAGATGTTTTCAAACTGATTTCGCAGACAGTTCCCTTCTTCAAGGAGCCACACTTTTTCTACGTTCAGCTCTTCAGGAACAACATAAGAGTTCTTCTTGTTGGTCTCTGTTTCAGAACTGTAAATCATCAACTCTTCATTGAACAGAAAATCCTGATAAAATTCATCCGCAGCATCATAAGGGGTAGAAATAATCCCGGCGTCCAGTTCCCCTGCTTTTAAAGATTTGATGATATTGTCGGTCGTCATTTCCTTTACATTCATCTGGATCTTCGGATTGTCTTTCAGGAACTTGAAGATTTCCGTCGGCAGAATAAATGAAGAAACGGTTGGAATGATTCCGATATTGATGGTACCGCCCAGAATATTGTTCAGCAGATTGGCCTTGTTTTTCAGTTCATTGACAGACTCTATAATCACTTTGGCCTGATCGATGATCTGAAGTCCTACATCCGTTGTGCGGATAGGGTGTGTAGTACGGTCGAAAACCTTTACATCCAGCTCATCCTCGAATTTCTGTATCATGGCACTTAACGTAGGCTGGGTAATGAAGCATGCCTGTGCCGCTTTCCCAAAATGCTTGTACTTATCCACTGCGATAAGATACTCCAGTTGCTGAATGTTCATCTGATTAATATTATCTATTACAAAGATAAAATGTTTTTACTATTGACAATTAAAAATTCAAGTAATTTTGATTATTACTACCTTTACATAATCAAATACCACTCCAAAAAAACTTATACAAATTACAACTATTATGGATTCAAAAAAATTAACCCTAAGCAACGGCTCCCCTTATTACGAACACCAGGATTCGCAGACGGTCGGCCCGAGAGGTCCCGTATTGCTGCAAGACTTTATCCTGCAGGAAAATCTTGCCCATTTTGTAAGAGAAAGAATTCCGGAAAGGATTGTTCACGCCAAAGGAACCGGTGCTTACGGAACATTTACGGTTACCCATGATATTACCCAATATACAAAAGCCAGGTTATTTTCCAAAATCGGCAATTCATGCAGGATGTTTGCCCGCTTCTCTACTGTTGGCGGAGAAAAAGGGAGCGCCGATACGGCCAGGGATCCCAGAGGATTTGCCCTGAAGTTCTACACGGAAGACGGAAACTGGGACCTTGTAGGAAATAATACTCCTGTCTTTTTTATAAAGGATGCCAAGAAATTTCCTGATTTTATCCATACGCAGAAAAGGGTTCCGAAAACAAACCTGAAAAGCGCTACCATGATGTGGGATTTCTGGAGCCTTAACCCTGAATCTCTTCACCAGGTACTAATCCTGATGTCTGACCGGGGAACACCCTACGGATACAGGCATATGCACGGTTTCGGTTCGCACACTTACTCCATGATTAACGATAAAAATGAAAGAATCTGGGTTAAATTCCACTTTATTACCAAACAGGGGATTAAAAATTTCACCAATGACGAAGCGGTGAAAATGGCCGGCGAAAATCCGGACTTTGCCCAGGAAGATCTTTGCAACGCCATCGAAGAAGGAAATTTTCCGAAATGGACCATGTACATCCAGGTAATGACAGAAGAGCAGGCAAGAGATTTCAGATGGAATCCTTTCGACATCACCAAAGTCTGGTTTCATGATGATTTCCCGATGATTGAAGTAGGAGAAATGGAGCTGAATGAAGTGCCCGTTAATTATTTTGCCCACGTGGAACAATCTATTTTCTCGCCAAGTAATCTGATCAACGGAATCAGTTTTTCACCAGACAGAATGCTTCAGGGAAGATTATTTTCCTATCCCGATGCTCACCGGTACAGAGTGGGCGTAAATGCCCATCAGCTTGAGGTAAACCGCTGCCCTTTTGCCATAAACAATTACCAGCGAGACGGATTTATGGCGGATTCCAGCCATTATCAGGACAAACCTAACTATCATCCGAACAGTTTTGACGATATCAAACCGGACTATGCCTATAAAAACTATGAATACGAGCTGGACAGCGCCCACGTAGCCAGCTACAACAGGAATGAAAATGATGACGACCATTACACGCAGCCGGGCCTTTTATACTCAAAAGCCATGACCCCTGAAGAAAGGCATAATCTTATAAACAATATCGTCGGCAGTCTGAAACAGATCACAGGCCCGAAGAAAGATGAAATCATCAACAGGCAGCTGTGCCACTTCTTCAGAGCCAATATAGAACTTGGTATGAAAGTGGCCTCTCAACTCAATGTAATTATTGATGCCAATATGATGAATCATACGAAGTAACAATTATTTAAAAATACAACTTTTGATTAAAAGGAAAAAAGATTAACATTTTTTCCTTTTTTTTGTAAAAATTTTTATAATTTGCACGAAATAATATTTTATTAGTGGAAAATGAGTTACGAAAATATATTATTGCAAAAGGAAGGTAATCTTTCTATCATAACTATAAACAGACCTGAAAGCTTGAATGCACTGAATGCCAAAACAATCAGTGAACTTAGTTCAGCCCTGGACGAATTGAATTCCGATACTGCCTACAGGGTAATTATTCTAACCGGAAGCGGCGTAAAATCCTTTGTAGCCGGCGCAGACATCAAAGAATTCAGTGATTTCGGACAGGATCAGGCTGAAGAGCTTGCCAGAAACGGACACAACTCTTTATTCAATAAAATAGAAAATATGACCAAGCCAGTAATCGCAGCCGTAAACGGTTTTGCTTTGGGCGGAGGTCTTGAGCTTGCCATGGCATGCCACATCAGATATGCATCGGAAAATGCGAAACTCGGACTTCCGGAGGTAACATTGGGACTGATTCCCGGTTACGGAGGAACCCAGCGGTTGCCGAAGCTTGTAGGAAAAGGTATTGCCAACGAAATGATTTTTTCTGCCAAAATGATTCCCGCTGCAAAAGCAAAGGAAATCGGACTGGTAAATGAAGTGTACCCTATCGAAGAACTATTAACCAAAACAAGAGAATTAGCACATACAATTGCCAACAATTCACCCATGGCAATTTCAAAAGCAATTCACGCTGTCAATCTTTCGGACACGGATAAAGGCTTTGAAACCGAAATCAAATATTTTGGAGAGCTTTTTGAAATGGACGATAAAAAAGAAGGCGTTTCGGCGTTTCTTGAGAAAAGAAAACCGGTATTCTAACTTTTTACCCTTAATACAAATTATTTCGAAAACCAACAATGCTGTTGTATGAATAAGTTTGATAAAGCTTATCTAAAAATGGCTCAGGAATGGGCAAAACTTTCCTACTGTAAACGAAAGCAGGTAGGAGCTCTTATCGTAAAAGATAGGATGATTATTTCAGATGGTTATAATGGTACCCCCTCAGGATTTGAAAACTGCTGTGAGGACCCTGAAGGCAATACCCACTGGTATGTACTGCACGCCGAAGCGAATGCCATTTTAAAACTGGCCGCTTCCACACAGTCTGCCAAAGGGGCTACGCTATATTTAACGCTTTCTCCGTGTAAAGAATGCAGCAAGCTGATCCTGCAGGCAGGAATTACCCGGCTGGTCTACATCAACGAGTATTCGGACGACGACGGAATATCATTTTTAAAAAACCATCAAGTTGAAATAGAACAAATTTCGGATTATGAACTAAAAAAATAACACACCAATGACTTGGGATGAAAAAATTAAGGATTTTGAAATCTTCCTACGTTTTGAAAGAAATTTTTCAGAAAACACATTAGATGCCTACATCAGGGACATCAAAAAATTAAAAGAATATGCAGAAGGAGATCTGGAAAATATGGGTCCGGATTCAATCGACTATGAAAATCTGCAGGAATACATCTTCAACCTTTCCAAACAGAAATTCAGCGAAAGATCGCAGGCAAGATGGATCTCTTCCATTAAAGCATTTTTCAAATTTCTTTTGGAAGACGAATGCCGCGAAGATAATCCGGCCTCTCTGCTGGAAGGCCCTAAACTCGGTCTTTATCTTCCGGATACCTTGAGCCTTACCGATATCAATAAGATTATCGGCGCCATAGAAATCAGTACAGATCTCGGTAAAAGAAACCAGTGCATCATCGAAGTCCTGTACGGCTGCGGGCTGCGCGTTTCAGAACTGATCGACCTGAAGATTTCCAATATCAATTTTAAAGAACAGTATATCAAAGTAGTCGGAAAAGGAAACAAAGTACGTTTTGTTCCCCTGGCCGATTATACGGCAGAGCTGATCAAATGCTACATCAACGATATCCGTTCCAAGAACAAGGTCAACCGGAAGCATGAGGATACTTTATTCCTGAACAGCCGCGGAACCTCGATGTCCAGGGTAATCGTATTTTTAATTATCAAGGAACTGACGGATAAGGCCGGCGTGAGTAAGAAAATCTCACCGCACACCTTCCGGCATTCTTTTGCGACCCATTTGCTTCAGAACGGGGCCGATCTCCGTTTTATCCAGGAAATGCTTGGTCATTCGAGCATTACGACAACGCAGGTATATACTCACCTGAAAACAGAAGAGCTTCGTGATGTAATCCTCAATTACCATCCGAGAAATGCTAAAATTACGCAATGAAAATATTGAAATACTGCCCAAGTTGCGGTAAAGAATTCCTCAATTGGGACGGCGAAAAAAAATGGAGCTGTCCCAACTGTAATTTCACGCTCTACAACAATGTGGCCGGCGCGGTAGCTATAGTGATCCGTTATGAAGATGAAATTTACCTGACCAGGAGAAACAGAGACCCTAAAAAAGGGAAACTGGATCTTGCCGGAGGTTTTGTAGACCCCCGGGAAAGCGCTGAAGAAACCTGTAAAAGGGAACTTTTTGAGGAGTTGCAGCTTGATGTGGACGTTTCAAATTTACAATACCTCACCAGCCTTCCGAATGTGTACCAATACAAAGAAATTGATTACAATACAATCGATCTTTTTTATGAATATAACGTTTCGGAAAAATTTGAAGTGAACCTGGAGCTTTCCGAAATATCGGAAGCAGTCTGGATTCCTTTAAAACAGCTTCAGCTGGAAGATTTGGCCTTTGATTCCCAGAAAATTTTTTTTGAAGGGTATTTAAAGAGTCTTTGATATTTATAAAATACAACCCCCCGCAGGTTCACTATCTCTGCGGGGGATTTTTATTTAACTTATATCTTTAATAGGTTTTTGATTTCAGGATTTCCTCAAAATATTTCGTAAGCAGTACTCTTTCCGCTTCGGATAAGTTGGCTTCTTTGTGATACACAATATATCCCGGCATCGGCATGGATTTATTATGAATTGTCTGAACGGCTTTGTTCAGCATGCTTTCTTTCAGTTCTCTATTATACGTTCCCCAGATTGAAAAATTGAGGTGTTCCCGCCCTTCGTTTACGTGGCTTTTTACCGACCATGAAACCGGAGCAATATACGCATATTTGGGATAAACGGTTTCGTAAGAATGACAATCGTAACAGGCCCCCTTCAGCAATCCCTGGATCTTTGATGGTGTTTTCCTGATGTCGGTAAAATTGGCCTTACGGTCTACCGGCGGATTAACCTTATCGGTCGGGATAAACTGAATCAAAGCAAATCCGATCAGGCTCCAAAAAAGGATTTTTTTAAATGTTTTCATATCATCTCGTAAGCGTCGATCCTGTTGGGGAAAGCAAGGTATTGTTGCTCTTCAGATCCGGTTTTTTCGCATCTTTTGGCGGTGCAGTGGTCGTTTTCGGGAAGCTTAACTTTGAAGTATCCAACACCCTTGTATCCTTCAGGTCCCAGTTTTCATTACTGTCCCAAAGCGGTCTTACAACGGCTGTCTTGTAATAGATATAAGAATCTTCGGCAAATACATTATTCTGGAAATCCGCTTCATCCCAATAGCCGTTTCCATTATTATCCACCAGAATCCTCACGATATATTCGCCCGGTTTCAGGATATCAAATTTCACTTCGCTGCCTTTTGCATATTTCTGATAAAGCACTTTATCCGAAGTATCGAGCAGCTGAATCCAGTAGCTTGAAGACGGTGCATTTTGTAATATGAACTTCAGGCTTCCGTAATTTTCCACTTTATCCGCATCAAAATCAAAACGTTTCGACTGAGAGTTTTTAGTATAGAAAGAAGAAACGGTTTCTTTAGGAACGGTCAGCTGATATTTTTTTCCTGCTATAAAATCCGCTTTTATCAAAATCTGATAAGGATTTTTTTCAGAGATCCTTGCCGTAAAAGGAATGGTGTTCAGACTGTCGCCTGCAGTCCTGAAAACCCACTTATCCGTATTGATCTTATCGATGTAATAATTGGAAACCATCTTAAAGTCTTGCCCCGGCGGAAGAAGACTTCCTCCGTTGTCGCTGTTGATATCCATGGCATTTTTTGCATTGTACTTATAGAACAGCGAGGCAGTGTACAGGGAATCTTTTTTCCCGACTCCTGCATTATAGCCAAATTTAAGATTTTCCGTGGTATTTTGTCCGACGTCGCTTTTTAAGGCATCAAACCATATTTTTACCGTATCGGATTTCGGAGCGTGTGTTACTTTATAGTCTTTGATTTTTTCATTCAGCGGCTGAACCTTTACTTCTTCCGGCTTTCCCTCAAAAGCCATCAGCACACCTCCCGGGCTCTCCTTCATTTCAAGATATTTCACCGGTTTTTTAGAAGGATATAATTTAATATTGAGACCGGAAATCGATTTTTCTATCACGACAGGGTCTTTCTGAAATCCGACTTTTTCTTTTCCCGCATCATACATCGAGTTTCCGTTTTCGTCTTCAAAAGCAATGATCCGGTATTTTCCGGGAGACAGGTAATTCAGCTCAAAATAGCCGTCATCATCCACTTTTGTGATATAATAAGGCTTCTGTTTATAATTCATCGTGTCTTTTACCTGATACAGCCCTACCACGTACTTATTCTCACCCGGCTTCTTGGTAGACAAAGCATCTTTTACATCACCGCTGATATACAGATCGTCCAGTTTACTTCCCGTTGAAAAAGCAAAATTGAAGTACCTCAGGATATTATTTTCGTTATTGTCCGCAATGGAATTTCCGAAATTGAAATTGTAAGTCGTATTTGCCTGAAGCGTATCTTTCCACTGGATCAGGATGAACTTATTGGCAATATTCGACGGAATGATCCGGGTGATATTTTTGATCGGCGGAGAAATGATCAGGTTTTTGCTGACATCTTTCAGGGTCACATATTCATCAAAATCAAGGCGAAGTTCCTTAATATCAGTCGGGACATTTACCCTTGTCGTATCAATATTGGAATTTAAAAACTTTGGGGCCAGCGTATCTTTCGATCCCCCGATAGGCGAACCTACTCTTGCACACGACTGCAACAGAAAACCGATAACAAATAAAAAAAGGAATCTTTTCATGAATATGTTTACGCAAAAATAAACATTATTCTCCATAAACTTCACCATGTCCTTTCAATGTATCTTTTTCGTCGCTCATAATGCTGTGAAGCTTGTCTTTCTGGGGCGGGAAATCTTCAAACAGACCTGAAAGGGAAAGTGCAGTGTAAACACGGTTTGAATATTTGTTTCCAATCGCAATGATCGTCACTTTGGATTTCAGCAGATGGGCAAATACCGAGTTCGTCCCATGCCACCATCCGTTATGATACGTCAGTTTTTCTCCATTATCATAGATCTTCATCCGGAAACCAAAGCCATAGTTGTTCATCCCGAATTTTTCATTGCTATACGGGGTAAAGACCTGCTCCATCAGTTCAGGCTTCAGGAAATCTTTGGAAAACATCGCTTTTGAAAAATTATACAGATCCCTCGGCGTTGTATAAACGTTTTTGTCTCCGTAGATAAGATCCAGCCTATCGAGAGGATACAGCTTGCTTCCGCCATAATAAAATGATTGTGAAGCGGTAGGAATATCTTTTTCCTGGAAGATGTAGGTATTTTTCATTTTCAAAGGCTCGAAAACCATTTCTTTCATCGCCTGCGGGAAAGGAGTCTTGGTTATTTTTTCAATAATCAGGGCCAGCATGGCGAAATTGGTATTGCAATACATAAAGCCCGTATCCGTATCCCTTGCCAGATCCGGTTTGTATTTGATGAGCATGTTCAGAATATCCTGGTTGGTGAGGAAAGCCTTGGAAAGCTCTGCCGGAATCGGCTGTATTTTGGTAATGAAATATTCGTATTTCGGAAGGCCGCTTCTTTGGTCCAGTAAGGTCTTAACGGTAACCCGCGGATAGGGAAATCCCGGGAAAAATTTCGTCAGCGGGTCCGATAAATTGATTTTGCCTGCCTCGATGAGCTTCATCATGGCCATGGCCGTCAAAGTTTTGGAAACCGAAGCCACGTGAAGCGGCGTATTCCGGTCGATCGGATTCTGATTCCCTTCCCTGGCAAAGCCCCGGTAATTTTCATAGAGGATATCATCTCCTTTGGCTACCAGGATTCCTCCGCTGAGATCGCCTCTTTCCCATACTTTTTTATAATATTGGTCGATGTATCTTACCAGCGATGCTTTATCATCAACACGGCTTTCTGCCGGTGTAAAGGCCTTGCTTAGATCTACATTTCCGTAGTTGGGAAGATTGGAAGTATAAGTCTGTTCAACTTCCTGCTTTTCAGATTTATTTTTACAGGAAAAAAGAGATAAAAAGACCGTTACAATAAGGACAAGATTACGCATTCTCAGGAATTTCAAAATGAGCGGCAATTTAATAAAACTCAAAATAATTATAACCTCCTGGCTTTATATTATGAATTATTTAACATAAAATAATCATCGTGAAATTTTAAATCCAGCCAGGTATTTTGTTTGGAATAACTGTACAAAATTCAATCTGTAAAACAGAAGTCTTTTTATTTTGTCATCGCCGTGTGAAAATCCGACATTTGTATTACATGCAATGGCCTTAACAGACTAGGCAAACTGTGTGATAATCTTATCCACAATCACCTGCGCCAGCTTTTCTTTGCTTTGAACCGTCCATCCTGCGATATGCGGCGTAACAATGGCTTTCTCGGATTCCAACAGGTAGTTCAGGTCTTCATTTTCCGTTTCCAGATTTTCAAAGGAAGATTTTTCATATTCCAGGACATCCAGACATGCGCCTTTTACTTTGCCTGATTTCAATGCCTCGACTAAACTTTTCGTTTCTACATTTTTCCCTCTCGCCGTATTTACAAAATAAAAGTCATGCTTCATGCCGACAATAAAGGAGCCATCGATCATATAATGGGTCTGTTCCGTTAAAGGAATATGTAAACTTAAAACCTCCGCTTTTTCTTGCAGTTCTTCCAAAGAAACCTGTTCGGCAAACTCATCGGAAAGGTCCGGCAGGATATCATAGAAAATAACTTTACACCCGAACCCCGACAATCTTTTTGCTGTAGCCTTTCCCATATTTCCGTAGCCAATTAATCCGACTGTTTTCCCTAAAAGCTCATCGCCACGGTTTTCTTCCCGCAGCCAGATGCCGTTTTTCACTTCCTGTGAAGCGATGAAGAGCCGGTTCATGAGAATCAACAGCATCCCCACCACATGCTCGGCTACCGAATCGCGGTTTCCTTCCGGAGAATTAATAAGCTTAATACCTAATTTTTCGGCCACCGGAATATCAATATTTTCCATCCCCGCTCCTACCCTGGCAATAAATTTCAGGCTTTTTGCTTTCTCTAAAAAATTTTTATCCAGAGGAATCCTACTTCTGATAATCACCCCGTCGTAGTTTTGAATTTTCCTGCAAACCTCATCATAGGAAGACGTAAAATCTTCTTCCAGAATAAAATTTTTTGCATTAAGCTGTTCGGTAATCAAAGGATGATTCTTATCTAAAATCAGTATTCTCATTGAAGGCATAATTCTTTATATTTGTTGGTGCAAAGGTAAGTTAGAAAGAAATAGAAACTGATTTTGCGGGATAGAATTTTTCAATTTTGCGTTCTGATGAAGTTACCTAAAATTATTTTCGGAATTTCCGTAGTGCTGCTTCTGATCTACAGTGGGGTACTGTTGATGAAATACCCTTCCGTTGCGGAAACTATTCCGGTTCATTACACCGCGGAAGGACCGGACGGATTCGGAAACAAAATATTTTTGTGGCTGGGTGTTGCCGTTAATGCCCTGCTCCTTGTTTTTATAGGATGGATCATCTGGCTTCCTCAGAAAATGTTCAGCAAAAACGATGATTATCTTGAAACTTCACCGGAAAAGGCAATAAAAAACCGACAAATATTTCTGTCGGTTGTATCGGTAATTGTAACATTGATTTTTTGTGGGATCTCCTTAAAGGAAATTATTCCGTAGGCTCCTGGAAAAGCTTTTTAAGCTCGATGGATTCCGAAGGCTTCATTCTTCCGGAAAGGATGAGTGAAAGTTCTTTTCTTCTTAAAGCAGCGGCATATCGCTCTTTTTCCAGCTCGGTTTCCGGTTCCATCTCCGGGATCGGGATCGGACGGTTGAATTCGTCTACGGCTACAAAGGTATAAATTCCTTTATTAGTCTGGATTTTTTTGTGGTTGATCGGATCATCCAGCCACACATCCACATAAATTTCCATGGAAGTGGAGAATGCCCTGGAGACTTTGGATTCCATCACCACAATTCCGCCTTCGGGAATGGGATGATCGAAGGATACGTGGTTCACGGAAGCCGTTACCACCCTTCTCTCGCAGTGGCGGGTTGCCGAAATCGAAGCACAACGGTCCATTCTGGCCAACAACTCGCCTCCGAAAAGGTTTCTCAGCTGGTTGGTATCGTTGGGAAGAACAATATTCGTCATCACCGTCAGGGAATCTGACGCTTTTTTTATTTTTGCCATTATTTCTTAGTGTTGTTTGGAATTGCCTGGTTTTTGTTCTGGCTTTTAGCTGCCGTTTGTACCGGAACGGTTTTCTGCGGTACCGTCTGAACCTGCTTCTGAATAACAGAATCTTTTTTCAGAGAATCTACTGCCGGAGCTACATGCTGCTGAACTTTCACCGTATCTTTCTGAATCCGGTGGGTTTTGGTCTGAACGGAAATTGGGGTATCATCAAATGATTTTTTTCCAAACAGAAGTTCCTGCTGGGTATAAGCTACATAAATAATTCCCAGCACCGGAATAATAATCAGAAATGCCCAGAGAATCGATTTATTAAATTGATAATCCTTCTCAGTGTTTGATAAAGCCGCAGGTTTGGAGCCGTCGGTATGCATATCCGAAATTCTGATTTCCTCCAATCCGTAAAAATCCGGATGGTCCGACTGTAACCTGTTGCCTTTGAAATGAGTAATTCCGTCTTCAGTGTAAATGATTCCCAGACCCTGAACTTCCAGGGTTTGCTCGGCCTGAAGTTTTTTCTTCCAGAAATCCGTCTGGATCTGCAGGTCGGTTTTTGAAGCTTCCAGAGACATCTGTTTCTGCCCGGCAATAAAGGCCGCCAGATCATCTGACTTCATCCCGTAATCTGCAGTATACATAATTGTGCTGGCGGGAGGTAGAATGCTCCCATTTTCGGAATTGATCACCGCCTTGGATTTTTCCAGGGAAAAAACTCCAAAATCCGGTACTATAACGGTTCCGAACTGTTTCAAATATTCTAAAATGTAAGCTGAAATATTCATTTGGCAGCAAATTTATGACTTTTTCGGGACTTTTGGTGCATGAGTGCTGTTCTGGATCATAAGTTTAACGTGAACCTGGAGAAGTCTGATTTATGGTTGGATGAAGAAAACCGGATGAAGGAAAGTTCAAATTTAATAATAACATGAACCCGAATTACAAACCGTACTAAAAAAGGCTGGAAGAGGGATGCTGGAAGCAACTTCGGTTAATATATTACCACGAATTTTGAAGATCAACCATGATCTGTGAAAACCTGCGTAAACCTGCAGTTACTATTCAACCGCAAAAAATTTCACCACAAAAGGCACAAAAGATATGGATTCTGCTTAGAGCCTGTTTAAATTTACCTTTTATATTTTAACATTAAGAATTTAAGGTATTTTAGCTTAAAAAAATTAATATGCCGATTGCCCGGCGATATTCAATTAAATCAATTGAAATCATCATATTAAAGTGAAGAATAAACAAAGTTTATTTAATTCAGAAAATTAAGAGAAATGACGGAAAGTTTGCTGAATTAAAATTTAAACAGGC
>CAJYGB010000008.1 GCA_913774355.1 uncultured Chryseobacterium sp. | reverse complement strand
CAAAATCCGGCTGGTCCATTATATTGTAGGCTATTTCCACAATACCCTTATCGGCATGGCTGATCATATTCCCATTGTCATCATACGGAATCGTATTTCCTGATACGTCAGGATATCCTGCATAATCATGGGAGTCATCCGTTACCGAGTTCAGTTTATTGCCGTCGTAGATATAGGCCAGATTATCGATCGTCCCCTTCAGGCCCAGTACATTCTTTCCGTTCCGCTGCAGCGAAAGGATGTTGGAGTTCATATCGTAAGTGACCGATTCGTTGTAGAAATCGTCCTTCGGAACGGTGTTTTCCGGTTCGGAGTACAGGCCTTGGGTCAAACGGTTCAGGGCATCATACCGGTAATTGTATCTTCTTTTCACCCCGTCGGTAGCCGTCATCCAGGTTACTTCCGAAATGTTGCCGTTGTACTTTCCGGCGGAAGCGGCCGCATTCTGCGGATTGAAGTATTTCAGCTCATAGCCGAAGAGCTTAGTTCCCAGATTGGAAGGGTCGTTTACTTTAGTTACTGATCCCCTGATGTTGTAGGTATAATCGATGCTCTGCAGGTTATTGCCTACTTTCTTGTTGGTCAGCTGCGAGAGCTCGTTGTAGGAATTTTCAGACAGCAGCTCCTGGGTACCGCCGTTTACCTGGTGCCACTGCTTTTTCAGACGGTTCTGCGCATCATACTCAAACGCTTGGGCGATCACTTTTTCGGTATCGCCGCTCTGCCGCTTGTGATACACTTTGGTCTGCTTCACTACGCCGGCAAAATCCAGTTCGGATTCCGTTTTGGTATAACCACCCAGGTGGTTGATCGCGTAGGTGGAAACCGATCTGCCTTTAAGATCGTAATACACGTAGCTTTTCGTCCAGCCATTGTCCTCTATGTTTTTTACAAGGCTTACGGTCGGCAGTGCCCTGGTGCTGATAGAGGCATTCTGGGAATCGGTGATTACGTCCTGCCCCATCACCGTTGCCGGGAATGCCGGGTTAAAGCTGTAGACAGGATAGGTATCGTAATAATTCACGCTCAGCACCTTAATATTAGCCGCAGGAAATGCGTTTTGCGTATAAAAGATATCCATTCCGTCGGAAGCAAATGAGGAGGAAACCCGGGATTCATTATTCGCCGGATTGGAAGAAAGCGCATCTACATCCACCTGAAGCGAAGCCCGTGAAGCCGTGGAAGGGAAAAACCCGGTATACACCACCCTTCCGAAACGGTCGTATTTGGTGAACATCCAGCCCTGCGCCGAGAAAGAGTTCTTAACGGTCCTCAGTCCCGCATGCTGGGTCATGATCACCCGGTCCTGCTTATCGTAGATCATATATTCCCAGCCTCTGCCCGGTACTTTTTTCTCCACCATTTTTCCCATCCCGTCGTAACGGTACTGGTAGCAGAGCTTATCTAAAGTCACCGGGTCGAGGGTTTTATTTACGGCAATCGGCGGGATGACATAAGCCAGCTGGCCATACTCGTTATAGAGGTAATAGGTATCCACATCCTGGGTCCCGTCATTTTTCCGGACGAGTATGGTCTGGCCTTCCCCGTTTTTGAATTCCACGGTGGTATTACCGTCCGGGTCAGTGGCCGAGGATTTCATCAGTTGGTTCGCCGCGTACGGGGTTTCCATGGTAATCTGGGAATCGGTCCTTCCGTCGGTCCAGGTAGTGGTGATCCTGTATTTTTTCACTTCGCCGTCCACATTGGTATCATAACCGAGGCTGACGGGCTTCTGGGTCCAGGCCGTTCCTACGGAGACCACCTGCTTTACCCGGTCGGTGTAGACGTTGTCATAGATCTTTTCCGAATAGATCTTTTCAGTTCCGTAAGCTGCAGGAACGCCATCAAAAGGGGAATCATAGAATGCCCCGCCGGAGGTTCCGGACTGCGGCACCGGCAGGTAGTCTTTCACCTGCTTTCCCACCGGGTTGTATTCTACCGGGACTACGACATCCTTCCCCAACGGGCTCGCTCCGATTGCCACCGACTGTACCGGCCGGCCCAGCCCGTCGAAATACTGCACGGATTCAGATTTCTTTACACAGTCTGCATCCAGACAGCTTTTGGTATAAATGAAGTTCTTATCCGTACTTAAATTGGTCTGCGCCAGGGCGGAGCCTGAAAAAAGAAATATCAGCAGCGAAGCATACATCACTGCATTTTCTTTCCGTTTTATCAAATGTTTCATCATGGTTATTAGTTTTTATAGTGGTACTGATATTCCTGCAGGGTTTTTCCTGCGGCATCGGTTACTTTCACAAGCTTGTTGGCCGTATTATAGATATTGACAGTCCGGATGCCGTTGGCGGAAATGGAATTGGTGACCCCGATCATCGGGTCATAGGTTGTGCAGGTAACCGTGTAGTTCTGCAGGGCAGGATCCTTACGGAGGTTTTCCAGGGCGGTCAGCAGCTGGGGTTCCTGAGAAGGATCATCATGGTCTGCATTGGAAGCGGCAATAGCAGCCGTTACGGTAGCGAGCGAAGAGACCTGGGCATAGGATGCACCGGTGATGACGGCAATGGGTTGGGTCTGATAGTATCCCCAGATGGTTGTAACAGAAACTCCGTTTTTGCCTGTAACCTGCACCAGGTTGCCTTTGCTGTCGTAGACATCGAGCGTGGAGGCGGTAACGGGCGCCTGGCTCTGCATATTGTAGGAGATGACCGAAGTTGGATACAGATGGGCAGGATCGTCAAATTTAGTTTCTGCTTTTCCTACCATTTTACCATTTTTCATGGTTGTCGTTTCCAGAGGAACATCTACCATATTGGCTGCCAGAAGTTTTTGGATTCCCTTGTCTTGCGGATACAGCAATGTTTTCTCAACAACGGTTCCATCTGCCAACGTTTCTTTGGAAGATATCAGGTTGCTGTACGTATCGTCAAAATTACTTTCTGAAGCGCTTACAAGCTTTTTAGCCATGCCGTTAACATAGGTTTCCGTAGTGGAGACCTGTTTTGAAATGCTGATCTTTTGTACAGGGTTCTGACCTGTCGTTATATTGGCCAACGGAACCTGCTTAAAAGTCGGAGTAATTTCCGATTTCTGTAAAAGCTGGCCGGATGGGCTGTAATCTTCTTTTTTTTGCAGTACTCCTGATGTTACCAGATAGGCACTCATATCCCGGTCGCCCCCGGTTAAAACGAAATTGGGATTAACGGGAATTTCTGTACGGGGGATGTAGTAATACTTTGAATAACTTCCATCAATCATATTGCTTACCTTAATATTGCTGTATCCGATGGGCGGGGTCTCTTTCCGGGTATCTGTAAAATCTATTTCATCACCGAAATCCAGCGCTGTTCCACTGGAAAGAAGCGGATCGGTAAAGGTGCTGTACTCATAATTTGTATAACTTACAGGTATGGCGGATCCGGGGTTAAAGTTTTTCATACTTTTTAATCTTAACCCGTAGCCATAGGCATTTTTATCCCTTCTCTGCTGTTTGGGAGCGTAGATTTCTAAAGTACCATGTCCTTTTTTCACTCCTGAAAATTTAACGTTTAGAGGTCCGGAATCTACTGTGAAAGCTTTGATCTCGGGACATTCTATCTCCTCATAAGAATGCATAAATGGGCTCCCGGAATCATTGTTGACGGTATAGTCGATCGTGTATACAGTTCCCGGATGCCCCGGCTGATTGGGATGAAGCGTATATTTATATTTAACAAACAGATCATTCTGATACCCCACCGGTAAATTTACGGTATACTGGCTGTTTAGATTGGTATCAAAATTTACGGTATAGATTTTATCAAAATCGTAATTGTCATAGTAGCACTTCGGATCTGTGCAGGTGGTATTGGGATCGAAGGGTATGGAATGAGATTCAAATTCGTATTCAGTAATGCCTCCCGTAGGAAGGATGATACGCTGTAAAGTACCATAGCTTGCCGTATTTCGATTGGTATGGTAAGGAGTGATCAGCTCACCTTTGTCTATTTCGCAAAATTCATAAATAATAGGATACCCGTAATTATCGATGTAAGTATTATAGCCACCAATGGTGAGCTCATTATTATATTCAAAACCAAATTTCTGAACAGGTGCATTATTTTTATCAAGATTGATCAATTTTTTAAGATACGCTCCCTCATGATCAAATGCATATTGATTGATGATCTGGTTTTGTGTATTTTTAAGCACCAGTTTATTCATCGTATATCGATCTTGATTCGTTTGGTATGATAAAGGATCAGACGGATAATCATCAGTATACTGGTATTCAATGCTTCCCATTCCGTTTACTGTTATCCTTTTAATTTTTTGATTCTGTAAGGTACCCGGAACCACATTATTTCCGGAAATAATCTGTGTTTTCGTTAAATAGTCGATATTGACGATTTCTTCATTTTTAACATTGTAAATCTTTGAGAGAAAAAATCCACTGTTAATAAATTTGGTATTTTGAACCGATTCTATCCTGTCGGCATCAAATGGTCCCCAGATATGAAATTTATTGATATTAATCTTATCAAACAGATACCTGTTGCCCTTTGTATCAATAATGGTAAATGATTGCACCCTGTTCGGTTTCGTATTGTTTTTAGTTACAATGATTTTATCATTTGAAGGTGTTATATGAACTCCCGTAAGTTCATGGCTTACCGTATCCATCCCGATATAAAACCGTCCGCTGCCTCCTGGATAATTGTAATAGTATACGTCAGAGGTAGCCTCATTATTATTGGTTCCTGCAGGGAGCGTAAAATCTTCAAACGCCCTTGTTTTGCTTCTAACCACACTTCCTATGGGAGACAGGTTCCATCCCTTTCCTATGTCGCTGATCAGATTATAGGCTGAGGCACTTTCTGTAGTATAGCTTAAAGACACGCCGATATTAATTCCTGCTGCAGGAACGGAAAGACTGAGCAAAGGAAAAGAAATATTCGGGATTCCCTGATACATATTCGTTTCTCCATTGGTAACGTAATCATATTTAGACAACTCCATTTGTCCTGAAATACCAATACTTCCCAGACAGGAAGCCAGTAAAATAATGCTTAATATTATTTTTTTCATGGTCTATTTTATTTTTTAATCAGTTTCGCACTCGCCGTTTTCCCATTATCCGTCTTCACAGACACCAGGTAAGCTCCCTGAACCAGTGGCTGCGTGTTGATCTTGGTTATCTTGTTTTTTGTTTTAATGCTCTGAAGCTGCCTTCCACCCAAATCATACACCGTAATCTCTGCGGAAAAGTCGGTCCCTGAGCCTGTCGAAGGGAACCCAAGTTCCACATACGCATAATCGCTCACCGGGTTCGGGTAGATCTTAATATCCTGCTTCTCGATCAGCTGGTCAACCTGTTTATCGCCCAGCTTAACGATCTTCCAGTTTTCTTTGCCCAGTTCTTCGGCGCTGGTTCCGGCCAGGATGATCGAACCGTCGCGGTTCAGCTTAATATCCGATAATCTTTCTTCTCTTTTACTCGATTCTCCCTTGACGTGCTTTCGCCACTGCTCGTTTCCGTTCTGATCAAGATACAGCATCCAGAACTTTTCATCGTCCGTTTCGATTCTTCCTTCTGCCTGCGTGTAACCGCCTAACAGAATTCCTTTGGTCGATTTATCATCCGAGGCATGCACAACGCTCATCCCCATTAAAACGTCCCGGTTTTTGAAACTGTAGGATTTCTGCCAGATCTCTTCCCCCTTTGCATTTACGGAGATTAACCATAGGTCGGTTCCTTCTTCGATGCCCACCGTTTTATTGCCCGATCTCTCCGATCTGGATTCCCCGCCAATCAGATATCCGGTGGAAGTCATTGCTAACGTTCTTAAGTGGTCATCGCCTGTTCCGCCGAAATTCTTTTCCCACTCTACTTTACCGTCTTTGGAAAGCTTAACGATCCAGTAGTCCCCTTCGCCATAATTGCTGCTGGCTTTGGGCTGCTTGCTTCTGGCTGTTGAGGACGATGAATTTGCAGGCTGTTGTGTACTTCCGGCCTGCGTCTTTCCGCTTTCTGCTATTTCTCCGCTCCGTGAATATATCCCTAATAAGGCTCCGCCATCAATCGTCGGAATCATTTTCTCCACTTCGTCCAGTCCTCTGCCGCCTAATACCAATTCGGATAATTCTTTTCCATTTTTATCTAATCGTACGATTAATACATCTTTGGAACCGTACCCCTTCTCTGAATTCTGGATGTTTCCGGCAACATAAAACCCAAAATCTGTCGTTTGGATCACCGCCCTCGCTTCTTCATCAGAAGTACTGCCGATGGTTTTCTGCCACAGCTCATCGCCGAATTCGTTGATCCGGATCAGCCAAAAATCACTTCCGCCTTTGGACTCTTCCTTCTTATCCAGGCCTTTACCACTGTAGGAGGTTCCGGCAAGAAGATATCCTCCTTCCTGTGTATTTACCGTAGCCGATAAAAAATCATGGTTTTTTCCGGAAAAGTATTTTTCCCAGACTTCTTCTCCTTGTGGATTTAATTTTATCAGGTGATAGTTGTAGCCCGCGTTTTGTTGATGTCCGGCTCCCGATCCGGCCCCTGAAGTTCTCGAAGGGGTTGAAGGGGTCGGTGCCTGAATAGAACTTCCTGTAATAAGATATTGTCCGTCTATGGTGGTCGTCACCTGCGAAAGGAAATCCTGTGTCGAGGAGCTGATGTCCTTCTGCCAGACCACTTCCTGGGCCGAGACGCCCAGTACCGTGCACATCGTAAGTGCGCTCATGTAAAGTCTTTTCATGCTATTGAATTTTTGATATTGTTATTATTTTTATGCGAAATTAAGAAGCGTTTCCTTAAAGAAAATAAGGTTAACCGTATTCCTGAAGAATAGTAATGATGGTTTTCCGTAAAAGACGGAACGCTGCGGTTGCCGGTCATGGTTTTGTTTTTAATTTATTAATTTCTATCTGTCTGCAAAGCTAATCCTCACATGCGACAAAACACGTCGCATTATAATTAAAGATGCATTTTTTTTCCATAAGATTGGAAATCAAACAAAAAAAAGCGCGGAGCGAAAGTCAATCTGGCAAAGAGGTACCGCTAAGAACCTAAAGGACAAAAAAGACCCCGCCCGCGCCGTATGGATACACGGGCGTAAGTCTATCAACATCTTGTACTTTTAAGAAGTTTAGCGGTTTTCTTTGACCCAATATGATAGCTTACGCTTGTTTTCGTTAAAATCTGCGGCTAAAATAGAAAAAAGAATTTGACGCACAAAAAAATATCCTGTAAACCAATGATTATAAGATCATTAATCAAAATTTACAAATGAAAAATATTTACTTTTTTTCAATTTCCAATATACCTGATTCCTGATTTTATAATTTTAAGATGAATAATATTCGCTTAAATGCAAAAAAAAGATTAATTCAATTTTGTGTAAGACAGATAGCAGCAAAGCTTGATACCGCTAATCTTTACCACGCAAAGATTTTGTTGAAAAACCTGCATATCTAAAGTGAGCAAAGAAAGAGTCAGCAAGCTGATTTGATGAAGCGCACGTCCAAACTTCGCGCAGCAAATTTATTTGCCTTTGCTTACTAAAATCAGCAGTATGAAAATGCGTCTTTGCGTTGAAAAACTTTCCACAAGTAATCTGCATTATCTGCAAAATCTGCATGAGGCTTTTTTCACGCAAAGATTTTCAATCTAATCCGATTATGTCAAGAGAGCAAAGAAGGAATCAGCAGGCTGATTCGATGAAGCGGACGCCCAAGATTCGCGCAACAAATTCCATTTACCTTGGTTTTCTGGAATCAACCACCTGTAAATTCATCTTTGCGTTGAAAAACTTCAGCCAGCAAAAAATCTGCGTGATATTTTTTTGATGCAAGATTTTATAGTTCATTATACCTTGCATCAAATAGAAAATACTCTTCTGTTTTTACCATTAATTAACACCCCCACTCTTCTTTCCTTCAAAAGAAATGATTAAATTTGAGAATGAGTTTTGGAAAAGATTTATTAAGAAAAATAAAAACTACAGCATTACCGGGAATCCATGCCCACGGTGTTTTTTCTCCTCCTTCAAGGCCTGTTTTCACCTATGATGAAATTCTGGAGCGGAACCCGAAGTTTGCGGCCGTCAATATCGTTTTGTACCTGAAAAACGATGAGTGGCACTTTCCTCTCATTCAGAGGACTATCAATGAGCACGACCGCCACAGCGGACAGATTTCCCTGCCTGGCGGAAAACGGGAGGAGACGGACCGTGACTTTGCGGAAACTGCCGTCCGGGAAACCTCTGAAGAAATCGGTATCGAAAAACATTATGTAAGGATGATCCGCGAAATGTCGCCGATTTACATTCCGCCCAGCAATTTCTATGTATATCCTTACATTTCCTACACCAAAAAGAACCCTGAATTCATCCTGCAGCAATCCGAAGCGGTAGAAGTCATTGAATTTCCCGTGACCAGCTTTCTGAGCCTTCCCGATAGCCCTGAAATCATGGCCCTGCCGGGTGCCGGCGGGAATGAAGTACCGGTAATCAACTTCAACGGATACATCATCTGGGGCGCTACGGCCATGATTCTGAGCGAATTCAGCCAGTTGCTGAAAAAAATGTAACTTTGCACCACCCTGTAAATTGAGAGATGGCGAAAAAAAATATTTTTACCGACGCGTTCGGAACACCTTATTTTTTAAAGAGGATTATCATTTTTATTTTAGGAATGGTATCTTACCGAAGATTCAACGGATTTAATAAACTTAAAATCACGGGAACCGAGCATCTGGTGGATCTTCCCGATTCCAATGTGCTGTTCGTGTCCAACCATCAGACGTATTTTGCGGATGTGGCCGCCATGTACCATGCATTCTGCTCGGTAAACAACGGGTACCTGAATACCATAAAAAACCCGATTTACCTACTGAACCCGAAAATCGATTTTTATTATGTAGCCGCCGAAGAAACCATGAACAAAGGGATTCTTCCGAAGATCTTCAAGATCGCCGGTGCCGTAACGGTAAAGCGGACCTGGAGGGCCGAAGGCAAAAACGTAAACCGGATCGTGGATATGAGCGAAGTCGACAATATCATGAAAGCCCTGGATAACGGATGGGTAGCCACTTTCCCACAGGGAACCACTTCTGCCTTTGCCCAGGGAAGACGGGGTACGGCCAAACTGGTAAAAAACCAACGACCTATTGTAATTCCTATTAAAATCAACGGATTCAGAAGGGCATTCGATAAGAAAGGCCTCCGGGTAAAAGTTACCGGGGTGAAACCGACCATGGAGTTCAAAGCGCCTCTGGATATCGATTATGATAAGGAAAATGCACAGCAGATTTTACTGAAGATCATGACGGCCATTGAGCAGACCGAGGACTTCAACCTTCTGCATCAATACGATGAAGAACTGAAAGCTAAAAAGTTAGAACAAAAAAAATCAGATAATTAAAAGCAGGAACTTATGAAAAGGATATTAGGAATCTTATTTATAACAATGCTGTTGGTATCATGCAACAGCCAGAAAGTATATTCGGATTTCGACATCAGCTATTCCAAAAGCGGCGGCTTTGCCCCTATCTATGAAAACCTTCTGATCAAAGGAAATACTGCACATTATTCTTTTGAAGGACAGGGTAAAAAATACAAACAGGATTTTAACGTTTCGGATGAGGAACTGATGAACCTGCAGACCATCCTTTTCCAGAACAATTTCAAAAGGATACAGGAAGACCATAAAAAGATCTACGATCATATAGCCATCTCCATCAACGTAAAGAAAGGGCCTAATGAAGGCAGTAAGACGGATGCGAGCGACGTGATGCCCAACTACAGAACAAACTGGACCAACATCACCAATGCTTTTCAGGAAATCATCAATACCCACGTAAAAAAACCGTAACAGATTGAAAACCCATTTCATCGCGATCGGCGGAAGTGCCATGCACAATCTTGCCATTGCATTAAAAGATAAAGGATACCAGGTAACCGGTTCCGACGATGCTATTTTCGAACCGTCCAGGACCCGGCTGGAAAACAAAGGAATCCTGCCTGCAGAAACAGGCTGGTTCCCGGAAAAGATCACTGCTGATATCGATGCGGTCATTTTAGGCATGCATGCCCATCAGGACAACCCGGAACTGGCCAGAGCAAAAGAACTGGGGCTGAAGATCTATTCTTATCCCGAGTTCCTGTACGAGCAGTCGAAAAACAAAACCAGAGTGGTGATTGCCGGTTCTCACGGAAAAACCACCATTACCTCAATGATCCTGCACGTCCTGAATTTTCATCAGAAAGATGTGGATTTTATGGTAGGGGCCCAACTTGAAGGTTTCGACTGTATGGTAAAACTGACCGCGGATAATGATTTCATGGTATTGGAAGGCGACGAATACCTTTCCTCCCCGATCGACCTGCGTTCTAAATTTTTATTATACCAGCCGAATATCGCTTTACTGAGCGGAATTGCCTGGGACCACATCAATGTATTTAAAACATTTGACGACTATATCGAACAGTTCAGGAAATTCGTAGCCAGCATCACGGCAGGCGGCGTTCTGGTATACAATGAAGAAGATGCAGAAGTGGTGAAAGTCGTGGAAGAAGCGGAAAACTACTTTCGGAAAATCCCTTACCGTACGCCTGAATATGAAATCGTAAACGGAAAAGTTCATCTGAAGACGGAAGTCGGTAATGTCCCGCTTTCGGTATTCGGAGCCCATAACCTCCTGAACATGGAAGGAGCGCGCCATATCTGCCATACGCTGGGAATCATGGATGAAGATTTCTACGAAGCCATTATGAGCTTTAAAGGGGCTTCAAAACGTCTGGAGAAGGTCGAAAGGACCGACAATGGAATTCTTTACAAAGATTTTGCCCACGCACCGAGCAAGGTAAAGGCCACGGTAAAAGCTTTTGGCGAACAGTTTAACAAAGATAAAAAATACGGTTTCCTGGAACTCCATACGTATTCAAGCCTGAACCCGGTTTTCCTGGAACAGTACGACCACGCGATGGACGGCCTGGATGAAGCGGTTGTTTTTTACTCGGAAGATGCCCTGAAGATCAAAAGAATGGAACCGATTTCGCCGGAGCTGATCCGCGATAAATTTAAAAATACAGACCTGAAAGTCTTTACCCATGCAGAAGACCTTCACGCCTACTGGAACACGCTGGATAAAACGCAGGGCGTTTACCTGATGATGAGTTCCGGAAACTTCGGCGGACTGGATCTTACGAAATAATTTTATTTTCATATCACTAAAAACTCCTTTCAATCGAAAGGAGTTTTAAATTAATGTAAATTTGATAATCTGTCATTTATTTTCAACCTGTTGCTTGATAAGGCTAAAAAGAATTAAGATTTGTGAATTGGAATGTTGAATAGTATTTCTTAGCTGGTAAATAAATAATATCAAATGGCATAAATGACTTTTAGCTTTGTTATTAGCGATAAAACTTCCAGCATCCAGCTTCCCGCATCCAACCTGTTAGTCAGAATTGCTTCGAATGCACGTCAGTTTAATTGATTCTTTTATAAAAACGCCTGAGCACATCCCTTGTTCCGTCCCCGTCAAAATCCTGCATCCGGTCTTCGATCACCATATCGCTTGCGGTAAGCTTGGTAATGAAATACGGATATTTCTCTTCGCCCTCAAACCAGAATTTACCTTCTCCTTTATCGAACGAATATTTCCTTGTAGAAAAATCTGTTTTTACGCAGGTGTTATTGTTATCGGCATAGGAAATGGAAATAAGATGGGAAGAGGTAAATTCATAAGTATCCATTTTCTGGCAATCCGTTGAGTAAGAGGTCAGGATCTGCTGATTGATAGATTTGTAAATCTCCGATTTTTCAACAGACCATTTTCCGATAATGGATGCTTTGTTGCCGGGATCCTGATCTTCATCGTTGCCACCGCAGGAAACAACGGAGAAGAGCACCAGTGCCAAAAGAGGTTTCTTCATAATTACAGTAATACTTTAGTAGATAAAAATAAAACTAATTCCTGTTTTAATTCTAATAAATATTGTCTTTATTGGCCAACAAAATAAAAGCTCCTTCACACAGAAAGAAGCTTACATATTAAGAGACTGATACTGCTGATTACAGATCTTTTTTATCATTTAAAATTGTTAAATTAAATATCCGCTACAGCCTTCAGCATTTTCTGTTCCCATTCCGGATCTTTCGGATCGAAGAACAACCTTTTTCCGGTATCCAGAGAGCGGACTGTATTCATTTCGTCTTCCGTCAGTTCGAAATCAAATACATTAAAGTTTTCTTCGATTCTCGAAGGCGTTACCGATTTCGGGATCACACAGAAACCTTCCTGAAGATGCCATCTTAAAATGACCTGCGCTACGGTTTTCCCGTATTTTTCACCGATGGACTTCAATTCGGCATTCTCCAGCAATCCGGCGTTGCCGTTTCCAAGCGGGCTCCACGGTTGAGTAATGATGTTGTTTTCCCGGTTATACCTCTGAAGTTCCTTTTGCTGGAAGATTGGGTGCAGTTCGATCTGGTTGATTACCGGAAGAATGGTTGCAGCCGCTTTCAGTTCTTCCATCTTCTCCTCCGGGAAATTGCATACGCCGATGGCTTTGATCTTTCCTTCCTGATACAGCTCTTCCATTGCTCTCCACGCGCCGGTAAAATCGGCATACGGCCAGTGGATCAGATACATATCAAGATAATCCAGCTGTAACCGGTCCACCGTTCTCTGAAAAGCACCTTTTGCCTTTTCATAAGATGTATCCTGAACCCATAGCTTGGAAGTGATGAACAGTTCTTCCCGATTGATTCCGCTGTTCTTTACCGCATTTCCTACGGCCGTTTCATTCTGGTAAATAGAAGCCGTATCGATCATCCGGTAACCGGTCTCAATGGCTTTGATCACCGCGTTTTCACATTCCTGCTGGTCTTCCATCTGCCATACCCCGAAGCCTAAAGCCGGGATATCCACGCCGTTGTTTAAGGTAATAACAGGTTGCCCTGCGTATGTTTTCTTTTGCATATTGTTATTTATAATTTTATTTTGTTAAACATGAATTTCTTTTCCCATCACCTTCCGGAATAGCCCTTTGATATGGTCAATCTCCTGCAGATAATTCGTTTTTTTCCTGCAGCCGAAATATAAAGTGTTTTCCAGCTTTTTTTCACCCTCCCAGATCAGCCTGATCTCGCCGTCTTCAATTTCTTTTCTGCAGAGGAAATCGGGTACAACCGCTACGCCGGAGCCTCCTTTCAGACAGCGGACGATGGAATTGAGGTTGGGTACAATATAATTAGGTCTGAAATCCGGCTTATGGCCGAAATTCAGGATCCAGAACTGGAAAAGATGCTCCATATCCCCGGCTGTCCCATACCACTTTTCATTTCTCAGCCATTCCTCAGCATATTCGGTTCCTTTACTATTTAAAGTCTTTTCAAACTCCTGTACATCAACATCCCTGCCGCCGACCAGAATAATCCGCTCCGATGAAAATGCTTCGTGCTGAATGTTCGGCGAAATTCCTTTTTTCGGGGTAATAATTAAATCTAAAATCCCTTTATCCAGCTGATCGAGCATTTCCCGGTATTGCCCGAAGCTGATGATCAGGTTGAACGGCAGACTTGAAACATATTGCTCGAGTGTAGTCTGGAAAGTTTCAAAGCACATCCCGACACTGATGGTTGGCGTCTGCTTTTCGGTGGATTTCTGAAAGTTCTTTTCCACCTCTTCCAGTTTGGTCAACGGCTCCGAGATCGCATTGAATAAAACCTTTCCCCTTTCGGTAGGAATCATTTTCCTTCCCGTCCGGTCGAACAATTTGTACCCGACATAAGCTTCAAGCGAGCTGAGATGTAAACTGACCCCCGGTTGGGAAATAAACAGGGCATCCGCCGCTTCCGTTAATGTCCCGGTCCTGTAGATTGCCTTAAAAGTCCGGTACCATTCCAGATTAACCATAGGTATTATTTTTATGATGCAAATTTAATCAAACAAACACAATTATATGATCACCGAGGTCAATAAGAGCCATTATTATTATCCATATCATATTTAAATAACTAATTTACAATACCTTAATTATAAAATCATTTAAATAATACTTAACTATAATTTATATTATTTTCCTGATAGCAATTTAGAAGATACCTTTGTACTGTAAAATTTAAACATCATAAAGCAATGAAAAAAGTATTGATTATCAATGGAGGACAGAACTTCGGACATTCCGGAGGAAAATATAATGAAACGATTACAAAAAATACCCTGGAAGTACTGAAAAGCTTCGGCAATGTAGAAGTACAGATTACGAACGTGGATGAAGGCTATGATAAAGACGAAGAAGTAAAAAAGTTTGTGTGGGCAGACTACATCATCTACCACACCCCGATCTGGTGGTTCCAGTTGCCGAACGGCTTAAAGAAATACATCGATGAAGTTTTCACGGCAGGCCAAGCCAAAGGAATTTATCTGAACGACGGCAGAAGCTCGGACAACCCTGAAATCAATTACGGCACCGGCGGAATGCTCGGCGGAAGAAAATACCTGGTGACTACCAGCTGGAATGCCCCGAAAACCGCCTTTACCCTCCCCGGAGAATTCTTTAACGAAACCGGTGTGGATAACGGACCGCTGTTCGGATTTCACCGGATGAACGCTTTTGTCTCTCTCGAAAAAATGGAAAGTTTCCATTTTCATGATGTGGAAAAGAACGCTGATGTGGAGCACGATATGAAGCGGTACCGCGAACACCTGATCGCCATATTTGAAAAAGAACTGAAACCTCATTTTGCATAATCATATGAAAAAGATATTGATTACAGGAATCACAGGATACATCGGCGGAACCATAGCACAGAAATTATTGGATAAAAAATATACCGTCATCGGATTAGTCCGTAATGAAGCTCATACCAAGCAATTGAACACTGCCGGAATTGGAACCATTGTAGGAAGCATCCATAATGAAGCGGTTTTACAAAAAGTAATTTCCGGGGTGGATGCTATCATCCATAATGCAGATTCCGCAGATGATGCTTATGCGGCAGACAGTATTATTAACGCACTGGAAGGAACAGGGAAGACTTTTATTTTCACATCCGGTTCGGCGATTTTCGGAGGAAAGGAAAACGGAGAAAAAAAAGATTTTGTATTTACGGAAGACTTTCCGCTACAGCCACGACTGGAAATGGCTTCCCGGGTTCTTATCAACCAGCATATCCTCCGGTCTGCCCGGAAGAATGTCAGGAGCATCGTTATCGTTCCCACTATGGTGTACGGCGAAGGTCTGGGCCTGAAAAAAGACAGCATCCAGCTTCCTGCCCTGATCCGTTTTTCAAAAGAGAAAGGATTCGGAACCTATTTCGGGAAAGGGGAAAACATCTGGTCAAATGTTCATATTGAAGACCTGGCCGATTTATATTTTTTGGCCTTGGAAAAAGCAAAAGCCGGGTCTATCTATTACGCAGAAAACGGCTCCTCAACGATAAAAGATCTGGCTGAAAAGATCAGCGAGCAGTACGGGCTAGAGCCGGCAGAATCGGTAAGGGTTCAGGAAGCAGTGGATACCTTCGGTCCTGCGGGAGGCTATTTCGGTTTTGCTTCCAACAGCCTGTGCAGCTCGGATAAGGCCCGGACGGAACTGCAATGGAAACCGCAACATCAATCGATCGAATATTATATTTAAATTATGAAAATCTACCTTACCGCCGTTATTAAGGCAAAAGAAGAATACCGTGAAGAAGTCCTGGAAACACTTCAGAATATGGTCAGAGAAACCATCCAGGAAGAAGCCAATGAACAATATACGCTCCATCAGGGAATTGAGGACCACAACCAGTTTATATTCTACGAGATCTGGAAAAGTAAAGAGGGGCTTGCCAAACACAATGAGCAACCTTATATCAAGGCTTTCGGAGATCTGATC
The DNA here is from genome assembly GCA_913774355.1 of uncultured Chryseobacterium sp. Taxonomy (GTDB): domain Bacteria; phylum Bacteroidota; class Bacteroidia; order Flavobacteriales; family Weeksellaceae; genus Chryseobacterium. The sequence goes on along the minus strand of CAJYGB010000008.1, from coordinate 112,998 downwards.
AATGAAAAACTGCAGGAACAGCCACAGATTTATTTAACACAGCTCATCTGACGGTAAAAACCGCTGAGAAATGATGAGGCAAAGATTTTATTGGGTGCGGAAATTTCATATAATCATTAAATCAATTGAAGATGAAGCTATTAAAGAATATTTTTACCATTTTATTTTTTTCATTGATGACTCCCCATTAACGCACAACAGAAAGATCAGCTCAGCTGCCCGAAATAACAAAAGCGCTTCTCATACCGGGAAGCGCTTTTTAAATTAAAAAGCGGACTAAAATTCGCTCCTATTGATATAATAATCTGTGAAAATCTGCGCAATCCTTGGGATATTATTCTGCAACCGGCATGTGGGTAGAAATTGCAATCCGGTTCCACATATTGATCGTAACAGCCGCCATAATGATATCCGCAATCCGGGTTTCGCTGAAAATCTGTTTTGCTTTTTGGTAGGTTTCTTCGGATAATCCTTTCTCACTGATCAGGGTAACTTCCTCCGCAATAGCAAGTATCACCTGTTCTTCTTCGGTAAACAGTTCCCGGGCATCCTTCCATGAATTCAGAAGGAAAATCCGTTGTGGCGTTTCACCGTATCTCAGAGCATTTTTGGTATGCATGTCGAGACAAAAGGCACAGCCGTTGATCTGCGAAGCCCTGATCTTGATCAGCTCCTTTTGGATCGAGGTTAAAAAACTGTTTTGAAGGGCTTTTTCCATTCCTGTTCCGGCCTGGTAAGCGGCGGCATTTACCTCTGCCATGTTGAATCTTGTACTCATTTTTATTTTGTTTAAAAGTTCTGAGGCAAAGTTCCCGTTTCCGGACGGCAAAAATCTTAAACCGGTTTAAGAAATGAATTTTTATAAAATTGATGTTGAATATGCAAGGCGCGGGGAGTTTCATGGTATCATATTCTGTATGCGTTATATTAATGCTGCTTTACAATTAACGCAAAAATTGATGATTATTCCGCATATTTTGAAGCAGGCAAAGGCAAATAAATTTGCTGCGCGAAGCTGCTGCTATTATACATTCCCTTTAGAGCACATGAATAAAACGTATGTTTCTTCAAATCAGCTTGCTGATTCATTCTTTGCTCCCTTGAATTATGCGACAAGAAAATGAAAACTTTGCATTACATAAAGCGCGCAGATTTCATAACGAAAAGGTTAATAATCACTCCGCATATTTTAAAGTGAGCAAAGGCAAATAAATTTGCTGCGCGAAGCTGCTGCTATTATACATTCCCTTTAGAGCACATGGATAAAACACCCGCTTCTTCAAATCAGCTTGCTGATTCATTCTTGGCTCCCTTGAATTATGCGATAAGAAAATGAAAACTTTGCGTTACATAAAGCGCGCAGATTTCATAACGAAAAGGTTAATAATCACTCCGCATATTTTAGAGCCTGTTTAAATTTACCTTTTATATTTTAACATTAAGAATTTAAGATATTTTAGCTTAAAAAAATCAATATACCGATTGCCCGGCGATATTCAATTAAATAAATTGGAATCATCGTATTAAAGTGAAGAATAAACAAAGTTTATTTAATTCAGAAAATTAAGAGAAATGACGGAAAGTTTGCTGAATTAAAATTTAAACAGGCTCTTAAAGTGAGCAAAGGCAAATAAATTTACTGCGCGAAACTGCTGTTGCAATGTATCCTCTTTAGAGCACATGGATAAAACGCCCGCTTCTTCAAATCAGCTTGCTGATTCTTTCTTTGCTCCCTTGAATTATACGTCAATAGAATGAAAACTTTGCGTTGAAAAACCTTTCAGCCATATCCGATTTTAGTTTCAGGGACGAAGTTTCGCTCTAATTTCACTTAAATACTCCGGGGTGAATCCCAGAAAGGAAGCCACCAGATACTGTGGAATTCTTTGAATAAACCATGGATATAATGTACTGAACTGAATAAAGGCTTCTTCTTTGGACAATTCGTAAAGATACCGGATCCTCCGTTCTGCAGCAGCCGAAGACCGCTGATACACGATCCGGAAATACCGTTCCATTAGCGGATATTTTTCCAGCAACTTTTCACGGTCCTGAAAATCAATGGCCAAAACAATCGACCTTTCCACGGCCTGGATTCCGAAATCCGTTTTCGACTGTCTTTCGTAAGCAAAAGTATCCGTCATCCACCAGTTTTCAATGGCGAATTCAGTGGTCTGTTCAATTCCTTTTTCATTAATGAAGAACTTTCTCACGCAGCCCTTTACCACAAAGAACATTGAACGACAAATTTCCCCTTCAGACAGCAGATCCTGTTTTTTCTTCACTTCCAGCACACGGAAATACGAGAGGATAGCATCAAATTTCTCATCATCGATGCTGATGAACTTTTCCAGATGCGCCCTGAATGATTCCATAATTAAAATTAGATCATCAAACTTACTCTTTTTTTTTGCCTTTTACAACAATCCATTTAATAAAGCCATTCCAGAAAACAATGGTCTATTTGCTTATGAAAAATGATGTGTCTGAAAATAAAAATCAAAGATTTTTAAAACTTTTCATGGACTTATTGAGCATAAATAATTAACTTTAATCTTCAGCAGCCTGGTCTTTTTTGACTTCTGTAGTAAAACGAAATAACAATAAATGGAAATCGTAGCCAAAATCCTCATCGCCGCCGTTGCCCTTGAACATCTTTACATCCTGTGGATAGAAATGTTTGCCTGGGAAACCAAGGGAAAAGAAGTTTTCAGAAATGCCCTTCCGGCAGACCTGTTTAAACCGACCAAAGGGTTAGCTGCCAATCAGGGGCTTTACAACGGTTTCCTTGCAGCCGGACTCATCTGGTCCCTTCTGATCAAAGATCCAGAATGGCAGACGAATGTGGCCCTGTTCTTCCTCGGATGTGTAGCTGTGGCCGGTATTTACGGCGGTATTTTCGCCACGAAAAAGATATTTTTCGTACAGGCGATGCCTGCAATCCTGGCGATAGTGGCGGTGTTGCTGAAATGAAAATCCGGAAATGAAACAGGTCTGTAATCTATCTTAATCCGATATCATTATCAGTTAAAATTTAATATTCGAAACATTATTCAGGCTATCAATAGCGTTGGGCTTTAGTTCGATGTCATTATTGTGATCAGGATCTGACTTTAACTAAAACTTATTATAAATTTTGGCTAAAGCCGATTTAAAATGAGCGTTAGATCAGAACGGGTTAAAACCCGTTCCTATTGATAATCGTTTTTACACTTAGACTTATTTTAAGGTATTGATAACTCTAAACACAAAGATTAATTAAGGCCGCGTTTATCTTAAGAAGGCAAAGGCAGATAAATCTGCTGCGCGAAGCGAACGGACAGCTTCTTCAATCAGCTTCCTGATTCATTCTTTGCTCCCTTGAATTATGTATCAGGAAAATAAAATCTTTGCGTTAAAAACACATTATACCTTCCCGAATAAAAAATATAGGTTGACCCTAATTCAGTAAATCAAAATCAAATATTTTATCTTTATAAAAACAACAACTCGGCTATTTTTCAACACCCTGCAATTCAATTATTTACATCCATAAAAATCCATTTAATTTAAATTTCGTAAATTTGCAGTGTCAATAATTTACAGAGCAATGCTTTCTATTGGCCTGCATTTTGTCAAAATGTAGAAATTCCAGTTGTGTAGTACACCTATCTGATCATTATTTTAAGGATAATAATCATCTGTTTAAAGAAAATTTTCTTTTCTGATTCTTCTGTAAGAAGTAAAATCTGCAACCATATATAAGCATTAGGCTTTATATTGTCGTTCATATTGAGGTTGCCACCAACCTTTCATAGGATACTATCCAACAGATACAACTTCACAGTAGGTTAAACGTTTAATCATAAACATTTTAATCTATGTTAAATACAAAACATCTGATATGAATACAATTGAAAATAAAAAGAAAGTAAAACTTAAAGTCGAGGATCTCACGATTATCTTCGGCAAAAACAAGGAGAAAGCCCTTGAACTTCTCGACCAAGGCTTTTCGAAAAAAGAAATCCTTGAGAAAACCGGCTGCACGGTCGGGATCAACAAAGCGAATTTTGAAATTTATGAAGGGGAATTCTTCGTGATCATGGGATTGTCGGGAAGCGGAAAATCTACCCTTCTGCGCTGCCTGAACCGGCTGAACGAGCCGACTTCGGGAAACGTGTACATCAACGACGATAATATTACCGGCAAAAACAACAAAGACCTGCTGGAAGTACGGCGTACGGAAATGAGCATGGTGTTCCAGAAATTCGGACTCCTGCCCCATCACACGGTGCTGAGCAACGCTGCTTTCGGACTGGAGATCCGGGGTGAAGATAAAAAATCCCGCGAAGAAAAAGCACAGAAAGCACTGGATATTGTCGGGCTGAACGGTTTTGAAAACCAATATCCGTCACAGCTTTCCGGAGGGATGCAGCAGCGGGTTGGACTGGCAAGGGCATTGGCCAATGATCCTGAAGTCCTGCTCATGGACGAAGCCTTTTCAGCTTTGGACCCGCTGATCAAATCTGAAATGCAGGACCAGATGCTGGAACTTCAGGACACGCTTCAGAAAACCATTGTCTTTATTACCCACGATTTGGATGAGGCCATTAAGATCGGCGACCGTATTGTGATTATGAAGGACGGCGTGATCGAACAGATTGGGACCGCCGAAGACATCCTCACCAACCCTGCCAGTGATTATGTGAAAGCCTTCGTAGAAAAAGTAGACCGCAAAAGCATCATCACAGCGAAATCTTTAATGTTCGATAAACCTACGGTAGTGCGTTTCAGGAAAGACGGCCCGGAAGGCGCGCTCCGGAAAATGAGGGCCACCGGCCTGGAAAATTTACCCGTAGTGGATTTCCGGAATACCTTCCTGGGATTTGTAAAGCTGGACGACATCCTGCAGATCGCCAAAAAGAAAGAACCTACGGTAGAATCGGTAATCAACAGCAATGTCCCGTCGGTATTTCCTGAAGCTACCGTGGAAGAAATGCTGCCGTTGATTTCAGGAAGCAAATCCTCGATTGCCGTGGTGGACGGGAATAATAAATTCCTGGGGCTGGTGACGCAATTGTCACTGGTGATCGAAGCCACCAGGTTCAACAAAGAAGAAATCATCGAATTAAAAGAAATCGCAAACAACCAATAACATAACATGCATAACATTATAGATATAGGGCAATATGTAGAGACGGCCATCAACTGGCTCACCGACAATGCCAAACCATTTTTTGATATCATTAAACACATCGGCAACGCTTCCATTCTCGGAATCGAATGGCTGCTGACCAACACCCCGTTTTACGTGATCATTCTTCTGTTCACGCTGCTTGCCTGGTGGAAATCCGGAAAAGGAACCGCTTTGATGACCGCCGGCGGACTGACGCTGATCTTCCTGATGGGATTCTGGAAAGAAACGATGGAAACATTAGCGCTGATTTTCGTAGCCACGCTTACGGCACTGCTCGTTTCGGTTCCGCTGGGGATCTGGGCAGCGAAAAACAAAGTGGCCGCAAAAATAATCCGTCCGATGCTTGACCTGATGCAGACGATGCCTGCTTTCGTTTATCTGATTCCGGCTGTGCTGTTCTTCAGCATCGGTAAGGTGCCCGGTGCTTTTGCCACCATTATTTTTGCCATGCCGCCTGCAGTACGTTTAACAACCCTGGGTATCGATTCGGTCCCCAAGGATATTGTGGAAGCGGCACGGGCTTTCGGGGCTACCAACCGCCAGATTTTATTCAAGGTCGAACTTCCTTTAGCCATGCAGACCATTCTGGCAGGGGTGAACCAGACCATCTTATTATCGCTTTCCATGGTGGTGATTGCCGGAATGATTGCCGCCGGCGGACTGGGCGAAAAAGTACTGGAAGGCATCAACAACCTGGATATCGGGCTGGGATTTGAAAGCGGATTATCCGTTGTGATTTTAGCCATCATCCTCGACCGTATAACCCAGGGATTTGTAAAGAAAAAAAAGTAAAATGAAACATTTAAAATATTTAATACCCGTTTTTTTAACCGTTATCGCAGGAATACTGATTTCCTGCAAACAGCTGAAAAACTCAAAATACATTATCATCGGGATGGTCGACGGCTGGGCGGAAGATGTTGCGATGACGCATGTTGCTAAAGCTATCCTTGATGAACAGGGTTATCATGTCATCATCCAGAAAGCTTCTACCGATATGATCCTGGCCTCGATGAACAATGAAGACACCGATCTTTTCATGGGCGTCTGGCTACCTTATACCCACGCTTCAAAAGTCAACCGGTTTCCCGATCTGAAAGTTCTCGGAACAAATTACGATGCCGGCCGCATCGGTCTTGTGGTTCCGGATTATGTTCCGGTAAACTCAATAACAGAACTGAACCAATATAAAGACCGGTTCAACCATAGGATCATCGGGATCGAAAAAGGAGCCGGACTTACGACTGCTGCAGACAAAGCAATCCGTGACTATCAGTTGGATTACCGCCAGGTAAATTCTTCCACGATTGCGATGATCACCGAACTTCAGAATGCGATCCGCCAAAAACAATGGATTGTAGTCGCAGGATGGCAGCCGCACTGGATGTTCGGAAAAATGAAGCTGAAATTCCTGGAAGATCCCAGGAGAACATTCGGCGATGCAGAACAGATCAAAACCTACAGTCGTAAAAGCTTTACCAAAGACCATCCGGAACTGGCGAAGTTCTTCTCCAACATGCATTATACCGATGCGGACATGACCGATCTTTTAACCAAAATGGAATACAGCAAGGATAAAGAAAAAACCGCCAAACAATGGGTACAGACTCATCCGACGCTGGTAAACTCATGGCTGAATAAGAAATAATATCGCAAAGCCAGACAAAGGCTTCTGAACATGATAATGCTGATTTTCAAGCTAAACAAAGGTGCTCCGCTTATTTAGGAAATACAAAATGAAAATCATAAACGACTTTGTTTATCTTATGAATATTCAAGTGAATCCATTCGTTGTTTAGCCTTGTGATAAAATAAAATCTGCGTAATCAGCTCAATCTGCGAGAGAAAAAATTAACAGTTTCAAAAATTCAAAATTTCTACCAGTTTTTTCTCCAATTGTTCCGGCAGAAAAATTCCCTCGTGATAATCGACGAGATTTTGATTTTCGTTTAAAATAATCCACAGCGGGTATACCGGTCGGCTTTTGTTCTTCGACAATGCCAGAGCCAGTTCATGAATCCCGGAATTGCCATTCGGAAGATAACGAAAGATCTTTTCCTGAAACCTGACCGTTTCCGTCATTTTTTCCGCCTCAAACGAGATGAAGTAAAATTTTTCGTTGATCAATTCCAAAAGCTCTCGGTCTTTATTCAGTTCAAATTGTTCAATCCTGCAGATGGAACACCAATCTGTATAAATATGAATAACCGTCGGCTTGGGCTCCTCCGCTTGTTTAATTTCCCAATCTTTAAAACTCATTGTCCTGAGCTGAGAGATGCAGAAGAGGGGTATGATCATAAAAAAGGAGCTAAGGAATTTCATTATATGTATTTGTATATTAAATATTTAAATAAGAAGATTTTCTCCCACAGATTGACGCAGATGTTCACAGATGATAGCACACCTCAAAATCCTAATTCACAGCACATTATACAATTTAATACTACTGAAAATCTTCGATTTTCTTCTTATGTGCTCTAAAATACGCGAAACATAAACAACTTAGAATCTAATGTGTCTCATGTGTCAAAAAGCTTTTGTTACTTTTGTGGTTAATAATCTGTATCAATTTATTTCAAAGTATACTTCACCCCCAGGAATCCTCGGATTTTCTGCATCGGTGCATAGCCGTACGTCGTATCAAACGTATAGCCGTTCGGATTGGTTACCGGATCATTCACCGTGCGGTCGAACGGATCGAAAGGGCGCATCAGCGGATCTTTAGGGGTAAAATTAAAAAGGTTCTTGATGCCACAGTATACCTCAAACCCGGACCTGAAAATTTTGGAAACCTGGATATTGGTCAGGGAATACCAAGGGGAATATTCCGGGCGGTAATCGTCCGGGAGAATCGGCAACCGCATCGGACCGTAGAACTGACCGGTAAAATCAACCGTCAGATCATTTGGAAACCGGTAAGTCAGGGCGTAGGTTCCGCTCCATTTCGGGGCATGCAGCTGCTGAGATTTCTCTCTTTCATCATCAAATTTTTGGTATACATCAAGAAACGCCACCCCTGCATTAATGCTCAGCGGAAAACTGAAGCTGTAATCTACATTCAGCGAAGCACCCCTTGAAATTCCATACCCGCGAAGGTTGTCGTAAATGATCTTTCCCGGATCGTTATCGAAATCCCCGGTAATTTTATTGCTGAAATAGGTATAGAAAGCCGAAGCGTCCAGATTGATCAGCCGCTCGCCTGCCGGAATCTTCCAGATGTAATTCAGGTTTCCGTTGACGGACCTTTCCGGTTTCAGATTCGATTGAATCACCACTTCCCGTGAGCCCGTCAGTGCCGCATGGTCTTCCGTAAAAAGGTTCACTACCCGAAATCCTGTTCCGAAATTGAAGCGCAGCGTATGGTATGGATTCGGCGAAAACTTCCAAGCAAATCGCGGCGAATGGATGGCATGATGGATTTTATCATAATCAAACCGGTATCCCAGCAACAACGTATTCTTTTCATTGATTCCCCACTGATCCTGAATGAAAGCTCCGATAATTGGCGACCTCATCGGTTCGTTTGTGAAACCGTCGGCTGATAAGGTGCCCGGTGTATTGTCATCATAGAACGTTCTTTTAAAGGTAACGCCTGCAATAAGATCATGGTTTCCCAGCTTTTTATCCCAGTAGGTCTGTGCAAAAGCCACTTTCTGGGTTGCCAGGAAAGGGTGATCCCCGTAAAAAGAATTCTGGTCGTGGAAATTGTAGGAAAACTGGGTCATGATATTTTCCTTTAACGGCCACTGGTACATCCCGAACGCTTCTACCCTGTTGGTGTAAATACTTTCACCATACACCTGATCACTCCCGCGGTACGATTTGTTCCACTGCATTTCTCCGCCGAACCGGTCTTCATAAAGATACCTCAGCGCAAAGCTGGCCTGCCGGTTTTCTTTTCGCTTAAAGTTCCATTTGTTAAATAGGGAAATCCTGTTCTGTAAAGCGCCGTCCGTAAAATTGTCATGGTTTTCATCGAACCTCTGGGTCGCATTGAAATAATTCAGGCTTACTAATGAAGCTGCTTTTTTGCCCAAATTAAATTTCGTTGAAAGATCCACATTGTTTTCAGTCCAGGTAGTGGTCATCAGATCAACGCTGAGTTTCGGAGCGGTCAGCGCACTTTTGGTAATGATATTAATTACCCCGCCCATTGCTTCGGAACCGTAAATCGAAGAAGCCGGCCCTTTTACCACTTCAATCCGGTCGACGAGGCTGTTCGGGATTCCGCTCAGTCCGTAAACCGTGGAAAGTGAACTCACAATCGGCATTCCGTCAATCAGAATCATGGTATAAGGGCCTTCCAGCCCATTGATATGAATATCGCCTGTATTGCAGACCGAACAGTTGAGCTGAGGTTTTACCCCATTCACCATGGCAATGGATTCGAAAATATTCGGTGTCGGGTTTTTTTGGAAGAATTTCTGGCTGTAAATTTCTACCGCTACCGGACTTTTGGAACGGCTGACCGGCTTTAGGGTTCCTGTAATCACGACATCATCAATATCCTTTGTTTTCATTTCTTTTTTCTTCAAACTACTCGCCGAATCTCCTTTTAAAGATTGGTTTACATTCAGGCTGTCCGTTGCCTGAGAGAAACTGAAGGAGGAATACAGAATAACAAAAAGTGATATTCGCTTCATGAAATTAAAATTGTTAGACAAAACTAACAATTATTTTTTAAAAAGAAAACATTAATTTAAAATTAATCTAAGATGCGGGCTGTTTATTCTCAACGCAATATTCGCAAAGTTTTCCTAATATGATTGAGCAATTTCGATCGCAAGGATATTTCGGCAAGCCCAGCACCATAGATTTCATTCAGCTAAGACAGCCAGTCGGTGAACGGTCAACAGTGAATCTGCTTTAGATACATTTGTGAAAGGATATTCTAAATATTCCGTAGGAATAATATCTGTGTAACAATAAAAGTATAGTAAATAAAATTGAACTCCAGCGGAGTTTTATCTCTTGCCACAACACATCAGCTTGGGACAATAGCACACCTACGGCGTGCTGAATGCCTGAAAATTTTCTTTTTTACACAGATATTGCTCCTATGGAGCAAATGTACACTCTCATTTCAATAACCTTGCTGAACCTCACAATTAAACAATCTTCCCGTTTCATTAAAAATTATTACATTTGAGAATCCACATATAAAAGTAAAATGAGATATCATCAGTCGGGAAATATCCCACCAAAAAGGCATACGGTTTTCAAGTCTCCGGAAGATAAATTCTATTACGAACAGCTTTTCGGGACGGAAGGATTCCACGGAATTTCTTCTTTGCTGTACCACATCCACCGCCCTACCCAGATCAAATCCATCGGGGAGCCCAAAGATGTGTCGCCGAAGATTGCCGTTGATAAAAATGTGACCCCGAGAATGTTCAAAGGGATGAATGTAACTCCGGAAGACGACGTGCTGGACAGCCGTAAGTTCCTGATGGTGAACAACGACCTGAAAATGGGATTGTCGAAGCCACGGAAATCCATGGATTATTTTTACAAGAATGCGGAATGCGACGAGCTTCTGTTTGTCCACAACGGAAATGGGATCCTGAAAACATTTGTCGGAGACCTCGAATTTGCTGTCGGCGACTACCTCATCATTCCGAGAGGAACGATTTACCAGATTGAGCTGCAGTCGGAAGATACCGTGTTCTTTATCCTGGAAAGCCACTCTCCGATCTACACGCCGAAACGGTACCGGAATGAGTTCGGCCAACTGCTGGAACATTCGCCGTTCTGCGAAAGAGACATTGTCGCCCCAACTTATAAAGCACCGAAAGATGAAAAGGGAGAATTTGTAGTTAAAGTTAAAAAAGAAAACCAGATCACCGATTTTGTGTATGCTACCCACCCGTTTGATGTCGTAGGCTGGGACGGATATTTTTATCCTTATAAATTCAACATCAAGAATTTTGAACCGATTACGGGAAGGATCCACCAACCGCCGCCGGTGCACCAGACTTTTGAGGCCCACAACTTTGTGGTGTGCTCGTTTTGTGCAAGGATGTACGACTATCATCCGCAGGCAATTCCGGCACCTTACAACCACTCCAACATCGACTCCGATGAAGTGCTCTTCTACACCGAAGGGGATTTCATGAGCCGTAACCATATCGACCTGATGGATTTCACCCTGCATCCGGGAGGAATCGTTCATGGTCCGCATCCCGGTGCCATGGAACGCAGCATCGGAAAGAAATTTACGGAAGAATATGCCGTGATGGTCGATCCGTTCCGCCCGCTGAAAATTACGGAAGAAGCCTTAAAAGTGGAAGATCCTTCTTACAAAACATCCTGGCTGGAGGAGGAAGATCATACCCTGAAAGACCGTTTACAGGAATAAATATAAGCGCCTGTAAACCTCATAGGTTTTAAAAAACCTATGAGGTTTGCCATCGATACAAACAAAGGATTAAGTGTAATGCATTTAATCCTTTTTCGTATCATATTTTTCCAAAACATGACAAAAATCTCTGCTTATTTTTAATTCATCTAAATAATATGAGCTATCTTTAAGAAAAGAAAATATCTGTATTCAAATAAAATGTAATTTATGGATCAATACATCAGCGCAGAAGAAGCGATCTATACTATCAAAAGCGGCAACCGGGTATTCTTTCACGGAAGTGCCTGTACCCCGAATTACTTAATCGACGAACTCGCGAGGCAGTCTCACCGTCTGGACAACGTGGAAATGGTTTCCATTACCCAGCAGGGAAATGTGGAAATCGCCAAACCGGAATATGCCGGAAAGTTCTTCGTAAATTCCTTATTTGTTTCTTCTCCGGTGCGTGATGCCGTCAATTCGGAGCGGGGCGATTTTGTACCGGTCTTCCTGAGTGAAATCCCGATCCTGTTCAGAAAGAACATCCTGCCGCTGGATGTTGCCCTGATAACCGTTTCTCCTCCCGACAAACATGGATTTTGTACCTTGGGAACTTCCGTAGATGTTGCAAGGGCCGCTGTGGATACGGCAAAAATTATCGTAGCCATCGTGAATCCGTTAATGCCACGAACACATGGGGATGGAATGATCCATATCAGCAAAATCACTAAACTGGTGTGGCATGAAGAAGAACTTCCGACCGTAGATTACGGATCCAAGGTAGGAACGGAAGAAATGGAAGTGGGAAAAAATGTAGCGGAACTGATCGATGACAGATCCACCCTGCAAATGGGAATCGGAACCATTCCGGATGCGGTACTGAAATGCCTGCACAACCACAAAGACCTGGGCATCCATACCGAAATGCTGAGTGACGGCGTGATCGACCTGATCCAGAATGACGTAATCAACAACAAATACAAAGGCTACAATGACAATAAAACGATTACCAGTTTCTGCTTCGGAACCAGAAGGCTTTATGATTACGTCGACGACAATACGGTTTTTGCCTTTAAGGATGTAAGCGATGTGAATTTCCCGATCAACATCATGCGGAATAAAAAAATGGTCGCCATCAACTCAGCCATTGAAATCGACCTTACCGGACAGGTCTGCGCCGACTCTATCGGAACCATGCAGTACAGCGGAATCGGCGGACAGATGGACTTTATGAGAGGAGCCGCCCTGAGCGAAGACGGAAAACCGATCATTGCCATTACGTCCAGAACGAAAAGAGGCGTTTCCAGGATCGTTCCTTTCTTGAAGCAGGGAGCCGGTGTAGTAACCACTAGAGGACACATCCATTGGGTGGTTACTGAATACGGAACCGCTTATCTGTATGGAAAAAACCTCAAACAACGGGCACAGGAACTGATCAGCATTGCGCATCCCGATGACCGGGAAATGCTGGAGAGAGCGGCTTACGAACGGTTTAAGTTATAACTACCTGGTAATTTATTTCTCATAGATGGCAGAGATTTGCACAGATATTTAACACATAAAAAACATCAGATGAGTTTCCGGCTGTGAAAATATTTTAGATCACATGAGATAAAAAATCAAAGATTTTTTAAAACTTTTGTGCGCTTTTTTAATTTCTTACATTTAACTTTTTATGCAGCATAATAGTCTTTTGTGACTTTTGTGGTTAGTTTATGCTATTATTAATATGCTGTGTTTGTGACTAAAATAACATCTTAGCCACTTACCTAACGTTTGTTTGTTTATATTTTCCGCATTAACGATAAATTCGTAATTTGCAACCATAAATATAAAAGTAAAAATAGAATATGTCAACACTTACATTTGCCGAAAAGATTGCTCAGGCAGAGAATTTTTTGCCGATCAACGGTACCGATTATATTGAGTTTTATGTAGGGAATGCCAAGCAGGCCGCGCATTACTACAAGACCGCTTTCGGGTTTCAGTCTGTTGCGTATGCAGGTCCTGAAACAGGCGTGAGAGACCGTGCATCGTATGTTCTTCAGCAGGGAAAAATCAGACTGGTGCTTACTACCGGGCTGAAATCGGATTCCCCGATCAATGAGCACGTAAAAAAACACGGTGACGGTGTAAAAATCCTGGCACTTTGGGTAGATGATGCCTATTCAGCTTTTGAAGAAACAACCAAAAGAGGCGGAAAACCTTATCTGGAGCCGGTTACCTTAACGGATGAGCACGGCGAAGTAAGAATGTCCGGAATCTATACTTACGGAGAAACCATTCATATGTTTGTGGAAAGGAAAAACTACAATGGTGCTTTCATGCCGGGTTATGAAAAGTGGGAAAGCGCTTACAATCCGGAAGATGCCGGGCTTCTGTATGTTGACCACTGCGTAGGAAACGTAAACTGGGACAGAATGATTCCTACCGTTGAATGGTATGAGAAAGTAATGGGATTTGTAAACATTCTTTCTTTCGATGACAAGCAGATCAATACAGAATATTCCGCTTTGATGTCTAAAGTAATGTCCAACGGAAACGGATATGCTAAATTTCCAATTAATGAGCCTGCCGAAGGTAAAAAGAAATCCCAGGTGGAAGAGTATCTTGATTTCTATGAAGGTGAAGGGGTACAGCATATCGCCGTAGCGACAAAAGACATCATCCATACCGTAACCGAACTGAAAAAACGCGGCGTGGAATTCCTTTCTGCTCCACCGGAAGCTTATTACGATATGGTTCCTGAACGAGTAGGACATATTGACGAAGATCTAAAAAAACTGCAGGACCTTGGAATCCTGATCGATCATGATGAAGAAGGATACCTGTTGCAGATCTTTACCAAGCCGGTAGAAGACCGCCCTACTCTATTCTTTGAAATAATCGAGCGACATGGTGCACAGAGTTTCGGTGCAGGAAACTTCAAAGCTTTATTTGAAGCATTGGAAAGGGAGCAGGAAAAAAGAGGAAATCTGTAATTTTAATAACAATAGGAAGTTTTGTCAGGATGAGCAGTCCTGGCAAAACTTTTTTATACAAACACAGCAATATGAAAAAAATTTTAATCGGAATGCTTATGTTAGGAACCGCTTTTGCAGCAAAAGCACAATACGGATCGATAAACAGCATTCTTACCAAACTTGAAGAAAGAAAAGGCGTTAACCAAAACCTGGAATCGGTAAACATTGATAATAAAAAGTTTGTCTTCATTAAAGATGAAGCCGATCATACCGAGCGGGATTTTATCGTCATTAAAGGAAATAAAGCAACCTACGTGGAAGTTTTTGATGACAAGGCAACCGGGCAAAGCAGTTCCAACGTCTTTTCGGGAGATGTGGTAAGAAGCAAAAGAAATATCATTTCCCTGCGTGCCGATATGCTGGAAAACAAGAAGGTTCCGGTTCCTGTCGCTAAAACCCTGTTGCTGACAAAACAGGATAATATTCTTTATCTCATCGACATCAATAACAAAGACCGCTGGATTGATGAAGCATCCTTTTCGGAAGCTAAAAGAAAGGTTAAATCCAAAAAATAAATATTTTAAATATCAATAATGAAGGCCTGAGGCACATTCATTGATCATTCTAACCGAAAAATATTTTAAAACCCAAAATCTAACGGATTTTCATTAATCCACCTAAATGCTAAACTTATGAAATCATTTGTAGAATATTCATCAGATTCAGATTTTTCCATTCATAATATCCCGTTCGGCGTAGCGGTTTTCAATAAAGAATACATTAGCTGCTGCACGAGAATCGGCGATCAGATCATCGATCTGGCAACGCTGTATGACTTTGGGTATTTCGAAGAAATCGAAGGTCTGATAGACAACGTATTTGAAGCGTACACGCTGAACGAGTTTATCGAACTCGGTAAGCCTATTACCAATGCGGTCCGCCTGAAAATCCAGGAACTGCTGCAGGAAGGCTCTACCCTTTCAAAAGATGAAAAGACCATTGAAGAAGCATTCTACGACCTGGATCAGGTGAAAATGATGATGCCGGTACACATTCCGAACTACACGGATTTTTACAGCAGCATCGAACATGCCACCAACGTCGGGAAAATGTTCAGGGATCCGGCTAATGCTTTATTGCCGAACTGGAAACATCTTCCTGTAGGATATCACGGAAGAGCTTCTTCCATTGTAGTTTCCGGAACGGAGATCAACCGTCCGAAAGGTCAGATGAAACCTGCCGATGCCGACCAGCCTGTTTTCGGGCCGTGCAAGCAGCTGGATTTCGAGCTGGAAATGGCTTTTATCATTAATAAAAATACCGAAATGGGCGAAAGCATCCCCACGAAAGACGCGGAAGATGCCATTTTCGGAATGGTGGTTTTCAACGACTGGTCTGCGAGAGACATCCAATCCTGGGAATACGTTCCGCTCGGACCATTCCTTGCTAAAAATTTCGGTTCGTCCGTTTCTCCTTGGGTGGTTACACTGGAAGCTTTGGAACCATTCAGAACCGCTTCTCCCACGCAGGATCCTGAAGTTTTGGACTACCTGAAATTTGAAGGCGATAAGAATTATGATATCAATCTTGAAGTTTATATCCAGCCTGAAAACGGAGAGCAAAATCTGATCTCCGAAAGCAACTACAAGCATATGTACTGGAACATGACCCAGCAACTCGCTCACCACACCGTAAATGGCTGTAACGTAGAAGTGGGTGATATGTACGCCAGCGGAACCATCTCCGGAAGCGATCCGAAATCGTTCGGTTCCATGCTTGAGCTTACGTGGAGAGGCCAGAACCCGATCAAGCTAAGTAACGGTGAAGAAAGAAAGTTCATCAATGACAACGATACGGTAACCATGAAAGCCTGGGCTGAAAAAGACGGGGTAAGAGTGGGCTTCGGTGAAGTTTCCGGTAAAGTCATCCCAACCAAATAAATTTGAACCACAAAAGTCACAAAAGATTTGTATTGGATAATGAAGAAAATAATTATAGCATAATAGTTCTCAAAAGTTATTGAAAATCTTTGATTTTCTTTGGATATAGAATATTCTTTATAGCCTGATCTTATCATCTTTTGTGACTTTTAGTTCAGAAATATTATATTACTAAAAATCAATAGTAATTATAAATTCTATGATTACGCAGTCATATCTTACTGACCTGACCTATAAGATTAACAGTGCCTGTATAGAAGTACATAAAATTTTGGGTGCAGGTCTCTTAGAAAGCGTATATCACAAATGCCTTGAGGAAGAATTCATGCTACGGAATATGAGTTTTACATCTGAATTCGAAGTTCCTGTGATCTATAAAGGAAAAGAAATTGCGTGCGATTTTTTTTGTGATTTTTTAGTGGAAGATTTAATTGTTATTGAAATAAAAGCGGTATCGGACCTGAACGAAATTCACCGTGCCCAGATTTTGAATTATATTAATTTAATGAAAAAACCAAAAGGAATATTGGTAAATTTTAACGTGAAAAATTTATATCACCAAGGTCAGGAAACTTTTGTAAATAAATATTACGATATGCTTTTTTGATCTTTAAAATAATAAACTTATTCACTTTAAAAAACTTTTGTGACTTTTGTGGTTTAAGACAATATGAAAACACTCATTCCATCAGAAATCACCTCCCTGCAACTGCAGACGGTGATGCAGACCGCTATATCGCCGCGGCCGATTGCGCTGGCCTCAACGGTTGATAAAGACGGAAACAGCAATTTATCGCCGTTCAGCTTTTTCAATATGTTCAGTACAGTGCCGCCGGTACTGATTTTTTCCCCATCCAGGAGGGTGCGGGACAATACCACCAAACACACCCTTGAGAATGTGCTGGAAGTTCCGGAAGTGGTGATCGGAACCGTAAATTTTCCTATCGTACAGCAGATTTCGCTGGCTTCCACGGAATACGGCGACGGCGTAAACGAATTCATCAAATCCGGTCTCACTATGAAAAATGCCGATCTGGTACGGCCAAAGCTGATCGAAGAATGCCCGGTCAATTTTGAATGCAAAGTACTGGAAGTAAAATCCCTGGGCGGTCAGGGCGGTGCCGGAAACCTGGTAATCTGCGAGGTACAGAAAATCCATATCCGGGAAGAGTACCTGGATGAAAACGGAAACCTGGATCAGGCAAAGCTGGATATGGTTGCCCGGTTGGGCAGCAACTGGTATTCCCGAAACAACGAAAACAATCTTTTCGAAGTTCCGAAACCATTGGTCACCAAAGGCATCGGCTTTGATCTTCTTCCGGAAGAAATCAGGTACAGCCGCATTTTTACCGGAAATGACCTCGGCATGCTGGCCAATGTGGAAGTATTACCTGAAGGCAACTACCATTCCAATGAAAATATCCATCGTGACGCTCAGCAATTATTGTTGGAAAGCAAGATTGACGAGGCCTGGAAAATATTAATCAAATAGTGGAAACTATAAAAAGCAAAAGGAGTGAAAATTTTCACTCCTTTATTATTTACTTTAAAAGCTCAAAAAATATTTGCTATCTAAAAGAAACAGCACTTACGGGTTCCGTTAACGGTTTGCATATAACCATATACCGAAGGACAGGAAAGGATAAAGCATCGGTCATTGCTGTTATTAATAGATTGATCATAACATCCGGCCGGAGCACAGGAAGGTGATATCGGTCCCATTCCCAGAACATTTTTCTGAGATGCCCTGCTTAATTTTTGGGCGTTTTTTAAACTTAAGTTTTTCATAACGTATGATTTAGCAGATTAATTTTCACTAAGGTATGAAAAATTATCATGCCTAATCATAAAATTTTTTATATCTTATAAAATTTCTTTTGGGGCACTTTAGAATTTAAGAGGTCTAATAAACAATGAATCATCAGTGAACTATTTTGCAATATGAATAAATTAAAAGGCTGTTCTTCCGAACAGCCGCTGATTTTTCTTTTTTAAAAGCAACATTGTCCACCGACTTCCGTCCCATAATCTGAATTACAAGGCGGCACGATGCAGCTTCCCTGCCCGTCGCTCAAATAAAACCTGTAACATCCGCTTGGAGGACATGTAGCTCCTTGTCCAACAATACTTTTTTTAGCTTCTCTGCTTAGTTTTTTTAGATTTTTCATAGTCGTAATTTTGATATTGTTTCTGTCACTAATATATGAAAAAAACTATAAAATCCAAATACCGCTCTAAAATTCAACACATTACACAAGCTCTAATTTATCATTTATAAATGCAATACATTTTTCCACTACAGTATTCAGGTCTTTCGGAAGCTCGTTTTTTTCCCAGGGCTCTTTTGCGCCGAAAGTGTGATTGGCATTTTCAATTAAAAACAATTCAGAATTCGGATGCAGCAGATGAAGATGCTCGGCATTCTTTACATTTACACTTTCATCATTTGTACCGTGGATAATTAAAAAATAGGCTTTTGCCATTTCCGTGGCCCGCTCTACATCAAATCGGTGCATATCCTTTTCATAATCTTCGTAAAACTGGTAATAATGCGGCATTTCCTGCTTCGTTCTCCCGTTCATTACATAATAAACCCCTGCTCTTTTCCAGTTTTCAAAGGCTTCATTCTTCGGGAAACGGTCTAAGGTATCCACACTTGCCAATGTTATCAGCCCGTGGATCCTTTCGTCTTCATAGGTTTTAATAATGGAAATTGCTCCTCCCCTGCTGTGACCGATCAGGATAATCTTGTCTTTGTCTACTGCAGGATCCGCAGCAAAATAATCGATGACCACACCTAAATCGGAAAGCTCTCTGGAGTAATTGTTATTCCCGAAAGCTTCGAGATCACCAAAGTTAAACGGGTTGTCGACCGTCGTTCCGTTATGTGAAAAATTAAATTTAACAAAGAAAAATCCGGCCTTGACAAATTTCTCCGCCATCAGGTTCCATGCACCCCAGTCTTTGTAACCTTTATAGCCGTGCACAAAGATAACCAGCGGTAATTTTTCACCGCCTTCCGGATAAAAAGCATCCGCTAGAAAGTCTTTTGTTTCGGGATTCGGAATGATGATATTCTGTTTTTTTGTGATTTCCATATCTATTTTGCTTGCTTAATTTTCTATTACTCCCTTTTTGTACAGAACAAATAATAAAGAATTTATTCCTGTTAAATCAAAATCTCCCCCCATTCTTCAGGTGACAGTCCTACCTTTTAACGGGAGGATGATTTTCATTTAAAAATATTAAAAATAGAAATAAACACAAAGGAAAACCTTATTTTTGCCGTATGCTGGATTTAAGAACGGTAACCGTAATGCGTTATATCCTGCCGCTTCGTGAGGGAGGGTCGCTTCCTGCGCTGGCAGAAGCTGATGATGATTTTAAATATGTATTGAAATTCCGTGGTGCGGGCCATGGGGTCAAGATGCTCATCTCCGAACTGCTCGGGGGGAAAATTACCGAAGCACTGGGATTGAAAATTCCGGAGCTGGTTTTTGTGAACCTTGACGTAGATTTCGGGAGAACGGAAGCCGATGAGGAAATCCAGGACCTACTGAAGAATTCGGAAGGGCTGAATCTGGGATTACACTACCTTTCCGAATCCATTACCTATGATCCGGGCATTCGTATCGATCCACTTCTGGCTTCTAAAATTGTCTGGCTGGATGCCTTTATTACCAATATCGACCGTACTTTTAAAAATACCAATATGCTAATGTGGCATAAAGAATTATGGATCATCGATAATGGGGCTTCTTTCTATTTCCATCATTCATGGCAGAATTTCGATACGGCAGCAAAAACGCCGTTTAAGTATGTAAAAGATCACGTTCTGCTTCCTCAGGCTACCATGCTGGACGAAGCCGATACATTCGCAAAAAAAGTGTTGAATGAAGGCGTTTTCAGGCAAATCACAGACCTGATTCCACAGGATTGGCTGCATTGGGAAGATGCCGAAGAAAGCCCGGACGAAATCCGTGACATCTACTTCAATTTCCTGAAGACAAGACTTGAACATTCTGAAATTTTTTTAAACGAAGCCAAAAATGCAAGAGGATAAAATTTACGAATACGCAGTGATTCGTCTGGTTCCGAAGGTTGAGAGAGAAGAGTTCTTCAACATCGGACTGGTAATGTTTTCAAAAAAAGAGAAGTTCATTAAAGTGGAGTTTTATCTTTGTCGCGATAAGTTCCGGCTGATGAGGAGCAAACTCGATTATGAAGATGTTCGACAAAATCTGGAAAGCTTCAAAAAAATTGCCGAAGGAAAAAAAGACGGAGGACCAATTGCCCTACTTGATATCCCAGACCGGTTCCGGTGGCTCACAGCCGTACGAAGTGCTTCCGTACAGACTTCAAGACCACATCCCGGAAAATCTAAAGATCTTGAAAAAACATTTGAAAAGTTATTTCAGGAACTGGTTTTATAAACGGAAAAAAACAATGGCCAGAGTTGAGAGGTAATAATTGGTAAGACTTTTGATACCCTTTTTTGCGGAGAAAAATCAGACGTTCTCCGCACAGTATTTATGAAACAATTTCAACAAAGCATACTATACAGGTTTTCTTTAAACCTGTTTTTTATTTTCCTTTTAGCTTCCTTTACATCAGGATTTTCTCAGGAACTGCCTGAACAGAAGTTTCCTGCCAGCACCATCCTTCCGGAAAGAACCGCATTGACCCAAAATATCGTTTATAAAAACAATTCCTTGGGAAAACCGGTTTCCCTGGATCTCTACCGTCCGAAAAACCCGGCAACCGGTAAACTTCCGGTGGTTATTTATGTCCATGGCGGTGCCTGGGCCAAAGGTGATCAGGTGGTAAGGGCCGGTAATTATATAGAGAACTTTATTTTAAAACTTGTAGAAAAGAATTATGCCGTCATCAGCATCGATTATACCCTGGTCAGTGAAACGGTACATTTCCCTATCCCTATTGAAGATACGAAAGATGCCGTGAGATGGGTACGGAAAAATGCGGAGCAGTTTAATTTCGATCCTGATAATATCGGTTTTTTCGGAGCCTCGTCAGGAGCCCACCTCTCGCTGTTAGCAGCTTATACTCCTGATAATGAATATCCGGGTAGCCCTGAACTTTCTTCTTATTCTTCAAAGGTAAATTATGTAGTAGACAATTACGGGCCTACGGATCTGAATAAGCTTTTACACACTAGATTAGGCAAAGTTCCCGTTTCTATTGTAGGTTTATTTTTCAAGCCGATTGTTGAAATCAGACAAAAACTGGTTTACGGAATCTCAGGCTATGATATCAATGACGAAAAGAGAAAAGCCATCGACTATCTGGAAACCGTTTCGCCCATCAATGATACGGAAGGCGGAATCCCCACTTTCATTCTTCACGGCGATAAGGATAAAGTGGCCCCTTTGAAACACTCTAAAAAACTGGTCAGAAAGCTGAAAAAACAAAATATCGAAGCGACCCTGGTTGTGGTGAAGGATGGCATTCACGGTTTCGGAAAAACAGATAAAGCTTATATGGATCAGCTCACCGATGAAATGATACAATTTATCGTTACCCATAAAAAGTAAAACCTGTTTTTCGATTTAATTCTAAAGTTAGGTTGGATTTAACATTTTGTTTTAACCAAATGGTCTTTTGATCATCTAAAAAACAAAATTCAACCTAATTTCCTATGAATATAAAAAATCTACTTTCTGTTTTTGCGCTTTGCATAATCGGCTGTGGGTGTAGTGGCGGAAGCGCAGATGAAAATCCTGCAACCACTGAAATCCCAACCTCTTCGGAAGCCATGTACTTCCCGCCATTGAACAGCGATACCTGGGAAACAAAATCATTTTCTTCTCTGGGATGGCATCAGGATAAAGTCCAGGATCTGCTGAATTATCTTGAGACCAAGCATTCCAAGAGCTTCATGGTCATTCAGAACGGACGAATCGTCATGGAGAATTACTTCTCGGGACATACGGCTTCAACGCCATGGTATTGGGCGAGTGCCGGAAAAACTTTAACCTCGGCGGTAACGGGCATTGCCGAGCAGGAAGGATTTCTGAATATCAACAATAAAGTTTCCGCATATATCGGAACCGGATGGACCAGCGAACCGTTAGCCAAAGAAAACCTGATTACCTGCCGGAATCTTTTAACAATGACCTCTGGGCTGGACGACAGCCTGGGTGATGATGTGAGCCCGGCCAATCTAAAGTATAAAGCCGATGCCGGAACACGCTGGGCCTATCATAACGTCTATGTTAAGCTCCAGGATGTTGTTGCTGCAGCGACCGGCCAGACCTGGCCTCAGTATTTCAATGCAAAACTGCGGGATAAGATCGGAATGACCGGAAGCTGGATCCAAAGCGGCGACAACAGCGTCTACTGGAGTACGACGAGAAGCATGGCACGATTTGGCCTGATGGCCCTGAATAACGGCAACTGGAATGGTACTCAGATCGTCAATTCCACCTATTTCCAAAATTCTGTTAATACTTCTCAGAGTATCAACCTGGCTTACGGATATTTATGGTGGCTCAATGGAAAATCCAGTTATCACCTCCCGCAAAGCCAGTATCAATTCAGCGGAAAGCTCATTCCGAGCGCACCGGATGATATGTTCTGTGCGTTAGGAAAAAATGACCAGAAAATTTACGTGGTTCCCGGAAAAAAAATCGTAATCATCAGAATGGGTGATGCTGCGGACGATGCAAATCCCGCACTTTCTGATTTCGATGATGTGCTTTGGCAGAAAATAAATGCTGTTATCAACTAAATTGATATATCTATCGATTCGTAGCACCATAAATATCAATCAACTATACCTGAACAATCTATCAATTTGCTAAATTAATATACATACTGTCATTTTATGTGTTTAAAATAATTAACTTGGCAATTGTTTATAGTATTCAAAACAAAATCACTCAAAAATTTAATTATTTACTTATAAAAAAACTGTACGGTATGGATTCATTAAATAACATCAACGCCCTAACCATCGTTTTCGTCTCGGTATTGATTTTTGCTATTGCTTATCGTTTTTACGGAATTTTCATGGCCAATAAAGTGCTGAAGCTGAACAACCAAAATACCACACCAGCCTTAGAATTTGCAGACGGCAAAGATTATGTAGCGACGAATAAAAATGTTTTGTTCGGGCATCATTTCGCTGCTATTGCTGCAGCAGGCCCTTTGGTAGGACCGGTTCTTGCAGCACAGTTCGGCTATCTGCCCGGCGCTTTATGGATCCTGATCGGCTGTGTACTGGGAGGCGGGGTTCATGATATGGTCGTGCTGTTTGCTTCCGTACGTCATAAAGGCCAGAGTTTAGCCACCATTGCTTCCAAAGAGATCGGTAAAACAACGGGAACGGTAGCAGGATTTGCCATTCTGTTCATCCTGATTCTTACGCTTGCCGGGCTGTCTTTAGCCTGCATCAACGCGATGCATGAAGCTTCCTGGTCGCTTTTTACGGTCATTATCACCATGCCGATTGCGATTATCATGGGACTGATCATGCGATACAGAAAAAACTCGGTAACATTTGCCAGTATTTTAGGAGGTGTACTTCTGATTGCAGGGATTATCGGCGGACATAACCTGATGCAGAATGAAACTATGAACAGCCTTTTTTCATGGGATATCACAACAATTTCCATTGCAATTCCGCTGTACGGATTTCTTGCTTCGGTATTACCGGTTTGGCTGCTGCTTGTTCCAAGAGATTACCTTTCCACCTACCTGAAAATCGGAACCATCATTATGCTGGCCATTGGGGTGATCGTTATCCATCCCACCGTACAGATGCCGGCTCTTACTCAATTTATAAATGGCGGAGGCCCGGTAATCGGTGGTCCTGTATTACCATTCATCTTTATCGTAATTGCCTGCGGGGCAATTTCAGGATTCCACGCAGTCATTGCCACCGGAACCACTCCGAAAATGCTGAATAAAGAAAGAGAAATCCTTTTTGTAGGATACGGGGCGATGCTGGTAGAAGGTTTTGTCGCATTAATGGCTTTAATTGCAGCATGTACTTTAATGCCCGGAGATTATTTCGCTATAAATACTCCGAAAGAATCTTATGACGCATTCCTCGCTGCCCATCCTGCTCTGCATGGCGTTGATATTGATTATTTCTCACAGAAAATAGGCCTTGATCTTCACGGAAGAACCGGAGGTGCGGTCTCCCTGGCGGTTGGCATGGCCCATATTTTCAATAAGATCCCTTACATGGACCAACTGATGGCATACTGGTATAATTTCGCCATCATGTTCGAGGCCGTGTTTATTCTTACAGCTATTGATGCAGGGACAAGGGTAGGAAGATTTTTTCTGCAGGAAATGCTGGGTTCCGTTATTCCGAAGTTCAACGATAAAAACTGGATGCCGGGAATTATCATCAGCAGCCTGGTTTTCACGTTTGCATGGGGCTATCTGGTCTTTACCGGAAACGTAAGCAGTATCTGGCCGCTGTTCGGAATCAGCAACCAGCTTTTAGCTGCCTGCGGACTGATTGTCTGTACCACCATGCTCATCCGTTTAAACCGCGGGAAATATGCTTTATGCTCAGCTATTCCGGGCGTTTTTATGGCGGTGATTACCTTCTGGGCCGGATATATCCAGGTGACAAGTATTTATATTCCCAAAGGACAATATCTTCTGGCGACTTTAGCCGTCGTGGCGATGGTTTTAATGCTGGTTGTCTTTATCGGAGCATTCCGGAAATGGTATCAACTGCTGAAAACCGATAAAACGGAAACGGATTTTTACGGAGAACAGGTGAAGGAATTGGTGGAGCGCTAATAGGTGAATGGTCAATGGTGAATTCGCTGCGCTTGTCAATTCATGTATGTCTGCAATTCACCATTCACTTGCGAAGAAAAATTGACCATTGACAACTATAGAAAGTCAATTGTGATTAGTCAATCCGCTGCGCTTGTCAATTCATGTATGTCTGCAATTCACCATTCACTTGCGAAGCAAAACTGACCATGAACAACTGTAGAAAGTCAATTGTGAGTAGTCAATTCGCTAGGCTTATCAATTAATGACTATTCAAAATTCACCTTTCACCTGCGAAGCAAAACTGACCATGAACAACTGTAGAAAGTCAATTGTGAGTAGTCAATTCGCTACGCTTGTCAATTAATGACTATTCAAAATTCACCATTGACTGCGAAGCAAATTGACCATTCACTTTAATTATCCGGTTCGTCGTACAGCTGACTGCCCCAGAACTGGATATCCCTTTCAGGCAGGTTGGAATGATAAAAAACTTCTTTTACTTCTTCGATGATCCTGGCTACCGCATTCGAATCCGTGGTTCTGATTCGGGTCTCATGATTGTCTTTCACTCCGCTTCCGGTAAAGTTAAGGGAACCCAGATAGGCAATCTCGTCATCAATGATGTAAATCTTACTGTGAATAAAAGTTTTATGGGCAGCATTTCCTCTGTTCGGAGAAACAAAAACCTTAAACGGGAACAACTGTTTGTAGGTGTAATGATAAACTTTCGTTTTTTTAATTTTTTTTACGATCGAATCTCTTAAGAAAAACATCAGTACAACCAGAACAAAGCCATATGCAAGTTTGAAATTGCTTAACAGGTATATCAAAGGTAGCAGGACAACGCTTAATCCGATCATAGCAAAAAGCAAAGTTCCTGATAAGCTGAGAAGATTATCTCTCGTCTGCTTTGCTTTTTCATCAACGTGCCTGTGCTGGATGATGAGTTTATGAATATTTTTGTCATATCCATAAAAATCCTCGATTTCATCACTGGTAATGAGCCTGATCTTAATTCCTCTGGAATGAAGATGAATCAGTTCCTTGATGAGGAAAGGCGAAAGATAGGGCGAAACGATCTTTACATTTTTCTGAGCATTCCTGATGTCCTGCATCATCTTGGCCCCTGCACTTTTCCCTATATAAATATCGCAAACCGCATTGTTGTAGAAAATTCCCATACCGAATATAATTTAATTCACATTTCAAAGAATAAAAAAACTTTGCAAAATAAATTCTGCAAAGCTAATGTTTAATTTTTTATGGAAATTTTATTTCTTCAGTTTCTCTACCCTTCTGATTTCGTTGATTAACAGCGGAAATGCAGGTTGCGCCATTCCGCCGTGGTCGAAACCCTGAAGCTCATACAAAGTTGTTTCCTTATGTCCTTTTAACTTCATCATTCTTGCCATGTACGCATTTTCCTCATATCTTCCCAAGAGTTCTTTTTCCCGGTCGCCGGTAATCAGCAGCAATGGCGACGCGTCTGCCCTGATGAAATGAAGCGGTGCATACTCGTCGATCCTGGCATCCAATTCGTCGATTCCTTTTTCTTTCCGGATGGTGAAGTGCGAAATCATCTGTCCACTGAAAGGAATAATTCCCGCGAAATTGTTGGCATCGATCCCATATTTATTCAAATACATTTTATTTAACCCTACCATAATCGCCAGGTATCCACCGGCCGAATGTCCTGAAATGAAAATCAGATCTTTCCTTCCGCCGTAATTCTTAATGTTTTTAAAAACCCAGGCTGTGGCAGCAGCGGCATCTTCAATATATTTCGGGGCGTTTACTTTGGGAGAAAGCCTGTAATTTACTCCGATTACAGCGATTCCTTTATTTTTTAAAGCTTCGGGAATTTCTTTCTGTCCGCCTGTTAAGCCGCCTCCGTGAAACCAGATCACGGTAGGGAAATTCTTTATGTTTTTGGGAATATACACATCCAGCACGCATCTTTCATTAATGTAAGCATCAGACTTGTCTGTTTTATCATCGTAATAATGAATATTCTGTATGGTATTGTATTCCTGGGAAAATAAAGGTACCGAACATAAGGCAAAGACTAAAAATAAGAGAATCCTTTTCATTGTAAAACTTTTATGGCTAAGATACGAAATCTGTATTTCCCCGCAGATGATGCAGATTTTCACAGATGATTGTGTTTATTTTTAACACATAAGTCACAGAGAAAGTTTGAATAGCTTGAAAATATTTTTAGAACACATGAGATTTAAAATCAAAGATTTTTAAAAACTTTTATGAGCTTTTCTAATTTTAAGCATTTAACTTTTTATGCAGCATAATAGTCTTTTGTGACTTTTGTGGTGGAAAAAATTTCTCATAGCTTACACCAATTTTCACAGATGACTGCGTTTATCTAAAACATTTCAACCGTCAGTTTGTTATTCTTCAGGAATCTCTACATAGTATCAGAAAACTTTTAAAAAAGATTCGCGCTTGGATTCCTACGGGAAGACAAACAAATCGGATAATGGAGCTTCTGTGAAGGAATGTTCTAAACCACCCAGTCAAAAAATTCCTTTCCCTCCAGAGAAGTGGAGCTTTTTGCCGTTGATTACTGGATTGAGGTCTTTTAAATTTAACCGCAGATTTGCACGGATTTCCACAGATGATTGCGCTTTTTTGACACATCATGCAAAGAGATTTTTCCGGTTTGCGTATATTTTAGAACACATGAGATTAAAAATCAAAGATTTTTAAAAACTTTTATGAGCTTTTCTAATTTTAAGCATTTAACTTTTTATGCAGCATAATAGTCTTTTGTGACTTTTGTGGTGGAAAAAATTTCTCACAGCTTACACCAATTTTCACAGATGATTGCATCTTATCTGACTACAGTACTACTATTGAAAATCAGCATCGTGGGAATTTAAATCTTCGTCAGTTTAGCGTATTTTAAAATCAGGTTCTTCTCGCCCTCGTGCTGGAAGACAACTTTAGCTTTGATGTTCTGCGGATCGGTTCCGTCCAGGAAGGTTACCTCCCCGACTCCGAAACGGTCATGTCTTACCTTATCGCCCACTTCAATATCCTGGGAAGAAGCACCGCTCGGGTTGATGATCTTGGCTGTGCTGACAGGTTTGAGCTTGCGGGGCTCCGCGACAGGCTTTGAACTGTCTGATCTTTCAATCGTTTTCTTTTCTACTTTTTTGAAACTCCTCATTTCCGAAGGATGTTCGTCGAAGATATTGGATTTGACTCCAGCATTATTGATAAACCGTTTTTCGATCGCCGGATTTACAAATTCAATGTATTCGTCATCGATTTCACTTAAAAACCTTGACGGCTCCGCATCAGTAATTTTCCCCCATTGGAAACGGGACACCGCATAAGAGAAAAAGGCCTGCTTTTCGGCCCTTGTTAAGGCCACATAAAACAAACGCCTCTCTTCTTCCAGGTCTTCACGGGTTGCCGAACTCATGAAGCTCGGGAAAAGGTTTTCTTCCAAACCTACCAGATGGACAACCGGAAATTCGAGTCCTTTTGAAAGGTGAATGGTCATCAGGGAAACCATATCTTCATCGTTATTCTTATCCTGCGTATCGGCAGAAAGCGCAATATTTTCCAGGAAATTCGGCAAACTCGGATCGCCGTCTTCCAGCTGCATCTGTTCTTCGATGAATCCCTGCATTGAATTCATCAATTCCTGAACGTTTTCCA
This sequence comes from uncultured Chryseobacterium sp., assembly GCA_913774355.1. Taxonomy (GTDB): domain Bacteria; phylum Bacteroidota; class Bacteroidia; order Flavobacteriales; family Weeksellaceae; genus Chryseobacterium. The sequence continues at coordinate 84,132 of CAJYGB010000008.1, read as the reverse complement.
CTCTCGAAATTCCTTCCGGCGTTTGGTCGTCCTTCAGGAATTTGATCAGTCCGCTCCGTTTGGCCACTTCCATCGCTACATTATATGCGGTTTCGGTTTTCAGCAATACCTGGAAGGCTTTGATCATCGACCAGAAATCATTGAGCTTGTTTAAAACGCCGTTATTTACGCCCAACTGCGGCGCATACATTGGCAGATTATCCAGTACTTTCGATACGGAAACGTTCTGTGCATCTGCGAAAACGACCAGTTTATTCTGGGTAGTTTCGCCGATTCCCCTCACCGGATAATTGATGATCCGCATCAGTGCCTCGGAATCGTTTTCATTCACAAGAAGCCTTAGATAGGCAATCAAATCCTTTACTTCTTTTCTCTGATAAAAGGACAATCCTCCAAACACTTTATACGGAATATTCTTACGTCTCAGCGCATCTTCAAAAGCACGCGTCTGGGAGTTGGTTCTGTATAAAATAGCAAAGTCGCTGTATTTACGTTGCTCCCGGTTCCGGGTTTCCCAGATGTTTCCGGCTACGAAATTGGCTTCATCCGCATCGGAAAGAGACCGGTACACCTTGATCTTTTCCCCTTCTTCATTTTCGCTGAAAACATTTTTCTTAAACTGCTGAAGGTTTTTGGCAATTACGACATTAGCCGCATTCACGATATTCTGGGTAGAACGGTAGTTCTGCTCTAAGGCCACGGTGATGGCATCAGGATAATCTTTTTTAAAGTTTAAGATGTTGTAGATGTTCGCTCCACGAAACGAATAAATCGACTGGGCATCGTCACCTACCACGCAGATGTTTTCAAATTTTGAAGCCAGTGCTTTAACGATCAGATACTGGGAATGGTTGGTATCCTGGTACTCATCCACAAGGATATACCGGAAACGGTCCTGATATTTTGCCAGCACCTCCGGAAACCGGGTCAGCAGCTCATTGGTTTTAAGCAGCAAATCATCGAAGTCCATCGATCCGTTTTTGAAGCACTGTTCCACGTACCGCTGATAGATTTGCCCGATGAATTTCATATTGGCTTTCTCATCCGCTTCGAGCAATTCCGGATTGTTGAAGTAGGCTTTTACCGTAATCAGATTATTTTTGTAGGTGGAGATTCTTGCCTGGACTTTTTTGGGTTTGTATAAATCCGCATCGATGTTCATGTCCTTCAGGACTTTCTTGATGACATTGAGGGCATCCTGCTGATCGTAAATCGTAAAGTTGGAGGGATAGCCCAGATAATGCGCCTCGCTTCTGAGAATTCTCGCAAAAACGGAGTGAAAAGTTCCCATCCATAAGCTTTTCGCATTGCTTTGTCCCACAACTTTTGCAATACGATCCTTCATTTCTTTTGCTGCTTTATTGGTAAAAGTAAGGGCCAGGATATTGAAGGGGTCTACTCCATTGGTAATAAGATGGGCGATCCGCATGGTAAGAACACGTGTCTTCCCGGAGCCTGCTCCTGCAAGCACCATCAAAGGTCCTTCAAGCGTGGTAACGGCATCAAATTGTGATTCATTCAGTCCTTTCAAATAATCCTCCATACTGCAAAAAATTAGGAATACAAAATTAGTGTATTAAAAGGAGAATTCAAATTCTGATTCGTAAACATCTATACGCTAGTCAGTATTGATCTCCGGATTTAATTACATAACATATAATAAACCTTCAGAATTTTAGGAATCCTGAAGGTTTACTGTAATTTATGAAAATGATAAATGTAAATGGTTTAATTTTCCTTGATATAGGTTCTTACGCGAGTAATCATATCGCCCATATCAAAAGGTTTCGCAATAAAATCGTTGGCACCGGCATCCAGGGCAGACTGTTCCAGCCCGCGGCTGGCAGACATGATAAGTACAGGAATATCACGAAGATTTTCATCAGCTCTTATGGTGCGGCAAATATCGCGTCCATCTTCACCGGAAAGCCACATGTCCATGAGGATAACGTCAGGTTTGGGTTGTGAAATCAAGGCATTGAGCATATCTGATCCTTTATAGAACTTGGCAACGCTTAATCCTTCGAGTTCCATCATCATTTCAATAGAATCAACAATTGCAGGACTGTCATCCAAGACTAAAATTTGGGTAGAAGTAGACATGTTTTATATTTTAATTTTAGGTATCTCGAAGCAAAAATCAGACCCCTTTCCTTCAATTGAGTGAACATATATTTTGCCACCCGTCCTTTTAATAATTTCCGATGAGATGTAAAGTCCTAAGCCTAAGCCCGGAAACGTATGTTCCTTGGTACCGCTTACCCGGTAATACTGCTCAAAAACTTTCTGCCGCTTATCTTCCGGTATGCCAATTCCGAAATCTTTTACACTGAATTTTACCATATTACCGCTTATTTCAGTAGATACAATAATTTCATCAGCATCAGGAGAATATTTGATGGCATTGCTGATGAGATTGCTCATCACCTGTGAGATCCGGTGCCGGTCTGCCGTTACGTTTCCGATTTCATTGTTATGGAAAATAATTTTGTGCCTTGCTGTCATCTGCTGCTCTACAATTACATCTTCTGCAAGCTGGTCAAAATCGAATTCTGATTCATTGAGCTGAATCTTTCCATTCTGGATTTTGGTAACATCCAGTAAATCATTCACAAGCTCCGTCAGTTTATCGATCTGGCTGTTCATTCTTTTGGCTACCTCAGCATTTTTAAGATCACCCTGCTTGCTGAGGTTTGTCTCAATGAACTGAGTATATAGTTTAAGGCTCGTAAGCGGTGTTTTCAGTTCGTGGCTGGCAATTCCCAGAAAATTATCCTTCTGTGTCTGCAGCTGTTTAAAATCATCAATATCCGTAAAGGTTCCGATCCACTCACTGATTTCTCCGTTCTGATCAAAATTGGGTATTGCCCTTCCCAAAAACCATCGGTAAACCTCTGAATTTTCAGGATCTGCAAATTCATATTCTACCTCGAAAGATTTACCCGTTCTTACACTTTCTTCCCAGATCTTTGAAATTTTAGGGTAAATGTCAGGTCTGATAATTTTTCTGAGCGCTTCGTTGGGATCTTCATTTTTATCGAATCCCATGTGTTTATACCAATTGTCATTCATGTAATTGATCCTGCCATGCCTGTCACTGGTCCAGACAAACTGCGGCATGGAATCAGCAAGGTCGCGGTATTTCTTTTCTCTTTCCTGTACTTCTTTCCTGGCGGCTACAAGATCTGTAACATTTACAGCCGTATTATAGATCGCATATACTTCACCGGCAGAATTTTTTAAGGGCTTATATGAAAAGTTATAATAAAAAGTCTGAAGCCTACCGTCTACCACAAGGTCTGCTGAATCTTCCGTAGCCATATAAGTCTTTCCTGTTTTGAAAATATCTCTCAGGATACCGATAAACGGCTGGCCTTCCAGCTCAGGAAGTGCATCTTCGAGTTTCATTCCAATAACCGAAGCATCTTTTCCCCATGTCTTCAGCATCGGCTCATTGGCAAGCTCTATATAAAGATCTTCAGTCTCATAAATCGCAATACAGTAATCCGATTTTTTAATAAGATCCTCAAAACGGTATTCGCTGTCTATTAACCTACGTTCCGAGATAACCTGGTCCGTAACCTCCGTAGCGGCTACGCTTATTGCTATTACTTTTTTTTCCTCATTATAGACCGGTGAATAAATGAAATTAAAGAAATGCTCTTCATAGCTTCCATACTTATTTAAAAATACGGGCCATTTATTACCGTTGAAAACCTCACCTTTCCGATAAACATTATTCAGAATCTCTACAAACCCCTGTGATTTTATTTCCGGAATTGCCTTAAATATCGATTCGCCTATTACCGAAGCATCCCTCCCCCAAAGCTCAAGCATCTGCTCATTTGCATTACTGATGATAAAATCGTCACCCATCAGCAAAGACATCGCCACCGGTGCCTGGCTGAATAAAGTGACCAGTGAATCATGAGAAATATTCTGGTGTGAAATGTTTTTCATTATTAAAGGGATTTCTTATTTACAAAATTAGTTTTTATTCTAATTCTTACTAATAAATTTAATACCACTTTTTGGAATCTCTAAATTTATTTTTTACCATTTTTTTTAAAAACAAGTGAAAATAACACAGTATCTTTCCATTTTCCTTAAAAAACACTAATTAAAACACAGCATAGTGAATATTTTTTAAATACAAAAATTTATATTTTAACAAAAAAAAATATAATAAAAAATTGTATTTTATATATTTTTAATAAATTTACAAAACAAAATTAAAATATTTATTATGAAAAATTTAAGAAAACTTTCAAGAAATGAATTACGGAAATTTACAGGAGCAGGTGGCGATAATGTATGTGGGATGACTTGTTCATCCGGTCAAGTAATATCTATGCATCATTGTGATAGCTGTGCACCATTGAGCAATGGAGCTGGGATGGGTTGCGTTTACGAGTCATCAGTAGACTTAGGAGGTAGGAAAGCACCTAACATGATTGTTCAGACCTGTTAATAAGAAATTTGAAAAGCTTAAAAATTCCGTTTCACTATCCGTGAATCGGAATTTTAATTTTATATCCTATTTTCAAATTATTTTTTTAAGTATTTTTTAATTTAAATTCCTATGCTTTAATACAAATTCTTTTTTTGTAACAATTAATGTAATTTTAGGACTCATTGACAAAACAATTTCTACTTTATGAAAAAGCGACTTCTTTCTGTTGCTGCAGCGGCTTTCTTCGGAATGGCCCTGAATGCACAACAAATTAAATTCGAAGAATATGACCTGCCAAACGGCCTTCACGTGATTCTTCATCAGGATAATTCTGCTCCGGTAGTAACAACAAGCGTAATGTACCACGTAGGTGCCAAAGATGAAGTAAAAGGAAGAACGGGCTTCGCTCACTTTTTCGAGCATCTGTTATTTGAAGGAACTCCCAATATCAAAAGAGGCGACTGGATGAAAATCGTTGCTGCGAACGGCGGGGTAAACAATGCCAATACCACAAATGACAGAACGTATTATTATGAAACCTTCCCATCCAACAACGAGCAGCTAGGCCTGTGGATGGAAGCAGAAAGAATGCGTCACGCAGTTATCAACCAGATTGGGGTGGATACCCAAAGAGAGGTTGTAAAGGAAGAAAAGAGATTAAGTTATGATAACAGACCTTACGGTCCGCTCTTTGCTACCATTCAGAAAAATTTATTTACCAACCACCCGTACAACTGGCCGACGATCGGTTCTATGGAAGATCTTAACTCTGCAAAGCTTGAAGAGTTCCAGACGTTCTACAAAAAGTTCTATGTTCCGAACAACGCAACCCTGGTGGTAGCAGGAGATATCAAGCCTGAGCAGACCAAAAAATGGATTCAGGAATATTACGGAGGTATTCCGAAGGGAACCGTTTACCCTAAAAACTACGCAAAAGATACGCCAATTACCCAGGAAAAAGAAGTTACGGCTACCGATCCGAACATCCAGCTTCCTGCTTATGTATTCGCCTACAGAACCCCGGCCAATAAGGAAAAAGATGCGTATGTTTTAGACATGCTTTCTTCTTATTTAAGCAACGGTAAATCTTCCGTTTTATATAAAAAATTAGTGGACCAGGATAAGAAAGCCCTTCAGGTACAGGCTTTCAACCAGGGTCTTGAGGATTATGGAATTTTTGCCTTCTTCGCAATCCCGATGGGGCAGACTACAAAAGCGGCTCTTCAGGCAGACATCGATGCGGAAATAAAAAAGCTGCAGACAACCCTGATCTCCGAAGAAGATTACCAGAAGCTTCAGAACCAGTTTGAGAACCAGTTTGTGAACGCCAACTCAAGCATCCAGGGAATTGCGGCTTCATTGGCTACGAACCACGTACTGATGGGAGACACAAACCTAATCAATAAAGAGATCGATATTTACAGATCGATCACCAGACAGGATCTTCAGAATGCTGCTAAAAAGTATCTTAATTCCAACCAAAGAGTAATCATTAACTACGTACCTGAGAAAAAGTAACTTATTGGATTTTAAGTTAAAAATGATTATTAAAAATTAAATTTTTACAAATGAAAAAGCAATTAACATATATAGCTGCAGCGTTTTTCTTCGCAGGAATGGTTTCAGCACAGAAAATAGATCTTAACGCCATGCCGAAGCCGGGCCCGACACCGGCCATCAATATTGCAAAACCGAAGACTTTCAAGATGAGCAACGGCCTTACCGTAATGGTGGTGGAAAACAACAAGCTTCCGCGTGTAAGTGCAAGCCTTACCATGGACAGACCTCCTTACTATGAAGGAAACGTAACGGGAGTAAGCGAAATCATGGCGGAACAGTTTGAAAACGGTACCACAAGCATGAGCAAAGATGCCTTCAATAAAAAGGTGGATTATCTTGGGGCTAACCTGAATTTCTCTTCCAACGGAGCTTCCGCCAACTCACTTTCAAAATATTTCCCTGAAGTACTGGGCTTAATGGCAGATGCTATCGTTAATCCTAAATTTTCAGCAGAGGAAATCCAGGATTCCAAAGCCAGAGCAATCGAGGGTCTGAAATCTGAAGAAAAAAATGCTTCTGCTATTGCTTCAAGGGTTTCAAACGCTTTGATGTACGGAAAAAACACGTCAAGAGGCGAATTTGAGACCGTTGAATCCATCAACAGAATCCAGTTGGCTGACGTACAGAATATTTATAAAAAATATTACGCTCCGGATAATGCTTATCTGGTGATCGTAGGAGATGTGAAATTCGATAAAGTAAAGTCCTTGGTTGAAAAGGCTTTCAGCGGATGGAAAAAAGCCAACACACTGATGACTCCGGTAGAACCCGCTGCCAATGTTGCAAAAACCGAGATCGATGTGGTAGACGTTCCTTCTGCCGTACAGTCTGTAGTTTCCCTAAACAATCTGAATACGCTGAAGATGAAGGATGCCAACTACTTCCCGGCAACCATTGCCAACTATATCCTAGGTGGTGGTGGTGAAGCAAGGCTTTTCATGAACCTTCGTGAGAAAAACGGATTTACCTACGGAGCTTATTCAAACATGAGCGCCAGCAAATATTCGCCGCAGTTTTCTGCAAGTGCAAGCGTAAGGAACGAAGTAACGGATAAAGCGGTAAAAGAATTCATGAACGAGCTTAACGCCATTTCTGCCGTAAAGCCTGAAGAACTTGAAAATGCAAAGGCCAAGCTTAAAGGTTCTTTCATCCTTGCCCTGGAGCAGCCTGCAACGATTGCGAGATTTGCCCTGAACCAGAAGATCCAGGATCTTCCGGATGATTTCTACACCAATTACCTCAAATCTATCGATAAAGTAACGGCTGCCGATGTATCGAATGCCGTAAAATCGACGATTATGCCAAACCAAAGCAGAATTTTCATCGCCGGTAAAGCTTCCGATATTTCTGAAGGACTGGAAAAATTAGGTTATCCTGTAAAATATTATGATACGGAGGCCAATCCTGTAGCAAAGCCATCTGCGAAAAAAGTGGATGCCAATGTAACGGTAGCTTCTGTTGCCGATAAATACATCGATGCCATCGGAGGGAAAGCGAACGTTTCCAAAATTTCTTCGTATACCATAAACGCTGCGATGTCTATGCAGGGGCAGAGTCTCGAAGTGAAAACGATTAAGGCACAGGGCGGAAAAGAGTTGACCCAGGTTACAACTATGGGACAGACAGTTTTTAAAGATGTCTTTGACGGGAAAACCGGATATGCTGAGCAAATGGGCAGAAAAGTTCCTGTAACTCCTGAGCAGATCGCCGAAAAACAGAAGAATACCGAGGTTTTCGAAGAAATGACTTTCGCCAAATCTCCTGAATATAAGCTGACAGGCATCGAGAAAATCGGTGGTGAGGATTCTTACGCAATCAAAGGTCCTGAAACAACCTATTACTACAGCATTAAAACCGGCCTGAAGACCGGGGAAACCAGAACGGTAAAAGCACAGGGGCAGGAGATCAGCGTCCCTACCTTATTCTCTAATTATAAAGATGTGGCAGGTGTAAAAATGCCTTACACGATCTCTGTAAACCAGATGGGAATGGACATGACCATGAACGTAAAGTCTTACGAGATCAATCAGGCAAAAGATTCTGATTTTAAATAAAAACCTTCTTATTTACAGAAAAACGGCAGCTTTGGTTGCCGTTTTTTATTTTTGGAACATTTAAATGATTCTTTCTTTGCTATTCCGCAAAAAAAGATTAAATTTGCCCATTCAAAAAGATATCAAATTAATGGATTCTATATTTATACTATTGATGGTTCTTATTATGATCGCCAGCATCTTACTGGTAATCATTGTCATGGCTCAAAATCCAAAAGGAGGAGGCCTTTCCAGCACGTTCGGAGGTGCATCTTCCGCACAGTTCGGGGTACAGAGAACCAACGACTTTATGGAAAAAGCAACATGGACGCTTGGGGGAACAATTATCGTTCTTATTCTGTTAAGCGTTGTCATTACAGGTAAGCCATCGGCTGCGACACCGGTTCAGGTTCCTGCCAAAAAAGAAGCTCCGGCTAATCAGAAAGCTGCGCCTTCTTCTACAACTGCTCCGATTCAGACACCGGCACCGACTAAATAAGCAAATAATTATTTTACATAGAAAAAGCAACTCTGTATCGAGTTGCTTTTTTATTTTAATGTCACTTAAATCCGGGTAAAAAACTCTCAGCCCGACTTCCTGTTACTTCAACTTAATCTTTTCAATTTTATGCCGCAGATTCAGCCCGGCTTTCAGAAAGGAATATTGTAAGGGTTTGGACCTTTTATAATATTTATCTATGAAAATATGCATGGCTCCATAAAAGCGTTCCAGATACACTTCATCTTTTACGGTGCTTTCACCTTTATGATGAAGGATCGAAGCTTTGCCATAATAAAAGTTCCTGAAGCCTTTTCTCAGCACCGTATAGCAAAGATCAATATCTTCCCCGTACATAAAATACGATTCGTCCAGCCCGCCTACGTCTTCGTAAACCTCTCTTTTTATAAGAAGGAAAGCTCCGGTAAGCACCTCCACTTCTGCCACGGCCTGCTGATCGATATCAAAGCGGTAATAGGACTTTGAACTGTTCTTTTTAAAGTTGGTAAAAAGCTTTTCAAAAGAATTGAACATATCCGGTACCGAACGTTTGCTTTCCGGCAGAAAACGGCCTTCCGCATCATGCATCCGTACGCCCAGGCATCCGAAATTTTTTTGGGAAACAGCGAAGTCCAGAATTTCATTCATATAAAAACCCTCCAGCTCCGTATCCGGATTCAGGAGCAGAATGTATTCACCTTTGGCGGCATTAACGGCTTTATTGTTGGCTTTGGCAAAACCGTCGTTTGTTTCGGAGGAGATAAAAAGAACTTCCGGGAATTCGGGAATGAGTTCTCGCCAGGAAGAATCTGCAGAAGCATTATCTACCACGACTATTTCACAGCCTGTCTCCGGCAGGTATTTGCGTAACGACGCAAGACAGTTCCGAAGCAATTGAGTGACATTATAGTTGACGATAATGACGGACAACTTCATATGAATCTCCTTAGGTTATTTTTTTAAATTATAATAATAGGTTCTCGTCAGCAAAAGTAAGTATTTCGTCTTATAAAAAGCCTTCAGTAGAAGATATTGAATAAAATTTATATTTTTTAAGGCATACATTTCCTTCAGGTTCCGCTGAAAACCTTTTTCCATTGCGGAAAGATCGGCCGAAAGCCCGGAAACCCCGAATGTCCTCTTTCCTCCACCGGCAATCAGCAGGCTTTCATTGAGAATATACATTTTGTTGTTCCTGGAGATCTTCATCCAGTAGTTCAGGTCTTCAGCGTACCGCTGGTCTTCGTTGAAAAATCCGGTATTTTCCAGCACTTTTCGCTTAAAGATAACCGTAGAAGGCTGTGCTTCATTGCGCAGGAGCAGTTTTTTAAAAGTAATTTCCGCTATATTATTCTTCACGCGGTACGGCAAAAGGATTTTATTGTTATTCCGGCGGGTAGCGATAAAATCTACCGATATATTTTTATCCGTAAGCAATGCCAGCTGCTTTTCGGTTTTTTCCGGAAGCCATTCGTCATCCGAATCCAGCAGGGCAATATATTGGCCTGAAGCTATTCTCAGACCCGAATTCCTGGCTTTTGAAACACCGGTATTGGACTGTTCCAAAAATTTTATATTCAAATCAGGATTTTCTCTGATGAATAATTCCACAACCTCTTTGCTTCCGTCTGTAGAGCCGTCGTTGACGATAATGATTTCAAATTCCTTTTTATCCACAGTCTGTGCTTTTATAGAATCCAGTGCAGACAGGATGGTTTTTTCAGCATTATATAACGGAATGATAACGGAAATCATCTTGAAAATTTACATTAAGGATTTCCTTCGCTGTAAGGAAGCCTATTCATGATCGATCTGCCCAATGAAATCTCATCGGCATATTCAAGCTCATCTCCTACCGAGATCCCTCTTGCGATACTGGAAAAATTCACACCTGAATTTTTAAATTTTTTATAAATATAATATGCGGTCGTATCACCTTCCATTGTAGCACTCAGCGCAAAAATAAATTCCTTCACTGTGCCCTCATTAAGCTTTTTTTCAATGCTCGGGATATTCAGCTGGTTCGGCCCTACCCCTTCCATTGGGGAAATTTTACCGCCCAGAATCAGGTATTTTCCAGTGTACTTCCCGGTATTTTCAATCGCAATCACATCCCTTACATCTTCCACAATGCAGATCAGTTCATCATTCCGCTTATCGTTGCTGCATATTTCACAGACATCGAAATCTGAAAAATTATGACATTCTTTACAGTATTTTATATCGTTTACAAGGCTGATAAGGGAGGTTCCGAGGCTCACTGCCCTGGAATTGGGCTGCTTCAATAAATGTAGCGCCAGTCGCAAAGCTGTTTTCCTTCCGATTCCGGGGAGCCCGGCGATTTCCTCCACCGCCTTTGCCAATACTTTACTTGGGTAATCCATAACACAAAAATAGTGATTATTGTTGAGAGTTTAGAGAAGATATCCATCCGTTTTAATTCATAATTTGACAGAAAACACCATGTATCTTCTATTTTAAAAAATAGGAAACCTTCTATTGCCTATTTCCCTTCTTCAATTAAAAATCTTATCTTTGATCCACTAAATATTAACTTGAAAAATAAACCAAATGGCGCTTAACAACTTAAATTATCCGCTGGATTTTAAATTTAAGATCACCACGCTTGCGAGCGATTTCAACATTACGGACAGAAACGGGAATTATGTAGCTTACGTCCGTCAGAAAATGTTCAAACTGAAAGAAGATGTGATTGTTTTCAATGACGAGAGCAAATCCAAAGAACTTTTCAGAATCAAAGCCAACCAATGGATCGATTTTAACGCTTCCTATTCTTTAAGCGAAATTGCTACCGGCCGAAGCTTCGGAAGACTGGCCAGAAAAGGGATGCGTTCCATCTGGAAAGCAAGCTACGATATTCTGGACGCCAACGATCAGCCGAAATTCAAAATTCAGGAAGACAACGGATGGGTGAAAGTGTTCGATAATATGGTAGGAGAAATCCCGGTGATCGGGATGTTTACAGGCTATTTCCTGAATCCTTCGTATACCGTAACGGGGATGGATGGAAAAGCCTATTTCAAACTGAAAAAAATGCCGTCTTTCTTCGGAAGAAGATTCCAGCTCGACCGCCTGATCGACATTGATGATGAAGAAGAAAGTTTGGTCATTCTTTCATTGCTGATGATGACGCTGCTTGAGAGAGCAAGAGGATAATATCAACAGTAATATTACAGCAGTTTTCAATCTATGAAAATATCATTTGATTTAGATGATACGATTATTTCCAACAGCAGATTCTCTTTAGAAAAAAGATCTTTTTTTGCTAAAATGATCAGAGCTGAAAGAATCCGATTGGGAACAATTGAATTATTTAGGGCATTAAGAGACCGAAAACATAAAATTTATATTTACACGACTTCTTACAGAAATGTTTTTAAAATCAAATTAATGTTTTTGTCTCATGGTATTCCGGTTGATTTTGTTATTAATCAGCAACTGCATGAGAAAAAGATCAGAAATAGAGGAAATATTTCTAAATTTCCTCCTGAATTCGGTATTGATGTTCATATCGATGATTCAACAGGGGTGGAAATCGAAGGAAAAAAATTTGGTTTTAAAACAATTATTATAGCAGTTGATAATACAGACTGGGTAAATACGATTCTGAAGAAAATTGATGAATTCTAATTTCAGAATTAAATTTTAATTAAATAATATTACGATGAAATATGTAATCATTTTCTTTTCAGCTTTCCTGTTGGTGGCTTGTAAAAAGGATAAGGAAACCATTTCCGGTTCAGCAAAAAAAGATTCTGTAACGATTGTTCAGGATACGGTAAAAGCAGAAACTTCCTCCGGTAAAATATTGGTAGAAACTTTTCCTTTCCCAAAAGAAATCAAAGAATGCTCCTGTTATTTTGCCAAGAACAAGACTGATTTTGAAAACGAAAAGTACATCTATGCCGATGATGCCGGGAAAACCGCTTACATGAAACTGGACGGGAAACGAGTAGCCATGAACCTGATCTCTTCCAGCGATATGGAAGTGGATGAAGAACTGAGCAAAGAAATCGAAAGCGGCGATTATAAAATTTCCGTACAGGGAAAGAAAATCAAAGGCGAAGAAGCCCTGCTGTTTGAAGGAACCATCAGGATCGAAAAACCTGACGGAACCGTTGTAACGCTGCCGATCTATGGAGAATGCGGATGTTAGACGGCTTATGGCTTCCTGCAAAAATATAGCTTCCGTTTTTACGGAAGCTTTTTTTTATTTTGTAATTTTGATAAAAATAAATTCAATGGAATTATCGAACATAGAACCGCAGGTGATCTGGAAGAATTTTTCCCGATTAAATGCAGTTCCGAGACCGTCAAAAAAAGAAGAAAGAGTTATTGCCTTCATCAAAGAATTCGGTGAAAACCTCGGACTTGAAACCACGGTGGATACCGTAGGAAATGTAATCATCAGGAAACCGGCAACCGCAGGTATGGAAGACCGGAAATCCGTTGTGCTTCAGTCGCATCTGGATATGGTCTGCCAGAAAAACAATGATGTGAATTTCGACTTTGAAACGGAAGGTATCCGAATGGAAGTCGACGGCGACTGGGTACGGGCAAAAGGAACAACCCTGGGAGCCGATAACGGACTCGGTGTAGCCACGATTATGTCTGTCCTGGAAAGTTCGGACATCCCGCATCCCGCGCTGGAGGCCCTGTTTACCATCGATGAAGAAACGGGAATGACGGGGGCTTTAGGTCTGAAACCGGGACAACTGACCGGTGACATCCTGCTCAACCTGGATACGGAAGAAGACGATGAAATCGATATCGGCTGTGCCGGAGGAATCGATGTTACAATTTCCCATAATTATAAAACCGAGGCGGCCAAAGGCCAGATCATCCGGTTTGAAGTAAAAGGACTTCAGGGCGGCCATTCGGGAATGGATATCCACAAAGGTTTCGGGAATGCCAACATCATCGTGGGGCGTCTTTTATACAAAGCGCTGGAAAAAGAAAACATACAGCTGGTTTCCATCGACGGCGGCGGATTGCGAAATGCCATCCCGAGAGAAGCCATAGCGATTGCCTCTGTTAGAAATGCACAGGAATTCATAGATGAACTGACCAACGGCCTTAAAAATGAAATCCTGGAAGAATTTGCAGGCATTGAAACAGGTCTTCAGATCAATATCGAACACGCCACCACTTCAGATCATGCTATTTCTGAGGCGGATTCAAAGAAAATCATTTTAGCTTTAAAATCACTTCATAACGGGGTATACCGAATGAGTCCGGATGTAAAGGATTTAGTGGAATCGTCAAACAATGTGGCAAGAGTCGAATTAAAAGAAGGTTCCTTAAAAATTTTAAATCTTTCCAGATCATCTGTGGAATCGTCAAAGGATTCTGTGGCGGAACAGTTGAAATCGGTAGCGGATCTGGCCGGAATGAATACGGTTTTCAGCGGTTCTTATCCGGGATGGAAGCCGAAGCCGGGTTCTGAGATCGTTCAGCTGATGGAGAAGATCTATACGGAAAAATTCACGGAGAAACCTCATGTAGTAGCCTGCCACGCCGGACTGGAATGCGGAATCATCGGGGCCAATTACCCTGAAATGGAAATGGTAAGTTTCGGACCGACGATCCGTGGGGCGCACTCGCCGGATGAAAAGGCCAGCATTTCTTCCACCCAGAAATTCTGGAGCTTCCTGAAAGATATTTTAGCGAATATTCCACAGAAATAAAATTCTAAAATTGCTATACTGAATATCCAAAGTCTTTTGATTTTGGATATTTTTGTTTTATTTATCTAAAATTAAATCATGAAAAGCATTACCGTATTCTGCGGATCGAGTTTCGGTTCGGACGATATTTATAAAGAACAGGCAACCTTATTGGGACAAACCCTGGCCAGACAGGACATCCAATTGGTATATGGCGGAGCAGATGTCGGCCTTATGGGTGCTGTGGCAGATGGAGCGTTGAATTCCAACGGGAAAGTTATCGGTGTTCTCCCCCATTTTTTACAATCGAAAGAAATTGCCCACAAACAACTGACCGAACTCATTCTCGTGGAAACCATGCACGAAAGAAAAACCAAAATGAATGATCTCTGCGACGGCGTGATCGTTCTTCCCGGAGGCTACGGAACGCTGGAAGAATTCTTTGAAATGATTACCTGGGCGCAGCTCGGTCTTCATCAAAAACCGATTGGAATTCTGAATATTGATGGCTTTTATGATGACCTTATTAGAATGGTTCAGACAATGGTGGATAAAGGTTTTTTAAAACAGGTCAACCGGGATATGCTGCTGATCAGCGACAACACTGAAGAATTGCTTGAAATAATGAGAAATTATAAGGCGCCGACAGTGGGCAAATGGATTACGAAGGGGGGAGGTTTAAAAATATTTAAATTAGTTTATTAGTAAAACTCTAGCATTATTATTCTTATAATTTTATAAAATAACTAAAGTATGATTCATAGAAATCCTCTATATGATAAAAAAGAATTAAATGAATTAATTAACTCATATAAACCATATTTAGAAATCTTCAACTCTGAATATTTCAAAACTATTTCTGAATGGGATGGCAAAGATTTTTTAAAACACATAACCATAAATATTTAAAATGTAATTTCACACTTAAAAAGCCTAATTAAGAATCAAGATAAAACATTTATAAAAGTTGCAATAATTGAAGATACAATAAAGTATTATAAAAAATTTATAGAAGTAATTGAACTAGGAATTTCTGGAAAAAGAGCAATAGCTTACAAAATATTATCAGAAGAAATTCTTCACAGGTCTGCATTTTCATTTACAACTTTTAGCGAATTTACTAATCATTATTATAACAGAGCTGAAAGTGATTTTGTTTATCGGATGAGAGTTAATGATAACATATTTAATACTAATTATACAGGAAAAGATTTATTTCATGTCCCATTTGAAAAAAGGCATTTAATTGGAAATAGTCGATTTAGCTTGAGTGGTTGACCTTGTTTATATTTTGCTAATAGCGTTTACTGTAGCTGGGAAGAACTAAATAGGCCCAAAATCGAAGACTGTTTTATATCAAAGTTTAATTTAACCGGACATCGTTTTATAGATTTATCTATTTCTCCATCTTTTGTAGATGATGCGATTAAACTAACATATTCAAAATTAAAATTAGTAGATTTTGCTTATGAATCTCAAGCTAAAGCAATAGAATATTATATTAGTGACTATCTAACAATTTGGCCAATCATTTTTTGTTGTAGTGTAAGAACATTTTATAAAAATTCAGTTTTTAAACCTGAGTATATTTTTCTTCAACTCTTATTAGAGTGGCTCATAACCGATAGCATAGGAAATTCTTATGATGGAATAAAATTCTTATCTACTAAAGATGTATTACTTAAAGATAAATTTCACAAGAAAGATGGTTCCGAAATAAAATTAATAAATTATGTTATACCAACGAGAGTTGTAAAGCCTTTCGGATATTGTAAAGAAAGCATCAATAAAATCTCTTGTACAGAACCAATAAATTTTCAGATTGAAAGTATTTTAAAAAATAAGATAATATCGAAAGTATTTGAAACAGAATATGAAAATTCTATCTTTGGCAATATTGAAAAAATTTTAGAAGAAAAGGAACTTAACTTTTTAAAGTGATATCATATTAAAAAAATCTATTTGAGAATTTAAAATAAATTTCTTATTAAATATTACTAATTGTTTTACTTCACTTACAACTTTTATATTTGAATTATTTATAGTTTCAGCGACATACATTGATCGGTTTGCTAGAGAGCAAAAGCCTTTTATGATCGTCTTATTCGAAAGGTTTAGACGATAATGGATAAAAGCTTTAAAAAAGGTATTCTACATAGCAATAAGACCATTGAATAATTGCTGGAATTGACGAGGAATTACAAAGCAACGGCTGTTGAGAAGGATTTCAGCGGAAATTTAAAATGATCATTCTTTTTAATCCAAATCTAAAAATTTCCATTTAGCGCAAAATTTGCAGCTTCCATAAGTGATACAATTCATTAAAATTTATTCATTTAAAATACGGGTTCATAAATATGGCTGAAGAATACCTTAATAAAATCCTGGCAGAATATAGAGAGTGTTATTCCCTATATTCCGCTTTAGGCTCCAAAGTGGAACAGCTGTTAAGAAGATCATGCAGGAAAATCCCCATCCATCAGATTACGGGTAGAGTAAAGACCAAAGCAAGTCTTGCCCAGAAGATCATCAAAAAAGACAAATACAAAAGTCTTAATGAGATTACCGATATTTTAGGATTAAGGGTCATCACTTATTTTGAAGACGACATCTCTAAAATTGAGGAGGTCCTTAATCGTGAATTTACGGTCGACTGGAGCAATTCCGTTGATAAAGGACATATCGAGATTGATAAGTTCGGATACAAAAGCATTCATTTTATCCTGCAGGTTAATGACCAGAAAGCAAAGTCGAAAGAATATGCTGATTACAAAGAGATCAGGTTTGAAATTCAGCTCAGAAGCATTCTCCAGCATTCATGGGCAGAAATAGAGCATGATCTGGGCTATAAATCGGTGACCGACATTCCTGAAAAAGCACAGCGCACCTTCTATCGGGTGGCAGCCCTTCTGGAACAGGCAGACATTGAATTTACCAAGCTTAAAAAAGAAATTCATGAGTTTGAGAATTCGGTAAGCAAGAACCTGAAGAACAAGCGGGAACTGATTAACATCAATGAATCAACGATTATTGCTTTCGTAAAAAAGAATCCGCTGCTGCGCGAGATTGAAGGCAAGGTGAGAAAAGCACTCAGAACACCGGGCCAATCAAGATTCGATACCGCTTATATTTCGGCAAACCATTTCCCGGCACAGCTTAAAGACCTGGGAATTCTGAACCTTATACAGCTTGAGGACCAGCTTTTGCAGCATAAAGACGAGATCATCACCAGCGAAATCAGCTATCTGAAGTCGGTGAATAAAAACCTGACCGACCGGAGCATTAAATTCGCCATTCCGCAGGGTGCACCCATACTATGGCTGATCCATTACTTTCAGAGCAAGCACAATACAAGATGACAAACAAAAAACCTCCTGAAGCAATCTCCGGGAGGTTTTTATATTTAAATTTAAAATTCTACTAAGGATAAGGAGCTATTGCTACTTCCAGCCCTTCCATTTCAGGAACGATGTGCAACTGGCAACCCAATCTGCTGTTGCTTTCTACATGGAACGCCTCTCCTAACATCGCATCTTCTTCATCACCCATCGGCTCCAGCCCAGGATCATTAATCACATATACCTGACAAGACGCACACATGGCCATTCCTCCGCAAACCCCGATGGTTCCCTCTTCCGCCAGTTCGTATGAACGGATGATCTCCATTAAATTCATGGACATATCCGTTGGGGCTACAATATCGTGGGTCACGCCTTCACGGTCGGTGATCTTTATGTTTATATCGCTCATTTCTATTGATTCTTATGTTATCTGTTGATGGCACGACCTTCAACGGCAACAAATTTAGTCAATTTTTTTCACAACCGCTTTCTCAGCTTCTTTACGGCTTCCGTCGAAACCGTCTACTCCACTCACCGTTGTGTATTTTAGTACGAACTTTTTACCAGGATTCAGCCGGTTGTACACACTCTGGCACATTAATGTCGCTTCGTGGAATCCGCAAAGGATCAGCTTTAATTTGCCCGGATAAGTATTGATATCCCCGATCGCGTAAATTCCATCAATATTGGTCTGATAATCCAAAGCATTATTTACCACAATAGCATTTTTCTCGATATTCAGTCCCCAGTTTCCGATCTCGCCCAATTTAGGGGTAAGTCCGAATAACGGGATAAAATAATCCGTTTCCATATCGTAAGGATCCTGCCCGTCTACTGCCACGGTAATGGCTTCCACTTTGCCTTCTCCTTTTATTGCAGTTACTTCAGCGGGTGTAATCAGTTTGATTTTTCCCTGGTTTTTCAGATCCTGAACTTTTTCTACCGAGTCTAAAGCTCCGCGGAATTCGTTTCTTCTGTGGATAAGCGTTACTTCGCTGGCTACATTGGAGAGGAAGATACTCCAGTCCAGAGCTGAATCTCCACCCCCGGCGATTACCACTTTTTTATTTCTGAAATGCTCAGGTTCTTTTACGAAATATTCAAGGCCTTTTTCCTCGTAATCCGCAACATTTTCAATGGTTGGCTTTCTAGGTTCAAAAGTACCAAGGCCACCGGCAATAGCGATTGCTTTTGCTCTGTGCACTGTACCTTTGTTGGTAACCACTTCAAACCATTCTTCATCTACTTTGGTATAGGAAACAGCCGTTTCACCCAGGGTAAATCCCGGCTGGAACTGCTTGATCTGCTCCATCAGATTATCGACCAGTTCTCCCGCATTTACGGAAGGATAACCCGGAATATCGAAAATAGGTTTTTTAGGATACAGTTCCGCCAATTGTCCTCCCGGTTGAGGAAGCGCATCGATGATATGGCACTTCATTTTCAGTAAACCTGCTTCAAATACAGCAAAAAGTCCAGTCGGGCCGGCTCCTATGATCAATATATCGGTCGTTATCATATTTATAAGATAATTTAATTATACTTGTGAATGCAAATTTACTAATTTAATGCGAAGGCTATTTAATTCAGTCTAAATAAAAAACTGAGATTTATCAAACCTTTGGCATTTTTTTTAATCTAAAATTGGTAACCTTTTTGTAAAATTGTACTTATGAAGAAATTTTTTAATGTAATTTCCCTTTTTATATTCTGTCTGAGCTTCGGCCAGATTACCAATATTGCTGACGGCGAGTCTATTACCCTGAGAATCCATTATGGTTTCCTGAATGCCGGAAGCGCCAACCTTACCGCACAGAAAACCATGTATAAAGGGGTACCTCATCTTCATGTAAGGGGTACGGGACAAACTACGGGGGCAGTAAAAGCCTTCTTTAAAGTAGATGATTTTTATGAAAGCTATATCAACATGCAGACGGAGCTTCCGAGCTTTTACGTAAGAAATGTAAAGGAAGGCAGCTACAGACAGCATCTTGAAACGGTTTTCAATCACAGCAACAATACACTGGTTTTAACCGATAAGAAAACGCCTGCCAACGGATCCAAAGTGATCAAATCCGTAAAAGGCGTCCAGGATATGCTTTCCTGTTTTTACTATCTGAGGAGCAAAAGCCCGGCTGAACTCAGAGTAGGAAATACAATCAATATGAATGTCTGGATCGATGACGAGTTGTTTCCGTTTCAGCTGAAGGTAGCCGGAACGGAAAATCTCAAGACCAAATTCGGAACCATCAATTGTCTGAAGATCATTCCTTCCGTTAAGAGCGGCAGGGTTTTCAAAGAGAAGGAAGGCGTAACGATGTGGGTTTCCAATGATGCCAACCATGTACCAATGTTGCTGAAAGCAGAGATTGCCGTAGGATCTTTAAAGGCAAGCATTGATGATTTCAAAAATGTGAAATATCCTTTAAAGTTTACCAATTAAAAACAAAAGTAAAATTATAAAATACCTGCAATCTCTGCGGGTATTTTTTATTGGATGTAATAAATCACAGAACAGAATTGTCTTTTGGGTATAGACCTTTATTAAATTGATTATATTATTAACAGGTTTTTATATATGTTTTTAATTGCGTTTTGTTTCTAAGGTCAGCAATTAAAAACAAAGCCTCCGGAACGCTCCGGAGGCTTGTTTTCATTACTTGTGTTTTTTTAGGCCCCTTCATTATATCTCCCCCTTTAAATTATCCTACCGGAAGATCTTTCGACCTGCAATAAGATATAATCATTTGTGTGTTTCAGTCTCTGGTCCCGTATAGGAATCATCATTTGTGTCCGGAATCAAAGACCTTTGGATATAGGTTAATAATTGTTTATTATTCTTTTACAAAGATACTTTACCAGCAAGTTACAACCACTATAAATCATTTAGATATATATCGCCGGCATTGTAGATATTTATCTACAAAAAATTAAGGTTTAGAGGGAGAAGGATGCCTGTTTTAGGACTGGAAAAACGCTGCAGTAAAATTCGGAAGCTGCCAAATGCTTTTAATAACCATAATTTTTAGCGGATCATTAACGATACAAAGCTATTTTCCAACAAGCATGAAAATTATTGCCGGTCAACAGTGATTCTTGTAAAGCTCGATCAATTCAACCAGATTGTTTATTCTGAGTTTGTCAAAAATCCTTTTTTTAATGGTACTTACCGTATTTTGTTTAATATCCAGCCTGTTGGCAATTTCAAGGTTGCCCAGTCCTTCCGCATACATTTCAGCAATCTGAAACTCCCTCTCCGTAAGGGATAAAAAAGGGCTGATCAGGTTGCGGTTATGCAGTGAGTTCATCAGTAAAGCCTGGGTTTTAGGCGATATATATTCACCATGTGTAATTATTTTAAGAATGGCCCGCCTTATTTCATCCTCTTCATTCAGTTTGCTCAGAAATCCGTTCACTCCGGCGTTAATGAATTTTAAGGCATGCACATCTTCCTCAATTCCCGTAAAAATAAGAATCCTGATTTCAGGCCTGAGCCGTTTCAGCTCAGGAATTATGGATAGGCTGTTCCCATCCGGGAAATGGGCATCGATAATTGCAATATCTACAGGATGGCTGGTAATGAATTCCAAAGTCTGCTGTACGCTGGAGGCCTGAAAAACTTCATATTCCATATCAATATCCTCCAAAACAAAAACGAGGCCCTGCCGTATAAGGCTATGGTCATCTGCCAATAAGAAACGGATTATTTTTTGATCTGGCTGAATCATTTTATAAGATTTAAATTAACCGTGAAAGTTACCGTTGTTCCTTTCCCCTGTTCGCTTTCTACTTCGATATGCCCCGAATACAACTCCACTATTTCTTTACAGAGGCTTAATCCGAGCCCGGCCCCAAGGTTTTCTACGTCTTCCGACAATACGCCCTGGTAATAAGGTTCAAAGATCCTTTCAAGATCATGTTTTGAAATTCCTGCTCCGTTATCGGATATTTTTGTCGTCATAGAAACCGTATTGTCGTCCAACCGTTCTGTACTTACAGCAACGGTGATCTGTCCGTTTTCCGTAAACTTATTGGCATTCCCCAGAATATTCATGAAAATCTGGTTGATTTTTTTATTATCGGAATAGACTGAAAGATCCGGATCCAGATTCTTGTGGATCACAAATTTGTTATTTCTTGTTTCTATATACGGTTCAATAGAAGTAAGGATGGAGGTAATTTCATCCTGAAGATTAAACGCTACGGGAACCAGCTTATTTTCAACAGCCTGGTTCCTGGTATATTCCAGGATCTGGTTGGCCTGTATAAGAAGACTGTCGTTGGTAAAGCTGATCGACTTCAGATATTCTTTGATCTGGTCGTCATCCGTCTTTTTATTGATCCTCTTGATGAAAAGGCCTATAATTTTCAGTGGGGATCTAAGTTCATGGCTCAGCATCCCCAAAATCCTGTTTTTAAAATTCAGGTTTTCACGGATCTGTTGATTGGCTGAATTCAGCCGCTTTTCATAAACAAAGGCAATCCGCGTGAGGAACATAATCAGGATCGATACGACGAACATCAGAATAATGGCACCAAAGATGAGATAGGTCCTGATCCTGTTGCTTTCAGAATTGTGCTTGTCATATTCTTTCTGAAGATCATTTTTAGACTCCTTGATGGCGACATCGTAAATATTCATCAGCCCGTTGCTGTACATTAAAAGCTTACTGAAAATCCTGTAAAACCTACCTTCATTATTATGCTTTTCGATGACTTTCACCTGTATTTTCCGGATCTGTCCTGTATAATGGTTCGTCGCCTGGTTCATAATGCTGTCCACCTCTGCCTTTATCTCCCTGGATACGGGAACCTTTCCCTGCTTTACCGTAACCACCGTACTGTCTTTGCGTACACTTTCCTTTCCGGAAATGGCATCTCCCAGACGGCCGAACAGTCCTTTTTTCTTTACTGTATCGGAAAAGGTTTTTGTTTCGATATTAAACCGGTCAAAATTATAATCTGCATTGAATTTTTCCAGTTTCGGAAAATTATTCTGTGTTTTTAAATTGGATTTCGATGAATATTCATACGTAGAGTCGATCAGCGATTGTAATTTTTTAATCTCTAATGAATCGCTTTTCTGTAAAGATAAAATGTTTTTCAATCTTGGATATTTCGATCCGTAGTTATTTATGCCTTCAAGGTTTTTCCCCAGCTTGTGGAGGGATACGAAATAGTCGTTCAGATACTTTTCATCTTCATAAATAATATAATTCTGGAAGCAGTTCTGTGCATTGAGAAGTTCCTTACGGGAGCTGTCTGTAAGAGTTCCGAGTGTATTAATCTCTTTCAGCTGCTTTTCAAAGAAAGCAAGATTTTTCCTGGACAAGAATTCATTGTAAAAAAAAGCTGCAATAAGAAGCTGTATGAGCAGGATGCAGACAAGCAATGAATAATGAATAATTTTTCTCGATCTGAAAGTAGTTAATTTCCTAAACATTTTGTGTATTTTTCAGCATAAAATTAACAAAAAAATCCTGTAAGCAATGTTTTTACAGGATTTTATATAAATAAGTTTAAATTAAACTATAAAGTTTTAAACTGTTCCAGTGTTCTGATGTCGTTTTCAAAGAACATCCTGATATCGCTCATCTGGTACAGAAGCATAACGATTCTCTCAATTCCCATTCCGAAAGCATATCCCGAATATTTCTCCGGATCGATATTCACATTCTTAAGTACGGCCGGGTCTACCATACCGCAGCCCATGATTTCCAGCCATCCGGTTCCTTTGGTAATTCTGTAATCCGTTTCGGAATTCAGTCCCCAATACACGTCAATTTCCGCACTTGGCTCCGTAAAAGGGAAATAAGAAGGTCTTAATCTGATTTTCGATTTTCCGAAAAGTTCTGTGGTAAAAAACTGGATCGTCTGCTTCAAATCTGCAAAGCTTACGTTCTCATCAATATACAGCCCTTCGATCTGGTGGAAAATACAGTGCGAACGCGAAGAAACCGCTTCATTACGGAACACTCTTCCCGGGGATAAGATCCTGATCGGAGGCTGGTTTTCCTCCATGTAACGGATCTGTACCGAAGAAGTATGGGTTCTCAGAAGGATATCAGGGTTCTGCTCGATAAAGAAGGTATCCTGCATATCTCTGGCAGGGTGGTATTCGGGAAGGTTCAGGGCGGTGAAGTTGTGCCAGTCGTCCTCAATTTCCGGCCCGTCTGCCACAGCAAAACCAATGGATTTAAAGATCTCGATAATCCTGTTTTTTACGAGGTTGATCGGATGTCTTGATCCGAGCTCCAGCGGAAAAGCAGGTTTGGTAAGGTCTTCTTTCTCTACGATAATAGAAGATGCTGAAGCATTTTTCAAATCCTCCAACTTTACGTTAACAGCCTGCTTCAAAGTATTGATCTTCTGTCCGAAATCTTTCTTCTGGTCATTCGGAACTTCTTTAAATTTTTCAAAAAAATCGTTCAGAATCCCTTTTTTACCATTGTATTTGATCCGGAAGTTTTCGATCTCCTCCTTTGATGTCGCATGGAAGCTGTTTACCTCAACCAGTAATTCTTCTATCTTTTCTATCATTGTTTTACCCTTTCAAAATGTTTTGCAAAAATACGGTTTTTCACCCGAATAAATTTCTTAAAAATGTTAAAAAAATCTGCCTCTTTGCGGGAGGCAGACTTCAATCACTTATTTCACTTAAATAAAAAAATTATTTCTTTTCCAAAGCTTTTACGTTGATCTGCAGCGTTACTTCATCCTTTATGACGCCGTTGGCTGCAGGTGCCTTAAACGTTATTCCGAATTCTTCTCTCATGATATCTTTCGGCTCGGTAGCAATGCTCGTCACCCCGTTTTTCACGGAAACATTGGCCTTGAACCGGACAGGCTTCGTAATTCCTTTAATGGTTAAATTACCATCCAGTATGGTATTGTAATCGCCTTCTGCCGAAGAAGTCACTTTTGTAACTTCAAAAGAAGCCGTCGGGAATTTTTCCACATCGAAGAAATCTTTGCTCTTCAGATGTCCGGTAAGCTTCTTTAAATTTTCCGGATCGCTTTTAAGATCTTCAGAGGAAAGGGAAGCCATGTCCGCAACGAATTTTCCGCTTTCCAGCTTTCCGTCTTTTACGGTAACGTCGCCGCTCTCGAATTTGATGGTTCCGAAGTGGCTTGTGCTTTCAGATTTTAAAATTTTATAACCCTTCCATTCTACCCTGCTGTTCAGGGTATCCACTCCATACTGAGCCCCATCTTTAGTTGTTGTCACTTCATTGCTTTCACTGGAAAGCGGCTTCTCTTTTTTACAGGAAACCACTGCAGCCAAAGCAAAAAATGCGGGAATAACTAAGGAAAACAGCTTTTTTTTCATGATTTATAAATTTTTATTGCTTCCGCTAAAATAATAAAAAAAACTGTTCTTTCCTAGAAACATTTCAATTCCTTACTTTTGTAACATGCTATTAGAAATAAACCATTTAAACTTCTCTTATTCCAAAGAAAAACCGCTGTTCCAGGATCTGAACCTAAAGCTGGAAGGCGGTAAAATCGTGGCGCTGGCCGGGGAAAGCGGCTGCGGAAAATCGACTCTGCTGAGCCTGATCTACGGGCTGCTGGACTGGGAGAGCGGGGAAATTGTTTTTGGCGGCGAAAAACTTTCCGGGCCTAAAGGAAACCTGGTTCCCGGTGAAGCCGACATGAAATTTGTGGCCCAGAATTTCGACCTGATGCCTTACGCTACCGTTGCGGAAAATGTAGGAAAGTTTATTTCTAATATAAATTTAAAAAAGAAAAAGGAAACCGTAGCAGAACTCCTTGAAGTTGTAGGTCTGGAAGATTTTGCCAACGTTTTGCCGAAATACCTGAGCGGTGGCCAGCAGCAGCGGGTTGCCATCGCCCGGGCCCTCTCCGTAATGCCGAAGCTCCTCATTCTGGATGAGCCGTTCAGCAACCTGGATTTTCCGAGAAAGATCGAACTTCGGGAAAAGCTGTTCCGCTATGTGAAGCAGAATCATATTTCGCTGCTGATTTCAACGCATGAGCTCCAGGATATTATCCCGTGGCTGGACCGGATTATCGTCTTGCAGGATGGAAAACTGATCCAGGACGGCAGTCCTGAGGAAGCCTATAAGAATCCCTGCAATCCGTACGTTGCGAAACTTTTCGGTGAAGTAAATATTTTTACCGGAACGGAACGGGAAAATTTCAGACTGCCTGAATTTTCCTACTATCCCAGAGAAATCAGGATTGCGGAAATCGGCATGGAAGCGGAAGTCCTGGAAAGCCGGTTTGCGGGAAACCACTACTGGAATAAAATAAAAGCCCGTGATAAAGAGCTGGTGATGTATACAGATCGGAAAATCGAAGGTAGCATCAATATTGTATTTGACTGAGAATATTTCCTGTTTTAAATAGTGCTGAACGGGACGGCTCGAACCCTAGCCCCGATTGCCGTGGAAATCCTTTTTTGCAAAAAAAGATTGCAACAGAAAGCGGGAAAAAGCTTCTCATAATTCATTTAAACGGTATATTCAAGAAAATTTATTCCAAAAAAAATACAAATGTAAGATTATGTTTAGGTAAACTTTCTTACATTTGTACATACACAGCATAAGGAAATTTTTGGTTAATGCTCTTTCTGCCTACTGAGACAAACATCAGCAATCCTGCGATGGCGTCTTTTGAAAGATTACCCTGCCCAATTCTTTCCTTTTTTTATGCCTAGTTCTTTTTAAAATCAATGCTTTCAAAATCTCAGGCAGCAGCGTCCTGTTCCAGATCCTCATCCAGCTTGGACGTTTCCTTGGTATCTTTCATCCTGAAATATACGATCAGGGAAAACGAGATGCAGATGGTGATATACCAGTAAAAATAATGTTCCATGTTGGCCTGCTTGAACCACAAAGCAATATATTCTGCCGTTCCTCCGAAGATTGCTACCGTTAACGCATACGGAAGCCCTACTCCCAAAGCTCTTACCTCTGAAGGGAAAAGTTCAGCCTTTACCACCGCATTAATGGAAGTGTAGCCGCTCACAATAATCAGGGCGATCATGATCCAGACAAACGACATCCACATGGAAGTGGTATGACTCAACGCCGTAAGAAGCGGAACGGTGCATAAAGTTCCCAAAATCCCAAACCCCAACAGCAGTGGCCTTCTGCCGATCTTGTCCGAAAGTCCTCCGAAAACCGGCTGCAGGCAGGCAAATACAAAAAGGGAAATAAATGAGATCAATGTAGACTGTTCTTTACTCAGATGCACGGTATTAACCAGGAATTTCTGCATATAGGTGGTATAGGTATAAAAAGCCAGGGTTCCGCCCAATGTAAGTCCGATTACGGTAAGCAGGGCCTGCGGGTGTTTCAGCAGCTCTTTTACGGTTCCTTTTTTATCCTTTACCAGCTCTTTTTTGTTTTCAAAAGCCTCCGTTTCATGAAGGCTCGATCTCAGGTATAAAGCGATAACCGACAGAATAGCACCAATGACAAACGGGATCCTCCAACCCCATTGTTCCAGCTGGGTTTCCGTAAGAAGCAGCTTCTGTAAGATAAGCTGAATTCCCAGTGCAATCAGCTGTCCGCCGATAAGCGTAACATACTGGAAGCTTGAATAGAATCCACGGCGGTCTTCCGTAGCCATTTCGCTAAGATAAGTTGCCGATACGCCATATTCTCCGCCCACGCTCAGCCCCTGCAAAAGACGGGCGGCCAGCAGAAGGATCGGTGCCAGTACGCCGATGGTGTCGTAAGTCGGGGTAAGGGCGATCAGCAGCGAGCCGAAGGACATCAGCAGTACAGACAGGGTCATGGCTCTTTTTCTTCCGATCTTATCGGCAATACTTCCGAACATCCATCCGCCTACGGGACGCATGAGGAATCCCACGGCAAAAATCCCTGCCGTGTTCAGCAGCTGCGCCGTCATATCCGAATCCGGGAAAAAGGCATGTGAAAAGTAAATGGCAAAAGCAGCGTAAGCATACCAGTCGTACCATTCTACAAGGTTTCCTATGGATCCGCCGATAATGGCTTTGATCCTTTCTGCAGTAGTAATCGTTGATGTTTGTTGCGTTTTCATATATATAATGGTTTAAATTTATAAAACAATATGGAATAAAATGATTAATTCTCCTTTTCTGTCGAAAACCGTTCGGGAAGACGTGTCATACAGCGGTCTGCTGCTGTACTGAACGGCGAGCCGGGCATTTTGCCCGTAAAAATAGAAGCTTGTTCCCACGTCATAATAATTTCCTTTCTGATGAAGGGCATCCATATCTTTCAGCGTATAGTTAACAAAGGGCTGTACTTTCACGGTATTGCTGAACTTGGGCAGTACAAACCCTGCCTGCAGGAAAAAGATATTTCCGGTTCCCATCAGCACCCTGTTGTTTCCCGGGCCCTCCAGTGCTTTCTGTCCGGTGAAGGAGGTGTCTGCCGTTCCGGGGTTCATCAGTCCGCTCATCCGGATATAATCCGGTCCGTAATTGTATCTGTAGAATACGGAATACAAGGTAAGCCCCATTTCTTTCTTTTTATTTCCCATCGGGATTTCACTGTATACATCAGCTCCGAAAATCGACACATCGTGGGATTCGAAAACGTTGGCCGCCGGCTGGCTCTGGGTTCCTTCTTTGTTGAGATAAAAACCGGAACCTATATTCAGGACTTTCTTTTTTGCCAGATTATTGCCGGGTAAAAAAGAGGTTACGGTAGCTTCTTTTTCAAAAAACTGATAAAAAGCGTACCCTGCGTATGAAAGCTTTCCGCTTTGGTTATTATCCACCGCCGCGCTTCCTACCGCCGGAGTATTGGAAGTCGCGAAAGGCTTATTGACACTGAACCGGTAATTAATCCTGTCGAGATCCCCGTGAACGAAAACGCCGAACTGCCGTGCAAACTGATCCGCAACTTCGATGGTTGGGAAATTAAAGATCGGCAGGTCTGCAGCCAGGAGTTTTGTCGTACTCGCATTTGTCATCCGGCTTACGCCGTTCCAGGAGTGAAGACCGGCACCGATATAAAGATTGTTTTTATTGGGCTTTCCGGTCATAAAATCAGTCCTCGGGATGATCGTAAACTCATTGTAGGCATCGTGGAAAAACAGCCCCGGCTTTTTTCCGGCTCCGTTGGCGCCCGTCCCGCTGCCGCCGCCGGAAATAAACGTCTGGTTGTTGATCCCCACCTGAAGGTAAACGGAATAAAACGGGGTAAGCTGGCTCTGTACCGTAAGACGCATCCTTCTGATGCCTGCATCGTAGGTCTGATCCTGAGGAACACCATTTACCTTTGTGCCGGGATTATTTTCGATACTCCGAAGCCAGATCTGGCTGTTGATCCCAAACTTCAGCCATCTTTCCCCTTTCGGATCCAGATTGATCTTCAGCTCGCCGATATCCATCGGATTTTTTGCGGGAAGTACAACTTCCTGTTTTTTAACGGCTCCGGTACTATCCTGGCCATAAAAAAGATGAAAGCCAAGAAACATACATACCAATGTTATTTTTTTCATAGGTTTTGTTTCCAGCTAATGAAAAAAGAAATTCTGAAGAAATTCTGAAGATGGCACCAGAATTTAAAAATTTATATTAAATAAATGATTAACAGTCTATTAAATTTTAAATTCCACAATAACTACATGTCTTTCGTTGTAAAATCGGTAACTGATTTCATACCCGAAAATCTCCAGAATTCTTTTCACAAGTGCCAATCCTATCCCGATCGAATTCTGATCCGGATTTCCACGGCTGAATCTTCCGAAAACTTCCTCTTCCGGAATCGAAGGCGGGTTTCCGGTATTTGAAATGGTAAGACGGGATGCGGTAAGGGAAATCTCAATTGCTCCGTTTGCGTAATTATGCCTTTTGGAATTGCTCAGCAGATTGTCCAGCACAATGACGGCCAGGTTTTCATCCATAGAGATCATGACATCTGGTTCTACGGAAGCTTCTACGTGCAGCTGCTGAAATGAGAAGATGTCCTCAAAATAAGCCATGCGTTCGGCAAGGATTTGCGACAGGTTGATCCGCCCTGTATTTTTCAGCTCCAGATGCTCCAGCTTGGCCAGGAGGATCAGGGATTTGTTGATGGACGAAAGACGGTCCAGCTCATCATTCATCGAAGAAAGGGTGGCAAACTGCTTTTCCGTAAGCCCGGTTTCCATCATCAGCTCGATCTTTCCTTTTACGGATGCAAGCGGAGTCTGCAGTTCGTGTGAGGTGTTTTCGGTAAGCTCTTCCAGCAAATAATAGTCTTTTTTGGAATTCTCGGACATCTTTGTCAGAAAACCGTTCAGCAGACGGAATTCATAGGTGCCGGTTTCCATCAGCTGCATCGGCTTCCGGTCTTTTATACTGAATCTTTTAATCTCCTCAAGTGCGTGGTAAAACGGATCGAGGATTTTACGGGATATCAGAACGCTGATAATAATGGAAAGAATCACCAGGAATACCATGATCCAGGCGACTACCATTACCAAACTCAGGAGGAAGCGTTTTTCAATAACGGTAATATATCGTACGCTGGTAATCCTGTATGGCTTTCCTTTAATCATAAAAAAAGAGCTAACGGAAATCCTGTTGATATAGGATTGTATGCTCCTGTTCCAGATGTATTTTTCTTCAATAATCTTTTCTTCCTTATCCGAAGGGACTTCTTTCAGCAAAGCTACACGAGTCTGCCTGTGATGAAAATTAAAATAATCGTATTCCGGATCTTTGGAAAGTCTTCCGGCGACATACGCATTCAGATCTTCCATTTTTACAATGGCCGAACGCATGGTTGTTCTTTCAAACGCATAATAAAGAATCGCAAACCCGAGAAGAAGCACGGTAAATACCAGGATGGTAAAAGCTTTGGCAAAACGGTAACTGAGGTTCATGAGTCCTGCCATTTATAGCCCAGCCCGTATACGGTATGCAGATAATCTTTTCCGCCCGCATCGGTAATTTTTTTACGGAGATTTTTCAGATGCTGGTAGACAAAATCGATATTGTCTATGCTGTAAGTATAATCTCCCCAGAGGTGACCCGCAATGGCCTGCTTGGAAAGCATTCTGTTTTCGTTACTGATAAAAAAGATCAGGAGGTTGAGTTCTTTGCGCGTAAGATTTACGGGTTTGCCGGCAATCAGGCATTCCTTGGATTCAAGGTCGATTTTTATTTCATTAAAAACCAGGGCATGATCCACTTCCGGTGTTTTTCTCCGGGAAACGGCTTTTATCCGGGCATGCAGCTCGGGAAGGGCAAAAGGTTTCGTCATATAATCGTCGGCACCTTCTTCGAGGCCTTCCAGTTTATGATCCAGGGAATCTTTGGCTGAAATAATGATGATGCCGGCCGCAAGCTTTTTATGCTTGATCTCCCGGAGCACTTCCAGGCCGCTCCCGTCGGGAAGCATGAGATCCAGAAGGATGCAGTCATATTCAAAAAAATCGATCTTTTCATCGGCTTCTTCTTTGGTGGAAGCGACTTCACAGACGTAATCTTCCTTCCTGAGATAATCCGTAATGTTAGAAGCCAGCTCCTTGTGGTCTTCTACAATCAGTATTTTCATCCGTACAGTAATTTCAGAAGCGTAAATTACTAAATAATATGTGCGGTAGCGATATCCGGACCGATTTTTTTAAATAGCGTATTTTAAGGTTATGCCTTTTTCACAAATTCCGACTTCAGGGCCATTGCTCCGAAACCGTCAATTTTACAGTCGATATTATGGTCGCTGTCCGGACGCAGGCGGATATTTTTTACTTTTGTTCCTGCTTTCACCGGCTTTGGTGCTCCTTTTACCGGAAGGTCTTTCACCACCACTACAGAATCCCCGTCCTGAAGTTCGTTTCCGTTTGAATCCAGGATTTTCCCTGAAGCGGACGCGTCGGCAGCCGTTTCTTCCGGATTCCATTCATAGAAACATTGGGAACATACCATCATATTATCGCTCGGATAGGTAAACTCGGAGCTGCATTTAGGACAAAGTACAATATCACTCATATTTTTATTTTTTTGCAAAGGTAGAGTTTTAAGGTTTTCAATTAAAATTTTATGATATGAGATATTTCTTCTTTTCAGTGTTGTTTTGTATGTGATTTTATGACAAAGGAAATTCTGAAATTAGGTTTTATCTGAATTAAACAAGATGCAAAATCCCGTTTACGGAATGTCAACATAAATTCGTATTTTTGCAGATTCAAAATAGCAGAACCCAATTTTATGGAATTGATACACAGAAACCTGGCCATCGGAATCCACGATGCTTTGCAGGAAACGTTTTTCGAGAAAAATAAATACGCCGATAAAGTAATCGAAAGACTTCTGAAGGCGAATAAAAAATGGGGAAGCCAGGACAGGGCCGTTGTTTCAGAGATTTTCTACAATATCATCCGCTGGAAAAAACGCCTGGAATATTACATGGGGGAAGGTGTAAAACCCAACAACATCTATAAACTGATCATCGCTTACCTTCTCTGGAGCAAAACCAATTATAAAAAATTTGAGGAATTCGACGGCATCAAGATCGCCGATATCCTGACGAAGCTTAAAAAAGGAACCGTTCCGACGAAAGCCATCGAATATTCCATCCCGGAATGGCTTGCGGAAACCCTGGAAAAAGAACTGGGTCCGAAATGGGAAAGGGAAATGCACGCCCTGAATGAGCAGGCACCAACCGTTCTGAGAGCAAACTCCCTGAGAACAACCACCAAAGAACTTATTTCCGACCTTTCGGATGAGAATGTTGTTTCCTATCCGATCAGGAATTACCCGGATGCCGTTCAGCTGGAAGAGAAAAAGAATGTATTCCTGACCACTGCATTTAAAGAAGGATTATTTGAAGTTCAGGACGCTTCTTCCCAGAAAATCGGGTATTTCCTGGATGTGAAAGAAGGGCAAAGGGTGGTAGATGCCTGTGCCGGTGCCGGTGGAAAAACACTCCATTTAGCTGCGTTGATGCAGAATAAAGGCCAGATCATCGCCCTTGATATTTTCGACTGGAAACTTGCAGAACTGAAGCGCCGCGCCAAAAGAGCCGGAGCCCACAATATTGAGACCCGCCTCATCACCGATAACAAAGTGATTAAAAGACTTCATGAAAAGGCAGACCGTCTTCTGATCGACGCACCATGTTCAGGATTGGGTGTTTTAAAAAGAAACCCGGACAGCAAATGGAAAATCGACCAGGATTTCATCGACAGAATCAAGGGAGAACAGCAGCAGATTCTTCAGGACTACTCCAAAATGCTTAAAATAGGAGGAAAAATGGTGTATGCCACATGCTCGATCCTTCCTTCTGAAAACAATGGCCAGGTAGAGGAATTCCTGAAAAACAACCCGAATTTCAAAATGATTAAAGATGAAAAAGTAATGCCGAGCGAAGGCTACGACGGCTTTTACATGGCTTTGATTGAAAGAGTTTCCTAAGAAGAACGACCATATAATACATAAGACTACTCTATTTTTTGGAGTAGTTTTTTATTTATGAATGATAATAAACATCTAACAAATTCAGAAGATATTTGATTTTGATTGTTAAGGTTTTATTTCTTTAAAATCTATCTTTGTGGAAATCAATTTTTCACATGCATCAAAGAATTTTACTGGGTATTTTTACCTTTTTATGTTTTTTTTCTTTCGCACAGACTTATGAAGTGCAGTACATGAGTTCTTCTAACGGGAAAGTTTCTGCCGATCAGTCTCCTACTATTGTCCTGGCCAATGAAAAGGAAAATTTTATCCTGAATCAGAAAATCCGAGAACAGAAAGCGGATTTCCCTTTTGAGATCACGAAAATAGAAAAGCCTTCCAATACCGTTTTTTCTTACGCTTTCCTGAAACCCGGTGAAATCGTATCGGCCTCCGACAAAGAATCAATCGGGAAGCAGACCTTTGAACTTACCCGTGAAACCAGGAAAATTTTGGGCTACAACTGTAAAAAAGCCGTGACGAAAATCAACTCCAATACGATTGAAGTCTGGTATACAAACGAGCTTAAAATCCAGGGCGGACCTTCCACTATCGGACAAAGCCTGGGCTTCGTGCTGGAAATTGAAAGGAATAAAACATCCGCCATTACGGCAACTTCGGTAAAAAAAATAAAGCAGACCGGAATCGAAAATCTTTTCAAAGGTTCCGTAACGTCAACAGATCAGTTGGGTTACCGGGATCTTCTGTGGAAAAGCAGGTTTACGACGTTGAAGGTCTTCGATAATGAGATTATCAATTTTTCCGACCAGTCTAAATCAGATGAAAACATTAAAAGATTCGCCAACGGAACTATTATCCTTAAGAAAATAAAATTTCCGAAGATTACGGAAGGTGAAAATATTTTCGTAGAGCTGAAACAACAGTCGAACGGTGATGCTTATGACAGAACAGGAACGGTCTTCTTTATTCCGCAGGACAAATCCCAGTCATTTTTTAACGGCCTTGAGAACGGCGTAAAAACTCTTCCTCTCTATGAAAACGGAAACGGAAAGCAGTATTACGGGATCATGACCACTGAAAATTACAATCCGCCTGTTGAAATGATGCGTTTTTTCACGGCTTTCGGAATCAATAAATTCAACAATCTTCAATTGAAAGACAAAACCTGGCAGACTGTCAGTCCGTACCGGGAAGATATCACCGACCTGAAACCCGCATTGAGCGAAAAAGAATTATGGATTGGAGCTTTCATCGGGAATTATGACAAAGGCGGGCATAAAGTGAGCCTGGAGATCACCATCCACAAGAGCGATCAGGCCATTTACAAACACAATGCGGTGATCCCTTTATTCAATACCCTGAATATGATGGAAATGGCCGGACAGGAATATTCGACGATGTTTGATAAAGACCAGGGACTTCTGGTAGAATTCACCCTGAAAAAAGATTTAAAAAATGCACAGCTGAAATATACAACCACAGGCCACGGCGGCTGGGAAAACGGCGATGAGTTTCTTCCAAAACTTAACTCGATTTTCTTAGACGGAAAAATGGCTTTCTCATTTGTTCCATGGAGAACCGACTGCGGATCCTACCGTCTGTACAATCCAGCTTCAGGAAATTTCCCGGACGGACTCTCTTCCTCCGACCTCAGCAGGTCCAACTGGTGCCCGGGAACGGTAACCAATCCTGATTTCATTCCCCTTGGTGATCTGAAAGCGGGAAAACATAAAATCCAGGTGAAAATTCCCCAGGGTCCGAGAGAAGGATCGAGCTTCAGTGCGTGGAATGTGTCGGGTGTATTGCTGGGTACCGAATAAAAAAAAACCTTCTCGCAAACTGAATTACAAGAAGGTAAAAACACAAATGATGAAAAAAAATTATTTCGAGCCACAAAGTACGCATGAAAATTAATCAAATAAATTACCATAGATTAAGAAATATACCAGAATAATTCCGTATACAATTAAACCACTTTCCACAAACGAAAAAATTTAACTTTAATCCTATATAAAATATAAAATACCTTATTTTTTTCTTAAAAATAATTTAATTGATTAAAAATTTAAACTAAACGAAATTTTTTGTTGTTTTTTTTAAACCTCCCTTTTACTTTTGTTTTAAATTAAATGATAAAATATGTGTGGAATTGTATGTTTGTTTGATGCCAAACAAAAAACCGAAATATTGAGACCTCAGGTTCTGGAAATGTCTAAAAAAATACGCCACCGCGGTCCTGACTGGAGCGGCGTGTTCCAGAACGACAAAGTGGTTTTCTCCCATGAAAGGCTGGCCATCGTAGATCCTACTTCCGGAAAGCAGCCTTTGTTTACCAAAGACGGAAAAGTAGTCCTGGCCGTAAACGGCGAAATTTATAACCACAGGGAATTGAAAGAGGAATTCCCAGATTATGAATTCCAGACCCAGTCGGATTGTGAGGTTATTCTAGCCCTTTACAGAAAATACGGGAAAGATTTTATTGAAAAACTGAACGGAATTTTTGCGTTCTCTTTATATGATACGGAAAACGACGTTTACCTGATTGCCCGCGATCATATGGGAATCTGCCCGCTGTACCACGGTTGGGATAAAAACGGTAACTATTATGTGGCTTCCGAGCTGAAAGCTCTAGAAGGGGTTTGCAAAACCATAGAAACTTTCCTACCAGGACATTTCGTATACAGTAAAGACGGCAGCGCGCTTCAGCAGTGGTATAAAAGAGATTGGGAAAGCTTCGATGCGGTAAAAGACAACGAAACTGATATTGAGGTTTTAAGAAAAGGGCTTGAGGATGCGGTCCACAGACAGCTGATGAGTGATGTTCCGTACGGTGTGCTGCTTTCCGGCGGACTGGATTCTTCGGTGATTTCCGCCATTACTGCAAAATTTGCCCGTCAGAGAATCGAAAGCGGCGACACCCAGGAAGCCTGGTATCCGAGACTTCACAGTTTCGCCGTAGGATTGGTAGGTTCGCCTGATCTGGCGGCGGCGCAAAAAGCGGCAGAGCATATCGGATCGGTACATCATGAAGTTAATTTTACCGTTCAGGAAGGTTTGGATGCCGTAAGAGACGTAATTTATCACCTGGAAACGTATGACGTGACAACCGTGAGGGCTTCTACGCCAATGTATCTTTTGGCCCGTGTCATTAAATCGATGGGAATTAAAATGGTACTGTCAGGAGAAGGTTCCGATGAACTTTTCGGCGGATATCTTTATTTCCACAAAGCACCGAATGCCAAAGAATTTCACGATGAAACCGTAAGAAAACTGGGAAAACTTCACCTTTATGACTGTTTAAGAGCCAACAAAGCCCTGATGAGCTGGGGAATCGAAGGACGTGTGCCATTCCTTGACAAAGAATTTATGGATGTAGCCATGACGCTTAATCCTAAAGATAAGATGATAAACGTATCCGAAGGAAAAATTGAAAAATGGGTGCTGCGGAAAGCTTTTGAAGACCTTCTTCCTGAATCGATCGCATGGAGACAGAAAGAGCAGTTTTCCGATGGAGTCGGTTATTCATGGATCGATACGCTGAAAGAAGTTGCCGAAAAAGAGGTTACCGATGAAATGATGGCCAACGCTAAATTCAGATTCCCGCTGAACACCCCTCAAAACAAAGAAGAATACCGTTACCGAACTATTTTCGAGGAACATTTTCCAAGCGAAACCGCAGCAGCTACCGTACCTTCCGTACCTTCCGTTGCCTGCTCCACTCCTATTGCGCTGGAATGGGACGAAGCTTTTAAGAACATGAACGATCCAAGCGGAAGAGCCGTCAAAGTACATGAGACGTCATACGGGGAAGCGTAAAAGTGAATGATTATCGTCAATGGTGAATTTTGCTTCGCAAGTGAATGGTGAATTATAAAAGTAATTAAGATTGACCATTGACCCGAAGGAATTGACTATTGACAGTAAAAGGTGAATGGTGAATCTCGCTTTGCGAGTCAATTTTGCTTTGCAAGTGAATTTGAAATTGCAGAAAAATTGACAAGCGTAGAGAATTGACCCGAAGGAATTGACCATTAGCAATGGTGAATGATGAATTTCATGGCTAAAGATTATCAAAGCAAAACAGGTGAAACCTTAACCGCAATTCCACTTCTATGGAGGACGAGATCTTTAAAATTTATTAATCCTGTAGCGATACAGGATTTTTTTTTGAATTTACGATAACAATATTGTCAGAATTTAACCGTTAATCAAAAATATTATCTAATAAATAATTATATTTGGAAAACGAAAATATCAATTATAAAAAATGAGAAGAAACATTACTATCTTATTTGCTTTATTATCCATGACTTTCGCTTTCGGACAGGGAAAATACGGTAAATATCTTAGCTCCAAAAAGCTGGCCATGACGTACAAAAGCGTAAAAGATGGCGATAAAGACGACTTTTACCAACAATATTACTGGCTTGTAAAAGCAGAACAGCTGAAAACCTTTCCTCACCTGAAAGATATAAAGCCGAAAGTTTTATATGAATTCGTAAAAAAAGTAAATCCACAGAATCCTACGAAAAAACTGGATGCGAGAGGGAAAGAACTGCGTGCGAATGCAGAATTATCCCTGAACCAGTATTTCAAGAACAAAAATCTTGACAACAATGCCGTCCTGATGTATAACCTTGAAACCTATGTTGACCCTTCAAAAGGACAATATTATACAAAGGTTGATGCCGAAAAGATCAAAGAACTGGTACCGAAAGAATTGTATGCTTTCAATTCAAACAACAGAAACACGGGCGAGGATAAAACCTATTATCTCTGGATCAACAAAGAAAAAGACGATTTCAACATTGTAGATATTATCCCGGAAGAGAAAGAGAACAAAGCGTTCTACGCCAGAGTAAAACAGTATCTTCCGAGCTATAAATTCTCTAAATATGTTCCGTCTGTAAAAAAAGGTACGAAAACGGACAGAACCGATGCTGACTACTACTACATCATGCCGTTTGAACAAAATACGGATAACATCGAATACAAAACCAAGGATTTCAAAACCTTCGAATTAAGCCAGTACAGAAAAGCCGGCGAAGAATGGAAAGGGGTTGAAAAACCAAGAAAATAAAACTTAAGGTCCTGCGAAATCTCGCGGGACTTTTTATTGGTGTTGACAAGGCGATTTATTTTCGAATGTTTAAAATTCGATATACCGGCGCTTACATGTAGATCTGCCTACTGAATTATGCCATCTTGATCATTTAAGGAACGAATATTGCTCTTCCAAAATATTCTATTATTTTTTTGAACCAAATAAATCCGGAAACCGTTTCCGGTACATACTTATGTCAGAAGAACTACCGCAGCCGACCGTTTCGATCAAAAAAATCCTCCCGTTAATCCTCGCCACGGCAATCTTTATGCAGATGCTGGATTCAACGATCCTCAATACTTCCCTTCCATCAATTGCGAAAGACCTGAAAGAGTCTCCGCTGAATATGCAGAACGCCATTATCAGTTATGTGCTTACCCTGGCGGTTTTCATGCCGGCCAGCGGATTTCTCGCAGACCGTTTCGGCACAAAAAAGATTTTCATCTTTTCACTTGTTCTGTTCAGTATGGGTTCCCTTTTCTGCGCCCTGTCACAGAACCTTACCCAGCTGGTAATTTCCAGGGTACTTCAGGGAGTCGGGGGAAGCCT
This sequence comes from uncultured Chryseobacterium sp., assembly GCA_913774355.1. Classification (GTDB taxonomy): domain Bacteria; phylum Bacteroidota; class Bacteroidia; order Flavobacteriales; family Weeksellaceae; genus Chryseobacterium. The sequence continues at coordinate 45,536 of CAJYGB010000008.1, read as the reverse complement.
TATGACGCCGGTCGGAAAACTGGCTCTGATTAAAACTTTCGATAAAAATGAACTTCTGAAAGCCATGAACTTTGCCATTATCCCTGCACTGATCGGTCCGGTATTGGGGCCTCTGGTAGGCGGTTATATGGTGGATTACCTTTCCTGGCACTGGATTTTTTTAATCAATATTCCAATCGGGATCCTGGGAATTACGTTAGGATTAAAATTTATGCCTGATTATAAATCCAAAGCTGTCGATTTTGATCTGAAAGGCTTCCTGATCTTTGCAGCAGCCTCCCTCCTGCTTTCGATCGCACTTGAGCTTTTCGGAAATATACAGAACATTACACCGGTTCTCGTTATTTTTATTCTGGGCTTCCTTTGTATGTACTATTATTACAGGCATGCAAAAAAAGACAACAGTCCTATTTTCCCTCTTAATTTATTTCAGGTCAGAACATTCAGGGTGGGCATTGTAGGAAATCTGGCAACCAGATTAGGAATCAGCTCCGTTCCGCTTTTACTGCCTCTGATGATCCAGATCGCGTACAAACAATCGGCAGTAACTTCCGGATGGATTATTGCTCCAATGGCCTTAACTGCGATCTTCGGAAAATCCTACGTCATTAAAATTTTAGATAAGTTCGGATACCGGCAGACCCTTATGACCAATACGTTCATCATCGGAACCCTGATCTGCCTACTTGCTATTCCGGACATCAATACTTCACTGTACTGGTTTATTCCTATTATTGCCATCCTGGGATTCTTCAACTCGATCCAGTTTACTTCGATGAATACCATTTCCATCGCCGACCTCCGGAATTTCCAGACCAGCAGCGGGAATTCCCTGCTGTCCGTCAATCAGCAGCTGGCCATCGGTTTCGGAATCGCCTTCGGGCTGATTGTCCTGAAAATTTTTGAAAACACCGACCTCATCCACGGCGAAATCCACAACGCATTCCGCTGGACATTCCTCACCGTAGGGATCCTGACTATCATTTCCGGATTTATTTTCCGCAGGCTGCACATTTCGGATGGGAAAAATATGCAGTCGAAAGAGGACTAAAGGTTAATGGTGAATTTTGCTTTGCACGTGAATGGTCAATTTACACTGCTTTTAATGTTGAGAAATCCTTGCGTATCCCAACCACCAGAAGCATCAATTAAAATTGACAAGCGAAGCACATTCATCTGCAGGAATTTACTATTGACAGTCATAGATTTACAACCTCAGACCTATGCAGTAAACCTCATAGGTTTTTGGAAACCTATGAGGTTTGAAACTTATTACCACAGATCAATGGATGCTTTCGAGAGATGCTTTACTTTTGCTCATAGAATAAGGAAATAATAAACGGACATATTTTTTACGGATTAACAGGGCTCTCGGATTATTCTTTTTGCTTATTTTTATCATCGGGCCGTAAAGCAAAACAGCTTATAACGAACCGGACTTTTTGTAAAATTAACATCGCATTATATGTCAAACATCGGACTCATTATTGAAGAAAAATCAGCAGATATCGGAAATTTTTTAGTGGGAAGATTGTTGCCTTTCCGTGAGAAAAGAGCGGTCGGGCCTTTCGTATTTATCGATCACATGGGTCCTGCTGATCTGAAGGACTATCAGAACCTGGACGTCCCGCCGCATCCGCACATCGGGCTTTCTACCCTCACTTATCTTCTGGAAGGTTCCATCTTCCACCGGGACAGCATCGGAAGTGCCATTGAAATACAGCCGGGAGCGGTTAACTGGATGACTGCCGGAAAAGGCGTCGTGCATTCCGAAAGAACACCGGAATATTTGAGGCACTCGGACAAAAGATTGCACGGATTCCAGATCTGGGTCGGACTTCCGAAGCATTTGGAACAGTCGGAACCAAGCTTTCATCATACGGAAGCAGGCGATCTCCCGGTTTGGGAAGAAGACGACATCCAGTATAAACTGATTGCCGGAGAAGCTTTCGGAAGAAAATCCCCGGTTCCCGTTCACAGCAAATTGTTTTTTATTGAAATTAAAACAAAAGATGCGAAGAAGATCAGCATCGGAAAAGACCTTTACGGTGAAGCCGCCATGTACGTATTGGACGGAACGGTCTCCACCGACGGAAATTCTTACGGCTCCAAGCAACTTCTGATTGCTAAAAATACCCAACTCTGCGAATTCGAGATGAGCGAAAACGGAACGGTTTATCTGTTCGGCGGTGAACCATTTGAAGAAGAACGTTTCATCTTCTGGAATTTCGTAAATTCCGATAAAGAACTTATCGAACAGGCCAAAGTGAACTGGAATGACCAGAACCATGAAGCATTTCCACTCGTTCCGGGGGATGATGAAGATTACGTACCGCTTCCAAAAGCGATTTTAAACAGAAAATAATAAACTCAGGTCATGAAAATATTAGCGTTTGCCGGAAGTACCTCTTCCACTTCCATCAATAAAGAACTTGTCAAGTTTGTCCTGAAAGATTTTCAGGATGATGAAATCAATTTAATTGATTTAAATGATTTTGACATGCACGTGTTTTCAGTTGACCGGGAAAAGAAAGGTTTTCCGGATGAAGCACATCGTTTTTTAAACGCCATCGAAGAATGCGACGTCATCATCTGCTCACTGGCCGAACACAACCGATCGTACAGTGCTGCATTTAAAAATGTTTTCGACTGGGCTTCAAGGATCAACGTCAAGGTATTCCAGAACAAACCGATGTTCCTGATGTCTACTTCGCCCGGAGGATATGGCGGCGGCAATGTGATGAATACGGCAAAAACATTCTTCCCGAATTTCGGAGCGGATATCAAAGACACTTTTTCTCTTCCTAAATTTTATGAGAATTTCGATCTTGAAAGCGGCATCATCAACCCGGAAATGCTGAAAGAACTGAAAGACAAGATCGAAAATTTTAAGCATCAGGTAAAGAACTGATCATTGCCTGATTGCAGAAACAGCAGATTATAAATTAAACATAAATTATGGCAGTTACCGTAAAAGCAAGTTTAGGTAAAGAAAAATATTATACCGAAGTTATTGCAGGGGAAAATACATTAATTACCGATGAACCCGTAGATAAAGGCGGCGGCAATAAAGGCTTTAACCCGTTCGAAATCCTGGCAACGTCACTGGCAAGCTGTACGGCAGCTACTCTGCGGATGTATATTGACCGGAAAGAATGGGATGTGGAAAAAATTAATGTGGAAGTAGAGCTTGAAAACTTTCCGCTGACGAAAAGAGCCATTTTTAAAAGAAACATCAGCTTTGAAGGCACGCATCTTGATGAAGAACAGAGGAAAAGGCTGCACGCGATTGCCGATGCCTGCCCGATTCATAAAATTTTAACCCACGATATCGAAATATTAACCCAATTTTCATAAAATGATTAAAGTAAAACATACCAACGACGAGAAACGCGGAAGTTTTGAAGCCTTTGTGGACGGAACCCATGCCGGTTTAATGACGTATACCTGGGCCGGGGAAGACCGCTTTATTATCGACCACACGGAAGTGGACGAAGCCTATAACGGGAAAGGCGTAGGAAAAGAAATGTTGTATGCAGCAGTAGATTTTGCCAGAAAAAACGGCAAATCGATTATCCCGCTCTGCCCTTTTGCCAAGGCTACTTTCCAGAAAGAGGAGGACATCCAGGATGTTCTGGTGAATAAGGTTTAGGCTGAAGCTAAGTCTGAGACTGAGGTAAAGTTTGAGTGTGCGAGGGTTATAAAGATCAACAGCCATGCAACCTTTACCTTTACCTTTCAGTACCGAAAGGTTTTTCTTTTTTGGGCAGAGGAGAAAAAAACTATATTTGCTAAAATTTAAATTAAAGCATGAATTCCGGAACTATTCTCCTGCTGTTTGTTTTTGTCTATTTCATCGGCTTATTGGTTATTTCTTATTTTACGAGCCGAAACTCCGATAACCAGTCGTTTTTTATCGGTAACAAAAAAAGTAAATGGTGGCTGGTGGCTTTCGGAATGATCGGAACCAGCCTGAGCGGGGTAACCTTTATATCCGTGCCCGGAACCGTCGGAAAAATGACGGGAAGCGAATATATTTACGGCGGCTTTGAATATTACATGATGGTAATCGGGTTCTTTATCGGCTATTTTATCGTCGCGGCAATCCTGCTGCCACTGTATTATAAGATGAATCTCACTTCCATTTATACCTATCTGGGGAAAAGGTTCAACGTGGAAGCTCATAAGATCGGCTCCATCTTCTTTATTATCTCCAGAGCAATCGGGGCTACAGCCAGGCTCTACCTCGTAGTGAATGTTTTGCAGATCTTTTTACTGGAAGGCTTAGGGGTGCCCTTCTGGGTAACCGCATTGGTTCTTCTGCTGATGGTTCTTTTGTATACGTTTGAAGGTGGTGTAAAGACGATCGTTATTACCGATACGCTGCAGACTTCTTTCATGATCATCAGCTTAATTGCCTGCATTGTGTATATCTTATCAAATTTAAATTTATCTGCAGGGGAAGCCTACTCGATTTTAGAACAGAAAAATTATACGCATTTTATCAATTTTGATCCGAATTCCAAAACCTTTTTCCTGAAAACAATCATTGGAGGAATCTTCATTACCATTGCCATGACCGGCCTGGACCAGGAAATGATGCAAAAGAATATCTCGGTGGATAACCTGAAAAATTCCAAGAAAAACATGCTGACTTTTGCGGGAACGCTTCTTTTTGTGAACCTTGCATTCCTGTTCCTCGGCGGGCTGCTTTATCTTTTTGCTTTGCAGCACGGTGCGGAATACGGACAGATCAATGGAGAAACGGTAACCAACATTTTTGGGTTTAAAGATTCCGGCGGTGAAATTAAAAATATCATGGGTGACGACCTGTTCCCGGCTTTATCGCTTCAGGGTCATTTTCCGATGATTATCTCGGTGATCTTCATCATCGGGCTGATTTCAGCCTTATTTCCTTCCGCTGACGGTGCACTGACCGCAGTGACCAGTTCGTATTGCGTGGATCTTCTGAACCTCAACGAAGACCGCAATAAAACTGAAAAAGAAAAAAAACAGCTCCGGATGAAAGTCCATTTGACGTTTACCATCGTTTTCTTTATTTTAATCATGATCTTCAAGGCACTGAATGACAAATCCATCGTTTACCTTATCATGGAAATTGCAGGATACACCTACGGACCGCTTCTGGGACTTTTCGCTTTCGGGATTTTTACAAAATTCCGGATTTCAAAAAAATATTCCATCCTGGCGGTGACGATCCTGGCTCCGGTAGCCACTTATCTTATTAATTACGTCATCACAACGTACACCGATTACAGAATCGGAGTGGAATTAATTGTCTTAAACGGGCTGCTCACCTTTATCGGGCTCTGGCTGGTACGACAGAAATCGTATCTAAGAATCGTTTAATATCATAAAATTCATGATTACATATCATTTTAACCTGATAAAACTTTAAATAAATTATTATAAAAACTAAAGCCCGGACCTGAAATCCGGGCTTTTACATTTCTTTAAGCCGGTAAAATATCGTAAATTCGCTTGCATATAAATCCTACACAATGAGTAAAAGCATCGAAGAGTTAAAATCTCTTACTACGCAAATCAGAAGAGACATTTTAAGAATGGTTCATGCTGTAAATTCCGGCCACCCGGGAGGAAGTTTAGGCTGTACTGAATTTTTCACGGCCCTTTACGGAAAAGTAATGAACTACAAGCTTCCTTTCACAATGGAAGGCAAAAACGAAGACCACTTTTATCTTTCGAACGGACATATTTCCCCGGTATTCTATTCTACTTTGGCCAGATCCGGTTTTTTCCCGGTAGAAGAACTGAAGACCTTCAGAAAGCTGGATTCCAGGCTGCAGGGTCACCCGACCACACATGAAGGGCTGCCAGGCATCAGAGTGGCTTCCGGATCTTTGGGACAGGGGCTTTCCGTAGCGCTGGGTGTTGCTCAGGCAAAGAAATTAGACGGAGAAAACTCGTTGGTGTATACTTTACAGGGAGACGGCGAATTGCAGGAAGGCCAGAACTGGGAAGCTTTTATGTATGCTGCCGGCAAGAAAGTGGATAACATTATTTCCACCATCGATTACAACGGACAGCAGATCGACGGAAGCACAGACAATGTACTTACGTTAGGTAACCTTCATGCCAAGCTGGAAGCTTTCGGATGGACGGTGCTGGAGGAGAAAAACGGCAACGACCTGGAAGCAGTGATTGCTATTCTTGAAAAGGCGAAAACAGAAACCGGAAAGGAAAAGCCGGTAGCGATTATTCTTCATACGCAGATGGGTAACGGTGTTGATTTTATGATGGGATCACACGCATGGCACGGAAAAGCACCTAGCGATGAGCAGCTGGAAACAGCCATGAAGCAATTGTATCTGGAAGCGCCTGCTGATTATTAACAGCAACGAGTCATTGATAATCCGTAATCTTTTTAATTAATAATTTAGAACATAATGAAATTTACATATACAGAAAAAAAGGATACCCGTTCAGGATTCGGTGCCGGACTGGCAGAACTTGCCGACAAAAACCCTAATGTTGTGGCACTTTGTGCAGACCTTATCGGTTCTTTGAAGATGGAGAAATTCATCGAAAAGGCTCCGGAAAGATTCTTTCAGGTAGGTATCGCTGAAGCCAACATGATGGGACTTGCTGCAGGGATGAGCATCACGGGAAAAATTCCTTTTACGGGAACATTTGCAAACTTTTCTACTTCCAGGGTATACGACCAGATCCGTCAGTCGATTGCTTACTCCAACAAAAACGTTAAGATCTGTGCATCCCACGCCGGCCTTACGTTAGGGGAAGACGGTGCTACACACCAGGTGCTGGAAGATATCGGGATGATGAAGATGCTTCCGGGAATGACGGTGATCAACCCGTGCGATTATAACCAGACGAAAGCAGCGACATTAGCTATTGCCGACCATGAAGGTCCGGTATACCTAAGGTTCGGAAGACCGGTAGTTCCTGTTTTTATTCCTGAAGATATGCCTTTCGAGATCGGAAAAGGAATTCTCCTGCAGGAAGGAACCGATGTAACGATTGTTGCTACCGGCCACTTGGTTTGGGAATCTCTGATTGCTGCGGACGAACTTGAAAAAGAAGGTATTTCATGTGAAGTGATCAACATCCATACGATCAAGCCGCTAGACGAAGAAATCATCCTAAAATCGGTTGAAAAAACAGGTAAGATCGTAACTGCTGAGGAACACAACTACCTTGGAGGTTTGGGTGAATCCATTGCCGGAATGCTGGCCAGAAAGAGACCGACCCGACAGGAATTTGTAGCGGTAAATGACACCTTCGGGGAATCTGCAACACCTGCCGAACTGATGAAAAAATACAAGATCGATTCTACTGCGGTAAAAGAAGCGGTGAAGCGAATTTTAGCTTAATTTTTTGAAAAAATATAATGAAAGCATCCTTATGAAAGGGTGCTTTTTTATTATACTAATCTGAAGATTTTTTCGTTCAAGCATAAAACAGATACCATAAAAAACAAATAACAGCAATGAGAATATTTTTTATTTCGATCAACTTTATACTGACTTTAGGCTTAATAAACTCCCTGTCCGCGCAATCGGACTATAAATTAGGAATTTCCACGGGTGCGGGAATCAGTATTTTCCGGAACCATCAGCCGGCGGATGCCAGCCATATTAGCTTTAACAAACCCATAAGTGCGCATTTAGGTATTAAATTATTACGCCAGCTGGGCGAGCAGGATAATTTCTTTGCCGAGCTGATGTATACGCGTAAAACGATAGAATTCCGATACAATCTGAATGAGGCTGATATTCCTTTTGATAATAAAGATGTGATCGGGCAGAAATACGATTGTATCTCCTTTTATTTTGGATACCGTAAGGTGATTGAAAAATATACCCATGCTCTTTTTTTTGAGGCGTCTTTAGGAGCCGATTACAACAATAATGTGGTGGTATTCAACAGAAACGAAGGCCAGGCCACGGAAGAAATAAATCAGCCTATCAGTTTTGAAGAATTTATAAATACGAATCTCGGAGAGAAGACTTATACTTTAAGTACCAACGCAGGCTTCGGAGTCATGTTTGGAACGAGAAACCAATATGAACTGGGTGCTTTTATAAATATTCCCTTTCATAAAATACAGTCTAAAGCCTCTCAGCTTAGCTACACCTGGAATTACAACAATAAGGATTATGTGCACAAGTCTTCTTATCTCGGAGAGATCTACTATCCTTCGTTAAGGATAACATATTATGTTTTCTAGACTAGCTGTAAATCAGATACAGCAGATCTTTCCGTTATTTTTTTACCTGAAAAACTTCCATTTCGGAATAATCGCCAGCATCCCAAATCCTGTAAACAGGAAAAGATTGGTGACATCGGTATAAAGGAAAGTTGATAAATAATAACTGTGCATAAAGAAATGCATGATCAGGAGAGCCGGAAAAGAAAAGATTCCGATTTTCCTGTAAAAAAACATCAGGATAAGGCTTACAGCCATCAGTGCATCCACAGTAAAGATGACAAAAAAATACCATCCGGGAATGTTCAGGTACTCGTGCTGCAAATATTCATCCAGGTCGATCCCGAAGCCCATTATTGTAAACAGCATCAATGCGGCAAATGCCAGGATAAAGCCCCATCCTTTTTTCGGATCTTCGTCAAAATAACTGTATTCTTCCATAGTACAAAAATAAAGAACTTATGAGAGATTTCATAAGTTCTTTAGTATAATTCGTTTAAAATCCGCTTATATGGAGATCGCGTTGATCAGTCTATTCTTGTCGCTCAGGTATTCTTCCATAGAGATCATACTTTCCGTCCTCATCACATCCTGAATATCATCAATCTGATAGATGATTCTTTTGGCATCTTCCGTGTTCTTTGCTCTTACTTTACAGAATATGTTATATTTCCCTGAAATTACGCTGGCTTCGATTACGTTCGGAATACTCGTAAGCTCTTTCAGAACTTCCTGTGTTCTGTTGGATTTCGTTAATAAAATTCCGATGAAAGCAGTAAAATGGTAGTCCAGCTTTCCATAATCGATGTTTAGAGATGATCCCAAAATAATACCTGCATCTTCCATCTTTTTCACTCTTACGTGAATTGTACCTGCAGAGACATCCATCTGCTTTGCAATTTCTGTAAAAGGCATTCTTGTGTTTTCTACTAAGAAATCAAGAATTTTCTTGTCTATTTCGTCCAGTTGATAGTTCATATTAGTTAAATTACAATTTTCTTAAAAAAACAATGTATTTTTTGCAAATTTATAAAAAATAATTTAACTAAAAAAATTATCTTAAACATTAACAATAATTAACACAGATGATAAAAATCATTAAAAAATAAGAATTATTTGCCGTCCGATTTTACAGAATCTGTTTTTATTGCTTTTGGAGAATCCTGAGTTTTTTTATCTTTTTTCTTCTTTTTAAAGATAGAATTAAAGCTCTTTGTCCACACGATACCTCCGCCGTATGCCTGATTGGCAGTACCGTTTGAACCCGCACCGTTTACCAGGCCGATATTGGACGGTTTTGAATATCCCCGAAGTACGAGGCTTCCGTCATTCTTCTTTGAAATATCATATTCAATGGTACCTTCTCCGGAAAGATAATTCGTCTCCGTATTTTCAGTCTTCGTAAGAGGAATACCCAATCCTGTCTTTACTTTGACTCTCGGTGAAAAAGCAAAGCTTACCCCTGCGGTAGCCCGGTCGCCAACATTGGAATACTGATCTCCTTTTACATAATTAAGGTCGATCTGAAATTCATTACTCATGGCATTAAGCACTGATCCCAGCTGCTTTAAAAGAATGTTGTATCCCTGGTTCTGTGCTACATCGGCTACATTCAGGTCTACTCCACCGGTATTGGACACATTAAAACTGTTCAAAAGCAGAACCGAACCGAACTGAAGGACTTTTTCCCCTTCCTGGCTCATTTTGGCAGCTAACGTTTCTTTTACCTGGCTGGAAACATCCAGCGCCGTTACATTCAGATCAATTTTCGGATCAATTAATGATTGTGTAATATTGGCCTGAAGCAGGATACTGATCGGCTGGAGGCTTCCCATATTCAGGTATTCCCCGGCGTTGGAGACCATCCTTATATAATTTGCCGTAATATCTAAGGCAGGCTTCATGGCATCTCCGTCCCAACGGATGCTGCTTCCTTTTTCGATCTGGAACGTTTTGTTAAGAATGGCTTTGGAGACAAATGTTCCGTTATCCACCTTATAGGTACCGTTCATGGCAATATTTCCCTGACGGCTCATCTGGAAATGAAGCTTTTCTGCCGCTCCTTTTACCATAATATTTCCGACATCATCCCCGATCAGTACATTTACCGTAGTGCCTTTATCAACATCCAGCGCAAAATCGATATTCATATTCGCGCCGGTCTTCTTCTTATCATCTAAGGTTACAAGTCCGTTTTTACCTTCTTTCAGGAACCGCAGCATCTTAAACTCTTCCACGTTGGACGTTGATCCGGAATTGAAGGTAAAAGTACTTCCGTTCAGAGCTTTCATGTTAGGAGTGGTAATGCTTAGTCCGGAAACCGGTCCGTCCACATACAGATCTCCCTGTCCGTATACCCTGCCCCAGAACAGGTCGTAATCTTTCTGAGTGGTATTCAGCACCAATAAATTATCGGCACGCATCACGAGGTTGACCCCCATCGAAGATAGGGTTTCAAACTGAATCGCCCCCGAAATATTTCCTTTGGAATTGGTTCTTCCGTCATGTACCTCTATATTGTTTAAAATTGCCAATCCCTTTGTTAACGGGATTACCGTATCATCAAAAGAATAGTCCACTCCCGTAAACAGCAGTTTCAGTCCGAAGCCTTTTAATCCGATATCACCGCTGTAATCCAGATCGCTGAATTTACCGGCGATTTTAAGATCTCCGGTTGCTTTCCCTCTTAAATTCCCGAAAACCGTCGTTACAAACTGCTGGGCGAATGCTACATCGAAATCCCTCATTTCCGCAGTAAGATCAATGGTAGGGGACGAAGTATTGTTGTTGACAGTTCCGGTTACATGAAGGCTGTTATTTCCTATGATCCCCGCTGAGTTTACTTTTATATCGACATCATATACGTTTAAGGAATAGCTGTTGGTAGCAGAAACTGTGATATCGCCCATATCCTTTCCGTTCATCATAATATCATCGATCGTAAGATCTACAATAGGCTGAAGTGTATTTTTATCCATCCGGATTTTTACACTTCCGTTCGCAAGACCTTTAATATTCAGTGTGTTCCCGCCGGCTTTCATCTCCAGCAGTTTTTCAATAGCGAAATTATCGACCTCGGCATCTACATAAAAATCCTTAACCGATTTAAATTGGGCATCTTTTATAAATAAAGCACTGTTTTCAGAATAGATTCTGAGGTTCTGAATATCAAAATCCTTCTCTTTTTTACGGTAGGTGATTGAATGGTTAAGTTCAGGGCTGGTATCGATCGCCCATGTTACATCGTTGAATTTCACCTCTGTCGGTTCAAACCTGAATACGAAATCACCGCCCGCATTGGTAGACTGATTCACATTAATGGCATATTGCTTCAGATTGTCATCCTCCTCATCCTCGGGACTTCCATAACTGAATTTTGCAGCCAGGTGCAAAACGGTATTGTTGTCATTTCTTCCGCTCAGGGTAATATTTTTAAGGACATTCTTGTTATACAGCACTCTGCTGATTTTTGCATAGATCTGTTCATCCAGATTGGCCGTGTTGATCCGAACCATGACACTGTCGACCATCGCACTGTCCCGGGTTATATTATTCCGGTCATTGATCTGATAGTCCGGATTTGCAGCGGCGAGGGCTTTGTCAGCTTCGGTAATATCCTCGGTCTTGGTCATGATGTATTTCAGGGAAGCGGCATCAAGATTCAGGATCAGGTTGTTTGAATTTCCGTCATACTGCCCTTCTACTTTTGCTCCCTGTGGAATTTTCAGGTCAGGTAAAAAATAACTTACCAGCCCCTGCTGTACATCAAAATTCATGGTGAAATTCTGTCCTTTGTACATCTTTCTCGGTTCAGGGCCTACCAGGATCTTATTCAGTCCGTTTTCCACCATTCCGGCGAGATCGCCCAGGTTATATCTTCCGGAAATTTTTCCGTCTACTGCTCCTGGCGCATCTACATCAATTACCCGCGCACCGTTTTCTAGGAACGTCTTTACCTTCGCGTTCGGAATGGAATATTTCTGTGTTGCCGTAGCGAAATTAATGCCGTTTGCTTCTACATCCAGGGTAAGGTCATTGATCGAAGACATTGCCATTTTACCGTTCACCTTTCCGCTTACGATCTGTTTTCCGGGCTTATCGGTAAAATAATTCATGTTTAAATAATTGACATCCGCATTAACGTTCATGAAAATCCGCGAAGTGCTGAAATCAATAAGTCCCTTAATGGTTGCTTTTGCCTGTTCGTCGTTGACTGTAATTAGTCCGTTGTATTTTTTATGATCGAGTAAACCGTCCAGATACAGATTGTTGATCTCTTTATTCATGATCTCGATGCTGGAGATCTGAGACTTTGTAGTCAGCCTCATCGTATTCACATCGAAGCTCTGCCCGTTAATATTAAATCTTCCGGAAATTAACCCGACTGATTTATTTTTAGTAATCACTGATGTATTCAGATCCTTCACCTCTGCAATTCCCGCATATTTCGGAAGGGAAGAACTGTAATCGGTTAGAGAAAAATCCGTGATTTTAGCCTGTCCGATCCCGGTCATCAGGTTTCCGCTTGAGACGTACACGCGGTCTGGGTTTACGCTTGCCGTTCCGTTATATTTCAGCTTTCCGAAATCATCTGCGAAATTCTTCATTTTTTTGGAGATGAATGAAGGCATCATCGCTTTAAGGTCTTTATAGGTAAAATCTGCGGAAATGTCGTTGGTTTCGATCAGAAAATTACCTTTCAGCAGCCTGTTCACATTCATCGTCCGGGTAGCAATATTTACATCAGGATTGCGGATCAGGAAATGATCCAGCTTAAAACTGTTCAGTGGGCCTGTCATTTTCCCGGAAATGTTGAACGGCTTGAAGTTGTCCCAATTCGTCACAAAATAGCTGATGTCGTAACCGCTTAGCTGGCTTCCCAGCGTAAGATTCATGTCCCATTTTACCTTGTCGGCAAAATCAGACCATGAACCGTCGTCATGAAGATTGAATTTAATATCACCCTGCAACAGTGAGTGATCGGTATTTAGAGTAAGGTCTTTTAAAAATAGATAATCCGGCGTCATCGAAAGCTCGGTGGAAAAAGTATCTACAAAGTGAGACTTCCCCCAGCGTGTCGTAGTGAAGGTCATATTGTTGATCAATCCTGAAATATTCCTTCCGTTGACTTTTACATTCGGGGCGATAAGATTAAAATTCGTAGCCGTTAGCCAATTTCCCTTTTCTCCGGGAGAATTCAGATTGACGATGGAAACTTTGGAATCCACGATCTGTAACCTGGAATCCAGCTGGAAAGGCGGTTTGTTCGGGTCTCTTTTCTTGCCGCTGTCGAACAGCTGGGTAAAACGGATGAAATTGGAAATACTGTCTCCTTTATAGGTAATGACTTTTACGTCTGCATTTTTTAAGGTAAGGGAATTAAAGCTTAAAGAATTATTTTCCGTAATGTTTGAGGCAAGGGAAAGCCAGTTGGAATTGGCAATGAATTCTTTGGACTGAATGAAATCATATCCTTTATAATCCTTTATTTTAAGGCCTTTGATTTTCACGTTTCCAAAAAAGTTGACCTCAACGCTTTCTGTGGACATCTGTGCCTTAAAGTCCCGGTTTACGACTTTCAATGCCTGGTCTGCAGCCCACTGTTTGGTTACCGGGAGATTAATGGCGATAAAAATAGCCGCAACAAGCCCAAGCCCGAGCCAGAACAGGATGAGAAGCAGTTTGGCCCACCAGGTATAGCTGGTAACATCCTTAACCGCCTGTTTCCCGAATTCTTCGGCCGTCTGCACAGGGTGATTAATGGCATCCGAAGCCAGTTCCGATGCCTCCTTCACCGTTTCCTTTACGGCGCCTCCTGCATTTTCAACAGCTTTCTGTACCTGATCCCCTAAGTTTCCAGCTACCGATTTTTTGTTCTCATTCTCGTTATTATTCTCTAACTTTGCCATTATTATGAGCGACTCTATAATTTTAGGTATTGAATCGTCCTGTGACGACACATCAGCAGCTATCATCAAGGGAAATTCTATCCTGTCCAATATTGCGGCAAACCAGTCTATCCATAAGGAATATGGCGGTGTGGTACCCGAACTCGCCTCGCGCGCGCATCAGCAAAATATCATTCCCGTAGTTGAAAAATCTTTATCCCAAGCAAATATACAACAAAATGCCATTTCTGCGATAGGATTTACGCGCGGGCCCGGACTTTTAGGATCTCTTCTAGTCGGAACTTCTTTCGCTAAGTCACTGGCAATGAGCCTGGACGTTCCTCTTATTGAAGTTAACCATCTCCAGGCCCATATTTTAGCGCATTTCATCGAAGATGCAAATCCTATGCCGCCAAAATTCCCTTTTCTGTGTCTTACGGTAAGCGGAGGGCATACGATGATCGTGCTGGTGAAGGACTATTTCGATATGGAAATTATAGGCAAAACCATCGACGATGCTGCAGGGGAAGCTTTCGATAAAATCGGAAAAATTTTCGATCTGGATTATCCGGCCGGCCCTATTATCGACAGGCTTGCTAAAGAAGGAAATCCTGATGCCTTCCAGTTTAATAAGCCAAGAATGGAACAGTATGACTATTCTTTCAGCGGTATTAAAACCTCCGTGCTGTATTTCATTCAGAAAGAAGTAAAGAAAGATCCTGATTTTATCAAGAATAACATCAACGACCTGTGTGCTTCCGTCCAGAAAACCATCATTGAAATCCTGATGAACAAGCTGGAAAAAGCGGCCAAAGAACTCAACGTAAAAGAGGTTGCCATTGCCGGCGGCGTTTCTGCGAATTCCGCTTTGAGAAAAGCCATGCAGGACAACCATGAAAGACTGGGCTGGAATATCTACATCCCGAAATTTGAATATACCACCGATAATGCGGCCATGATCGCCATGGTGGCCCAACTGAAATTCGAGAGAGGCGAATTTACCGATTTGAGAACAACAGCAACAGCGAAATACGATTTATGAAAATATTATTAGAAGAAAAGGTTCTGGGAACGCATTCTAAGAAAAACTCGAAATACTATTGGGTACTGGAAACAATCACAGGTAAAAATGAAGTAACGGAAGCATCTGAAGATGGGGATTATTTAATGATAAGTTCAGAAACCGGATATGTTCAGAATATAAAGGAAGAAATCGTAGAAAAAATCAATTCAGAAAATGTATTCAGTTTTCCCTACGAACCCAAAGAAGGGGATTATTTATCCATTAAAAATAATTTAAGGAAAAACGAATACCTGAATTTAATCTTTATGAATAATAAATGGGTTGAAGAAATTTACGCGTGTTCGTACAGAGACTGTGAGGGTGATGTTTACACGACCATTAAAACCGGCGTTGCATTTCTGAGCGAGAATGAAATTATGTTTTAAAACCAATATTTTTTTCTATGAAACTTTTTTACGGCGAAATCGAGGGGAATCAGGCATTCATCAATGACGAAGAACAGCAGCACATTGTAAAAGTTCTCCGGATGAAAGACGGTGAGGAAATCCATGTAACCGACGGCCAAGGGAATCTTGCTTCCGGTACCCTGATGATTGAAGGAAAAAAAGCAAATATTAACGTTGAGGAAATTAAAAGCAACCTTCCTGATTTCAGCCCGAAACTTCATATTGCCATTGCACCGACCAAAAATATAGACCGGATCGAATTTTTTATTGAAAAGGCCGTTGAAATGGGCATTTCGGAAATCACATTGTTGCAGACGGAAAAAACGGAGCGTAAGAATGTGAATATCGATAAGCTCAGAAAACAGGCAATATCCGCTTCCAAGCAAAGCCTGAGATTCCACTTTCCGATAATCAATGACAATATAAAACTGACTGATTTTTTAAAGAATATTGATTCTTCCCATACTTTTGTAGCCCACTGCCATGAAAACCTGGAGCGGATGAACCTGAATCATATTTCTTCACCGGAGCATGTAACATTCCTGATCGGACCCGAAGGTGATTTTTCAGAAAAAGAAATTCTACATCTTGCTCAAAATAATATCAAAGCCGTATCTTTAGGCAGCCAGCGGTTAAGAACGGAAACAGCCGGAATTTTTGTTGCCGCCTGGAATTACGTTAAAATCAGCGAAACCCTAAACCCGTAAAGGCTTTTTTGCCAACCGGCTGATCCACGGATAGATAATGTGGTAAGGAAAAAGGGCTATCAGAACGAAATTTTTAGCGTCCCTGAAATCAGCCAGCACAAAAAAGTCGGTGTATACATGAAAAATATACAGAAATACCATGACGAAGGTTAAATATTTCCTGCTGAAAGCACCCAGAAAGCTCGATGCCTGAATGATAATGGCAACTATAGTCATTACCACCCATACATTTTCATATTGGTAGATATGGATGATCCATTCCGGGACTTTTACATCTGCTATCCAATAATTATCCAGGGTATTTATTTTTGCGGCATTCTTATCCAGCCAGGTGAGCTTACCGGAATGCTTAATGACATTTTTGGCAATTCCTAAAAATTTGGAAAGTCCGGCAAGGCTGTAAGTCGTTAGAATTCCCAGGTAAAAATACTGCACCCACCGATAATCTTTTTCCTGCTTCATTTTTTCAGGCAAAAGAAAGATGGCCATAAAGTAGCCGATAAGCACCAGATGGTTATTGTGTCCGACACTGAAATTCAGGGAAATGGGAAAATTAATGACCGCCATCAGCAGAAAGATCCCTAAATTAAGCAGCACGCTCTGCCTGAACCAGGTAATGATGAGCAGAATAGCACATAACAATAGCAGGGTATTATATAAAAAACCACTGGGATATTCTGAAAAGATAAACCTCTGAATATTCAGAAAAGGCTCATAAATTTCTTTTGGCCATAGGCTGATTCTTCTGTACTCCAGATATTGCCTCAAAAGCCAATATACTCCAAAAATGCGCATGGCATAATAGGCGATCCTGTAGTTGAAAACCGTAAGTTGCTTTTCATTCATCATAAAGCGCTGATCAGTGTTTTTTTAATCTTAAAGGAAGGCTTTCCCAGATCCTGCGGATGAAAACTTTCTTTGTACAGCAGCAGATGACTGTATTCCGGGCGGTAGCTTCTCATAAAGATTCTCATTTTCCTGATGTTGTCTGTCTTGTACTCATGATGCTCTATCTTTTTTCCATAAAAGCTCACGATCAGTGCCAGGTTGTTTTCATCGTAAATTTTTGTAGGCTGATAGGTTACCCTCAAAGTATCACGTCCCGCTACCCTGTAAATCCTGTAATATTCTTCGGTATTCTCACTGCCGCTGGGGCTGGTAAAAAGTTTCCAGCTGAAAAAAGGATAAATTTCTTTCCCTCCTTTTTCTATTAAATACAAAGACGTCAAGGCCAAAAACAGGGAGGTCCAGTAAAGGTATCGGGTGTATTGCTGCATCAGACCGTTTTTTTAGATAAATAATGCTGTAAAATTTCCTCTCCGCTCCGGATGGAATTTACGGCCCACCGGATTTTCATCTCAAGAAGTTTTCTTTCATCTAATTTGTAATCGATATCCGACTTTATCAGCTTCTGCTTTAGCTCATACATACAGATCGAAGCGGCCACAGAAACATTAAAGCTCCTGGTAAAACCGTACATGGGAATCGCCAGTGTTTCATCGGCAAAATCCAGGATTTCCGGGGAAACGCCTTCCATTTCAGTCCCGAAAACCAAAGCCACGGGCTCAGTAATTTCGTAATCCGGCAGCATGGTCGCATTATTTTCCAGCGAAACGGCGAGTATCTTATAGCCCCGGTCTTTAATTTTCTGAAAAGATTCCATACTTCTATTCATCTTTTCCACGTCCACCCAGGTATCGGCTCCTTTGGTCACCCGCAGGTTCGGTTCAAAGCTGTATTCTTCCTGCAGGGCCACCACTTTATGGAAACCGCAGGCTTCCACGGAACGTACAATGGCCGCCGCATTCCGGAACTGGTAAATGTCTTCCACCACAGGCAGCACAAAGTCCGAGCTTTCCCGGGAGAAATGTTCAATTTTCATCAATCGTTCTTCCGTTAAAAACTGCTTTAAATACTCAAAAGTTTGTACTAAATCTTTCATGCGTTTTCAAATCTTTGCAAATTAACGTAATTTTGAGGAATCCTTCCGAACGGGGGGATAAAATTCTAACAAAGTTCCTGTATGAAACGAAAAGTCCTGTTGATATATACCGGCGGAACCATCGGTATGGAGAAAGATTATGAAACCGGCAGCCTCCGCGCCTTTGATTTCGGAAATATTTTTGAGAAAATGCCCGAAATGAAACTGATGGAATGCGAGGTTTTTGTACATCCTTTTGAAAAGCCGCTGGATTCTTCGGATATGGGACCGGAAGAATGGAAAATCATCGCCCACTACATCCGTAAAAATTACGATGATTTCGACGGGTTCCTGATCCTTCACGGAACGGATACCATGTCTTACACGGCTTCAGCATTAAGCTTTATGCTCAAAGGCCTGACCAAACCCGTTATTTTAACCGGTTCCCAGCTGCCGATCGGGGATCTTCGGACCGATGCTAAAGAAAACCTGCTCACCAGCCTGTATTATGCCAGCCTGTATGAAGATGATAAAGCCGTAATCCGGGAAGTGGCCATTTATTTTGAATATAAATTGTTACGGGGAAACCGTACCCTCAAATATTCTGCGGAGTATTTTGACGCGTATGCGAGCCCGAACTACCCTATTCTCGGGCAATCGGGCGTTCATTTAAATATTATTAAAGATAATCTTTACCGCCGTGATCCCGAAATTAAATTCCACGTGGATGACCATATTTCGGAAGACATTATTTTCTGGAGAATCTTTCCTGGCATGAACCTGAATCATTTCAAAGAAATCCCGAAAATGAAAGTGCTGATCATGCAGGTTTTCGGTTCGGGTACGATTTTCAGCAGTGAGAAAACGGTGGAAACCTTACAGCAGATCCGCAACAACGGGACGGAAATCGTGGTGGTAAGTCAGTGTATTTCAGGAGGGATCTCATTCGGTAAGTATGAGAACAGCAACATCTTCTCCAGGATCGGTGCCATCAGCGGAAAAGACATGACTGCGGAAAGTGCTATTACCAAAGCGATGCACCTCATCGACAATCCCAATTATCCAGGAAGCTTTGCAGAGAACTTTTCCCGAAGCCTTTGCGGAGAAATTTCAGAATAATTTCGTTTTCGGTTTGGAGATTAAAAAAATTATCGTACTTTTGCAATCTCAAACATAGAGAGGTGTCCGAGTGGTTGAAGGAGCTACCCTGGAAAGGTAGTATACGGGTAACTGTATCGAGGGTTCGAATCCCTTCCTCTCTGCAAATCAAAGTCTTAGGTTTTTAACCTGAGACTTTTTTTTGTTTTTGGAGATGATAAAAACCTCACAGGTTTTGAAAACATGTGAGGTTTAGTTAACGCAAGGGTATTTATTAAATCGAATTTTAATCAACACCTAAACGGTCCATTACACAACCTATAAATTTTTCTCTTGGATTATTTCCCATGTCTTTCTCACAGCAATCCGAAATAGCCATTCTTATTCTTTGTTCTAAAATCTCAGGATGGTGTTTTTTAATCTTTCTGACCAAATAATCAACCTCCCACCTTTCACTACAGGAGAAAAAACGATCATCTACTCTTTTCTTTTTAAGATTATCATAATCAGACCAGTCATCTTCTAAAATTGTTTTTTTTGACATAAATAAATATTTTTGATTTATCAGTTACAAATATATTTCTGCCTTTCTGAAAATATTTACGGTTATCCACAACAGAATTATCTTTTTTATTACTAAAAACCCCGGCTTAAAAAACCGGGATTAAGCTTGAAAAGAGTACTAACTAATTTTCAAACCGTTGAGCTATATAATGAATGTGGTGGTGGTGTTTAGAATCAGTTGCACATTGTCAGGAACTGATGGCTCATCTGAACCTTGAATTTAGCTTCCGATTTTAGTTTAAAATACAGCATGCTTTCAAAGTCACGAACCTCTTTCAATTTATGGTCGATAAATTCGGCGATCTGAACTACAGAGAACAGGAAATCCCTGTAAACGACAATATTTACGGTTTGCCCATGAGTCGGAAGATAAGCTTTCAGAAACGGAAGGGTTGACTGATGCTTATGATAATCTACACAGTAGCCGGCACCTTCGCGGGAAGTGATGACGTCGCACCGGTTGATAAAATCAAGGATGTTTCCGGTTTCTTTTATGTTATTTTTAACGAGGTAACGGTTGATTTTGTCCAGGATATGCTGGGCGTATTCCATCATGGTAACGGTTTTCCACTCAAATTGATGGTTAACCGTTTTGGTATTCTTGGCCGATTTGCCTTTGTCGCAGCTCGTCGTGCAGAAAGAAATCCCGATTTTGTCGTAATAAGGAAAAAAGCAGTCTCTGATCTGAATGGAAGCATCCGCCTGCAGCCTGTCGTTCGTGAAATTGTAATACAGATAGGGGCTGTACAATTCCGACAGGGCTTTCAGGTAATCTGTTTCGCTGGTATTGTGATGTTCTTCAAACCATTTTTCAAGGTTGTCGTAATAAAAATTTTCAAATTCATTAAAGCTTAAATATAGGGGCAGTTCCATAACTCTGTTTTTGATGAAACAAAGCTATACCGCTAAAGCGTCAAAACTCGACGTATTATTTTTTATTTTGAAAATATTTTTATTTTTTTCTAGATAAAGATCTAAAGGCTGATCCTTCGACTGCTTTGCGCTCAGGATGACAATATTGGACAATAGTCAGGATTTGTGAAAATACAGATCCCCTACAGATTTCGTGTTTTACGGAATTATGATGATCTTCTACACAGATGCTGATCCTATGGAGCAAAATTAAAAACGGAGCAATTAATCTTATATCAATTAAGAGCCTGTTTAAATTTACCTTTTATATTTTAACATTAAGAATTTAAGGTATTTTAGCTTAAAAAAAATATGTCGGTTGCCCGGCGATATTCAATTAAATCAATTGAAATCATCATATTAAAGTGAAGAATAAACAAAGTTTATTTAATTCAGAAATTAAGAGAAATGACGGAAAGTTTGCTGAATTAAAATGTAAACAGATTCTAAATATAATCATTTAATTCAAAGCCAAATGAATATAAATTTTAAACAGAGCCTACCTTTGAACTAAAAATAACTTTTTAATAGTTAGGACGGATGGTTGTATGATGACAGAGAAAAACTTCCAGCATGCAACATCCTTCCTCCAGCCTATTCCTGATCATAATTTTTCATGATGTATTCAAAATAGTGAATCATTTTCATGTAGTTCTCAATGCTGAGGTATTCATTGGTGCTGTGGATGGATTGTTTTTCGGCATCGTTGATCTTGATCGGCATAAAGCGGTAAATATTTTTACTGACGATCTGGTATTTGTACGCATCGGTCGCTCCCACGGTAAGATATGGTGTCGCAATCGCCGTCGGATGAATTTCTTTGATGGCAGCTTCGATTATTTTAAAAGCTTTGGTATTCGTTGGTGAAACAGCAGAGGCTTCTTTCACACTGTCGATTTCTTCGATTTCCACATCGAAACCTTTGGTGGCCTCCGCTATATGCGCTTTTACCTCTTTAACGGTATTTCCGGGTAATAAGCGGAAATTTACGATGAATTCCACTTCCGGCGACAGTACGTTGGGTGCATCGCTTCCCTTCATCATGGTTAAAGCCGTAGTTGTACGAACCAAAGCATTGGTAGAATTATTTTTGGTAAGCTGCGATAAAAGGACAGGTTTCAGCAGCCATTGGTTGGCAATTCCCATCCGGTTTACAAAAGACATCGAACCGCCGATATTGGTGAAAAACTGGTTGATCAAAGGAGTAATCATGGGTTTCATCTGGTTATGCTCCAGCCTTTGCATGATAACCGCGGCTTTTCCTATGGCACTTTCCGTCGGAGGCATCGAGGCATGACCGCCCAATCCTTTGACTTTAATTTTCACCGACAAAAATCCCTTTTCCGCACAGCCGATCACAGCTACTTCAGAGTTGATTCCCGCTACGCTTCCCTTTTCCAGCATCAATCCTCCTTCATCATACACAGCGTCGAATTTCAGGTTTTTCCCGTTAAAATATTCTGCAATTTTCGCAGCGCCTTTTTGTCCGCCGACTTCTTCATCAAATCCGAAAGCCAGGTAAATATCACGCTGGGGAATATGTTTGCTTTTAATTAAATTATTCATGGATTCCATCAGGGAAAACAGCATTCCTTTCATATCGATCGCTCCCCTGCCGTAAATCCTTCCGTTGGCTACCGCTCCCGAAAACGGCCCGAAATCCCACTCTTCAGCCACTTTGGAAACCGGAGGCAAAGGCTTATCATCTGGTTGAAAAACATTCCCGTTGTGATCTTTTACTTCTGCATCTCCCGGAGGAACGACGTCTGTGTGGGAAAGAAATAAAACAGGATCAAGGAAAGGATCACTGCCTTTTAATCTAAAGACCAGTCCGTATTTATTGACTTCCGTAAATTCTGCCTGTTCATACACCAGCGGATAAGAAGTTTTCAGATATTCTTTGATGGTATCGAAAGTGGAATAATCAAACTTTCCCAATTTTCCGGTGGAAACCGTCGGGATTTGCAATCCGCCCGAAAGCCTTTGAACCGCAGAATCATCTTTAATCATTTTCCAGCCTTCCATATTTTTTGAATTGACCTTTTTAAAGGGATAAGTGAAGGTTTTAATTAAAACAATGATGATTAAAATGACAATGATGCCGATAAGGATGAACAGGAGTTTTTTCATGGTTCCGGTTGGATGGTTTATTTTACATCAAATATAAGAAAGACAGTGGATTATTTCGATTTAAAAATAACCAGCTTTTCATCATGCATATCATAAACAATTTTCTGCCTGTTCTTTTTGTAGATGGTAAAATAAGTCACATTTTTATTCTTTACGATGGAATCTCCTACACCAATCAATGGGATAATGTCTAAATCTGCCAAATCAATCTTTTTGTTATCTGATAATTTGATTAAATTACAATGGCTCATCTGATCGTATGATTTTGACACTACAGTCCCATTACAATGAATGTCAAAATATTTGTATTTGGAAAAATTCGGATCAAAGATTTACTTCAGAATTCCATAACAAAATACAATACCGAAAAAGATCAGTATTATTTTATTTAAATGCCGACATAGATCTTCCATGTAAGTTACAACCGACTTATATATTCCCGTTATTTTCAATCTCCTCCCTCCTTTTTTTAACAAAATCCGTCGGACGGATCCCGTTGATCTCATAGAACAGATCGGAGAAGTTCTGCCGGGATGCAATACCGCATTCCCTGGCCAGGGTTTCAATATTGTACTTTAAATATTTTTTGTCTTCAAACAGAAGGTTGGTGATGTAATTGATCCGGAGTTCACTCAGGTATTTGTTGAAATTTACCTTTTTATATTCATTGATAACTTGGGAAAGATAGTTGGAATTGGTTCCAAGTTGGGCAGCCAGTTTACTGATGGTGAGGCCTTTTTGCGTGAATTCTTTTTTTTCTTCAAACGCCTTCAGTTTCTGCAATAATTCTTCTACTTTATTTTCGTTCAGGCTGAATTTCTTTTCCTCAATCAGCGGCATAATTTCCACTTCTTCCTGTTCTTCCGTATTATGACCAGCCGTAAACCTCTCTTCTACCAGCACATATTTCTGCTGAATTTCCTTTGCGTTTTTATGTCTTCTGGTCAGGAGCGCGACAAGCCCGACTGCCCATACGATCAGCACGATAATGATGATAGTTCCGAGATAGTTTATTTTCTGCAGTTTATCTTTTTCTTCAAGTAAATTGTTGGTATCGTAATCTTTATGCATTTTAGGAGAAAGATAGATAAAATCCTTCGACATAATGCTGTCTGCCCTCAGGAGCTGGTTGGTATAATACAGCTGCAGTTGCTGATTCTTTTCCTTTTTTGAATAATCGATCAGGATTTCATAATTCTCCCTCAATTCGGGCAGCATAAACTGGTGTTGCCGGAAAATTGAATCTATCTTTTTGAAATAGACAATGGATTCTTTCATCTTTTTGAGACCGGAATAGCTTTTCCCGATATAAAAATATCCTACCGAAAGCCTCGCAAAATCGCGGCTGGTTTTTATGGACGGCAATGCTTCGCTTAAATTTTTCAAAGCGGGCTGAAACCTGCTGTTCCGGTATTCGGAAATTCCTTTGGACAGGAGAAAGTAGCCTTTTTCAAGATCAAATTCCGAATCTTCGCCAATTTCGGAAAAACCGGCCTGTATGGCTTCATCCGCCTCTTTGTACTTTCCAAGGTGCCGGTAGCAGATGATCATCTGGTAAAGGCTGTTCAGGTATCCTTTTTTATTGATATAAATCTCGTTGGGATGTAATTTGGTAAACTGTCTTGTTTTCTCCCGGTAATGCTCCAGGCATTTCATAAACAGGTCGGACGCTTCCTCGTAATAGCCGAGATAGCTTTTTATTACCCCGATATGATAAAGGTTCTGGTATTTTAAATATTCATTTTTGGTATTCTTGGAATATTTATATGCTTCCAGATATTCATTAAGGGCAAGCTGGTACTTTTTGTAATGATAATAATAAATAACGCCCTTATCGATATGCGAGGTAATCCGCAGGTCTTCGTTTCCGGAGCGGTTGGCAGCCCAGATCATACTGTCGGCATATTTTAGCTTATCCTCACCTGAGAAAGAATAAAATACGCCGTCTTTGTATCCCTGAACCAGCTTTTCATAATTTTTTTCCTTCTTCGCCTTATTGATATATGACTGAAGGAAAGGAAATGCCTTGTGATCGTTTTCCCGAAAATTTTCATATTTCTCACGCATCTTGTAGAAATCATTATAGCCATCCTGGGACAGAAGGGCTGTAAAAATTCCAAAAAAAATGAGAAATAATAGTTTTCGAACCACCTTAGTAAATTATCTTCTCTACAATCTGGCGTCAAAAGTACATAAAATACCTTAGTTTTTATCAATGATGCATGAATTAATAGCAATTATCGAACTATTTCTATTTTACAAAATAAAAAATTAATTATCAGCAGATTAAACATTCCTAATTCACGAATTGAGACGTCATAATTTATAAATCGAGACAACAATCATTTTTTTTTATCACTGCAAGATTATAATTTCGAATTCAGAAAACTAACGGAAACCAAAACTAACTGAGACCATCTTTAAGATTTATATGAATAGAATAACTAAAAAAACACGACACGATAAATTTCAGGGTAAAAACTAATAAAAAAACATGATGATTCTATTCATAAATCTCACCACCTTCCTTAATCGGAATAATTACTTTTAGGGAGGGCTGGTTTTTTAAAATTTAATTTTTTTTATAAAACTAATAACCATTTTTAAAGAAATTAATAACCATCGATAATTTAAATTTAATGTAGTTGCCTGCATTTACAGGTAAAAAGGGAGAAAAAGATTCCTGAATCGGAACCTTTTTTATTAACGTTTTCAGTTTTAATCGAAAAGAGACTGTTCCTTGCGGGCAGCCTCTTTTCTTTTAAAACATTAAGGATTTACAATCACTTCCAGCCTCCGCCTAAGCTTTTGTAAATATCGACAACTGTACTCAGCTGTTTTTGTTTTGCTTCCACCAGTTCCATTTTGGCATCCAGTGCATCCCGCTGGTTCAGGAGAACCTCAAGATAATCTGCTCTGGAGTTTCGGAACAACTGATTTGCAATATCTATTGATTGTTCAAGCGATTTTGTTTCCTGGGATTTCAGCTGATAATACTGGTCGAGGTTTTTAACTTTCGACATCAGATTCGCCACATCCAGATAGGCATTCAAGATCGTTTTATCATATTCGTATAAAGCCTGGATCTGTCTTGCATCGGCAGACTGGAAATTGGCTTTGATCGCACTTTTGTTAATCAGCGGACCGGCCAGTTCTCCGGCAAGGCTTGCGGCCATAGATTCCGGAAGCTTTACCAGATAAGAAGGCTTAAAAGCCTCTAATCCGAGGGTAGCGGAAATTTCCAGTGTAGGATAAAATTCTTTTCTGGCAGCTTCCACATCAAGTTTTGAAGATTTAAGCTCCAATTCCGCCTGTTTAATATCCGGACGATTCGCCAGCAATTGGGACGGAATCCCCGTATAAACCGTCTGCGGTATCGTTGTCATGAAATTCTCCTTTGTTCTGATGATCGGCTGAGGATAACGTCCGCAAAGGGCATTGATCTCATTTTCCTTTTCGGTGATTTCCTGGCGGATGGTGTATTCCGTAGCTTTGGATTTTGCCAGTTCCGCTTCAAATTTCTTTACGGCAAGTTCGGTAGCTGCTGCCGCTTCTTTCTGGATTTTTGAAATTTCCAATGCCTTCTGCTGAAGCTTGATGTATTGCTGAATAATATCCAGCTGGTTATCCAAAGCCAGTAGATCATAATAATTATCGGCTACTTCCTCAATAAGATTTGACAGGACGAAATTTTTACCTTCTACCGTAGAAAGATAGTGGGCAACAGCAGATTCTTTTTCAGTTCTTAGTTTTTTCCAGATGTCGACTTCCCAGTTGGCCATCAGGCCGCCTTCAAAATTCATGATAGGATCCGGAACGGCTTTTCCTGGCTCAATATCTGTGCTGGCATCACCGGCACCTTCGCTGGTGTAGCGTCCTACTTTTCTTACTCCGGCACCGCCACCTGCAGTCACCGTAGGCGTCAGTCTTCCTTTTTTAGCAAGAACATTACTTTTGGCAATTTCAATTTCCTGCAGGGTGATCATCAGCTCCTGATTGTTCTTCAGTGAGGTCTCAATCAAAGCTACTAAATTAGGATCTGTAAAAAATTGCTTCCAGGGTGTTGTTCCGCTGTTGTTATTGGCATCTCCCTGGTCTTCCTGATTAAAGCTCTGAGGCACATTTTCTTTCACCTCATCTTTTATGACGGTCGCCATCGGCGCCTTACAGCTTGCTAAAACAAGCGATAAGGCGATGGCTGCTATATATTTATTATAAATCTTCATATTTATCATCGTGTTGATACGGTTCTGTTTGTTCTGTTAAAGGATTTTCTTCTTCATACCTCGCCAGTTTCGATTTATCGGCTATGGTACCGAAGATGTAATATAATCCCGGGATAATCATCAGGCCGAAGACGGTTCCGATCAGCATTCCCCCTGCCGCAGCAGTACCGATGGTACGGTTACCGATCGCTCCCGGACCAGTAGCCAAAACTAATGGAATCAAACCTGCAATAAAGGCAAATGATGTCATCAGGATCGGACGGAAACGGATAGCGGCTCCTTCAATAGCGGCCTGCGCCACGGGAATTCCCTCTTCAGCCTTCTTCTGTACGGCAAATTCCACGATCAGCACGGCATTCTTACCCAGAAGACCGATGAGCATGACCATTGCAACCTGAGCGTAAATGTTGTTTTCCAGCCCTAATAATTTCAGGCATAAGAAAGCCCCGAAAATACCCGTCGGTAATGACAGGATTACCGGCAACGGAAGAATAAAACTTTCATACTGTGCGGCAAGGATCAGATAGACAAAACCTAAACACACGAGGAAGATATATACCGCTTCGTTACCCCGGCTTACTTCATCTTTGGAAATACCGGCCCAGTCGATCCCGAAACCTCTCGGAAGGGTTTTGTCCGCAACTTCCTTAATGGCGGCAATAGCCTGCCCGGAGCTGTATCCCGGTGCCGGAGTTCCACTCACCTGTGCCGAATTGTACATATTATGTCTCGTCATTTCTGATAGACCATACACTTTCTCAAGATGCATGAAATCCGAATACGGAACCATTTCACCTTTGTCATTTTTCACATATAACTTCAACAGATCTGTTGGTAAAGCACGATATTGCGGACCGGCCTGAACAATAACTTTATAAGGCCTGTCGAAACGGATAAAGCTGGTTTCATAATTGGAACCGATCAATGTTGATAGATTATCCATCGCATTTTCAATCGTTACTCCTTTCTGCTCAGCCAGATCATTATCGATCTTCAGCATGTACTGAGGAAAACTCGCAGAATAGAAGGTAAATGCAGACCCCAGCTCCGGACGTTTTTTCAGTTCCTTTACAAAATCATTACTTACCTGTTCCATTTTATGGTAATCGCCGCTTCCCGCCTTATCCAGCAAACGAAGTTCGAAACCACCTGCCGCACCATATCCCGGAACGGATGGCGGCTGAAAGAACTCAATGTTGGCTCCCGGAATATTCTTCGCTTTTTCTTCAAGCTTTTCAATAATCTCGGCTGCGGATTCTTTACGGTCTTCCCAGCTTTTAAGGTTGATCAGACAGGTACCTGAGTTTGACCCCGTACCTTCTGAAAGAATTTCATATCCCGCTAATGAGGAAACCGACTGTACCCCGTCGATATCTTCGGACTCTTTCAATAATTCCCGGGCAATCTGGTTGGTTCTTTCCAATGTAGATCCCGGAGGAGTCTGAATGATGGCATAGATCATTCCCTGGTCTTCCGCCGGAATAAATCCTGAAGGAAGGGAATTGCTCAGGAAGAACGTGCATGCACAGAATGCCAGCAGCAAAGGAAGGGTAAACGTTTTCTTCTTAACCGTTTTGGTCAGTAGTCTTTCATACTTACCAGCTCCTTTGTTGAATAATCCGTTGAATTTATCAAGGAAGATGGTAATCGGCGTCCTTTTCTTCGGTTTCCCGTGATTATTCTTTAAGATCAGAGCACACAAAGCAGGCGTCAATGTTAGAGCCACTACCCCTGAAAGAATGATCGCCGAGGCCATCGTAATAGAGAACTGACGGTAGAAAACCCCAACCGGACCGGACATAAACGCAATCGGAATGAATACGGATGCCATTACCAGCGTAATTGCGATAATTGCCCCGCTGATCTCGTGCATCGCCTCTTCCGTTGCCTTTAAAGGAGATAGATGTTTCTCCTCCATCTTTGCGTGGACGGCTTCAATAACCACAATCGCATCATCGACCACGACCCCGATCGCCATTACCAAGGCAAAGAGCGAGATCATGTTCAGCGTAATTCCGAAAGCGGACATGACGGCAAAAGTACCGATTAGTGAAACCGGAACCGCAATAGCCGGAATCAGTGTGGAACGCCAGTCTCCCAGGAAAAGGAACACCACAATCGCCACCAATATGAAGGCTTCAAATAAAGTATGGACTACTTTTTCAATAGAGGCATCCAGGAACCTGGAAACATCATAGCTGATGTCATAATGCATTCCTTTCGGAAAAGTTGTTTTCTGCAGTTCTGCCATCAAAGATTTTACATTTTTGATAACGTCGCTTGCATTGGAACCGTATGACTGCTTCACTGTGATCGCTGCCGAAGGTTTACCATTTAAGGTAGAATAGATATCGTACATGGATGAACCGAATTCGATATCTGCGACATCTTTCAATCTGATAAATTCTCCGTTAGGGTTTGCTTTCAGGATGATGTTCCCATAATCCTTTTCGTTATTGAAACGGCCCG
This sequence comes from uncultured Chryseobacterium sp., assembly GCA_913774355.1. GTDB lineage: Bacteria > Bacteroidota > Bacteroidia > Flavobacteriales > Weeksellaceae > Chryseobacterium. Next base: position 15,942 of record CAJYGB010000008.1, on the reverse strand, counting down.
GATATTTTAAAATATATTCAAAAGACTGAGATCTTTTTCCGGAGCTTTCCCCCGTTTTACCAGGCGAAGCTTCTAAACTCTGCTGGTTCAGGGCATCCATCACTTCATCTGCGGAAATACTGTATGCAGTTAAACGGTCCGGCTTCAGCCAGATACGCATGGCATATTCCCTGGTTCCGAGGATGTCGGCAAAACCTACCCCGCTTACCCTTTTCAATTCGGACATCACGTTGATATCGGCGTAGTTGAAAAGGAATTTCTGGTCGGCTTTCGGATCATCACTGTACAGGTTAATGTACATCAGCATGTTCGGCTCTTCACGGGTAATTTTTACCCCTTCCCGCACTACCAATGGCGGAAGCTTGTTTACCACGGAAGATACACGGTTCTGAACGTTTACAGCAGCTACGTTAGGATCGGTTCCCAGGTCGAAAACCACCTGGATGGATGCTTCCCCGTCGTTTCCGGCGTCGGAAGTCATGTATTTCATTCCCGGCACCCCGTTCAAACCTCTTTCCAATGGAATAACCACGGATTTGATCAACAACTCATTGTTGGCTCCCGGGTATTCTGCGGTGATGTTTACTTTGGGCGGCGAAATGGACGGGAATTGGGTTACCGGAAGTTTTACCAGTGACAGAATCCCCATAAATACGATAATCAGAGAGATTACGATAGACAGAACAGGTCTGCGAATGAATTTTTTAAACATAATTACTTACTTCATTAATGAGTCCTACTCTGCTTTTAGTTTCAATGACTGAAGAACTTTTTTAGGATCCTGCGCTTTTACCTGAACTTTCTGATCGTCTTTTACTTTCTGAACGCCTTCCAATAAGATTTTATCGCCTGTGGATAACCCTGAGGAAACTACGTAAAGATCAGGAAGCTCGTAAGCTATTTTGATGTTTCTGGATTTTACCACTCCGTTTTTATCCACAATGAAAACGTATTTCTGATCCTGGATTTCATAAGTTGCTTTCTGAGGAATAAGCATGGCATTTTTCAGAGGCAGTGTCATTCTTACTTTCCCGGTTTCCCCGTTTCGCAGCAATTTATCAGGATTCGGGAATTTCGCTCTGAAAGCAATGTTTCCGGTTTCGCTGTCGAACTGTCCTTCGATGGTCTGCACTTGCCCTTTCTGCGGAAATACATCCCCATTGGCCATTACCAAAGCAACCTGATTGCTTCCTCTGGAAGCTACATTTCTCTGGTAATTGAGGTATTCGGGTTCTGACACGTTGAAGTAAGTATAAATATCGTTGTTATCGGAGAGGGAGGTGAGTAAATCTCCTTCATCCACTAAACTTCCCAACTTCAAAGGAAGTCTGTCGATAATTCCTGAAAACGGCGCTTTGATATCCGTAAATGAAAGGTGGATCTGGGCCAGCTTGGCTTCTGCGTTGGCAGCATCCAGCTTGGCTTTTGCCATAGCTCTCTCGTTTTTGGAAACGATGTTGTTACTTGCCAGTGTACTGGCATTTTTCAATTCAATCGTGGCCTGGGCAACTTCTGCCTGAGCCTTCAGGAGTTCTGCCTGATACAGTTTCGGCATAATCCGGAATAGAGTCTGACCCTGACGGACAAACTGGCCTTCGTCTACAAAGATCTTTTCGAGGAAGCCTTTTTCCTGGGCACGGACCTCGATATTCTTTACAGACCGGATCTGAGCCACAAATTCTTTGTCGATTACCGTATCCATCACCACCGGTGAAGTTACGGGATAAACCGTGGCTTCTTCTTTTTCTTCTGTTTTCTTGTTACAACCTGTGAACAAAAAAATACTGCTTAGCGCAATGCCTGCGACAACTCTTTTAATCATAATGTTAGAGTTTATGTAAATCGTTAATGTTTTAAATAGGAAAATGGCAATAGAGATAAGGCTGTTGTGATGATTACCGGCAAACACAACACAGTATATTCCCTGCTGAACAAATCAGCAGAAAATATTTCGGAAAATAATTGTCTAAATTCTGATAGAACGGATCAGAATAAATCTTTTAATGGTAGAAAATTCTGATAAGAAGCCATGAAGAACAGGCTTTAATTTTTTGAAACTTTTTAACCCGAAAATATAAACCAATGTAAAAACAGCGGCAAATGCAATAACAGCCTGAAAACTGTCTGAAAACTGAAAATCATTCTCCGTGAGTTCCAGAGAAAAAGCGTTTCCAAGATTATCCGGCGACTGCTGAACGGTAAGTTTTTCGTAAGTCTGGTTTAAGCGGTTCGCTTTTTTAGGTAAATTCTGAGACGTATGATGTGTATAGTCATTTTTTAAAGTACGGACATTAATCTTGCTTTCTACTATGAAAAGCACAAACAGGGCCGTTAAAAAATAAACAATATAGTTTTTCATAATCTTTCTCGCGACAAAGGTAGTTTTTAGTTTCCTTATCTTTCAACAGGTTTTAATTATAAAACATCCATATTAACAATATTTAACATTACTTTAAATTAACTGAATTTTATTACAAAGCAATAGATAAAAAAATATAAAAAATTGATTTATAACAACATATAATACAACAATGTTTCAATAAAATATTTTAGCACTCTCTTAAAATGGTTGAAAAAAAAGCGCAAGTATCTATGAAATGTTAACAAACAATAAAATCAAGTACAAATTAAATAATTAACAAAAAATAATCTAAATAAGTACATTATAATTATTTTTAAATGTTAATATTTGATTTTAATTTAAAAAAAACCAATAATAATCCTATTCATTATATCAGATTGCATAAACATTTAAGCATCTATTGAAAGTTTTGGTTATGATTTATCTGATCTATCAATATATCTGACTGATTCCTATGTAAAAATAATTTCCATCAAAACAGAGGGAATTTCTACTAAATGAATTTCATTTTTTTACCTAGTTCATCAGTAGCAGCACAGTTTTTCTAAAAGCAAGTTGGTTCTTTTAAAGATTAAAAATCTTTTTTGCCTTATTAAAATATATAAAAAATTAATTAATTTATAAAAAATTAACATATTATCATCAATAAATTCGTAATTTTACAGACCAACACCAATACTTCAAAAATCACCCGATTAAGTTGCCTATTATTATGAAAAAGACATTAAAAATCATTACAACTATCCTTTTACCATTGCTTTCTCTGGCAGCTTGTAAACATCAGGCAAAAGAGGAAGAAGTAGTCTCCGAGAATGTGACTGATGCGAAAAAGGACATCGACCACATTAAAAAAGAGATATATACCGATGATTTTGGCGATCAGCTTGAAGTAGCCATTAATGAAACTCAAAATACAGTCGTGGTAAGGCTGAATGGCAAAACCTATGAGCTCAAAAAAAGCGAAGAACTCCCGGAATTCACTGCCGGTGATGCGGTTTACCAATTTTCCGATGTGCGCGGGGAGGTTACTTTCCTAAAGAAAGATTATAACATGGTGCTGTTCCACCACAAGAAAAATAAGCCTTCTTCTGCAGATACGAAAATGGCTTCTTATTAATTCATCAGCAACTATCACAAATCCGAAATATGAAAAATATAATCACTTTCTTTTATACACTGCTTATTATCGCATTCACAGTTTCGTGTGCCAACAAACCGGGAACTAAAGCTTCATCCGATACAACAACAGATACAGATATTACAGGGAAAACCTGGAGGCTTATCGAAATCAACGGTCAACCGATTATGCTTGTAAATCCTAAGGCCAATCCTTTTTTCAAGCTAAATAGGGCTGATATGAGATATACCGGACACGGAGGATGCAACGGCGTGGGCGGAACTTTTGAAATAAAACCAAACGTGATGCGCATCAAATTCAACCAGGGAATGTCGACCATGATTGCCTGTGACGATCTTGCGACGGAACGTGCTTTTACCCAAGCATTGCTTGCTGCCGATAATTACTCTATAAGCGGAAATACATTAACGCTTAACAAAGCGAAAATGGCTCCTCTGGCAAAATTTATACTTCAGCAATAGGACTTAATAAACACATCCCTATAAATAAGAACACTTCTGCTATGGCAGGAGTGTTCGCCTTTTTATGATGATTTCTTTTTGTAGATCATACAGCATATCAGAAGCGTAACGTTAACAATTACTGCAAAAGCATTGGAAATAATAATCGGAAGCTCGTCTTTCAGAAAACCATACCAGACCCATAAAGAAAGCCCCGAAATAAGGACCATCAACATTCCCCATGAGAGGTCATCTGCATTTTTCTGTCTGATTACTTTAATCAGCTGCGGAAGCATAGCCACCGAAGTAAGGACTCCTGCGATTATACCTAAAAGGTTTTCATCCATATTTCAATTCTTTAATTATGAATATATGAATAATTGTGGAAATATCTTATGATTACAATCAGCTTTCCATATCACATTATTTAAAGCGATCGAGAGAAACTTCAGCGGGTAAAGGGACATCTTCTTCTATAAAACCATAGAGACTCTTGGCAAAATAACAACCGTTGAGAATTCCTCTTGCGCCCAACCCGTTAAAAACATATAAATTACAATACTCAGAATGCCTGCCAAGGATCGGTCTTCTGTCTTTTACAGTAGGCCTGAAACCAATATTGGCGTCAACGATCTCAAATTCTGCCGGATAAATCTCAGAGAGCCCCTTTCTCAACTGTTCCACTGCTGAGTGATCAATCTGAGCATCCAATTGTTCCCTGTCATAGGTACCGCCGTAAAAATACAGCTCCTCACTTAAAGGAAATAGAAAATGTTTTTTCTTAATCGTTATATTTTCAGGAATGCTGTGAGAAAGTTTTACTTTAATATGATGTCCTTTATTCGGGTTTACGGGAATATCTGAGAAAAAAGGATTGTTTACCACTCCCATCCCTTCACAGAACAGCATGCTTTGAAAATGGAAATTCTTATACACTGCGTTTTTAGTATCCAACTCCGAATAAACAAATTTTTCTTTAACTAAAAATCCTTTATTTTCTAAAAAATAAAATAACCCTGCAAAAAATCCATTAACATCAAGCCTGGCAGACTGATTTACCTTTCCGCTGAGAAAATCGTTTTTTACCCCGTTTAAATGATCAAATTTTTTATCTAAAAAACCAACGAGCTCGTCATTTTCAGATTTTTTAAGCCAGAGCTTCTGTTCGTTTTCATCGTGAAAAATCCGGTGTATCGGGGCGTCAATTAAATAATTCCGGCCTGTATATTCTTCAATCTCCTGCAATGAATTTTTCAGGAAGTCGATCTGCTCCTGCGCTTTCCAGAAGGTGGTAAATTTCTTCAGGACGACAGGATTGATGATTCCTGCAGAAACTTGCGAAGCACTTCTTTTCCCTTCCGAAAACAAAACAAAGGATTTGTTGTTCCGGATCAGCTGATGGGCAAAAAAAAGTGCGGCATATCCGTCACCAACAATTATATAGTCTACGTTGTTCATAATAAAAAAACCTGAGTAAAAATACTCAGGTTTTCTATCATTGTCAAGTGAAATCTTAATAATTCCACATTTCATTTTCCATTTTCAGGATCTGCGCCTTGATTCTGTCGCTTTCTTCGATCTGTGCATCGGCATCTTTCGGAATATAGTCGTCAATAACACCGTCACCCATGCCTGAAGAAGATTTATAAATTACAGAAGAGAATCTTCTTGCATTGATAAGATCATCAAAAGATAAGTCTGCAGACGAATTTTTTCTGTTATAAACATAATTGTTTGCTAAGATATCTCTTGCCTTTGGATAATATACCCAAAACAGATCAACCAGTTCATCAGAGCCAGTCAAAGGTTTTCCTTCTGCATCTAATCTTCCTTGTGAAGAAGGGTCTGGCCCCATTGCAGCAATCCCAAGAGGTCTGTACTTCAGCTGTCCATCTCTTTTATCAATAAACCACATACCCATTATTTTAAGAACCTTTACTTTATCAGTTGTAGTTCTAATTAAATCGGTATATTGTTTTTTCTGCTCTTCAGTTGGCGTAACCCCGGAGTTAATAAGCTCTATTAATTCATCATCAACTCTGACACTTTCCAATTTTTTTCTGATACCTTCAGGAGTTGATTTAACGGAGAAGTTCTCATCTTCATAAACTTCTTCAATTTTACCATCTAATGCAGCGTCTAATAAAATTTGATATAACGATCTAGTCGTTTTAGATTGAAGACCATCCGGATTATCATAATAAAAAGGCTGATTAAGCTTATCATTAAGGTCAATAATTTCCCAAACAAACATTCCCTTTAAAATATCCTTTTCGTCCACGTAACCATATTCAAGCGGAGTAACTTTATTACTTACTACAGAATCGCCTACTTTTCTAGTGCCTTCAGCTCTCATTTTTCTAAATTCTTCAGGAGAAGAAGCATTTAGAATAGTCTGAGAAAGTGCAAATCCAGAAACTAATACCAAAAGGCTGCAAATATATTTTTTCATACTATGAATTTACAAATTAACTTATTGAACATTAATAATTACAGGTGAAATCTCTTTTAATCTTTGATTTCCTAAACCTGTTGCAGTAGCTTGAATGTCATAAATCTGAACTACATCACCTGGTCTTAAGGTTCTTAGCATACCTTCTGCTGATGATAATGAATTTCCTTGAACCATTGAACCTGCTCTACCAGGTAGTTTAAGGATAAAACTATTTACAGTGAAAGATACAGGGAAATCGAAGTCAGGTAATGCTGCAGCAACAATCTGATTAGGAATAGAAGCAGCTGGCATATAATTAACTGATTTACCTCTAACTTGTCCTTGTGGTCTTGGAATACCTTTTATTCTATATTCAAATACCTGAGAAACTGTTTTTCCAGTCGGGTCAGTTCCAGACAATGTTAATCTTACAATGTTTCCAGTAGACGGAATTACATCCCATTTACCTTTACCAGTACTTTTAATAACTGCACCTGTAGCAGATAATGATAATTTAGAATTATCAGCACCTAAAATGGATCCAGTTACTGGGTTTTCTAGACCTCTATACATCACATTCATCTTATCAGCAGAAAGCAATAATCCTTGCTCAAGTTTTACTTGCTGCGGCCCAGCGATAACGTTATACGTATGCGTGAACGGGAAGTTCTGTGCTTTACCGGAAGCGTCCGTCAATGTGATATTTCCACTGAACGTTTTCTGTCCGATTCCGCTTGTATTCAATGAAGCATATCCTTTTCCGTTTTCCTGTCTGCTTACCCCAGAGATGCTGATCTTGTTGCTGTTTGAATAGTTTCCTAACATCACAACAGCTTCAGCAGGTTTTCCTGCAACTACATCAACCGGCGCAGAAACGATAGCTTCATAGCTGGTAAATTTGATGGTCGCATCCACTTTTTCCTGAAGCATTAACGCCAAGGCATCAGACTGGACGTTTCTTGCATCGTTCTGGATAATTTCCAGGTTTGAAATCGCTGCAATTAATGGCTGGTGGTAGAACTTATTCTGGAACCATGTCTTATCATTCGGAGATTTTCCCTTAGGATATTCTGCGATCAAAGATTTGTTGGCTCTGTCTACCAAATCTTTCAACATCGGGTCGTTTCCGAAAGTTGCGTTAATATAATTTCTTACATCGTCAATTTTCTTTTTCAACTCCAAAGCTCCCTGTGAAGGGGTATTTTCATCACCTTCCTTGAAGAAATATTCCGTTGTAGCTTCGTTGTTGTTAAGCGCTGCGAAGTTTTCACTTACATCAACATCTTTTCCCTGAGCATCTTTATCGTGGAATTCGGATTTCTTTTTAAGTTCGTCCTTTATTCCCTGCGCAGATTTTACCAGGCTGTTGATCTTATCTCTAAGAACCTGATACTGAGCCCAAGGCTTTGCATAGGTATCGGGTACCTGCTCAGCTTTTGCCTGAAGAGTTTTCTCGAATATTCTTTCGTTCTTTCTCTCCGTTAACATTCTTGTCTCGTTAAGCGCTTTGGTAGAGTCAAAATATGACCTGATGATTTCCGCATCAATATTTAGGGCCATCATAGCGATGAACACCAAATACATCAGGTTGATCATCTTCTGACGAGGTGTCTGTTTTCCTGCTGCCATTCTCTTTTCTTTGTTTTTTGATTAAGTAGTTAAATTAAAAAATGGTTTTGGAAAATTAAGATTTCATGGCAGTTAACATACCACCGTAAACTCTGTTTAAGCTGTTTAAGTTTGAAGTTAAACCTTGTAGTTCCTGATTGAATTTTTCAGATTGTTCAGCAGATTTCTGCATATCTGCTACATATTTGTTAGCAAATTCAGATTGTCTTTTCGTGCTTTCCATCTGCATGGCATATAAAGCGTTCATGCTTTCCATGTGTTGAGCCGCTTTGTTTAACTGCTCATTGTATTTGTGAGTAGAAGCTGATACATCTACCGTCTGATTGATCTGGTCTACAGAGCTGGAGAATTTATCGATTCCTGTTCTTAATCTTTCGAATAACTGAACATCAAGTTTAGCGTCCTGAAGCATTTTGTCCAATTTCGTTGAAAGGGAATTTTCCAATTCTGCAAACTGAGCAGCATTGCTTTTAGATACATTTGAATGTAATGGATTAGGGTTTGCATGCTTATCCAATAATTCAGGATATACATTTTCCCAAGCGTAAGACTCTTCAGATTTCGGAGGGTCGAATGCGAAGATGATGAAGATGATCGCTTCAGTGATTAGTCCCACAGTAAGCGCCATGTTACCATTGATAGGCCCTAAAGTAATGTGGGTAATTTTAAGCCAAGCTCCAAGAATTACAATTGCAGCACCGAATGAATAGAAGAAATTCATCCAAGCATCTTTAGTCTTAAACATATAAGTTAGTTTTTTTTAATGTTAAATAAAATTGTTATTGAAAATAGTGTTTAATGGAATATGTTATCTGTTAACTTTTCTTGGTTTAACAGCAGCTTCAGGAATGTCCTGTACGGTTCTGAATCCGATATAGCTTCTCGCCGAATCTTTTCTTTCCCAATCTCTTGAACCGTTCATCAGCATATATCCTACATCTTTCCAAGAACCACCTCTTACAGACTTTTTAGTATCAACCTTGTCTTTAGTGGAAGGGTTTAATGTAGATGCGAACCCGTATGAAGAATTGTTGTAAGCAGATTCTGTCCATTCAGAAACGTTTCCAGCCATATCAAATAACCCGTATCCATTCTTCTTAAATTTCTTTACTGGAGCAGTATATGTATAAGTACCTTTTTTGTCGTCTTCCATATAATTACCTCTCTTCGGTTTGAAGTTAGCCAGGTAGCAACCTCTGTCGTCCATTAAGTAAGGACCACCCCAAGGGTAAGTAGCATTTTGCATTCCGCCTCTTGCAGCATATTCCCATTCGATTTCCGTAGGAAGTCTGAAGATCAACGGCTTTTGTTTTCTTCTTTTTAAACTTTCGTTATAATCAGATTTCAGTTTCGTCCTGAAGTTACAGTAAGCTCTTGCCTGATCCCAGGTTACCCCCACTACAGGATAGTCTTTGTAAGCTTTGTGCCAGAAATACTGTTCGAACAATGGTTCGTTATAAGCAAAATGGAAATCTTTTACCCAAACCGTTGTATCAGGATATACAGCAATGCTTTCGCTTCTCAGGTAGTTTACGCCTCTTTCTTTTTCAGCTAAAGCAGCATCCATGTCGCCCCATCTGTAAGTATATTTAAGTTTGCTCACGTCAAGGATTCTTTCGTTACCTACTCTTGAAGAAGCTGGTAAGTACATCGATTCTAACACTTCTGCGTATTCTACATCAGGATATTTGGAAGTATTCCAGTGCAATGGAACTTTCCAGTCCAATTTTTTGGTCGGGTCGAAGTTTCCTTCGTTTCCACCGCCCTGTCCTTCTAAATATTCCTGATATGGTGTTAAATTTTCTTCTTTTTGAGCAAGGTATGCGTAATCTCCGATGTTTGTTCCTCTTCCTTTACCTTCACCACCTTCTCCGGCAGCTTCAGCAAGTAAAGTTCTCGCAATAGAATCTCTTACATAATTGATAAATACCCTGTATTCTGCATTTGTAGTTTCTGCTTCATCCATGAAGAAAGAAGAAACCGTAACAGTTTTTGCCTGGGCTTTCTCCGGACTATCTGTGAAATCCTGATCCGTTAACCCAGCTACAAAAGATCCTGCAGGGATGGCAACCATACCATAAGGTCTTTCTGCAACAAATGATTTTGTTTTTTCTCTAGGTATCAATTCTCCTTTTGTTCCCGGTTTACCTACTGAAGAGGCTCCCCCACCTGAACAAGATACCGATGCTACCGACGCAGACACTAATAAAAGAAATATCCTTTTCATGTTAATTTTTATAATTAAGCCGTAAATATATAATTTTTTTAAGAAACTTTTAAGATTTTTTTTGAAATAACGGAAGAAATCTAAATTTATTTTATTTATGAATAATTTTTATTCCACTGTTACCGATTTTGCAAGGTTTCTCGGCTGGTCTACATTCGCGCCCCTGTACACAGCAATGTAGTATGCCAGCAGCTGTAGAGGTACGGATGCAACAATTGGTGAGAAACATTCTGAGGTTTCAGGGATCTCAATAACATAGTCTGCCATTGCGCTTACCTGAACGTCTCCCTTATTTACCACAGCAATAACTTTCCCTTTTCTTGCCTTAATTTCCTGAACGTTGCTTACGATCTTGTCATAATGCCCTTTTTTAGGAGCAATAATAACGATCGGCATATTTTCATCGATTAACGCAATCGGGCCGTGCTTCATTTCTGCAGCTGGGTACCCTTCAGCATGAATATAAGAGATTTCTTTTAATTTTAACGCACCTTCCAGTGCTGCAGGATAATTATAGCCTCTTCCCAGATACAGGAAGTTGGTAGCCTGTATAAAATCCTTGGCGATATCCTGTACCAGTTCGTGGGTAGAACTTAATACATCTTCTATTTTTTTAGGAATTGCATCCAGTTCTGCAATTAAGCTCATGAAATCAGCATTTCCCAGATTTCCGTTGTGTTTTCCTAATTTTAGCGCAATCATGGAAAGAATCGTAAGCTGCGCCGTAAATGCTTTTGTGGAAGCCACCCCGATTTCCGGACCGGCGTGCGTATAGGATCCGGCATCCGTAATTCTGGCGATGGAAGAATCCACTACGTTACAAATCCCATAGATGAATGCCCCTCTTTCTTTGGCCAGCTTTAGTGCAGCCATGGTATCAGCTGTTTCTCCCGACTGGGAGATGGCGATAACCACATCTTTATCGGTAATAATCGGGTTTCTATACCTGAATTCGGAAGCATATTCCACTTCAACAGGAATTCTTGCATATTCTTCAATCAGGTATTCGCCGATAAGCCCTGCGTGCCATGAAGTCCCGCAGGCAATAATAATAATCCTGTTGGCATTCCTGAATTTTTCCATATGATCCCAGATCCCGGCCATCTTGATTATTCCTTCATCCACAAGAAGCCTTCCCCTCATGGTATCATGTACAGATTTAGGCTGTTCGAAAATTTCCTTAAGCATGAAATGTTCGTATCCTCCTTTTTCAATCTGCTCCAGGCTTAATTTTAACTCCTGGATTTCAGGCTGTATTTTAGAGTTCTCAGTAATAGTTCTGATATCCACTCCGTTTTCCAGAGAAATGGTGGCCATGTGACCCTCCTCAAGATAAATGGCTTCTTTTGTAAATTCTACAAAAGGAGATGCATCGGAAGCTATAAAATATTCTTTATCGCCGATTCCGATAGCCAAAGGAGATCCCAATCTTCCAACGACCAAAACGCCAGGATATTCTTCATGCATTACCGTAATGGCATACGCTCCGTACACTTCATTCAGCGCGTATCTTACTGCCGTAGGAAAATCCATTTCAACATTAAGATCCATAAAATACTGAATCAGGTTTACCAATACCTCAGTATCCGTTTCAGATTTAAAGCTGAACCCCTTTTCCGTTAGCATGGTTTTAATGGTATCGTAATTCTCGATGATCCCGTTATGAATAATGGCAATTTTACCGTTATTAGATAAATGAGGGTGAGAATTACGATCACTAGGAACCCCATGGGTTGCCCATCTTGTGTGCCCCATTCCTATTTTTGCCGTTCCTTTTAGTTGCTCTGAGATATTGACAAGGTCATCTACCTTACCTTTCGTTTTTTCAACTTCAAGTTTATTATCTTTATTTTCCAGTACAATCCCTGCACTGTCATATCCTCTATATTCCAGTCTCCTAAGACCATTGATTACGATATCGTAAGCGTCCTGAAAACCTGTATATCCTACAATTCCACACATATTCTTTAAAAGTGTTTTAAAATTTATTTCGTACCGTAAATAACGAGTAATTGAGCCTTATTAGCATCTGATGTGTTTGACCCCACGAAGACTGCCCTTTGAGTATCGTAAGCCCTTGAGGTACTGGAAGGTCCTATCAGAGCATTGGTTTGACTATTAGTCAGGAAAGTTCCTAGGTCTATTCTAAGAGATCTATTATCATCACTCTGATTCGTCTCTACAAGATCTTTTACAGACTGGGTCACTATAAAGTCATAATAAGGCGGATCATTTGTTAAATTATAATTATAGAATCTAAATCCGGGTAAGTTAGCAAAACTTGTTAAATCTTTCGTAAACGCCAAACTTATGGTATGATTAGGCTTAGGGTTTACAGATAGACTTTTTTGTAAAAAAGTAAAAGCAGTAGGTCTTGCATATACATTATTCCATGAAGACTTATCAATGTAAAGTCTAACTTTAGCGCTAATAATAGCCGCTTTATTATCATTGTAGCGCTTCTTTAAAGTATCTATCGTATTTTTTGGAAATTTTATACCGATAGAGGGACCTCCCATTCCTTGAGCAAAAAGCTTAGAAACCCCAGTATTCTCATCACCGATAGCTGCAGATGACCATGCAGAACCAGACCTGTTATATTCATACTGTCCGATATGCGTATTTCCTGTGCCTAAGGCAAAAGAATAGGTAGTCTGTGTTTTGGTTGCAGGACTGGTTGAAGCATTATCATTTTTATAATACATGATCAGCTCCATATCGTTTGGAGAAAACTGGAATAAATATCCGTCCTGCTCATCAACAGAAATTCTTATTCCTTTAAAATACCGGGTAAAATTGGAAGCATCCTGTAATTCAGGCTGCCCTTTTTTTGCAATAATCTTATTCTGGAAAAATGTTTTATCCAGTGGAATTCTGATTCCCGGTGTTGCAGCTGTAAACAAGGCCGCTCCCCCGTCGTCTTTCGTAATGGCTACCGAGCTGACACTTCCTTTAAATTCTTTCGTTCCTAAAAGAGTGGTTGCCGGATATGCAGCGTTTGACTTTGCAGAATCCGAAACGCCCTTCAGGAATTCATCAACTTCATTTACCCTTATATTAAACGTTCTTTTCGCTTTACCGAATTTTAAAACTGGATATGTATTGACTACTTTTTTAGCATTTACCGTACCGTCAGCGAATGTAGTATACGTATAGTTATCATCTACCGTATTCGTTGTAACAGAATCGGAGGCAAATCTCGGCTTTATTACTAATACCACAGAGTCCACCTGTGCATTGGTTCCGAAATCAGGATTGTAGGAAGATAATCTCAGCTGTGTTAAGTAAGAAGCCTTTTGCATCCCGAACTGCCCTTCGTTAAAAGCACCAAGGACTCCGTAAGTTAATTTGGAAGCATCGGTTCTTATCGTATCGTTATTATTAATATTAAAAGCTGTAATATCAAAAGATTTTTCATTTCCCTGTGCTGCTCCGTCTAAAAATAGCTGTTCTCCCAAATTATCCGGATCCGGTTCACAATTATAAAGGATTGCACTTCCAAAAATCACCAAAGAAAATAAAGTGATTGCTTTCTTAATAGTATGAATCATTAAAATGTGTTTTTTAATAAAGTTGGTTTATAGAATCTACATCCAGGTATTCCGATTTTGAAGTAGCTGTTTCATTGAAAGCCTTATCAAGATCTTCATCCAGAAACTCATCTCCCTTTACCACGGCATCAACGTATTTCATGCTTTCTATCACAAAACTTTTTACACTAGGAGTCTCTAACGCCTTTAGTCCTGAAATATTGTCAAAGCTCAGCTTTTCACCGATATTCGAAGCCAGCGGCGCATCTTTTTCATTGTATAAGGAAAGAACGATTTTAGCGTCTTTGAAATATGTATCGGATTCGTAGTACGTTTTCAGATAAATCGGAACGAATGAAGACATCCATCCGTTAAGGTGGATTACATCCGGTACCCAATTTAATTTTTTAATGGTTTCAATAACCCCTCTTGCAAAGAATATCGCTCTCTCATCATTATCCTCGAAAGGCTGTCCCTCATCATCAAAATAATATTGTTTTCTTTTGAAATATTCTTCATTATCTATAAAGTAAACCTGAAGTCTTTCCCCCGGAAGAGACGCTACCTTAATGATAAGAGGCTGATCCAGATCATTAATAATAATATTCATCCCCGACAGGCGGATTACTTCATGAAGCTGGAATTTCCTTTCACTTATCTGTCCAAATCTTGGCATAAAAACTCTTACATCATTGCCTTCTTGGTGCATCTTAAGTGCCATTTTGTTTACCACTGCAGCCATATTCGTATCTTCCTGATATGGATACATCTCTGTAGTAATGTACAGTATTTTTTGATTCGGCATAAACTTCTATCTAATTTTTGTAAAAATGCTTTAATGCGCAAAATTACGAAAAAACATTCAACATTATTTTAATTAACGTTTTTTTACGAAAATTCCCTCGCTGAAATTATTAAAACCCATGCTTATCCTGTAATAATTATATGATATTTTTAGTATTTTTGAATTACTATTAAAAAAAGCTATGGAAGTTCTAAAAAGTAAAAAAGTTCTTCAGGATTTCATTGAAAGACAGAAAGAAATGGGGAAGAAGATAGGTTTCGCACCGACAATGGGGGCTCTTCACGATGGACACTTGTCTTTGTATGAAAAAGCAAGACAGGAGAATGATCTCGTGATATCATCAATTTTCGTGAATCCAACCCAATTCAATAATCCGGAAGACCTGGAAAAGTATCCGCGTGACATCAACCGTGATGTTTTGATCCTAAAAAAATCCGGCCTGGTGGATGCGGTTTATATTCCCGAAGTTGCCGATATATATCCGGAAAAAGCAGAAAGCAGGCATTATGATTTTGGAGGACTGGAAAATGAAATGGAAGGAAAATCAAGACCGGGACATTTTGACGGCGTAGGAACCGTTGTAGAGGAACTTTTTAACCAGGTGAAACCGGACAATGCTTATTTTGGAGAAAAAGACTTCCAGCAACTGGCCACTATAAAAAAAATGACAGAAAATAAGAAACTTCTGATCAATATAAAAGGCGTTCCCATCTACCGGGCAGAGAACGGACTGGCACTGAGCTCCAGAAACCAAAGGCTGCAGGAAGACCGCCGGGAAGCATCAAAAGTAATCTTCGAAACCCTGAAAAAAGTAAATGAATGGTTCAGAGTAATCACCGTGCCTGAGATCAAGGCCAGAGTACAGGATATTTTCGACCATCAAAGGGGAATGCAGCTGGAATATTTTTTAATTGCCGATGAAGAAACACTAAGAGAAACAGACTTCTTTTATAAAGACCGGAATTTCAGGGCATTTATCGTCGTCGTAGTGGACGGCGTGAGATTGATTGATAATATGCATCTCGATTAAGTTCTGAAAATTAAATTTTAAATTGAATTATAAATACTTGAAATAATTTAATAATACTTTTTTGAATTTTAGAATTCTGAATGTAAAGCCAGTAGCAAAAAGCCAATTGCTATCAGCTGCTTATCAACTTTAAAATAAAAAATGCGCTACTTACCAGTGGCGCATTTTTTGTTACTGCAGATAACGTTGAAGTTATATAAAAAATCAAAGGCCTCCTGAAGGAAGCCTTTGAAACACCAAATCACAAAATATTAATATGAAAAAAATTTACTTTTCAGTAAACTTGTGACCCGGCTGGGATTCGAACCCAGGACCCATACATTAAAAGTGTATTGCTCTACCAGCTG
>CAJYGB010000007.1 GCA_913774355.1 uncultured Chryseobacterium sp. | reverse complement strand
AAAAAGAATTTTGAAAATAAGCCAGTCAGTCGGAACTTTGTATTTCACCATAAAATCAGAGTTCATGACAAAGAGTTATCTTCGCCTGACTGACGGGCAATGGTAAGTTATAAAATTTTTTTACCTGTTAAAACAAAAGGTCATTATACCTTGCGCGATTTAACGGATGCTATCCTTTGGATTCTTCGCACGGGTTCCCAATGGCGTAACCTTCCTGAAAACTTCCCAAAATGGGAAAGTGTGTATTACCATTTCCGTAAATGGGGCAAAGACGGCACTCTGGTCAGATTGAATATGATGCTTAACAAAGCAGAGAGATTACGCCAGGACAAGCAACAGACCCCGGGTCTTTTGTCTATTGACAGCCATAGTGTTAAATCAGGTCCTTTTAGCAACCTGGAGAAAGGGATCGACGGTAATAAGAAAATCAACGGAAGAAAGCGCCATGTGATTACCGATACTTTGGGGCTTGTCTGGAGAGTTGTGGTAGGTCCGGCTCATCAGGCAGATGGATATGTCGCTCAGCAAGTGGTTGAACCATTGCTGGGTTATCTTCATCGGATGAAAAAAATACTGGGTGACCAGGCCTATAAAAAGGGATTCATCGATTGGGTCAAAGAGCATGTGATCGGACTGGAAGTGGAGATTTCTTCAGCTCCGCCCTCGCAAAAAGGATTCGTCCCTTTAAGGTGGAGATGGGTCACATAAAGAACCTTTGGGACCTTTAATTTCTTCAGAAGGCTTGATAAAGACCATGAAAAAACACCTGAAAGTCAGGAATATTGGGTATTATGGCAAAATTGTCAAATTATTCTCAATAGAATTAAATAAATAATAGAAATCTTTTTTAAACATGCTCTAACAATGTTTTCCTGTATGCGTTCTTTCATTGTTGGTCTGAGGACTTTTAGCCTTGGTCTTCGTGTGGTCGATATCTTCAATGGCCAAATAGAGCTGGTATTCATACTGTTCTCTTATTCCACAGTATTCGGTTCCTCGGTCTGTTAAAATTCTGAGTAAACGAAGTTCCTGCTGTTCAAAGAAAGGAACCACCTGATCATTAAGCATATCAGCAGCAATAAGGACGTTTTTACGATCATATAGCTTTGCAAAAACAACTTTGGAATACGTGTCAATAAAAGTTTGCTGATAAATATGTCCAACTCCTTTTATATTGCCCACGTAATAAGTGTCTTGGGCTCCCAAATATCCAGGATGATGGGTTTCAATTTCTCCATGAGCTTTTTTCTCCTCCTTGGCTTTCTCTAATGCTGAAAGTTGAGATCCGGTAAGGACTATACCATCTTGGGCAGACTTTGCTTCGAGTGCTTTTAATCTTAGTTTAAATGTATGTAGATCGTGTCTTAACCAGATACTTCTGACTCCACCTGGAGATACGATAAAGCCTTTCTTCTGGAGATTTCCTGTAATGCCAATTCGCCTCCTTGCTCATATAATTCTTTGAATCTATAGAAACTGTCTCGGGAATATCCCATAACCTTGCAGGCTTTGGATACATTTCCTAAATGCTGTGCTAATTCAAGTACACCTAATACCAATTATATTTAAAAAATAGCCTATTCTTTTAAATATAATTGGTATTAAACCGTATTAAAGATTTTGTTGTTATTCCTTCTATTCTACCAGATAAACTCAGATGGCATCTGTCTTTCAGCAATTACCCTCAATGATTTTGTCACATACAATCTTAAAAAACAGCCCGGTTCAATATTATATACAAGTTTATCTTTTATCAGAACTGACATAGGATAGCCTTTCTGGTCAAAATTATAAATAACGATCTGTTGTTTGGGATAGATTTCTTTAAAATTAACCGTCATCTTTGCCTGTTCGCCAATGACATGGATCAACCTGTTCCTGTCGTCTATATCCAGATAGCCGGAAGGGTCAAGTTCATATTCATGCGGATCCAGACGGATGGCATATTTTTCATTTACAATTTCATCTTTCAGATCAGCAATACTGCCGTCAGGAATAAAAATACTGTTCGGGCTTTCTTCTTTTGATTTAAAGTTTGCGGTTGCTTTAACGCAGCCTTCTACCCTTACCTTGTTATCAGAATCCGCTTCTCCTCCGATTCCTACAGTCTTTTTTTCATAATGATAATTAATTCCTTCCCATCCATGAATATTGCTTCCGAACTTATAATATTCATTAACCTTACAAGCAATAGCATTTTTATAACTGGTATCTATCAGTCCGGATTCATTGGCAAAATAATTATCCGTGATCATTACTTCGTTTCCTGTAAAGACAGTGAAGTCCTGATTTAGTCTCAGTCCGTTCTGAAAAGCATCATTCCATTGCTGAATGTTGGTGATCGTAAAATCTGCCTGCGTCCAGAATTTGTACCATGAGGCAGACCAGTTTCCATCAATCCCTTTCCTGATTTTCAGCATCGGAACTCCGGAACCGTTGATTCCGGTCTGGTTCGCAAAAGCCAACTGATAAGAAGAATCTCCTGTAGAACCCGTAGTACCGTCCCAAGGCGAATAGGTCATAATCCCGGCATAATTTCCCGATCCTCCCAGTCCGGCAGAGTTTGCTGCTGCAAAGTCAAATCTTACTCTTCTAGGGGTTAAATTCGGAGCGATATCATTTGGATTCCTGGATCCGTCCCTGGACGTTACGAAAAAGTTTGTAAGCGTAACAGAATTATTTCCGTTTATTTTTAATGCCTGCCCTCCTTCACCTTCATTACCTGTACTTAATTCGATTTGTTTTTTGTTTACAGCGTGGGCTCCGAGTGTTGCATCCGGAATAACCGGACTTTGCAGGAAGGTATTGGTATTGGTAAATGTCTGAATTCCGTTAAGAGTGGCATAATTGCTTAATTGAGTGTTGAGATTAGGTTGCGTTACATAACTTCCGGCACTAATGTTTCCTAAATTATCTGCATTTCTTGCACTATCGACTCTTACTCCATAAGTATTAAAACCATTACCACCCACCAGGGTTGGGTAAGACTCTGACCATGCTACATCGGCATCTTTATTAGATTTATTTACTCCCCAAGGTGTAATACCATTTGAAATGTCAAAAACCGTATGGCCATTGCCATAATTTCTCCAGGCTAATTCGCCAATCGTTTTTCTTCCGGATAATAGCCATGCATTATTACCTGTTCCCCAATTACCTGCATCAGGAAATACTTCTTGAGACAGCAAATATTTGAATTGACCATCTAATGTATAGATGTAAGGATAATCATTTATATTACCTCCCGAAAAACCTAAAGATCTTATTGTATTATCTCCGGCTTCTAAAAGTCTTCTCCAAGTTTGACTTCCCCCACCATACCAGGTTTTATAATAAATACCCTGCTCTGTTGAAGTTCTTGCCATTAGTGTAAAGCCTAAATTTTTAGAATCTTTGTCGTAAGCGTTAAAATTCGCAAATGTACCTTCAACTGTTTTATTTGCAAGGGCACCATCAAAATTAGTTCCCGTATCACCAGTCGAAATCCATTGAGAACCATTCGCTACTAAATTATCCTGATGTGCAATGCTTCCTTTGTGATTATTATAGTATTCGGAAGGCTTAAAATTCTCGCTGTTCCATAACCATCTCGGTAAAGACCATAATCCATTGTCCCCGTTTCTCGTCCTGATCCCTATGGCATTTGAATCTCCATGATATGCTGCGAACAATTCAACATTGTAGGAAGGATTTAATCCCGAAAAATTAATAACGGAACCTGCCCTGCCGGAACCTGCCCAGTTATAATCAAACCAGACTTTATTGGCTCTCGAACCGGAACCCTGATTGATTCCTCCCGCACCGTCAACCTGAACAGCCGAACCATTGGTAAGAACACCTGCATTGGCTGCATTAATCCATTCGGTTACATATGCCTGCGTAAAATCTCCGGAATGCCAAAGCTTTTTGTTAGACGTTTTATTTCCTGCTCCATCAATTCCTGTTAAATAAGCATTTGTTCCGCTATAGTCGAAAGCCATACCCGCACCGTAGAATCCGTTACCGGTTTGAGGATGCTCTGCCCAAATAAGCAAGGAACCGTATTCATTTTCATTATTAGGTCGGTAGAAGCCTGATTTTATAGGTTTAAAGGAATTTACAGGAAGGCCTGTATCTGGTGAGTAAGCCTCAACAGTACCTGTATGATTTGAGCCAAAAATATATTTATTTTTGTCTTCATGGCTTCCACCTCCCAAGAGCAGCATTTGATTACTGGAACCATCTTTAACATATCCCGCAGCCCTCACAAAATCAAAACCATTTCCGTCCATATTCATGAAGTAAAAACCATTTCCTCTATAACTCAGTGTTCCGGCATATAATCCGGGCTGGTGAAATGCCAATGTTGGAAAAATTGTATTCGTACTACCATTTCCGTTTATCATTACGGGTGCGCCCGTATAACCGTTACCTGTGGAGACTGAGAATGTTTTTCTGCCAGCAATATTTTGTTCCGTATCTAGAGTAACATAGTTATTTAAAGAAGGAATTTGCTGTAGCACCCAATCTTTGTAGGCAAGCTGTCTCCAGATAGGCGAGTACGTTCCTGCACTTACATTTTTAGTGAAGATCTCACTTTCTCCATTAATGCCAAACAAAGTTCCGTAACCTCCCGGATGTGTAGCAATAGCAAGAATACTATTGGCGTTATTAGGAGTAGGGAACATATTAAATGAACCTACAGATCCTGCACTAATTCTATGGACAAACTTAAATTTATTATCGTCCAATAAAGTATGGGTATCAACATCACCATTATGCTCCTCATTATATAATGATAGATGGGTATGATTACCATTGGCTTTGCTGTTCCAATTATTAATATCCGATTGATTAAAATCGTTGTTGCCCCAGTGCCTTACCCATTCGGACCAGACTCCATCAGCTTTGGTTCTGGAGAGAATATTGCCTTCATACCTCTGGGTCTGGATTTGTGAAGCGGAATATGTATTTTCAGTTTCAAAATGAAGTAATCCTCTCACATTATCATTAATACCTAAATTAGCACCACTGTTCTGCGTACCATAACCAATCTGATAAAATCCGGAAGAGGTTAAATTATTTGCATTGTTTGCCGAACTCAGGAGACTCATAGGTTGTGTGTTAAACCTATTAAACTGCCAAGCATTTATATCTCCCTGAGAGAAGTGTCCAGTATTCCAATAATCAACATAGGACTGATACTTTGAAACACCCTGCCAGCTTCCTTGAAACTGTCTTAGCCCAAAACCGTTTTTGCTGAACATAACCAGGTTCTGGTTTCCTCCCGAACCGTCCTGATAACCTCCAAAATGAAGGTAGTCTGCATAATGGTTCGCCTGGTCTCCGTTATTGAACCAGTTGGTAAAACCGATCTGCAGCTTCTGTGTTCCCAAATGTGCCGGCTGAATATTTCTGTTATCCCAATACCCTACATACTGTCTCCAGCCGTTTATTTCGCTCTGGGTAATGTTATAAACAGAATGGGAGGTCGGAATGTAATTATTTGGATTGAAATTATGCTGATCCCAGATAATTCCTGCACCATATCCGGATCTGTTGTGCAATAAATTACTGTTACCGCTCTCAAGATAAACATTCGAAACTACGGGATTTCCCAGATAAAGCTCGTTACTATTGCCTGCATGTATTACCTGACCTCCTGATAATACCGGTGAATATAAGCCTTTGCCATTAAAAAAATTTCCAGCTGTTATATCGTTTTTCGTGTAAATATTCCCATTATCCTTCACAAAAAACTTATAGTCTCCGGCATCACCGAAATGGAAGGAGATCCCTTCGCCTAGACTGTGATAGCTACCTTGAAAATAAGATAATCCCCAAGCCGTAGAATCTCCGAAATTCCATATTTTATTTCTTTGGTTGACTTTATAGTATCGGTTTACGAAACCTTCGTCAGACTGAATAGAACCTTTCGCATGAATACCGTATGCAGGAATATGTTGTGAATCAGTATAGCCATCAGAGGCTAATATCCCACCTGATAATAACCGTTGGGCATTGCTTCCATTCAGTACAGCAACATCCTTATCGGAATCCATAGCCCAATAGCTGGCAATATTTTTCTTTTCCCAAAAAGTATTTCCGGAAATCAGCTGTTCTTTGGTAAGTAAATGCTCAAGAGTGATCTCCACTCTTTTAGTTCCTCCCGGATCCGGATTGTCGGATACAGAAACAACCCTGTTTTTTCCCTGCTCCAAGCCACCGTTACCTATTGTTACTTTCACATCGAATCCCTGCCAGTAAGATAATGAAGGGAACCAGAAACAAAGCTTGCCATTAAGGTTTAAGGCAATTATATAATTCCAGTAATATAATGTAGAATAACCGGATCTTGCAATAATGGTATCGTAGTAAATGTATCCTTGTATATTTGCTATTAAAGGATTTCCCCCTCCATACATATTTCCTTTCATTTCTAAAAGAAACTGGTCTCCATAGGTTTGAGAATAATCTACATCTGTTTGAATTAACGTACCCTGAGGAAAATTTCTTGCTGAATGGAACCAATCGTCTTCTTTTTTTCTACCATCATAATGCCCCCCGTCTCCTGTTAAAAAATGATTATCAGAAGAACCTTCTTTAATATATCCTGCTGCTTTTGTATTTGTATAATTGCCTGCACCTGATTCAACTCTAAAATTAAAGTATCCGTCGAACTGCACACTCCCAATATCCATACCTGAAGAGAAAAAAGATATGCCGGCCTTAGAACCATTCCATCCGGCTACAATCAATGAAGTTTCATTAAATCCATTAGTCCCTGTTCTGTTATTAAACCATTTTAATGATTCTATATTTTGATCGGTATTTAAAGTAACATAATTACCAATGGAATGGTAGGCTTCATTCCACTGGTCTGAATTCCCGCCCGGGGTCGTAAATTTAGGAGAAGTGGTATTTCCGTAGAAAGTTGCATTCTTGCTGAGCCCGTCGATATCAAGCAACTGATACAAATGAGTGTTTGACGAATCCCTCCAGTTAACCTGCCATTGGGAATTCCACATATAAAATCCGATATAGTTCGGCATGGAGCCGGATGCATCGGGAAATGCCAGGAATTTAGGAATTACCCAATCGGTGGTGGTAATCTTTTTAAATACCTTATCCGCTGTAATAGTTTGCTCCGTGTTCTTTGTCACCAGGTTAGTAAGATCAGCTGATGATGCAAAATCCGAGACATCCTTATGTCCTCCCCCTCCTAGTAATACATGATTGTTATCCGAATTACTTTTCTCAAAGCCACCTGCTTTCACATTATAAAATGCGTTATCATCTCCATTCTTAAAATAAAAACCATCAGAATTGAACATGATCTGGCCTACATGGGAACCGCCTTTAGAATAAGTCATCGAAGGTAACGAACCGTCATCAGCATAGATCTGTAAAGTATTATTAAAGGGAGCATAATTACCTCCCGATGTCACGAAAGATTTTATGCCTGTGATTAGCTGATTCGTATTTACAGTTGCCAAATTAAGATCCGACACAATTTCTGCATGTGTTCTGATGCTTAATTTTTTCGTTGCAGAGTTCCAAACCAACACAGAACCTGTATCGTTTGGAACTCTTTTCACAATAATTTCGCCTTCTACGGCGATGTGATTATTAAAATATTCAGGTGCGATCATTAGTCTATTCTTGCGGTTAAGGTAATTCTGTATTCATTTGGGGTAAGGGATGCCAGTACATCGATCTGCACATCATTGACAGAGGTAGGTACGCAGCTTAGATTGATTTTCCTGTTATCGGCATTGCGGTAGCAGATATAATCGACATTGCGGGTATTCCAGCCATGGGTAATCGTGAAAGTAACGGATGAGCCGTCACCGATCTGCCAGGTACCGGATTTAATTTTTGCATCCAGAACCGCTTTTGTAGATTTCGGCGTCATGGCTTTTAACGCATCTGTTCCGGCGACAGCTTCCACATCCGTAGCGACCTGGATCAGTCCTTTCACCGATTCTGTAGCATCTACAATATCAGGAATTCCTTTTTCAATAATCTGATAATTGGCCGTGGTGCCGGAAGCATTATCGGTATTGGCAATAAGGTGGTCACCAATTGAAACGGGTTCATTGCCAATCCAACCGCTGGCGGTAATCACCCATACCATTCCTGTTTTGATGGTGGCTGACGTCACTGGGGACGGCGCTGTCATAGAGCCTTTGACGGAAGAAGGAATATAACCTCCGGGTTGATAAATCAGCGCTCCCGTAAGGCTTTGCCCGATCAGATTTTCAATGTAGGTTTTAATCTTATTTGATGACCAGGTAAAAGTACCCGACTGGATGGCATCATTCAGGAAAATGGAAACAATATCGGCATTGGTAAGATTCCGGCCGGCTATTTTAATGACATGCCCCGAACTGTTGGTAAGGATCTGGCTCAGCAACATAAGACCACTCGTCTGGTCGGTCTGAAACGGATTATTTGTAAGCGGATAATCGGGATGCACATAATTCTGCGCCAGGTTGATCCATTCGGTTCCGTTCCATTGATGCAACTGACCTTTATAATCAATTACCCAGCCGGCCGGAACTCCATCTGTGCTTGGAAGCGAGGTAAACTGTTGAAATCGGGTACGTCTGAGCTCTCCGAAAAAATTATCCTGATGCGCATTATTGCTTATCACTGCATTGTTGTTCATATTTTTATTTTTATGGTTTAACTTTTAAAATGAGAATGTTGATTGGATTGACGAGGTCACCAAATATTTTAACCTCTATAGTCTGATTGGTGGCATAATCGTCGATATTTATTTTTTTGCCGGTCACGCTGTCCCGGGCCTGGATGATTACATTTTCCGTTTCAAGAACATTAGGGAATACAGCACTTTCCGTGACCTGTACTACTGCACTGGTACGTGTCTCTGATATTAAAAGTACCTTATCGTACATTTGTTTGTTGAATTCCTGCTGGTTTCTGGGGCTGTTCAATCCGTTATAGTCAAGCAGAAGCTTTATTTTATCTTCAGGCAAGCCTGCCTTTAAAGCTTCAAGATCATCCCGGCTTTTTTTTATAAAATCAACAATTTCCTGGAGTTCATCTAAAGACAGGTCATTAGATAAAAGTATCTTGCTTATATCTTCTATCTTCAGCGCCAGTTCTTTATCTGTGTTCTTCAATGCGTCAACGAAGCCGTTTATCTGGATTTTAGTATACGTATTACCTGTCTGATCAGAGCTGTCGGTTGTCGCCATACTGCCGATTCCGAGTTTATTTTTCCAGCTGCTCACATTAGTGGAGGTTAGATTACCGGCATTCAGCAAAGCCAGATAGCCGGAATGTGCCTCAGGATCTTTTAAATGCTCCTGAAATGCTCCTGCTTCGACAAATGACTGAAGAATTTCTTTTAACCCTTTAATATTTTCCCTTGGAATTGGATCATCTTTATGAAAAAAGGCTAAAAATGTTGCTTCAAACTGTGCTTCCGTAGGAATTTCCCCAGTTTTGAACCAATTTAAAATTGTATTTAATGGTGTATTCATTGAATTGCTGAAATTAGTTTTTAATAAAATTGATAATTTGAGAAAGGCTCTGATCATTCAGAATTCCGTGGCCATATATGAAGCTTTGTATTTCTAAGCGATGGTAATTTTGATTCTCTTGTCACTCTTTTTATCAGTGAATTTTATAATCATTTTATCCCGAAAGACATTTTTGTGCATACCTGGGAATTTTATATCAACAATATGGCCTATATATCATATATTTCCGGTCTGCTGTTTTCAATAACTGTTAGACAAAATTGTTATTCACTCTTCTTTAGAATTCAAAATTCACTTTTTTTTAAGTCCTGTGAAAGTTTTTCGCCCTTCCCAATCTGTAGTTGCAGTAAAGTCACCACATTTGAAAAATTCAGACAGATGCTCCCGACTGGTAAGGGGTACTAATCCGCCTTCAGGCAAATACCCTCAACAGAAAAAAAAACGCAGATCCATGTTAATCAATTATTTAACTCTTATACAGACTTAATAATCTGCAGAATTATATGTAGTGAATGATTTAATTAAGTATATTGTGGTCTTTAAATTAGGCTGTGGAGTGATTATGAAGACAATATTCATCAAGATCTAATATTCATCTGGTAACAATAATGTTTGATTCAATTTTTTCAGAAATTCTACAAACTGCTTTATCCTTATATTTTGGGCAGGAAGGTCATTATAAATCCCTTCGGGAAGTACCCTTAGACGGAAAAGAGCTTTCTGCTCTTACCGGGCAGGATCCGGATTGGGAAGAAATCATCGTTTTGCTGTTGGCTCTTATGCCACATCTCAATCCTCAGACACTGGATCTGTTTTTTATCCTGAATAAGAATCTCGACCGCCCTTACACCGAATTCGGAGGCTGGAAAGGAAGTTCGCATAAAGGTTTTCTGCCAACCGGAGAAACTGCTGCTTTTTTATTATCTCTTGAGGATCCTCAAAACCGTTTGCGGGTAATGCAGCTATTCGGCAAAGAACACTGGTTTTACAGGCAAAACATTCTGCACCTTGAAGAACAGGGAAAAGGCGAACCTTTCCTCAGCGGAAAACTCTGTGTATCGGAAGAGTTCCTCGCCAAAGTGCTGAAAAATAAAAATTACAAACCGGATTACAGCACAGATTTTCCTGCAAAGTTAATAACCACCCCTCTCGATTGGAATGATCTCATTGTTACCCCCTCTTTAATGACAGAATTGGAAAATATTTCGGGATGGCTTTGCCATGCGCAGGAAATCAGGTCACGCTGGAATCTTGACAAATATATAAAACCAGGTTACCGATGCCTGTTTTACGGTCCTCCGGGAACAGGAAAGACCCTGACTGCATCACTGTTGGGAAAGCAACACGGCATGGATGTTTACCGAATCGATGTGTCCTTAATTACTGCGGCATGTACTGCAGAAACCGAAAAAAATATTGCCCGTATCTTTGACTTTGCCGAGCAAAAGAACTGGGTCCTGTTTTTCGATAAAGCTTATAAATTAATGGAAATGAATTCTGAATACGCTTTACAAAACCGCTGGGAAATCAATCAGGAAATAAGGTCTTATCTTCTTCAGCGCATCGAAGATTTTCCCGGAATGATAATCATGGCTATTACCCATCCTAAAGATAATCCTGTAAAGGCGTTTTCCACGAACTTTCAATCGGTCCTGTATTTCGCGATGCCCGACCAGGATACCAGGCTCAGCTTATGGAAGCAGATGATTCCTGACGATTGGCTACAGGAAAACAGGGAAGAATTATTGAGAACTGCTGCTGAGGCCGAAATATCCGGTGGATGTATTGTCAATGTGATCCGTCGTTGTGCTTTGGCTTTATATAAAACCGGTGAAAAACAGCTTACTTCAGATATTTTATTGCAAGCTTTGTCCATTGAAAATCAATCATCTGCATTTAATTCAGAGAAAAGCAGTTCAAAGCTTTCCGATCAGACGCCTTAATACCCCCAGCCACCAATAAAAAAAGGCAAATGAAAAATCCGGCGATGGCAGAATGTACTGAAAAAGATGATTCTGTTGATAAAGAGAAAGCCGGCTCTCATAGAAAGCCCATATTCTTTTCTGCTTTTACTCCAGGAGTTGCTGTATTTTAAATATGAAGCTCATCCATACCGCTTATGTATTTACCTGTCTTATTTTAAAGTCTTTTTTTCCTTAGTAGCCGACTATTAAACAATACTCAAAGAGGGGGAAATGTCAGGATTTGAAGCATTTGTCACCAAGGGGCTTTTTAAGGTATATCATACCAATCAAGATACTGTCGAGCAGATTTTATATTTTGCCATGGAAGGCTGGTGGCTAGCGGATATAGACAGCTTTACGCATCAGCATCCTTCTCAGTTGAACATTGATGACATTGAGGAAAGTGAAATATTAATGATAAGTAAGAATGATAAAGAATACGCTTATAATCATATACAAGGGATAGAAAAACTTTTCCGGGTAATGACGCAGCGTTTCTATGTGGCCCTGCAGCGTCGTATGATTGAGAACCTGAGCGTACAGTCTGATCAGCGCTATCTTAATTTCATCAAAAAGTATCCTCTGCTGGCGCAAAGGCTTACCGATGTTCACAGTGCAGCCTATCTTGGCATCAGCCATGAATTTGTGAGCCGGATACGCCATAAGATTGTCCAAAAAAAATTATTATGATTTATTCATATAGTTCAATCTTTTTACGTCCAAACCCGGCTTACCTTTGTCTCCTACTTCACTAAAAAATTACAATATGAATAACGTAGACATTATTAAAAGTACGTATGAAGGCAAAAATTCTGAGGAGAACGGACGCAATCTTGCCCTGTATGCCGACGAAAATATCAGCTGGACCGAAGCGAAAGGTTTCCCTTATGGCGGCACCTATATCGGCCTGGAAGAAATTACCCGAAGTGTTTTCAGCAAGCTCGGAAGTGAATGGGACAATCACAAATTTACTCCCGAAAATTATCAGGCAGACGGTGATCAGGTTGTAGCATACGGAACCTATAGCGGCACAAGTAATACAACCGGCCGGTACTTTGAAGCAAGGGTAACACACCTCTGGAAACTTCATAAGAGAAAAATCATTAGTTTCGAACAGTTTGTAGACAGCAAAACAGTGGCAGACGCATATCATTAATTGATAGAGCAATTCAGTAATCAATCGTATCAATCTAATCATACAAATATTTATTATGGAAAACCAACAAAAAAACTTCAGAACAGTTCAAGCAGGACCATTGAGCCCTGAAATATTCAATGCATCCGAAGATAGCTTTGGAGTAGCTTCAGTAATTATATCCGGTAAGGAAGATGCTGTATTGGTGGATGCGTAGTTTACACTGGCAGATGCCGAAACAGTGGCACAGAGAATCCGGTCGTCCGAAAAAATCTCAAAGCAATTTATATTTCCCATAATGATCCGGATTTTTATTTCGGGCTTGAGGTATTTAAAAAATATTTCCCGAAAGTAACTGCCTACGCCGTACCTGCAGTAGTTGAAAAAATTAAAGCTTCCTCACAGAAGAAGCTGGAAGTATGGGGCGGCCGCCTGGGGGATAAAATCACCAGTAAAGTTGTATTACTGCAGGTCCTGAATGGCGACCAGATCGATCTGGAAGGGTATGCGCTGAAGGTCATCGTTCTGGAACAGTTTCCTGATAAAACCTTCCTGTGGATTCCGGAAGCGAAGGCTGTAATTGGCGGCATCAATATATTCGGCAATACTTTTAATTTATGGATGGCCGATGCACAGACTGCTTCGGACCGCCAGCAATGGATTGACGTACTGGATAAAATTGCTGAATATGAATCGGCAACCGTTATCCCTGCACATGCCAAAAATTCAGATTCTTTTAACTTAAAATCATTGGTTCACACCAAAGAATATATCAAAAATTATTAAGAGGCACTTCGAACAGCCAAGACTTCAGAAGAATTGGTTCAATCCATCAAAGCAAAATATCCGGATCTTACGTTTGAAACCGGACTGCAATTAGGTGCCAAGGTCAACACCGGAGAAATGAAATGGTAATCCTTCCATATAATGTTTTAATGTCAAAATCATTATTACTATTCTTCATACAAAATAATTTTTGTTATCCCGGTAGGCGGAAATCTATGTAAGAACAAATTTTGAATTTTTGAATGTTGGGCGTTAATTTGAAGAGGAAAACGCTTTACGTCGACAAATAAATTTAAGGTGAGATCTTTTCTCACCTTTACTCATGATTCACTAAACTTTATGGCACAAACGCGGGTTTTACCGGTAAGCAATTATAATATTTAGTTTAAAAAATCAATTATTCACTTGCTTCATTTGATTCAGTGAAATAAAGCTTTTCAAACAAAGTTTCCGTAGCGGTAAAGTTAGAAATAAACAAAATTTATTTTTTTTAAAGAGACAGGAGAAAAAATTTTGTTCGTTACAATTTAGAGCCTGTTTAAATTTACCTTTTATATTTTAACATTAAGAATTTAAGGCATTTTAGATTAAAAAAATCAATATGTCGGTTGCCCGGCAATATTCAATTAAATCAATTGAAATCATCGTATTAAAGTGAAGAATAAACAAAGTTTATTTAATTCAGAAAATTAAGAGAAATGACGGAAAGTTCGCTGAATTAAAATTTAAACAGGCTCTTAAACAGGCTCTAAGTTTCCTCTTAAGATCCTGATTATTTTTCCAGCCGGTTGAAAAAGTATTCACAATTTCTAAAGAAAGATTTAGTTTCAGAAAAAGAATCGCTTTGAGCCTTTTTAAATTTCAAGCATTACTGTAAAATCTGTTTTTTAACCTCTTCTTCCGTTGCTAAGCCTAAATGATCCCAAACCATCTTATTATTTTTATACAGTTTTAAAACGGGAAGCGCAGAAACATCCAGTGCTTTGCAAAGTTCCGTATTTTCATCTGCGTTTATCCTTACTACTTTTACTTTATCCTGCATTCCGGCTGCAATTCTTTCAAGATAGGGTTCCATTTTTTTACAGGGAGCACACCATTCTGCATAGAAATCCACCAGAACCGGAGTTCTGCTTTTCAGCAGTTCATGATACCGGGCAAGGTTCATCCCGGCCGACGTTGCAAGCTTAATTTCAGGAAGATTGGCATTTCTCCATTTCATCATTCCGCCCTGCATGTCATAAACTTTTTTGAATCCCATCTCCTGAAGCTTCGCCGCCGCAGCCGTACTTCTGGGCCCACTCATGCAGTAAACGAAAACCGGTTTATTCTTATCCAAGGCTGCTACTTTTCCGGTAAAATCTTCTGCTTTCCAATCGATGTTCAGGGCATCTTTTAGATGTCCGTTACGGAATTCACCGGGTGTTCTTACATCCACCAGCTGAGCATCTTTTGTCTGATTTAATTTCTGTGAAAATTCTATTGCAGGCAGGCTATTTGTATTAATGATTTCCTGCGCATTACCGGATCCCGGAAGCAATAGTAAAAATAGTATAGCGATAAGATTTCTGTACATATTAATTTCCTTTTATCGTAATGAAGTCCAGAATCAGTAGAAGGAATCCGGATTTCCAGCAAAGTTCGGGAAATTTTTCTTAGAAGTAATCAATTCACATGAACAGAAATTATATTCCAGCCCAGCAGATAATGAGTTGACAGGAAATGGAAAATATCTTCGGAAGTAGTTCTTCTCTCAATTTTTCAGCCTGATATGTCTGATTTCCCTGATGCTTGCAATTAAAATATGCTAATTAAAACACCGGAAGTTACGATTAACAGACGGCTTTAAATTAATTACCTCACTACAGCAATCTTATTTTGTAGAATTAATTCTACAAATATGCCATTTCATTTCTACATATCCTGCTGCTACAATCTCCGTCTTTATAAATACTTTTGCAGTGTACTTAAAACAAAGCTGATACAGTAAAGATAAATGATTTTTATTGTATAGTTTTCAGGAAGTCAGGGGTAAGAATTATAATCTGATATCAGAAACAAGATGCTGTTCAGGAATCGGATATATTAATTCAAATATTAATGAATAAACCACCCCTCGTTTATTCAAATTATATTTATTATTTATTGAATTCCAAAGTATTGAAAACACAATGTAAATATATAGCCTGATTTTTACGTCATCTGAATTATCAGGTAAATTATTAAAAAAGTTACGGAAAGCAGAATTATAAATTCACCGCATTCTGTAACTTTTACATTTTAAAGCGGTTTTCAGCGGTCAGTAAGCTCTTTAGCCACTGAAGTTTATGATCTAACTTTCCTGAAAAATGTCAGGGGTATATTGATCAGATAATAAATTGATGTATTATTGTAACAAAATTTCATTTTGTCCAGCAGGCTGTTGCTTTTTGTTTTTATGCTTATCTGTTTGCCTCTGTGCAGTCAGAACTACACTGTTACCCATTACAATACGGATAACGGCCTGCCTCAGAACAGCGTAAAAGATATTGTAAAAGACAGATACGGATTTATATGGCTTACGACGGAAAACGGCGTAGTACGCTATGACGGATCTGTATTTAATATATTTAAAGATTTTCCGATCAATAACCAGCGGTTTACTTTCTTTTACGGCAATGTCCAGAAAGACAGTATATTTACCGGTGCCGGTTACCATACGGTGCTGCTTCATAACAGAACGGCAAAAGTCCTTAAAAGTACGGGACATTTCGGATTCAAATATAAATACGACCATAATCGCAGACTTTCTGAAAGCTACAATTATCATCCTAATCAGGGAAACCCTTTTTATATGATGATGAAAGAAGGGTGTTATTTTATTACCGATTCTTCCGTTATAAACATAAATCTGCTGTCTTCAAAAGAGAAACTTCTTAAAATCAATACAGTATATAAAAAAAGAAGGACAATTTTCACACTTAATGAAAAACTTTTCCATATAGATTATGCATCAGGAAAAGTATATGGCATCGTAAACGGAAGAATTAAGACACAATACGACATTCCTGTCGTAACGGATACAAACAGTACTCTTGTATGGAGCCGGGTCAACAACAGTGTTTTTATTATTAAAGATCAGAAAATATACAGTCTCTCTTTTGAAAAAGGACGTTTCGGCAGCACGCTTATTGCTGATGCAGGCAATATCAATCTTCAGCATTTAACCTGTATTTATTATGATAAAGTATATCAGAAGCTGTATCTGGGAAGCAGCATTGAAGGCCTTACGGTCCTGAGTTTCCACCAGTTTTCTGCAACAAAAGAGAAAAACAGCAGCACTACCGTGTTTTATTCTACCCTCCCTTATGATAATACAAGCATCATAACTCCCAAAGGACAATTATACAATAGGAACGGTATGCTTAGTGACAGGTCATTTACTTCAGACAGTCAGTATTTTATGAACTATGATCCGGATAAAAATATTATCGTACAGGATTCGGGAAGGCTTTATACCTATCTGAAATCATCTTCTTTTTCGGCAAGAAACCTGGCTGTGAAAACCACCAGTACTGTGGTGGATTTTCTATATGATGATAAGCACTATTACACCGTTACCAGGCCTATGTCGAGACAGTTTCTCGGAGGAAGCCTGTACATCTATAAAGACCGGTCTTTTAATACGGTAGAGAGGGTTATCCATCTGGATTCGGAGCCTACCAGACTTTTGATGGCCAACGGCTTCCTGTGGGTAGGTACCATCCACGGACTTGTTAAAATTTCGCTCAGTACTTTTAAGACAAAAGAAATCGGAACGGAAAAAGATATTTATATAAGGAACATTATCCTTAGCAACGACGGCGATCTCTGGATTACGACGCTGGGAAAAGGATTCTATCTTCTGAAAAATGATGAACTCATCAAAATGCCTTTGGATCCCGATAAAAACTTACTTTCGGCACATACCATACTGGAAGATCAGAAGCATTTTTTCTGGATTCCGACCAATAACGGACTGTACAGAGTGCGTGAACATAATCTTTTGGAATTTGCACGCTATAGAAAAAACGAAGTTCATTATTACCGCTATACGAAAGATGAAGGGTTCAATACCAACGAATTTAATGGCGGCAGCAACATCTGTGGAAACATATTAAAAGACGGAGATTTTGTTCTTCCCTCCCTAAATGGACTCGTATTCTTCAATCCGCTGAAAACAAGAAGTACATATCCGAAAAACTTCTATCTGGAAAGAGCTTTAATAGACGGAAAAGAGATCCGGTTTTCCGAAAAACTAACTGTCGATCAGGAGGTACAGAAAATCGATCTTTTTATTGATATCCCTTATTTTGCAAACCGTAATAATATTGTTATAAAGCTGAACCGTGGATCAGGAGAAGAATGGGAAAATATTGAACAGGGCGCAAAAGTAACTTTGTTTAATCCCTCTTACGGAGATCATCTGTATACTTTCAAAATCCTCACTTCAGACAATGAGACGTATGTGTATAAAAAAATACATATCCTGGTTACTCCCTATTTCTATCAGAGAGCATGGTTTAAGGTGTTGTGCATTTTGCTTCTGCTTCTTATTATCATGTGCATTGTAAAGATCAGGACAAGAATTTTAAAGAAAAAAAACCGTCTGCTGGAAGACATTATTGATGCCCGTACAAAAAAGCTTTCCGCTGCCGTGGAAAACCTGGAGAAAACCAAAAACCAGCTGAATAATGAAATTGAGCAGCAGAAAAAACTTATTGGGACTATCACCCACGATATTGCAACACCCATCAGGTTTATTGCATTTGCTTCCCAGGATATTCTGGAAAATGACCGCAACGATACGGAAAAACTGCAGAAAATTCTAACCTCCATTTCAAAATCTTCCGGCCAGCTTTACAATTTTACCCTGGCCTTAAAAGAATATGCGGATATTTACAACAATTACAGGAGCGATAAAAAGGAATCTTATGCACTCTATGATCTTATAGAAGAAAAAAAAGAGCTTTTCGATCCTATTGCCGGCAACAGCAATACCATCATCAGCAATACGGTAGATCCCGATGCTTATCTGGACATCAACAGAAATACATTATCCGTTATTATTCATAACCTACTGGACAATGCGGTAAAATTTACGAAAAACGGCAATATCTCAATTGATTCTGAAGTTACCCGTAATACTACGGTTATTATCATTAAAGACAACGGAACCGGCATGAGCCCGTCGCAGATCGAATATTACACCTCTCTTCACAAGAATATTGATAATGAAAAGCTGCTGCTTCAGAAATATGGGATGGGGCTGCATCTGGTCCTGCAGCTGGCTCATATCCTGAGGGCTACAATAGAACTGGAAAATAATACACCTTCCGGTGTTGTTTTCAGAATAATTATTAACAACATAGCAGATGAGTAAAAAAATCCTTATTGCAGACGATCATGATATCGTTTTAACCGGTACAAGCCTTATCCTGGAATCGAAAATAAAAGACATTATAATCGACACGGCAGAAAACTACATCGAAGTTCTCGAAAAAGTCACTTCTCAGCCTTATGACCTGATTATACTGGACATCAACATGCCGGAAAGCAAAAACAAAAAAATGATTTCTGAAATAAAGGAGATCCGGGCAGAAACCAAAATACTGATCTTCTCCGTGCATGATGAATCGGTAGCCCTGCAGTACATCCAGGAAGGCGCCGATGGTTATCTGAACAAGCTTAGCAAAGTGGAGGAGATTGCGGAAGCTGTGAAAAAAATGCTGGAAGAAGGCTATTATTACCCTTTAAAAATCACCCAGTATCTTCTTAAAAATTCCGGTAAGCCACTGCCGGCAAATCCGCTTGAAAAATTATCAGAAAGGGAATATCAGATCCTTACACTGATGGCGAAAGGCGAAGGTAGCCTGGAAATATCCAACATCCTCGATATCCGGATGCCTACGATAAGCACTTATAAAAAAAGGATCTATAAAAAACTGGGAACCAGCAACATCGCAGATCTTATCAAAATATGCGAGAGTTATTCCGGGGATAAAATGTAAAACCGAATACCATTATTGCGATCTAACAGACAGACATGTGTCATTTTTATGAATAGTTATACATTAAATTATTAAATTTACTTTTCACTAGTAATTCAGGGGAATATTATGCTGGCAGAGTATCATTCTTTTTTGCATCTTTTATTTATTGGGATCATTGCGCTTTTTCCGGTAGTTAATCCTATCGGATCTGCATTAATTATCAATCCGTATCTGGCTAAACTTTCGGAGAACCAGAAAAGAAATGCCGTCAGAAAAATTACGGTCTATGCTTTTTTTATCTGTATCGTTTCTTTATTTGCCGGCCATTGGATTCTGGAGCTTTTCGGAATTTCCATCCCGGTGATCCAGGTGGCGGGAGGAATTCTCATCTGCAAGATGGGCTGGGCATCTCTTTCTTCGGATCAGCAGGAAAACAGCGACAAGAATATTACGGAAGAAAAAGATTCTGGAAAATCCGATATTTCAGATCAGCTATTTTATCCGCTTACTTTTCCGATAACCACCGGAGCGGGAACCATCTCCGTACTTTTTACGCTGAGTGCACACAGTGCAGACAAAAACTGGGAAAATTACCTCATCAATACTTCCGCTATTATTCTTGCCATTCTTTTTATGTGCGCTTTGGTATTTTTCTTCTACAGCCATACCAAAAAAATTATAGAAAAGCTGGGTGCCAACGGGCAGAATATTGCCAACCGCATCTTTGCCTTCCTTATTTTCTGTGTCGGACTGGAAATCGCCGTTACAGGTGTAAAAGGCATTTTCCATCAGTTTTGATCCTGTTTCCTATTTTCTAAATTCTTTTAAAACCATGTTCAAAACTGCACGTGAGACCGGACCCCGAAGGCATGAAACGGCCCACGGTCCTTATTATAGGCAGGATTCTTGACATACTGATAATCTAAAGTGACCCATAAAAAGCCCGTCAGTTTTGCATTATAATACATTTCAAGAACAGATTCCCTACCGTAATTCAAATTGCCGTCGCCGATAATGAATCCGTAGCCGCCCGCTTTCAGGAAATCCCGGTGATCCTGCGAAATGCCGTTACTGGCAAAGCCTATTCCTACGACATCATCCGCACGATTCCAGCCTCTTCCTTTTATAGAAAACCCTGCAGTAATATTTCTGTCGATCTCCGTAAAAGCCCAGGTAGCATATTTTCCGTCATTCCACCCTGCCCTGCCGAAAAATCCGATATCGGCAGTAAGCTGCTGTTCGACATTGAGTCCGAAACCGATCTTTTTTCCTCCGTACATTTTATGTTCTTCCTTCCCGCGGATCACATCAAGCAAAAATGCATCTCCCTTACTGATGGCCTGAAGTCCTTCTTCATAAGAGGGTGCCTGAGATCGGGTATGGCTGGCAATCAGCCGGATTCTCCCGGGAAGTTTACGGATCGAAAAACCGTGTTCCAGCTCCACGGTTTCAGAATGCGCTTTAGAAATATTGTATTCCAAAAGATGAAAATTAGCAATGCGGGGAACCGCGACGCTTGAAAATCTCAACGCCCATTTCGGTTTAATAATTTCCACCACGGCCCCAAAAGTATATCCTCTTGTATTGGCAGGGTAATCCCAAGACCCGTTTGCCCAAATGCTCCAGTTGAAAAACTGAGTGCGCGGATCTTTGCTGTAGGCATTTCCATCAAAAAAATCGGCTACGGCAAACTTTCCCGCACTGATGGTGATCCTGTTGGCAGGAACCCGCTCCGATACCTGGTTCAGATCATCCTGAAGATATTCATAACCCTCACCCGGCAATGCAATGTGCTGACGGAGGTAAGCCCTGGCAATAAATACCTGAGGCGATACTTCCCCGACCCTATAAGTTTCCCCGTTCAGTGCTCCCGCGACTCCTGTTGCAAAGCTCAGCCCCTTTCCTCCCGACACTTCAGGATTAAAATAAAGCGTAGCTCCCTTCCAGAGCTTCCGCCCGATAAACAGGGTACCTGTAAGGCTGGTGGCCGCCGGCTCCACTCCATTGTCAAGTGAATTATCTCCGCTGTAAGCCGCGGCAAAACCCGAATGCTTCTGAGCAATGACCGTTGACTGAAAATGGGTTGTCCAGCCGGACGACACTGTATCCTTTACTTGTTGGGCAGACCACAGATTACACGCCAGTACGGCTGCCGGTACCAATATCAATATTCTTTTCATAGATGCTCAAAAATGAATATAAATATAATAAATACTATTTACGAAGCCTGGTAACAACAAACATCTTTTTTATGAAAACAGGCAGAAAAATTTTCCGGTTATTTTTAACAGAGAGCAAATCAGCCTGGGCAGTTAAAGAAATATATTTATCGCATATTAAAAAATTTAAGATAAAAATACTTGTCTAAAAAAATGTAGGGATTGGCAGCAAAGTTGTATCTCTTTTTCCGCGTATGGAATTTATTCAGTTAAATAGAAGTGTACGATATACCGGAAGTGATCTTTACAGAAATATCTTCTCAACATTACATCTGAAACAATTAAAATAACATTACATAAGATGAAAGTACTATTTGTAGTTACCTCTCACGATGAGCTTGGAAACACAGGAAAAAAAACAGGCTTTTGGGTAGAAGAATTTGCAGCCCCTTATTATTCTTTGAAAGATGCGGGATTCGATATTGTGGTGGCCACTCCAAAGGGCGGACAGGCACCGATTGATCCGAAAAGTGAAGACCCGGACGCGCAGACACCTGCTACAAAGCGCTATTATGAGGATAAGGAAGTACAGGATATTATCGCAAACACTCAAAAATTAAATGAGCAGAAAGCGGAAGATTATGATGCCGTATTTTATCCTGGAGGACACGGGCCTCTGTGGGATCTGGCCAATGATGAAGATTCCCAAAGCTTAATTCTCGACTTCTACAACAGCAAAAAACCCGTGGCAGCAGTATGCCATGCACCGGGCGTCTTTAAAAACATCAGGTTGGAAAACGGCGAACCATTTGTAAAAGGTAAAAAAGTGACAGGCTTTTCCAATACGGAAGAAGAAGCGGTTCAGCTGACCGATGTCGTTCCTTTTCTCGTGGAAGACGAACTGAAAAATGCCGGAGGTGAGTATTCGAAAACAGATGACTGGGGCGTTCATGTCGTGGAAGACGGACTCCTCATTACAGGACAGAACCCGGCTTCATCCGAAAGTGCGGCAGAAAAACTGATGGCGGCACTGAAAAAATAATAAGAAAACATTTATTTTATTTTATTTTAACCGTAAAAGTAAAGATAAACAGCTTCTGTAGCTTTTACGGTTAAATTATTCCTGATTATTACAGTTCGATATCATCCAGGCTTCGGATCATCCATACCGTACATGAGCCGTGGCCGGAATTACCCAGTGGATTTTCCAGCAGACGGAAGCCTGAGTTTTCATACATCTTTACCGCTTTTGAAAATTCCGGGAGACTTTCCAGGTATATATTTGTGTAACCCATTTCTTTGGCACTGGCAACACTCTGATGCATCAGGCTTTTTCCTAATCCTATTCCCCTTGCTGAGGGGCAAAGGTAAAATTTCACCAGTTCCGCACATCCTTCCGGCAGGCCTTCTGTAGGATAGATGCCGCAACAACCGGAGATAATCCCGTCGATTTCGCCAACCCAAAGTACGGAATTCTCTTTTCTGAATAACGAAAACAAATCTGATGTGGTAGGATCGGAATAAACGGTTCCTTCCTTCGGTGCATC
Organism: uncultured Chryseobacterium sp.; assembly: GCA_913774355.1. Taxonomy (GTDB): domain Bacteria; phylum Bacteroidota; class Bacteroidia; order Flavobacteriales; family Weeksellaceae; genus Chryseobacterium. The sequence goes on along the minus strand of CAJYGB010000007.1, from coordinate 43,887 downwards.
AAATTCCGTAAAAGTATCTTTTATAAGTTCTGCAAGTGCTTCATTGTCTGATTTTTCAACTTTTCTGATGAGTGTCTGCTTCATAATTTTTTAATTCATTCAAAATTAACATAATGTATCCTGATTGACAAAAATTACTGTAAAAACATTCAACATGCGTGTAAGAAAGTCAATGGATTACAATCGGTATCTTTTGTATTTTAACTGATATCTCTAAGCGAAATAATCTCATGGTCTTCAAAAACAAACTCTGAGATTCCTTTTAATGTAAGCATATTCCCTTTCTTCATTCCATTGGGCAGATCAATAGCCAGAGTTGCCTGGTAACTGATTTCTATGGTTACAACATGGTTGTTGAAGTTCCAGCTGTCAATACGCTGGTGTCTTTCCGAAAAGTAAGCTGTTGCAGCTTCCGCCTGCTTTTTAAAGTTTTCGATCCCTTTAATACTCATGTCAACATTTCCATCGGATATATTTTCAAACAAAATATCTTCGCTCAGATCCCGGCACATTCCTTTAACATCAAAACGGTTATATGTACTGATATAATTCTCGATCACCGTAATATACCGCTCCCTGTTTTCCATTGAAATAAAATTTAAATGTTCCAAAGATAAAAGTAAAGAATTCAACTATAAAGATCTTCTTATTCTCCGTTTTTTACCCGATATTTCCGTTTTAAATGGTAATACCGAAAAAGGACTTTATCGTACCATAAGGCAAACGACAGAATAAGTACCGGAAGCATAAGTGTCTGTAAGGAAAAATACCGGTAAAGCCAACCTCCCGTGATACCTCCTAAAAAGAATCCGCTAATGATCATAAGTTTTAAAAATATACTTCTGAGAAGCATTGCTTTCTGCGGTTTTCCGTGGGTCAGCAGCTGGGAAAGTTCGATGCCCAAATCCGTAAACAGCCCGGTGAGATGCGTTGTTCTTACCACAGACATCGAAACCCGCGTTACCAGTGCATTCTGCAAACCCATAGCAAAAAGCAGTGAAACGGAAATGATTTTTGAGCTAACCGGATTAAGACCGTCACTGTACAATGAAGAAAGTCCTACTGCAAAAAGAATAACAATTTCAATGGAAACAGGAATTATGTAAGAAGTATGGGATTGCCGTCCTGATGCAAGCTCCATCACCAGCCCGGTTACGAAAGCACCCAGTAAAAAAGCCAGAATGTAAAGCAGAAAAGTAAAAGCCGAAGCATAATTTTCCAGGAAAAACTGCTCTGAAAAATAGGCAAAATGCCCGGTCACATTCGTGGTAAGCGTATGTACCGAAAATACACCGATGATGTTCACCATACCGGCAACGCATGACAGTAATGAAGCTAATTTTAAATTATGCCGATAAGTCCTTCCTTTCCCTTTATGCCTGAACATCAGATTGCTTTATGCAAAAATACGAAATTATGCAGGATCTTTATTGCAAAGTAGTTCCGATTAATTGCCGGAAAATGGAAGCTGGAAGTCTATTCTGCCGTTGTCTTCAAACATTAAACAAGGTAAATTTCTAACCCAAATTATAACGGACAGACATTCTAGTTTATTGAATTACAATGTGATTATTTATTTTTCTACACTTAATCTGAAATAAAGCGTTTCATGTTTAATACTGAATAAGCGTTTCAAGATCCGAAGTTTTATCTTCGCGGTAAAAATGACCATGAAATTCGTTAAGCTTCTTGAGCAGGCCGAGTAATGTTTCTTTTTCTTTATTATCCAGCTGGCCGGATAAAAATTTGGATGTTATGTTTACCCGGTCCACGGATTGATGAAATGCCTTTTCGCCTTTTGCGGTAAGGTTCAGCCTTTTGCTTCTTTTGTCTTTTTCATCATTTTTTTCCGACATCATTCCGGATTCCAGCAAACGCTTGATGATCTGCGTACCGGTCTGCTTTTCGTGGCCATTACGCTCGATCAGCTGCATTTTGGTAAGATTCGGCTCATCCTTTAGCCGGTACAGGTAAGTAAATTCTTCATTAGCAAGCTCCGGAAAATCTTTAAGTCCTCTTCTGATGGCTTGCTTGGAATACCTTCCCAGCAAAAGAACCTGCTTACAGATTTCGTTTTCAGTAAAAAAAACGTCATGCCTTTCATTCCTGAAAAGCTTGGTCGGGCTTTCTTCCCTGTATTTTTTATCATTTAACCATAAACGGAAATCCTCCAATGTAGAATGAGGTTTGCAGGCTTCAGAATTTTCAAAATCTTTTACCTGGTGAAGCAGATTAATGAAAAAGTCGGTATTCATAATACAAATTTAATCTAAATAATTAAGAACAATTCAATCTAAAGTTTTACACTGCCCATTCCGCCGTCTATTCCGAAAACCTGTCCGGTAATCCATGAAGCCTGGTCGGATAACAGGAACGCAGCCATCGAAGCAATTTCCCCGGGATTACCTACCCTTTGCAGCGGATGTCTTTTCGCAGAAGCCTCCCTCTTTTCAGGAGTAGACAGCAACTGAGCGGCCAGATGGGTATCTGTAAGAGAAGGAGCAATAGCATTTACCCTTATTTTCTGTGCGGAAAATTCTGCGGCCAGGCTTTTGGTGAGGCCTTCCACTGCATTTTTACTGGCTGCTACCGAAGCATGAAAAGGCATTCCCAGTTTTGCGGCCACAGAGCTGAAGAGGACAATGGAAGCACTGCCTGATTTTTTAAGGTTAGGCAGAAGCTTCTGGATAATTTTTACCGCACCCATTACATTAATTTCAAAATCATTTTTAAAATCATCCGGAGAAAGCCTGTTAAAAGGTTTCAGGTTAATGCTGCCCGGTGCATATACCAAACCGTCCACAACTTCGGGAAAGGGAATTTCGTCCGGGTTTCCCGAGAGAATATCCATCTCATGAAATTCGATATTCGGATGGTTTAGTTCTGAGTTTTCCGTTTTTGAAATTCCTATGATGTGGTGTTCTCCGGAAAGGATTTTTGCAGTAGCAAGGCCAATACCTTTGCCACAGCCGATGATGACGATGTTTTTCATATTTATTTTTTTTGATGTTATTTTTTAGATCCTTCAATTAAATTTTCATCTTATTGTCAGGCTGAGCCCAGTTTATCATGAGCCAGACGAAGAAAAGCCTTATTTGCTCATTGATGCCTTTTGATAGAAAGTCCGGAAAAGATTCTAATCAATAGTGAAGTCAGCCTTTCAAAATCTTAACCTAAGTCTTAGGCTTAATATTTACCTCAGCCTCTACCTCTTGGAAATTTTATTATTACTAATAGTCCGCTGCCGGCTGCATCTGAATCTTTTAATATCATCATTCCGTTTTTTCAAATGCTTCTGGCTGACTCCCGAATTAACCCGTTTTCTCCAAAGCTTAAAGCTCGATTCTTTAAGTTCGGAACGCATGAGTTCAATCACTTCCGATTCGCTGACCCCAAACTGAAAAAGGATGGCTTCAAAGGGGGTGCGGTCTTCCCAGGCCATTTCGATGATGCGGTCGGTTTGTTGTGTGTTGAAATTTTTATTCATTGTTTTATTTTTATTTGAACGCAAAGCTCACAAAGACTTTTTACTCCTCTTGTTTTTAAGTTCCATAATGCTACTTCGACAGGCTCAGCACAAACTTTTCACTTATAAAAGCGCACTGAGTTTAATTTTAGCTTACATTTTAATCTTAACCTTTACCTCTAACTATTTCTTTTGCGGTCTTCAAATGCTGTTTCTTCTTTTCCTCAGGCATTTTTTCAAAAGTCCGCACCATCATCGACAGCCTCGGATTTTTGAGGAAAAAGTCTTTGTGCTCGTGGATGAAATTCCAGAACAGGGCATCCCACTTCTCTGTCCACTCTCCGGCTGGGTAATCACTCATTTTTTTCAGGTAATTGCTTCCGCTGATGTATGGTTTCGTACTCATTTTCCCGCCGTCGGCAAAGCTGCTCATACCGTAGACATTCGGAACCATTACCCAATCGTAGGAATCGATGAACATTTCCATAAACCACTGATAAACCTCAGTAGGATCGAACTGGCAGAGATTCATGAAATTAGCAAAAACCATCAGTCTTTCAATGTGATGGGCATAACCCGTCTTCAGGATTTTTTTCAATGAACTGTCAATCGGGTAAATGCCCGTTTGCGCTGTATAAAAGGTTTCCGGGAGCTTATTGGTATGATTCCAGTAATTTTTATTCCGCTGGTAAGTTCCCTGGTATACATAGACACCACGCACAAATTCACGCCAGCCGAGAATCTGCCGGACAAAACCTTCCAGCGAGTTCACCGGAATATCATCTTCCTCTGCAAAAGCAATAGCTTTCTCCAGAACAATTTCAGCGGTTAACAAACCAACATTCAGCAATGGCGAAAGAACACTGTGATGAAGGAAGTGTTCTTTTTCCACGATACTGTCTTCATATACTCCGAATTCGGCAAAACGGTTTTCAAAAAACAGGACCAGCCATTTTTCAGCTTCCTCAAAAGTGGCAGGATACAGCTGCTCATCCGTCAGGCTCCCGTAGTTATCGGCAAAATATTGTTCCGTATATTCTTTAGCTTCTTTAAAATAGGCATTGTTTACAGGGAAATGAATGGACGGTGCTTTCCTGTTTTTGGGATATTTCTTCCGGTTCTCCGTATCATATGTCCATTTTCCACCCAAAGGTTTCCCGGTTTTCATCAGGATATTCCGTGTAATTCTCTGCTGCTTGTAGAAATCAGTCTGATGATATGATTTTTTATTCTCAAAATATTCCTTTAAATCTTCTCTGGTATTGATGAACAACGGACTGTCCAGGATTTCAAGCTTAATCTTTGTTTCATTTAATCTTTTTTCCAGCCAGTTATCACAGACGTCGGTCGTACGGATGGTTTCAAAGCCTTCTCTTTCAAGTTTCGGAATTAATTTCCTGATATCAGAATATTCGGAATTGCTTTCTATGTACTCCACTTTAAAGCCTTTTTTCTGCAGAAAATCTTCGTAAAACTTCATCGTAGCCCGATGAAACGCTATTTTCTGTTTGTGAAAAGTGTACTGCTTAAAAAACAGGAATTCCTCAACCACAAAAACCGGGTGATCTTGGTCAAGGTAGTCCGTATCCTCAAAAAGCTGATGTGGAAAAATCAGTTGTGCGGTATGTTTCATTTTTGCAGCCATAACTGTATAAATTCTTGATGAGGGTCGTACATTTCTGCCTGTTTTTCAGGGTTAAAAACCCGGTCTCTGTTATCATTTCCTACACCGGCAAGGTACATCCAGTTGCCGTAATTGCTATGTACATCATAATCGATCAGCAATTCTTCAAAATACGCTGCACCAATCCGCCAGTCCTGTTTCAGGATTTTACAGAAATAAGAAGCAACGTTCTGTCTTCCCCGGTTACTCATCCATCCGGTATTTTTCAATTCAAGCATATTTGCGTTGATAAAATCCGAATCTGTGGTTCCTTCTTTCCATTGACGGATGAGTTCCTCATCATTTTCTGAAATATATGGTTTATTGCTGATCCCGTTTTTCCGGAAAATCAGGTCTTTGTATTCCATCGAAATATATCTGAAAAAATCCCTCCACAACAGTTCAAAAACCAGCCAGTAGGTAGATTCATTGCTGCCGAACTCCTGTTCGTACTTTTTAATTTCATGATAAACGCTCACTGCAGAGAGGCTTCCGTCGGCAAGCCATGCGGAAAATTTAGAGCTGTAATCCGTTCCGATCAAACCGTTTCTCGTTTCTTTGTAATTACTGAGGTGCCGGGTCTCCGAAAAATAGGATTCCATTCTTTTCAGGGCTTCGCTTTCTCCGCCCCGGAAAGGAAATGCAGTTTTTAGATCCGTTTCAGGTTCTTCATATCCCAGCAACCCAAGAGTAACCTTATCACATCGAACTTCGATACCGGATTTGTCATACACCAGATTTTCAGAAGTAAACTCCGGCCGGATCAACAGGTTTTTCTCAATTTTCTGCCTGAAAGCCGTAAACAGCATCGGCACTTTATCCATGGTTTTAGAAACGAATAAGGGGTGAACCAGAAACTGCGAATACGATTTTTCCCATTCCGCTGACGGCAGTACATTCCTGATTTCATTCTCACGATCCGTTTCTTCTTTCGTCCATTCCTGCTGGCAGAAGATCTTCACGATATCAAAGCGTTCTGCCAGTTCGCCGAATACATCTCCGGTTTTCCCTTTCTTTATGAGAAAAGGAATATTCTTCTTTTTCAAATTTTCCTTAAGATCATTTACCGTTTCCAGCAGGAATTTGGCTCTGTACCTCCCTGTTTTCAGGCTTCCAGACTCTAAGCTGCTGAAATCACGGTCATCAAAAATATATACGGCAACAAAAGGCTGCCCTTCCTGCATCGCGTTGTACAAAGATTCCGAGTCCCGTGTTCTCAGGTCTTTGGTAAATCTGACGATATTGATTTTTTGTTTTTCCGACATCTTTCGCTGCAGTATTTGACTTCGTCCCAGTTTTTCTTCCATTTTTTACGCCAATTGAATGGCAATCCGCAGACTTCGCAGATTTTGGAGGCTAATCCCGACGGCATATTAAGGGTTTATAAAATTTCTAAAGTTATTGATCCTGATATCTTTTGCTTTCAGGTCGTGCATCATATTGTACAGTCCGAAGAACGTGCGGTTCAGGTAGATGAAATGCCGTGATCCGCGGTTGGTATTCATCCCTTTCATATCGCTGATTTTGGAATAACGCTGCCCCAGATCTGCAATTTCTCTAAAAAATCCTTCATCTGAAAAATCGAATTTATCCTGATTGAATGGCCTGGTGAATAACTCCAGCAGCTCATAAAATAGCTTAGCAAAAAACTCCGTTTCCTGAGGCGTATCTTCTTTACGCAAAATCTCCAGGGTATACAGTTTTTCCCGGAATATTTCAGGATTTTTCAGGTTTTCTTCTTTGGCAAGTTCAAAATACGGGACATAAAAGTCTTCCGGAATTTCTTTGATACATCCAAAATCGATCACCAAAAGCTGACGGCCGTCCGAGATCAGGAAATTTCCGGGATGAGGATCGGCATGTACTTTCTTCAGGATGTGCATCTGGTACATATAAAAATCCCAAAGCGTCTGCCCTATGGTATTCAGCTCATCCTGAGTATTTTCTTTTTTGGTGAATTCCGAAAAGTGAATTCCCGACATCCAGTCCATGGTGATGATCTTCTCGCAGGAATATTCAGGATAATAGGCGGGAAACTTTACATTCGGAAGATGGCTGCAGGCGGATGCGAACAACTGACTGCGTTTCAGCTCGAGGTTATAATCGGTTTCTTCAAACAGCTTGTCTTCCACTTCCTGAAAATAAGACTCCGACCCTTCCTTTTTGATATTGAACATCTTCATTGCAATAGGTTTTACCATCTTCAGGTCGCTGGAAATGCTTTCCCTAACGCCGGGATACTGGATTTTTACCGCCAGGTTCTTATTGCTTTTTTTGGCTTTATGAACCTGCCCGATGCTTGCTGCATTAATAGATTCCGCAGAAAATTCATCAAAAATTTCTTCCGGATTTTTCCCGAAATATTTTCTGAAGGTTTTTTTTACCAAGGCTCCCGATAACGGCGGAACGGAAAACTGTGAAAGTGAAAATTTTTCCACATATTCCACCGGAAGGATATTTTTTTCCATACTCAGCATCTGGGCAACTTTTAAGGCGGAACCTTTCAGTTCTTTTAAAGAGTCGTAGATATCCGCTGCGTTGTCTTCATTCAGGATCTTACGGGCTTCCTCTTCATCTTTTGTAATTTTGTTCCCATAGTATTTCAGGTAATTGACACCGACCTTTGCTCCTGCTTTCAGAAGGCTGCCGGTCCTTTCAATTTTTCCTGTGGGAATTTTATCTAATGTTTTCATTTTTAAATTTCAGGTGTTTGGTGGCCTTAAATAAATTTAGGCTAAAGCCAAATTGAATTATTCTTTTTTAAACGGGCTGAAGCCCGTTCCTATTGATTCATTTTTCCACTATCGGAATTTCTCTTTCCAAAGGAATTTTCCGAGGTCGATCACTTTTCTCAGCGGTTCATTATCCATCAGCTCAAAACCGGTATCCATCGTTTTTTCGATAAAAATATCGGTCTTTTCAAAATCCGGCGACGTATCTTTTTTCCAGAATTCGATAGCTGAAACCAAATGCAGCCAAAGAGTTTCCTGTCTGGCTTTTTCATTGAATCTCCTGATATTCTGCTTCGCCTTTTCAATCATTTCCCATTCGTTGAAATCCAGGGTATTGATAAACTGCCGGTGTGTCTCCCGCAGATTCTGAAGTGCTATTATACTTTGCTGTTTTGTTGTTCCCAGGATAGACAACACCAGGGAGCGGTTCATGGTGAGGTTTTCAAAGAAAATGAAATAAACATTCAAGAGTTTCTCCTTAGAAGAGACCGTTGCCGGGGAGTTAACTTCTTCAGCTAATTCGAGGGATTTTCTGAACAGATGATCCAGCATTTCTTTTTCAACCTGATCGAATCCGGAGAAGAAATGATAAAATTCTTTTTCCTCAAATCCGTTTTCTTTGGCAAAAAGATAAACGTTCTTAGGCCGCTGACCATGATTCAGAAGATAATCTCCGTAGAGTTCAAATATTTTTTCCTGTGTGATAGGCGTATATTCTTCCATGATAGAATTTATTTATAAACAAATTTAGTAATTAATTTTATTTTAAATTAAAATAAAGTATAAATTTGTACTATATAAACCATTTAATTTTTAAATTATGTTGACGATACAGGCACAATCGAACATTCCTACCGACTTCGGAACATTCAGTGTTTATGCATTTTCCGAACACGAGGATAACTGGAATCCGCATTTGGTATGGGTTGCAGAAAATACGGATTTCAGCAGAACCGTAAACGTCCGTTTCCATTCGGAATGCATTACCGGTGAAGTCTTCCATTCCAGGAAATGTGAATGCGGACAGCAGCTGGATGCTGCGATGAAGTATATGTCGGAAAACGGCGGGATGATCATTTATCTCCGGCAGGAAGGCCGCAACATCGGTATCATCAATAAACTGAGAGCCTATGCTTTGCAGGAAAAAGGGTTCGATACGGTAGAAGCCAACCTGAAACTGGGATTGCCGGCAGATGGCCGTGACTTTGGGGTTGCTGTGGAAATGCTGAATCTTCTGAACGTAAAAGAAATCAATCTGATGACCAATAATCCTGAAAAGCTGAAATCCCTGGAGAACAGCGGGATTATGCTGAATCAGAGAATTCCTTTGGAAATTGAATCCAATGAAACCAATGAAGAATATCTCAGCAAAAAGAAAGATTATTTCGGACATCTGCTGGAAAAGGTATAATTTTCTCATTAGCTGAAAAAAGAATCCGGATGATCTCTTTTGTTGATGTAGGCCAATGGTTGCAAAACAACAAATCCCTGAATTCCGGCTAACCAATCCGAATCTTATGAAAAAAATTCTGCTCACCGGGGCTACCGGCTATATCGGCAAACGGATGATTAACGTTATTGCAGCACAGGGTTACAAGGTGATCTGCTGCTGCAGGGATGCCGGACGTTTTTCGAAAAGCGTGGATATCGAAGATGCCCAGATCGAAGTAGTGGAAGTAGATTTCCTGAAACCCGAAACCCTGCAAAACATTCCCAAGGATATTTCGGGGGCGTACTATCTGATGCATTCCATGAGCAACAGCAATAATTATGCGGATTCCGAAAAACAGTGTGCCCTTAATTTTTCTCGATTTATCGAAAAAACAGATTGTGAACATATCATCTACCTGTCGGGTCTGGTAAACGAAAAACAATTATCGGAACATCTGAGTTCACGTTTTGAAGTGGAAAAGATCCTGATGCAGTGTAAAGTTCCGGCTACAGTTCTCCGGGCAGGCATTATTATCGGGTCCGGAAGCGCTTCATTCGAGATCATCCGCGATCTGGTAGAGAAGCTCCCGGTAATGGTTGCCCCGAAATGGCTTCATACGAAATGCCAGCCCATCGGCATCGCTAATGTGCTGGATTTTTTGATCTTTACTTTGTTTAAAAAGCAGGCTTACCGGAGAAATTTTGATATCGGCTGCGACAATGTGCTTACTTATAAAGAAATGCTGCTGGAGTTTGCGAGAATCCGCGGACTGCAACGAACGATCATTACCTTACCGGTTATGACGCCAAAACTGTCATCTTACTGGCTGTATTTTATTACTTCCACATCCTATAATCTTGCCAAGGCATTGGTCGGAAGTATGAAGATCGAAGTAGTCTGCAGACCGGAAAGCCTTAAAGAAATAAAAGAAATTACCGGTGTACAGCCTTTTTCTTATGATACGGCGATCCGCAGGACGCTTGCTAAAATCCAGGACAACGAGATCGCATCAAGCTGGAAAGACAGTTTTATCAGCAGCCGCAGCGATTCGAGCCTGAAAGATTATCTTGATGTTCCTAAGTACGGATGTTTTACCGATCTTCGTTCCGCTGAATACGACGATAGGGAGAGATGCCTGGACCGGGTTTTTGCCTTAGGGGGAGCCAACGGATGGTATGGACAGAGCCTGTGGAAGATCCGTGGTTTTATGGATCTGCTCGTAGGCGGGCCTGGGCTGAGAAGAGGCCGTACAAATCCTACGCAGCTTCACGAAGGCGATGCGCTGGATTTCTGGCGTGTGCTGCATGCTGATAAAAAAGAAGGTAAACTCATCCTTTTTGCCGAAATGAAACTTCCGGGCGAAGCATGGCTCATGTTTAAAGTACATAAGGGCAAACTCTGGCAGAAAGCGGTTTTCCGCCCGCACGGACTCAGCGGAAGATTGTATTGGTATTCTGTTCTCCCGTTTCACGGGATTATTTTCAAAGGAATGGTGAAAAAACTGGCGAATCCGGGATAAAATATAACGCTTACCTATTGTTTTTAATTTTATGTTTTGATGTAAAATTTACTGTTAATATTTCCTTTTTGTCATTCATATTTAATTTTTATTCAATCCAACAATTAAATATGAACCGATTATATAAATATTTAACATTTATTTAAAACAACATATTAACATCCTTAAAATTTAAATTATCCGCTGATTGTCAAATACTTACAATAAAAATAATAATTATTCTACTCAAATACAGCTTCTTTAGGACTTAAAAATACTTATAATAATATATTCACTTTCAATTCTTTAATTAAATCACCATGTAAAGAATAAATAACATCTATCGTGTATCGTTTTTTGTAAAAAAAATTTTGTTACATTTGCTTGAGGGTAATAAAATAACGCACCAGGCGTTTTTATGTATTCCTGAAATTTGATTGTAAAAACATTAAAAAGCTTATGAAAAAAATAGTTCTACTCTTTATGTGCCTGTTTGGAATTTCAGCTTTTGCGCAGATCAAGGTGCTGAAGAATGAGACTCTTGTAGAAATCGGTAAAGACAATTCCGTAGGTTTATATAAAAAAGACGACCGGTTCACGATTAATTACCAGGATCTGAATACGGCCAACCTCAATACCTTCCGTTCTTTTTCTTTCCAGAATCTTAATAAAGACGTTTCAGGCCTCTATGAGCTGATTGCCAACGGATTCATCGATACTCCTGAAAGCAATATCGTTCTTGAACTTCCGAACGATATTATTGAACTTCATTTTGAAAAAAACTACGGCACGCCAACGGTTCAGTTTATCCAGTACATCAATAAAAACAGAAAATACGTAGGCAAATCCCAGTTCCTGAATAAGAAACAGATCGATAAAATCTTCGGGAAAACAAGCGGAAAATCTGCGCTGTACGAAAAAACGGCGGCGGCGAACAACATTCACCACAACAATATGAATTATCAGCAGCCCGTTGGCCAGGCATCTCCGGCAACACCTGCTCCCAATGAGAACAGGAAGCCCAGAAAATAAATCAAACATTTTGAAATATTACCCAACTCATTCATCCGGATGAGTTTTTTTATTTTATTTTTGCAAAAAGATCGTTACGAAATTATGTCTCTTCAAATAAATAATTTAACCAAAAAATTCGGTGAGCAGACTGCTCTGAACACTATTAATATCTCTATTGAAAACAATGAGATTATCGGTCTTCTGGGGCCTAACGGAGCCGGTAAATCCACCTTAATGAAATCCATTGTCGGTGCCCTGAAAATTGACGAAGGGGAAATTATTTTTAACGGACAAAACATCACCGATCACGAAATTGAAACCAAGAAAAAAATCGGTTTTCTTCCGGAAAACAATCCGCTTTATCTTGAAATGTACGTGAAGGAATACCTGCAGTTTGTGGCCAACATCCATAAAATACCGGAAACAAGAGTTGATGAAGTAATAGAACTTGTAGGCATCACCCCGGAGAAGTCGAAGAAAATAGGCCAGCTTTCCAAAGGGTACAAACAAAGGGTCGGCCTGGCCCAGGCCATTATCCACCAGCCGGATCTGCTCATCCTTGATGAACCGACAAACGGACTCGATCCCAACCAGATTATCGAAATCCGGAATGTGGTAAAAGAAATCGGCCAGCAGAAAACGGTCCTGCTTTCTACGCACATCATGCAGGAAGTAGAGGCTTTATGCTCCCGTGTGATCCTGATCCACAAAGGCAACATTCTCCAGGACTGCCCCATCGGCGAATTTAAAGGAAAATTTGAAAGCCTTGAGGAGGCTTTTGCAAGTTATACGGCTTAAAATGATTTTAAGGTTTTCACGATATCTCAATCTATTATTTTCTCTTTTATCTCCAATCTTTATTTATTCTCAGATAAGTAAGAAGGAGATCGTGAAAGAGGTTAATCTTATAGAAGAACAATCCAATCCGAGTAGAGAAACTATAGAAATGTTCCAAACCGGACATTCCACTATTGAGAGCGAAGTTTTTACCATTGACAAAACGGTGAATGACACAATAAATGAAGTTACAGCATTAACTTATTATTATCGTTTTTACCCCGATAACTATTATAAAACGGTCATCTATTTAAAAAAAAATATTCCGATTGCAGTTTTAAAGGAAAAGAAAATAACACTAACATCGACTTATGATGAAGGAGTAAGTGAAATACTGACATCTTTGGCAAAATATTACATTTACAATTGGGAAGAATGGAAATATGAAAAGGAAATAATAAAAGATGGTGGTCTTCTTTTAGAAAACAGTATTGATAAGGAAGAAATTAAAAACATTATACTTAAAAATAAAGACTGAACCCAGCAATAATTTTACTCTTCTACAACTCGACATCATACATAAAAACCGCCCTATAAAATTCCGGGCGGTTTTTCATTTTTCAAATAATAAATTCAATTGAAAATGTTAGTTTTAGAATTTAGATACCATATAATTAATCCCGAATTTATTCCTGTTAAAGGTCTCTATTTAGATCTTATTTTCTCACTGGTAATATGAATATCGAATAATTCTTCTTCTAAAAACACGTTTACTAAATCTTCCAACATTGATGCATCTCCATTTAAAAAGCCGGTTTTCTGCGGATTATTTCCGTCGTTTTTATATTTTCCAATATTTCATTTTTAATCAATTGTCTATAGATACAAGCCAGCTGCAAAACCAAAATAAGGTCGATTATAATAATTTCATAGTAGGCAGCAGATTTTTTTCCTAACATTTTGTAGCGGATATGTATTGACGAAAAAACAACAAGACAGACCGTGAGCACCGCGATTAAAAGCTGAATAATGGCAATCATTAATCTTATTTTAAATATAATTAAGCGTTGCCCTCCGGCTTTTCTTCCGCTATCTGAACGGTTTCCATATTTTTATTTCTGATCTGCTCCAGCAACTGAAGCCCAAGAAGCCCGCTGATCCCGCCGTTTGCAGCATCGCCATTCCCGCCGATCAGCACTTCCGGCATGATCCTTACATTTTGGCTGGCAATATTCTCCATAATTTTCAACTGGGTGAAATTGTTTCCGCCCATGGCTTCTACGGACAGTTTATAAGATTCGGCATTGGATTTACCGATCGCTAAGATCTTTTCAGCCTCTGCATTACCGGTAAGTGAAATCTGTTCTGCGCTTGCTTTTGCTAGCAGTTCTATTTTCTCAGCTTCTGCTTTTGCCAACAGCCTTGTTTTTTCGGCTTCACCGGTAGCCAGCAGTTTCAGCCTATCCCCTTCCGCAGTCGCCTGCAGCCTTACGGAGTTGGCATCCCCGGTCGCCTTTTTCACGGAGGCATCGGCAATTCTTTCCGCAATCAATACACCCTGGTCTGCTTTTACGATCTCTTTCTGCATATCGGCAACGGCCGTTTCTTTTTCCAGCGCCTGGCGGGTTTCCTGCGCCAGCATTTCGGTCTCATAAGTAATTTTCTGCTCTTCGGCCAGCTTACGGTCTGTTAAAGTCTTCATCAGGCTTTCCGGAGGAACAATGGCTCCGATCAGCGTATCTACGGCATTTACATTATACTGCTCCAGGACACTGCTGATGTGGTCTTTTGCGGATTGCTGCCTTTCTTTACGGGTTCCCAGGAAAGCAATCACATCGCTGTCCTGCGCCGAGTTCCTGAAATAGTTACCGATGGTTGGCTCCAGCACCTGGCTTACCAGATTGATCATATTCCCGAAACGGGCAATCACTTTTGGCGCTTCATAGGTCGGAATATGGATGATCTGTGAAACATCGAGATTGAAGGGAAAACCGTCTTTACTTCGTACCGTGATGGTAGAAAGATTTTTATCGAGCTGATGGGATTCGCTTCTTTCATAAGCCCAGTTCAGAACAAGATTGGTCGTAGGAACCAGCTCTACCTTCATAATATAAGGATTAATCGGGTATTTTCCGGGACCGATAGGTTCTGCCCAGACGCCTTTATGCCCTTTCTCCACAATATTTCCGTGCTTGAAATCCACACCGCTTAAATCTTTTCCGTCTTCCCCCACATAGCTGATAATGACACCCACGTGTCCGATCGGGATTTCCGTCATTTTTACCATTTCCACTTTGGTAAACCATGGATTCAGGAAATAAGAACCGGCAAGGATGACCTGCTCCTGGAGCCCTTTGTAACCGCCACTGTTTAGGAAAGTATCCACGTCCTGGAATTTATTATGCCCGTTAATGATTTTTCCGGCGATCTGTCCTTCTTCCAGCGGGCTTCCTTCCATAGTGGTAATGATTCCGACAGCATTATCGG
The DNA here is from genome assembly GCA_913774355.1 of uncultured Chryseobacterium sp. Taxonomy (GTDB): domain Bacteria; phylum Bacteroidota; class Bacteroidia; order Flavobacteriales; family Weeksellaceae; genus Chryseobacterium. The sequence continues at coordinate 28,818 of CAJYGB010000007.1, read as the reverse complement.
GGATCTGTGTCATATCCGTAAGCTCGATTTCAAACAAGAGCGTGTTGATCCTGTAGGATCCAGGAGCTATGATCGCAGTCTGGCGGCCTTTTCTGCCTCCGTTTTTCAGAAAAGCTTCGGCGTCCTGAAAGGAATCGCAGTCTACTTTCCGGCCTAAGATCCTCCCGGTCTCCAGTTCCACCCCGTCTTTTGCGAGCAGGAGCCCTATTTTACCGGTTGGGATTATCGTAAAAGGCTGGAAATCGATGGAATACTGCCAGATCCATTTGCCAAAATATACGCCGGGCGCCAATGTCTGTGCCTGGAATCCGGCTTCCCCATTAGTCGCAATGATCCGTCCTTCCGGAAGTTCCTGCTTGCCGACAAGCACGAATTTTTTAGTAACCAACCCGATCCTGTCCTGAGGAACAATGACAAGCCCAAAGAAAATTCTTAAGATGAATTTGTAAAAAATAACGCACAGCAGTGCCATAACGGCCGGAATCATCCAGCCATGAAAACTTAATTCCATAGTATTGTTTTTATGTTTAATTAAAATTGAAAACAGGAATGATGCTCTGTTTCTTAAGAAATTAAAAACAGAGTACAGGAATTACATGGTAATTCTTTCGGAAAAATTAAGAAACTGAAGGAGGAGAAGTATTAAAAATCGTAAAGGTGATTTCTGATACTTTCAATAGGAAAAACTTAAAGTTAATGAGTTTCATGCTGATCATAAAGGAACGAGATCCTTTTGTGGTACAAATGTACGCAAGAAAAATACTCACTTGTTGCAAAAAGTTTATATATTTTTAAAGCTAAACTATAAATTACTGAAAATCAAATTAATTATTTTAGAAAACACTACTATATTCAGCAGAGAATTCTTAAATTTTAACAAAAAACCAACATCGTAAGGATGTAAAATCTGATAATTCCGGCTTCAAATTTGATAATGCTTAAGCCTAACCATTACTATTAAAAAATGATCAGAAAAATTGCAATAGGTGTTTTTTGTATCGCCCAGTTTTCATGGATGCAGGCCAACACCGCGAAAAACGTAATTCCCGTTTCAAAAGTTCATTACCAGAAAGTTCCGAAGTCGGTCATTATCAAAACCAAAAAATTCAAAATCAAAATTGACCAGCAGCCGAATGGCAATTATCTTTATCAGTCTTGGGGTGTCAACGGAAAAGTCACCTCCAAGCCGAATATGATCATTTCAAACGGCGAATTGATTCCCGACGGAACAGGTGGAAATTATTATTATGAGTTCAACAACAACGGTTATACCTACCAGATCTGGAGGAATTATTTGACGGATTCAGCCAAAAAAGCACCGTATACTTTAATGGTTACGAATGAGACCGGTAAAACAATAGTCAATCAGGACGGATACGTTGTTAAAAATTAAAATCAACATTGAATAGAGATTCCTGGCTTTACGGCCGGAAATTTTTTGTCTATTAAGTCAGGAAACTGTGTGAACAAATGATAAACCTAACGGGTTTTTGAAACCCGTTAGGTTTTGTGCGTCATAGCTTTAAAGTCAGGATTTTTTTTGCTGGTCAACAGCGAATTTTGTTTTTCTCAAGTTAATAGTCAATCTTTGGTACAATAAGAATTAACAAGCGAAGCGAATTGACCATTCATCTTTAAACGATGCGTTCCTCTTTTAATGCGGTGTAAAACCGGCTTTCATCAAAGCTGTCTCTCGCAGCCTGATACCCGATGTTGAATATCTGCTCCAGGCGGTCTTTCCGTCTTTCAAAAGTGCCGTAAGCGGAAAGTTCCTGGGAAGAAATAAACCAGTCGCAATGGTCGAATTTTATTTTCTCGATGCGGTAGGAAAGCAGGTCGTAGGAACGGGAAACGATGGCTTTAATGGATTTCAGGTCACTGATTTTGATCTCGTGAGGAGGTGATACGAAAACGCCGATCAGCTTGCCGCAGTCTTTCCGGATGATGTCTGCCGGAAAATTGTTCAGCACCCCGCCGTCACAGTACATTTCATCATCAATGATATAAGGCGTCGTTACTCCGGGAATGGAACATGAAGCGATAATGGCATCTACAATTTTAAAGTTGTCGTCAAAGATCTTTTCCGTACCGCCGACCAATTCCGTTGCTACGATTTTCACTTCCTTATCCAAGTCTCCCAATTTCATATCCCCAAAAATAGGATTCAGGTAGTTCCGGAAAATAACCGAGGAAACCAGCCCCGGCTGATTGAAAGCAAAATGCTTCCAGTTGAAAAAATAAATTGAATTAAAGAATTCCAGAATTTCTTCAGGTCTTTTACCGATGGCATACAGACAGCCGACAATAGAACCTGCACTACAGCAGGAAAGCACATCTACAGGAATATTTTTTTCGGCTAAGAATTTCAAAACCCCGGCATGGGCAATGCCTTTGGTTCCGCCTCCGGATAACACCAGTCCTATTTTCTCAGAATTCATGGATTAAATATAAGAAAACAGAATAAAATAATGGGTCATATTTTTCCAGATCCGGTGATTTTGCCATTTTTTAACACAAATAAAAATTAGATTAATGTTGGTTAAAAGAATGGAAGAGAGAAGCTGGATGCCGGAAGTTTTCTTTCAACGTACTTGTGGGTAATGTCTGATCTAACGCAATGTTCGCAAAGATTTTTTGCATCGACTGAGTATTATTTCCGTTCGCCAAGTAGCTCTGCTCAGCAAGGCTGAGTGTAGAAACATTTATATTAAAGCATTTGATGTTTAGGCTGCTGTTATTTAATTTTCATTTTAAGCATCAAAAAAGCCCGGAATTTCCGGGCTTGCTGTATGTTTTTGAATGGTATGCTAATTATTAATATACTTTTCGAAGATTTTCGAGAAATCTTTCTGGTTATATTTATCGAAACTGTTGGTATTCCATGCGAAAATATACTCATTGATGGCTCTTAATTCCTGACTTTTAGAAACATTCTCCTGCTTTCCGGAAGCCACTGAAGTAAGGGCTTTCTGGATGCTGTCGTTGGAGAAATTCAGCAACGAATGGTTGTGATGAACTTCCTGCTGAATCGCCAGCAATGCTTTATACAGGTCCTTCAGCTGATCGATCTGGCCCTTCGCCACGCTTATCATCAGGGGAACATTTCCGATATGGAATGAAATTTCAACATCCAGGTCAATGGTTCCCGCCGTTTGCAGAGCAATATTGGAAAACGGAAACTGATAGTACTCGTATCTTTTCAGAACTCTTTTCTTATCCAAAGCACTTGCTCCATCGATGTGGATCAAAGCACGGTTGGTAAAGCAATACTCATCCCTCCTGGATTTGATCAGAAAGAAAATTTTCTCGTTGTCTTCAGACAGGATATAATCATCCGAGTCTACCTTGTCGTAATCCTGAGAGGAAATGATTTTCCCGATATCTCCCAGTCCTAAAGCTTCTGCTGCTAATTTTTTGAACATAATTTATGTTGATTTATTATTATTTTGTTTATTGAATAAAATTAAGAAAATAAGTGAGATAAAAATAAAAACCACAGACAAAATCTGTGGTTTAAAATATCTAAATTTATCTAGCTTATTAAATATGAATCACTTCACCATAAGCCGCTGCAGCAGCTTCCATAATGGCTTCGGAAACTGTCGGGTGCGGGTGAATGGATTTGATGATCTCATGACCTGTCGTTTCAAGCTTTCTTGCCACAACCGCTTCAGCAACCATATCGGTAACGCCTTCTCCGATCATGTGGCAACCCAGCCATTCGCCATATTTGGCGTCGAAAATCACTTTAATGAAACCGTCGGTATTTCCGTTAGCCGTTGCTTTTCCGCTGGCAGAAAGAGGGAATTTCCCTACTTTGATTTCATATCCTTTTTCTTTCGCCTGCTTTTCGGTGAGACCTACGGAAGCGACTTCCGGATGGCAGTACGTACATCCAGGAATATTGCCATAATCGATTTTCTCAACGTGCATTCCCTTGATTTTCTCTACGCAGGTAATTCCTTCCGCAGAAGCAACGTGTGCCAAAGCCTGAGTCGGGATGATATCCCCAATCGCATAGTAACCCGGTACGGAAGTTTCATACCATTCGTTTACCAATACTCTTCCTTTATCCGTCCGGATGCCCACTTCTTCAAGACCGATGTTCTCGATGTTGGCAGCGATTCCTACGGCAGAAAGTAAAATATCCGCTTCTAAAGTAATGTTTCCTTTTGCGGTTTTTACGGTAGCTTTTACGCCTTCGCCGCTGGTATCCACGCTTTCTACGGAAGCATTCGTCATAATCTCGATACCTGTCTTTTTAAGGGACTTTTCAAGGTGCTTGGAGATTTCTTCGTCTTCTACCGGAACGATGTTCGGCATGAATTCCACCACGGTAACTTTTGTTCCCATTGTATTATAAAAATCGGCAAATTCTACTCCGATAGCTCCTGAACCTACAACGATCATTGATTTCGGCTGCTCCGGAAGAGATAAAGCCTGTCGGTATCCGATTACTTTTTTACCATCCTGCGGCAGGTTCGGTAATTCTCTAGATCTTGCTCCGGTGGCGATGATGATATGTGTTCCTGTATATTCGGTTGTTTTTCCGTCTTTATCGGTCACAGAAACTTTCTTACCTTTCTGAACCTTTGCGGTTCCCATGATCACATCGATCTTATTTTTTTTCATCAGGAATTCAATCCCTTTGCTCATTTTATTGGCTACGCCACGGCTTCTCTGGATCACGTTCGGGAATTCAAAAGTTCCTTCCACTTTATTTAATCCGTAATCTTCAGCGTGGTTGATATAATGAAAAACCTGCGCAGATTTTAACAAAGCTTTGGTTGGAATACATCCCCAGTTCAGGCAGATCCCTCCTAAGTTTTCTTTCTCGATAATGGCAGTTTTGAAACCCAATTGTGCTGCTCTGATCGCTGTAACATATCCGCCAGGACCACTTCCGATGACAATAATATCGTAGTTCATTATTATAAAAATTTTTATGCAAATTTAAGGAAAAATATTGGAAATGACGCATTCCCTGAAATTGGCAAACAGCGAAATTTCCGGGCCGTTTTCAGAAGAAAGGATGGTGTTATAAGGCTGGACGAGGGAAGCTGGAGGTTGGAAGTACTTTCCGTTAATATACCCGCTAATTTGCTACTTATCAAATGATCTTGTTTGCAAACTATTGAATTCGTATTCATAAAAAGTCCGCTCCAATAGATGAAACGGACTTTTTTGTTCTTTATAAGTTAACGATTATGTTATCTTGCGCTTCTCAGCAAGCGTTTTTCATTGGCATATCTTTCGTTCAGCGCTCTCAGCTGGTCTCTCTTCATCTTTTTTGTGGCCAAAGGATGATTCAGGATCAGCTTCCTCTCTCTGTTGTATCTTTGTGCGAGCTCCTGAGATTTGCTGTTGACCAACTGACCTTTGGAAGGATGTGGCGGTGCAGGCGGACGTCTCTGCCCATAAACGTTCATCGATAATCCTAGCAATACGACGGTTGATATAAAAAACTTTTTCATGACATTTACTTTTTTGAATGATTTAATATAAATAATCGTCTATTAATTTCATTCCGTTACAAAGCAATCATTACAGATATCGTACCATATTTTTCCGGATTACTTTATTTCGATATTCTGTTTCAGCGGAAGATTCTTTGAAGAATTCCCCACAAAAATCCGGTATGTCCCTTTTTCTACGGTCCAGTTCATCTTTTCATCCAGAAATTGCAGCTCTTTGACCGGAACTTCAATGGAAACCTGCTTTGATTCTCCCGGTTTTAAATAAACTTTCCGGAAACCTTTCAGCTCGATAACCGGTCTTGAGACCGAAGCCAGCAGGTCTTTTACATACAGTTGTACCACTTCACTGCCTGCTTTTGAGCCCGTATTTTTTACATTCACCTTTGTAACAATATTTTCATTCTCAGTAAATTTCGTCTGATTCAACTGTAAACCGGAAATTTCAAAAGTTGTATAGCTTAATCCGAAACCGAACGGGTACAGCGGTTCTCCGCTCAGGTCGTAATAATCGTTTCCTCTTCCGGTGGGATGATGGTTATAGGATAAAGGCAGCTGCCCCTCTTCCACCGGAAACGTAACCGGCAGTTTCCCTGAAGGATTTTCTGCTCCGAACAATACCTTGGCCACGGCATTTCCGCCTTCTTCACCCGGATACCAGATATCGAGAATGGCTCCCACCTCATCTTTCCAGTCCGTTGTTTTTATAGCAGAACCGCCTACAAGAATTACTGCGGTTGGCTTGTTCAGTTTTGAAACTTCATGAATAAAAGCTTCCTGGTTTCCCGGCAGGCTCAGCGAAGAACGATCCTGGAATTCTCCTTCATGGATTCCGGTGGTTACAATAACGTACTCTGCATCTTTTGCCTGTTTTAAAGCTTCATCAAAATCTTTTCTATAATCATTCAGCCCGTAATTCCAGACGAGTTCTATGTTGGCTTCTCCCCTGTTTTCGTGAAATTCTACTGCAATGTCATAGGACTGTCCTTTAACAAAATCAAGATCAACCGTTTTGGTGGAATAGCTGAGTTTTTCCCAATTGTCAATAAGCAATTTCCTGTTAAGGTACAACCTGAAACCGTCGTTTCCGCGAAGGCCCAGCTGATATTTCCCCGACTCCGGTGCCAGAAGCTTTCCGGTCCAGCGCACACTGTAGTTATCAGGCTGTAGCTTTTCAGGATCCGGCGAATATAAGGTCCATTTAAAATTAAGCTGTTCGTCCTGTTTTTCAAATGCAGGATTACCTTTTAAATCCGGGTTGGCAAAATAACTACCTTTCAGACCTTTGCCATTGACGGAAGATAAAAATTCAGCGGGAACAGTGACAAACTTTTTCAGGTTCCAGTCGATTCCTTTTGAATAGGTGATCTCAATATTTCTGTTTTTAACAAAGTTCCGGATTCCGTCGAGAATGCTTACTTTTTTATTTCCCGGCCCTGAATATCCGCCGAGTCTTGCATCAGCCGCATCGGTTCCTACGACAAGAATCCTTTTCACATTTTCCGGAACAGGAAGTGTTTTGTTATCGTTCTGCAACAGGACGAAAGATTCCACAGCGGTTTTTTCCGCCAACGGCTTATGGTTTATTTTTCTTAAATCCTGAATATCTTTATCGGAAACATAAGGGTTCTCAAACAATCCGAGTTCAAATTTTGCCTTCAGCACGCGTGCCACGGCATCATCAATACGTTCTTTTGAAATCCGTCCGTCCAGGAACGGCGGGATAAAAAGTTGATAATGTTTGTATTCGGTCTGGAAAATTACATCCAGTCCTGCATTGATTGCCTGCGCCGAAGCATCATCATAATCTTTTGCCGTAAAATGCAGCACATTGGCTCCGCCCACCGCACTCGCGTCACTGATGACAAATCCTTTAAAATTCCATTCCTTCTTTAATTTTTCCGTCAGCAACCAATGGCTGGCGGTCGAAGGTCTTCCGTCCAGCAGATTGTAGGAAGTCATCACCGACCGGCTTTTTCCCTGATGGAAGGCTTTTTCAAACGGCACCAGATGCGTTTCCTCCAGATACCGCCTGCTCCAGTGAATCGGGTACGAATCGCGGCCGCCTTCCCCGACGTTTGCCAGGAAGTGTTTCGGCGTAGTGATGATGCCCATATTTTCAAAGGAACTGACAAAGCTTACGCCCATAACGGAAGTCAGGAACGGATCTTCACCGTAGGTTTCCTCGGTTCTTCCCCACCGGACATCACTCGCTAAGTTCACCACAGGCGTTAAAATCTGCCGGATTCCTCTCAGCTTAGATTCCCTGGCGATGGCTGTTGAAACCCGCTTCACCAGTTCAGGATTGAAAGTCGCTGCCAGACCAATGGCTTGTGGAAAAGCCGTGGCTCCCTCCCGCACCAGCCCATGCAGCGCTTCATCAAACGGAATGATCGGAATGCCCAGCCTTGATTCTTCAACGAAATATTTCTGGATGGCATTTATTTTTTGGGTCAGTTTCTCCGCATCCTCATTGGCGTTGTACGTGAGCATCTGCCCGGCCGCACCGCCGCCCTGGTTTCCGGCACTTACCTGCAGACCGAAAATCCCGTGTGCATACTGCCCTTTCGGGACATGATCCAGATCGCCCGGGATCATAAAGCACTGCCAGAATTTTTCTTCGGGGGTCATTCTTTTAAGCAAATCCTGAATCCTGGCCTCTACAGGTTGTTTCGGATCTTTATACAAAGGTTTCTGAGCGGATATAACGATGGAACCCAACAATGAGATTCCGATGGCAATCGTATTAAATTTCATTATTGTGTAAGTTGGATAACGGTTGCATATTTTAATGCGGCTCTCTGTTCCGGTAACTGAACGTCAATGGAATTCCCCGTTTTCTTCCACTGAATTTTTCCAGACAGCCCCAGCACTTTCAATGATTTCGGCTTATAGTTTTCCGGGATTTCAAAATGGAAGGTCGAAGGAGATTCGTACTCTGTTTTTTCATCCAGGTGGAAAACATTTACTGTTTTTCCGTCTTTACTCCGGGTATAATAAAAATTACCGTCGTGATAAGGGGCGATGCTGCGGGTAGCAAATACCGCCGACTGGTTTTTGTCCATCCAGCCTGCAATTTCCTTTAATCTTTCATAAACAACAGGATCATAATCACCGTTCGGGCCGGGAGCGATATTCATCAGGTAGTTTCCGCCCCTGGAAATGATTTTCACCAGCGTTTCTATGATTTTCTGGGAAGACTTGTAGTTGTCGTTGGGCACATAGGAAAAAGAATCGCCCATGGTGATGCAGCTTTCCCAGGGAATATCCAGGGCTTTTTCGGGAACGGCCTGTTCGGGTGTCACATAATTTTCCCATCTTCCGGGAACGGTGCGGTCTACCACGATAATTCCCGGCTGATTGTTACGGGCCATGGTTCCGACCTTATCCATATCGATGTCCTGCTCCACCTTAATCGTCCGCTGCCATTCTACTTTCGGATCGATGGTATTGAACGGGCGCACCCAGCCTCCGTCCAGCCAGAGGATGTCTATTTTACCATAGCGGGAAGTGATTTCGTTCAGCTGGTTAAAGGTGAATTTTTTAAAGTTTTCCCATCGTTCAGGGTATTTTTTCGGATCATAATTCACATTCCGGTCTTTCGGCGGGAAGTAGGACCACCAGTAATCATCGGAATGCCAGTCGGGCTTGGAAAAATACGCTCCGATCTTGAAACCTTCGTTTCTGAAGGTGTTGAAGATCTCTTTCGTTACATCCGCCTTCGGATTTTTAAAAAAGGGAGTTTTTGGGGACGTTATTTTATAATCAGACTCTTGGGTATCGAACATGGCAAACCCGTCATGGTGTTTTGTGGTAAACACTACGTATTTCATTCCTGCCTTTTTTGCCGCATCCGCCCATTTTTGCGGATTAAATTGTGTCGGATTAAATGTAGTCTGGAGATTTTCGTAATTTTTCAAATATTCGTAATACGATTTCCCATGCTCCGGCTTCCGCTGTGTCCAGGATTCGTCTTCCGGACAGAGGCTCCAGCTTTCCACAATTCCCCACTGGCTGTAGGTTCCCCAGTGCATGAACAGTCCGAATTTTAAATCCTGCCAGTTCTCCAGATTCTTTATCACCAGAGGATCCGTAGGCTTCTGATAACCTTCGGAGACATTATGGGCCTGTGAAAAAAAAGCGGAGGAAATAAGTAATGAAGAGAGAAATAGTGTTTTCGTTTTCGGTCTGATGAACATTAAGTTTAGTTTTGGCTAATTTAATCATCATTTACGGAAACAGCAAAAGTGGTAGGTCATTTATTAGTCTGCCGCTATAAATCGTTGTTTAACAAACAATTATTAGCTGTTCATTTTAACCACAAAAGTTACAAAAGATCATTATGCCTGATCATAAAGTTAGATAATGAATATTTGAAAAGTCCGCAGAAGTTTTTAAAAATTAAAGATTTTAATTTCAGGTGTTCTAAAATATATGCAAACCCAAATAATGCCTGGGAACACAATGAAATGCAATTTTTCACCTCATTTGTCATTCTGCACTAATCTAAACGCGAATCTTTCCATATTGTTCGTTAATACAATGTAGAGATTCCCTGCAGGAAATCATAGATTCGAAGTAGCCAATGACAAACGTAGCGTTGAAGTTTTTATACACTCCATAAATCAGGGACAATCCGGTGACTGAGCTCAATCAAAGTCCCGTCGTCAAATATGCGCAATTATCTGTGCAAATCCGAGTAAATCTGTGGCTAAATTATCCAAACACAGCAAATATGCGCAATCATCCGTGAAAATCAGCGAAATCTTTGGGAAATTTAAAATCTCACGAATTCTGATTTTTATGGATCAAATCGTCAAATGCCTTTTCAACAGAGGGATAGATAAACATGAAACCGCTTTTTACCAATTTCTCAGGATACACATTTCTGCTTTTTAGTAATAATTCGGTTTCGGTCTGTAAAAGTACGGAGGCGATTTCCAGCTGCCATACCGAAGCATTTAGTCCGAACGGGATTTTCATGGCTTTCCTTAGGTTCTTCATGAATATTTCGTTTGGCAGAGGATGGGGCGCCGTAATGTTGATGGCTCCTGAGATATTCTCATTACTAATAATATGTTCCACCGCTTTACAGAAATCGGTGATATGGATCCAACTTACGTTCTGGTTTCCCCGGCCCTGCTTTCCGCCAAGCCCAAATTTTGTAAGGATTTTCATTTTAGGAAAGGCACCACCGTTGTTTCCGATTACAATGGATGTCCGTAAAGCGACTTTTCGGATATTTTCATTTTCAACTTTAAAAAATTCCTGTTCCCAGCTTTTGCAGATGTTCATCGAAAAATCATCACCAATGATCCCGTCTTCTTCCGTATTCAATTGGGTTTCGGAATGGATGTAGAGGGTTGCCGAACTGGCATTCAGCCAGATTTTCGGTTTATGATTGCAGTGATCGACCGCTTCCTGAAGCACTCTGGTACTGTCTATTCTTGAATGATAAATTTCATTTCTGCTTTTTTCGGTGTATCGGCAATCTACGGACTTTCCAGCGAGATTGATGAGAACATCGGTAGTTTCCAGAAGGTTTTTCCATTCGCCTAATGTTCTGGCATTCCAGTGAAACTCGTTTCTGCGTTTTGGGCTACGGGTTAAAATGTAGACCTGATGGCCTTTTTCCGTAAAATATTGTTCAAGGTTTTTTCCGAGAAAGCCGGTTCCGGCGGCGATAATGATTTTCATGGGAAAAGGATTTAGAGGTTAAAATTAAGGGTTCAAAGGTGGCTTTGCCACTTTACTTTACTTCCTTAAAAATAGCAATAATTACCATTGGACTTTGCGTCAGTTTTTCATGTTTTGCAGTAGGTGCTCATTTTTCATAACCATTCATTATCTCTGTAAATATTTCTTCGTTTTCACCCGTATTTTAGAACCTTCCGCCAGCATTACAGAGATAGGCCGCTGAAGATTCAGGTATCTAAAACCGCTTCCGTAGAGACTTTCAAAATCTACTTTAACATCATGATTTTTTACTTCGTAGTATTCCCATTTCGGATGGCATACTTCATATTCTGCCGTTTTATCTTTCTTTTTTGTAAATCCGAAATAGTGTTCGGTAATAAACTCAAATTCAGAATCGGGTTTCATGGGCAAAGGGTTATTTCCGGCAGTTACGGTAATGGAATGCCATGTTCTGTCTTTCCAGGAATACCGGATCAATACCTCATTATCTGTATGATGAATGGTGTTTTGCATGGGCATCGTCTCGTAATGTTCCTGATACACTGAATTGGCAACCAGGCTCAGCGCAGGTTTCGGAACGATCTCTTTCACAAAAACCACGCCTCTTTTACGTTGATCTCCTTCTTTTTTCTTTACATAAAATCTCAGATTGACTTCTTCAAAGTTCCGGTGAAAGGGGATTGGAAATCCTAATAATTTTGTGTTTAAGAACATAAATCCGACAAGGCTGATGTAGCATTTGCCATAATAAAAATCCAGTTCCGTGCCTGCCGGAAGATAAGGTAAGAGAAGTTCCGGATTTATTTCGTAATTGATGATGGCCAGTTTCCGCCATTCTGCTGTTAGGAAATTCATAATGTTACTGTTTAAATAAAATGATAAAAATTTTTATTCTAAAAGTCTGCTTCGGCGGCACTTTTAATCATACGGTTTCTTTCCAAAAGGAATTGCTTCATATAATTTCTAAGGAATATGGCATTGAATATTTTACCGATGATTCCGAACGGGGATTCAAACTCGAAAATATCGGTCATAACGGTGTACCGATCTTCCTGCCTGAAAAGATGCTGGTGCTTCATGGACCGGAATGTGCCTTTCAGCATAATGTCCGTGAAATGATAGGGTTTCTGCATGGTAACGATTTTTGTGGTTAAAGTCTGCATAACACCGAGATGCCTGGCTTTCCAGGTAACGGTTTCGCCAAATTCGATCAGTCCGGCAGTTCTTCCGGCAATGGCTTTTTCACCAGTCCGGAAAGGATCTCTGATGAAGATCGATGTCCCGGGCCAGATCGAAAACTTTAGGAATCTCGGCTTGGATGCAGGTATGTAAAATAATAACGGACATTTCATTTATTTTAAAAGAAATATTTTGAACAATTTTTATAAACTAAAACGCCTGCTTCTTATCCAGATCCGGCAGTGCTTTGTCAATTCTTTCAGCGAGTTCCGGCAGTTTTATAGTAGGAACAGCAGGAAAAAGATGATGCTCCATGTGATAAAACATGCTGAAGGTGAGCTTATTTTTCCAGAAACCTCTCTGGGTTCTTGCGAAATGAGGATTTTCATGAGTACCGTGATGTACCGTCCAGACTGCAAAAAAAGCCATTAAAAGTTCGCCGGCCAGCATCGCCAGTATATGGTATATAAAAATATTCAGCTGAAAATAAAAAGCCATACCAGCAAAAATAAAGACGGAAAACAACTGAAAAAACATATTTTTCCTATAGTTTTTATTCCCTTTTTTATAAGTAATCCAATGAATCATTAACAGGTGTTCAGGACCATATAGTATAGCTTTGTACCATGTCATGGAGGCAGGTTTCCCTTCATAATCTTCTTCGGCCAGACAGTATTTGTGATGGCGGAGATGGTTAAATTTCACGGCATGGATGGAAATCATCATCAGAATACTATTCAGATACATAGAAAGCCAGGTCAGAAATTTTCCAGTTCCCAAGGCATTGTGAAAACCGTTATGCACCTGTCTCAGCGCCGTTAAGAAGTAAATTCCAGAAAACGGTGCGGCTGCCCAATAATAGCCGTGATAAGCAAAGAATAATGAGATAAAAAGCCATGGCAGACTGATGTTATTTTCAATCAGCATTTCTTTAACGGAAAGAGATTTCAGATCTTTCCATGGTATTTCTTTGATTAGTTCGGTAGGGTTCATTATTCGTTTTTAAAAGATGAGTACAGAGTAAGAAAGCCAGCACGGTTATCCTGAAGAGCATCCAGGAAAGGGTCGGCAGCAGATTCAACCCTAAAATTCTACATCTCCTGATATGCTCCAGGAACATAACGGTAACCACGGTTCCGAAATAGATGAATGCTGCCGTAACGTTCAGGTCCATAAACAATCCGGGTACCAGGAGAACGGTTCCGATGAGGGAAACGGTCATCATATTTCCGAGGTAATCCCACAGCTTTCCTTTGAGGTACGTCTTCAGAAATACGGTTTGCCAGAAAATCTGCCCGGCACAGATCCCAAACTCTCTCCAGAAATGCTGATGTAATCCCAATCTGGCTGAAAAAATACTTAAAATATATCCGGAAAAAAAAGCTACGAAAGCAATGTAAGCCAACCGGTATTTCAGATTGAAGTCAGGAATGCAGGCATCGGTTCCATGATCATTTTTTGAAGGAATAATCTGCTTTCGGTTGTATGACACAAAAGAATAAAGCTTTTTGAATAACCAGTACAAAGGCTTAATCCTGGCCATTTTTTCCAACATGGGAAAAGAGTTTCCAATAATCAGCAGCAGACTGTCCAGTCCGTAAGTAACATGGTTTTTCTTGTGATCGATCAGGGCAATCTCATTTTTTGCACGGTTGAAATCCATAAGGTTTTTGCTTTCAGTACTTAGTTCGGTAAAAGCTTCCCTCCCGTTTTGATCCAGCATCCCGGCGACAATAAAGCCTTGGGAATACAGGTTGCACATGGGGCATTCGCTGTCATAGATGAGGGTATGGTTTTTAAGGGTTTTCATCGTTACTGATTTTAAAGGTTTAAAAAGTCTCCTCTTGTTCTTTTTTTCTGAATTTTGAAGGTAAAATACATCCAGATTTTAAACAGCAGTGTTTTCATTTTTAATGATTTTATTTTTGCTCATGGCGTGTTTACGACCTTTCAGGAAAAGCAATAGGTTCAGAAGCATCATGATTCCGAGATAAATGGAAAATCCCCCGATTTTTTCGCTCAAAGCGACGACCAGCCTTTCTATGGTTTCGATTTGAAAAAATTCAATGATACAAAGTGCAAAACCCAGATTTAATAGATAAAACCCGATCTTGAACAAGGAATTGGTTGCCATCGCAATGTCTTCTTTCTGATGAAAAATATCGATCATAAAAGTTTTGGAATTTTTGAAGAGAAATTGGGAAACCAATACCGTCAGCAAGATCACGATTGGCAGATAGATCATGTATGCCTCGAAATTGTAGGTTGTGGTAAAAATTGTTGGATTCATAGTCTTTATTATTTTATAGTTAAATTTTTTCTTAAAAAGTAAAGGGCGAAAATGTTCATAAAGTGTAAGATGCAAAGAATTAAAGTGATGTAGCCTATTCTTACGGCAGCGACAGTAAAAACCTCTTCCGGAGAATTTACTTTGTCCCAGTGGGTAAGATTAATCGCGATGTAACCAAGATTAATCAGATAATAACAACCTAAAAGGATCCTGTTAATCGTAAGACAAAGATCAGAATCATGAATGAGATAGTGCAGATAATGCTTTCCTGCATGGTAACATCTTCGTCCTACATCAATCGTTAGGTACGAGCTTACAGAAAGAAAAAGGATGTATGAAACCAGAGTAAACATTATATAAATATTATATTTTCAGTAATTTTTGAAATTTAATCTGAAAAAATTTTATTCCGCTGTCTTATTTTGATGCATTGTTTTCACCATATAAAAACCATACCCGAGATAGTACATATTAAAAAATATACCTCCGATTCCCATAAAGTTTATTACATAATCCATTTTAGAATCACTAAATAATACTGCCATGAAATACAGGATCACGAAAAACAGAATAACGCCGTAAAAATAATACCGGTGGAACCTGCTTTTGCTTAGTGAGACTCTTAGAAGGAAACCTATAAGATTTGAAACACCGATGTAAAAAAGAGCAATAAAAAATTCTGACCCCGGTGTGTGCCTGTTGTAATCGGCAAAAGCATACAAAAAGAATACAAGACTTATAATCGCCTGAAGGATCGCTTCTCCTTTTAAAATAGTAGTTTTCATGTTTTTAAGTTTTTATTGTTATTATATTTTCAATAATTTATGAAAGATCATATTAAATAAAAAAGGCTAATGCCTTTTGTTTTATTTCAACAGGTTGGTAATCTTCCCTACCAGCCAGTGGTCGTCGCTTTTAATTGCAAGATCCATGATGTTGTTTATTTTTCCCGTCACCGTACTGAAGTCGTCCATCAGCCTGATAAATTCTTTCGCACCTTCCGAATCCTTGTCTTCAATGTCTTTCAGTTCTTCCAGAAACGAAATTACCGGTTCTATTTCTCTTTTTCGGCGTTCTTTGGTAATCTGCTTGAATAGGAACCAGACATCTTTTTCGGCTACGAAATACTCTTTGCGGTCGCCTTTTACAAGCTCCTTTCTTACAATTCCCCAGTCCATCAAAGCCCTGAGGTTCATATTGGCGTTTCCCCTGGAAATTTCCAGCTGCTGCATCACCTCATCGGTTGATAGCGGATTTTCACTCGCGATCAGCAAAGCGTGCACCTGCGCCATCGTACGGTTGATCCCCCAATTGGTCGCAAATGTTCCCCAGGTCTGGATGTATTTTTCTTTAGCCTCCGAAAGTGTCATTGTCTTGTTGTTTCAGTTTCTTATGACAAATGTAATTATATTTTTTGAATTTTCAATAATTTTTGAAAATTAAATTTAAAATTATTTCCTTTAATTTGAGTAATGTTATGAACTTACCTATAAATTCGTACTGATCAGTGAATCCAATACCTGTATGTTCAAATCCCCCGAATAGATAACCACTCCGTTTTTATCAATCAGCACCATCTGGGGAAATGCTGAGATCCCATAATTTTTGTTTACGGTTTCTTCTCCCGACAGGACGTCATAGTTTACCTGGTGTTTTAATATAAACTGTTCAATCGACTTTCGGCTGTCTGTTGTATTAACAGCAAGCAATTTAAACTTTGAAGGGTCGTACTTGCGGTGTAATCTGTTTAATTCCGGAACCGCATTTATACAGTAGCTGCAGTTCCTGATCCAGAATTCCAGCAAAATAATCTTTCCCCTATATTCATGTAAACTGACTTTTCCAGCGGTTGCGATTTTATCCAGCGTAAAATCCGGAGCACTTTGCCCCATGCTGATAATCTTTGGTACATTTTTCTCTTCCTGCCTGTATTCTTTTAAATAACTCGAATAGTACCAGCTGCTGTCCGACGGAGGTACAGGATCAACCACAATATCTGAAAACCCGGTCCTGTTGATATCCCGGCTCCCTTTTTTAAGCTGTATAAAACTGACAGGCATAAAGCTTTTTCTGTCGACAATTAATTTGTTGTAAAATGTAATTTTTTCAGTGGTTGCCGTAAAACCTGTTCCAAGATAATTAGGGAAGCGGTTCTGCATAGTAAAGTTGAGAAGGTAAAAATGTTTTTTCCCGATGAGCGTATCCTTAACATCCTTTACAATATTCTTATCGCCAATTACTGCAGGCAGGATATTCCTTAAGGTGATTATCGAATTATACAAAGCGGACAAACCTTCAAAATCTGCCGCTTTCATCCTGTTTTTTATATGAATGGTCCTGTCAGCCGCAGAGGTTTCAAAAAACCCGGAATTATTGAAAACAGAAAATCCGTCCTGATCTTTATACTGATACCGAAAGCCCACCAGATCATTTTCTTTGCTGAAATCAATATACATTTCACCTTCCGATTTGCTGTGATAGTCTTCCGCGGGATAGGTGAATTCTCTTGTGTAGTGATAATTGACCGTTTTTAACGACTGCAATTTTTGAGAAAATTTTCTGAAGATATCCAGCCCGTTTTCAGGAGTTCCCGCACTCAGCTGTAAACTAATGCACGCAGATACCAGGATGATAAGCCTGAACAGATAGCTAAAGTTTTTCATGATATGTTTTTAATTCCTTCAAAAATACAAAATTTACATCAGATGTATACTTCCCCAATGTCTGAGACAGGCAGCTATTAAATAAAAAGCAGGCATTCCTGAGAATGCCCACTCCACCTAACTTAATTTTTAATAATTTTAAATGTGTCCCATTGTTTACCGTATCTGCATCGCATTAAATATACACTTTGGGGATAAGAAGTAATATCAATATTATTTGTTCCCTTCGGCAACTTTTCTTTTCTGATTAAAACTTTTCCGCTGAAATCGTATACATATAATTCATCAATAAGTTTATTGGATTGAATATAGAGTAAACCCTTTGTAGGATTCGGATAGATCTTGATCTTAGGATGTTCTTCATTTTCAAGTTCGGTTTCAATCTTCTTATAGATATACTCGTTTTTAGAGTTGGATTGACAGGATGGTATTGTTGAACGCTGTAAAATGAGTCTTAATAAAAGTTCATTTAATTTTTCTACTTCATAAGAATCTGTGGTCGGTTCAATATGATTGTTGCCGATTCCGCTGTGATTGGTAAGAAAAGTATAGGTTCCGTTCGTAAGCAGGGCAAAAGTTCTCATAATATATTCCGTTTCCTTATCGGTATCGCTGGCTGCCAATGGAATAATAGTGATCCCTTTTTCAGCGGCAAGCTTTACTTTTTCATATATCTTCTCAATGTTTTCCTGTGAATAGTGCGGAGGAGCATCCAGGACCAAAAACATAATTTTAGTGGAATTACTTTTGCTCCAACTCAGTTTTTCAATGGAAGAATCCAGAGCTTCCACCACTGCTTCCGGTGTATCTCCGCCACCACCGGCCTCCTGTTTTTTAATAAAGTTAATCAGGTTTTCTGCTTTGTCCGTAAAATTAAATTCCCTGGTTACATATTCGTCACCCTGATCTCTGTAAAATACGGAAGCGTAACGTACATCTGTGGTATTCTGAAGTTTCTTTTCCACTTTTTTAAGGACATCCAGCAATTCGGCCTGAAGATAGGATATTTCATCTCCCATAGATCCTGTTGCATCTACCACAAAGGCAAGATCAAGATTTCTTTTTGTAAGACATGGCGCATCTAAGGAAATGATATTTTGCCCGTTTCTGAATAATTTTACTTTGTCTGACAGTATTCTCCCCTTATCATCTGCAATTGAATATTTTCCGGATAAAAATCTATGATCTGTCCGGGCATTGATCCATAACTCAGCATTTCCCTTATTATCTGAAACCGCTTGCCAAATAACTTTTTTTTGCTCATTCAGAAGCTTTATTCTTTTTCCGATAACAGGTTTCCCATTTTTATTGACGAGTTGTACAGAAACTCTTTTATCAGGAAAGATCTTCCACTGACTTTTGTATTCCGACAAAACAGGAGCAGCCATATCCTCCCAGTAATTCCACTTAAAGAAATCATTTACTTCTCCGGCAGTAAGTTGTCCGGCTTCCGGAAAATCTTCAGTTATTTTAACTTTTCTGTCTTTGGTTTTGGATTTGGTAATTTTTACACCTGAAACTTTAGATGCCAGTTTGGCTGAAGATCTCTCGGGCGAATAAGAAATTTCCTCAGCCACTGCCATTTTCGGCTTCGGGCAGCCGTTGTATTCCGGCAGTCCGGGAACGGTTGGGCAGGCATCATCTTTATCGAGGATTCCGTCGCCATCGGTATCCGGCCATGGGCAGCCGTTGTTTTCCGCAGGTCCGGCTACAGTCGGGCAGGCGTCGTCTTCGTCATTTATTCCGTCGCCATCCGAATCCGGTAACGGACAGCCGTTGTTTTGTATAGGTCCCGGAACCTCTTTACACTGATCGTCTTTATCAGGGATCCCATCCACATCCACATCCGGCCACGGGCAGCCTTTGTTTTCTACAGGTCCCGGAACTTCCGGACATTTATCGCGTCTGTTTTTAACGCCGTCCTGATCTTTATCTTTTGAAAAATCTAATTTTCTTTCTTCCTTATTCTGATCCGAAGCTGTTCTGGTCTTACAACCTTCCAGGATGATCAGAGTCAGTATGGCTATTCCTGCTTTTTTCATGTTTATTATTTTGTATCTGCGTTTACATTTTCTTTTGTATAAGATGTACAAATCTGAAAAGGTTGCAGATAAATATTTTATTTGTTTAGATGATTTGTTAAGCTTACTTCATGGTTTCTGATCTCTACAAGAAATCTGGTTCTTCAAAAGGATTAAAAAAAGAAATTTCCGGAGAAATTTCTTTTTTCAGATGTATAGTGAATGGGCATTAGTTTAATGTAAACCCGATGGTATTCAATTTATTTCCAACGATTTAATAAATATAAAGAAAAAAAATACCCCCGGAATCTTCTTCTTAATACAATACAGCAAATAAGATCATTTAATTTACAAGACCGCTGGCAATCTTTTAACAGAAGAAACTTCCGGCATCCGGCTTCCTTCTTCCTTCTTCCTTCTTCCTTCTTCCTTCTTCCAGCCTTTTGCTCTATTTTCTATTTCGAGTTCACGTTAGTTTAGAAGTCTATCATGATTATCGAGGTAACTTTTCTTTCAGAAGCCTTTTCAGCCTTCGTTTTTCCTTTTTGGAAATGTCTTTGGTTTCGACCAGGATCACGCCGTTTGCCGCTTTGCTCCCGAAGAGTGCAGTAGCTTTTTCCCCTTTGAACACCTGCATGGATTCAATTTTCTTTGGATCCAGCCTGATGAATACCTCCTGCGTTGCAGCAACTCCGTCGATAATAAACAACGGATTATTGTTTAATTGGGAAGAGCCCTGGCAGCTGATGGAAATATCCACTTTTCCGGAACCCGGTACCTCTGATATGGAGTTGATGTTTACTCCTGCCATTTTTCCCCGGATTACAGTGGCAACTTCTTTGTTTCCAAGCCTGTTTCCGGAACCGGACTGATTATTGGCAACAAAGTTGTCCTTCTTAAAATATCCTTTATTATAAGCCAGGATTTCAGGTTCCTGCAAAGGTTCGTTGCGGTTAAATACGGACGCCGGATATACAGCTTCAGCGGTATCGGCAACGGCATTGAGTTCGTATATTTTCTTTTTTACAGTAGAATTCGCTGCAAGAGCCTGAACCATAGAAGACTTTTCTTTTCTGATCCCGGTGGCAATAACTTCTTCTGCATGATAGCGTTTTTCGGTATCCGTTATGATTTTATCTTCCGCAACGGCTGTTGTTTCCTGGGGAAAAACCTGTGGTAAAGGCATGTCGGAAACACGGGCAACTGCATGGGGAACAGCTATTTCCGGAACTTTCCGGTAAGCTATTTTTGCCGTCGGGGCTTTAAATATTTCCTTTTGGATATTTGCCTTTACGATACTGTCGGTTTTCCGGATATTGGCGGCTATTTCTGCCTGCTGACTTTTTGGGGCAAGGATCTGTTGTGCCATAACCTGTTTCGGAACTGCCGGAGTTTCGCTTTCAGAGGTAAAATAAAAAATCCCGGAACCGATCAGCAGACTTGCCGCAATACCATAGGGAATCCAAAGCCCCATGCCTTTTCTTTTCTTCTCTTCTTTCTTATCCAGCTTCTCCTCTACTTTTGCCCAGACTTTATCGAATCCCGGAAAAGTCGCAGGTTCTTCCAGGGTTTTGGAAGCTTCGTTGAATGTTTTATCTATGCTGTTGTTTTCCATTGTGTTTTTAGTTTAAATGTTTTGGTTTACCATCAGTTCCTGCAGTCTCTTCCTTGCAAAATTGAGCTGGGATTTTGAAGTGCCTTCGCTGATGGAAAGCATATCCGCGATCTCTTTATGAGGATAGCCTTCAATAGCAAAGAGATTAAAGATGGCCCTGCATCCCTCGGGAAGAAAATTCAGGAGGCTTAAAATATCTTTTTCAAAGGATATGTTTTCCGTAGAAAAATCAGCGGAGAAGGCATGGTCTTCATCCAAAGGAATATGAAGTTCCCTCGCCGTGCGCAACTTCTGCAGACATTCGTTCACCGCAATTTTTCTGGCCCAGGATTCAAAAATATCCGGATTCTGAAGCTGGTTCATCTTCGTGAAAATTTTGTAGAAGCTGTCGGCCAGCGCTTCTTCAATATCTTCATCATTTTTAAGATAACGTCTGCATACCGAATACAGCTTCCCGGCCATCTTTTCATAGACTTTTCGCTGGGCTTTCCGGTCGTTCCGCTGACATTCCAATAATAGCTCTCGTTCCATAGTCAGGCTTTATATCTACATAGATGCAGAAAGTTTCCAAAAGGTTGGAAACATCGTAAACTTTTTTTTAAAATAATTTAATTCGTGGGAGCAGACAAATTCCGAATATGATTTAATATAAATAAAATCAACACTCTACGCCATTTAAAAAGCTTTTTTACTGCATCGTAAATTTATTACATTATATTAAAAATTTCTGATCTGCCAAACGTTAAACTCCGTTTCGGGAATTTCATTTCCTGTCTTGTCATAAAATTTAACCTAGGGATTTAACCTTTAGTCCTGTAACGAATCTCTATTAGCAACGACTATTCGTATATATAATTTTTTACAGTAATGAAGAATACCAAATTTATATCATTACTTTTTGTTTTGTCTGCAGGAAGTATGATGTTTGCCCAGGATGACTTAATCAACAAGCTAAAAAACAATCAATCCCAGAATGCCAATTTCCAGTTTACCACACTGAAAGATGTAGGAGCCACTTCAGTAAAGAACCAGGGTTCATCCGGCACGTGCTGGAGCTATTCGGGAAATTCTTTCCTGGAGTCTGAAATGCAGAGGATGGGTAAAAAGCCCGTTGACCTGGCAGAAATTTTTACGGCAAGGAATTCTTACCATGATAAAGCAAAATTATACGTTCTGAACAACGGCGCGATCAGCTGGGGCGACGGCGGAGAGCTGCATGATGTCATCAATATGTATAAAAAATACGGTGCGGTTCCCCAGGATGCCTATACCGGGTTGAGACAGGGGCAGACCCTGAACAATTTCTCCGAGATGCAGGGTAAATTGAAGCCTGTGCTCGACAGCCTGGTCCAGGCCGGATCGAAAGGAAAGCTGACGGATAACTGGATGTCTTCCGTAGATGTGATCCTGGATGAATACCTGGGAAAAGTTCCGGCGAATTTTACTTATCAAGGGAAATCGTATACGCCGAAGACTTTCGCAAAAGAAGTCGTAGGCATTAACCCTGATGATTATGTGGAACTTTCTTCCTACAAGGATTACCCGTATTACCAAAAATTTGTTGTTCCGATCCCGGATAACTGGAGCCATGATTCCGACTGGAACGTGCCTATGAAAGATTTAACGGAGATCATTGACAATGCCGTAAATAAAGGCTATTCCGTAGGCTGGGCAACCGATGTGTCGGAGCCGTATTTTTCCTACAAAAACGGGGTAGCCTATGTTCCGGACATGGATCTGGACCAAATTACCAAAGACAATAAAGGAACCTTATTCACCGAGCCGAAAAAAGATAAAACCATCACCGAAGATATGCGTCAGAAGGCTTTAAACAACCTTTCCACAACAGATGATCACGGAATGCACATCGTAGGTCTCGCGAAAGATCAATCGGGGAAAGAATATTACATGGTGAAAAATTCATGGGGTGTAACCAATGATTTTGAAGGATATATTTATGTAACAAGACCTTATGTCGAATATAAATCGACGGCTATCCTGGTTCATAAGGATGCCCTGCCAAAGAGCATCAGAAAACAACTGAAACCGAACCAAAGCATCGGACTATAAACCGAATCATTATTGTCATTGAACGATGACAATTTTAGATATTTAATCTGTTAGAAGCCGTTTCCATATTTTGGAGATGGCTTTTTTGATATATTTAAGTTGTTTCTAAAGTGCACCCAAATGAAGCAGGATCCCATTTCCTTACTGTACTATACATGATTTCCGGCCACCGGCTTCATCTTTACAGCTCATTTATTAATCTCTTTTTCCAATACAAAACAACTGCTTTTATTACATTACGCCACAAAATTATTATTAATTATATACTATATCTTCAAAAAATACTTATACATTCGCTTAATTTAACAACCTCTGGAACAGCAGTAGAAACAGTCTGAAAATCACATAATTTTGATTTTATCTTCCGGGAAATGTTTAATAAGATGAATAGAAAAAACCTTTGATAAGATTACAACTCTATAAAATACAAACGAGGTATGAAAAATTATAAAAATATCCACCTGGGAAAACTCATCCGGATGCGGGTAAAGGAAAAAGGCATAGAGATACGGAAAATCTGCAGCTCCATGAACATCACCGAAGAAGAACTTTTTGCCACTTATGAGCTGAAGAGCCTGGATTCTGAACAGATTCTCCGCTGGAGCAAACTGCTGAACTATGATTTTTTCAGAATCTACAGCCAACACCTGATCCTCTACTCACCACCCGTACCCGATAAGGAAAGTGAAAACCTTAAAGAAGAAAAATCATCCCTGCCCCAATTCCGTAAAAATATTTACACCACGGAGATCATCGATTTCATCCTCGAATTGATAAGCAAAGGCAAAAAAACAAAAAGAGAGGTCATTGAGGAATATGGTATCCCTAAAACGACTTTGTATAAATGGATCAACAGCCGTAAGAAACAATAACATTCCTCTATCAGCCGTTCCGGCTGTTTGCCAAAAAAGGAACCGGCAGGAAAATATAAACCAGGCATAAAATCCCTGCACCCGAATAAATCTACAGACCTGTCGGATTTTAATATCCGACAGGTCTTGCCTGTGAAAAGTATTCCTGCAGCATTTGATCCGATCATCCCAATAGGATATGAAATCCCCGATGTCGGATACGCTTTTGCGGTCTGTCCTGACCTTTATTTTCTTATTTTCAATAGGTCTTGTAATGATCCCTCTACAAGTTTTGTAGCGAAAATCCTACAGCTTTTGGTTAACGTACCTCAAAAAATACCTATAAATTCGCCTTGTTGAATGATCATCATTCCGGATATGCCTAAACTGTAGGTAAGCACTGCTCCGGTGTATATAAGCGGCAGTTCCGTGCCAAGGCTTAATTAGGGTTCAATACTAAAACGCCAGGTTGTTACAGGATCAGAATGATGTTTAAAATTCAACTATATAAGACAGTCGAATTATGAAAAATTTCAAAAATATCCATTTGGGGGAACTTATCCGGACGAGGGTAAAAGAAAAAGGACTGGAGGCCGGCAGAATCTGCAGTTTTATGAAATGTACGGAAGCCGAGCTTTCGGAAATCTATGGGTGCAAAAGCCTGGATTCGGAGCAGATTTTACGATGGAGCAAACTGCTGGATTATGATTTTTTCAGGATCTACAGCCAGCACCTGATCCTTTACTCTCCTCCTGCGGCCTATAATCCTGATGAAAGCCTGAAGATGGAAAAATCGTCGCTTCCCCAGTTCCGCAAAAACATCTACACCACCGAAATCATCAACTTTATTCTGGAATCGATAGATACCGGTGAAAAAACCAAGCAGGAAGTGATGGAACATTATGGCATCCCCAAAACCACGCTCTACAAGTGGATCAGCAAACGAAAATAAAAACAACAGATTGATATCCGATAAACATTAAGACGATGAAAAAATCAATTCCCGTAAATTACAACAGAATCTACCGCGACATCATCACAAAGAAATTTCCTGAAAAGGCCGAGTCCTGTGAGAAGCTGCTGACCAACAAATCGCTGTCGGCACTGGATATTATCGAAATCAATGAAAAAATATTCGGTAAGCCCGATCAGGAAACCTTTCATGACAACCAGCAACTTCGTTCCTACACAAAGAGTTCAATTCTGAAAATTCTGGATTACCAGAAGAAACATAACCTCAGCAACATGAAAACGGCTGAACATTTCCGCCTGAGCAGGAACTCTATCAGCAAATGGAAAAAACAGTTCTATTAAATACCTGAGAAAAACACAAATGATGCTTCCACTACTTACAAAAACACTGAAATTCAAATCTGATCATGACATCAGAAGTTTCCTATGGAAGAAATTTCCTGCATCCAGGAAATACTTTGTTCATAAGCTTGTTAAAAGCACGGAATGGACAGGCAAACATAAATCTGAAATAGAATCCTTTTTCGGCTCTCAAAGAAGTGTCAGCGATTTTACAGACCGCTGGAGCTATTATATAGAAACCAGGAATAAAAAAAGATATTATTTAATCTTTGATTTCGAAATAGATCGGGTAACCCATGTACGTTATAAAGTTAAAAGTGTTGGCAACTGAATTCTTTATGGTAGAGAAACGCTTTGAGAGTCTCAGGATAAAACAGCACTTATATCCGGATAAATCTATATTCTGCTTAAACAAACAGATATTTTATTCAAACCAAACGGTATATGCATACTGTCAGGCTGAGGCCACCGGAAGTCCGAATCATTTGTGCGCAATTATATGTCACAATCTTTAAAATCGCAGGGAATGCCTCCGTTTTTTAACATATACAATCGTATCGAAAGAATTCTAGAGTTTTTATCGAAAAATAGCTATACGAAAAACTATTGCATTATGGGCTGCAGCCTGTACATTTGAACTGTTTTTTATGATGGAAGTTACCTGAGGACCCATACTGCTACGCCGTCCGAAGGCTGGTTCCATCAAAAACATATTAATATACTATTCATTAAAAAAAATCAAAGAATGAAAAATTATTTATTTTCAGCAGGATTTATCATGACGTGCATTACTGCTCACGCACAAGGAGTTGGGATCGGAACCACACAACCTGCGGCTTCCTCAATGCTGGACATTACCTCTACAACAAAAGGATTTCTGGCACCAAGAATGACCTCCACCCAACGAACCAATATTTCTTCACCGGCTGCTGGACTTCAGGTGTATGACACCACCACGAACACCCTCTGGTATTTCAACGGAACGGTTTGGGTGAATGGCGGAGCCGCTTCTTCAGGAGGGGATAACCTGGGGAACCACGAAGCAACCCAGGCCCTGGTACTCAATGGTAACCCGCTGAAACTTAGAGGCGATACTGATTCCGACAACAAATTGGTCTACAATTCTACTGCTGGCGGGCCTTTACTTACCGGATTAAGCGGAGGAACGCTTGGCATTTCAGATACTGCCAATTCTGCCTCAAGAGATGTCCTCACCTGGAAGAATACAGGGAATGTGGGCATCGGGACCACAACGCCAGTTACTTTCCTTCATATAGCAAAAGACAAAGCGGATTACGGAGATATCGCACAGCTGGCCGTATCAGGTGCTGCCGATCCCAACAAAAGATTGGCGCTGGGATATAATACCACCGATAATACTGGTTTTATCCAGTCCGTCCAGTCCGGAACCGTATGGACCGATCTTTACATGCAGGTCGGCGGCGGTAATGTAGGTATAGGGGCCTATGGTGGCAGTACGACTAACAAGCCGGGCAGCAAACTGGAAGTAGACGGGGCCTCCACCAACAAAACCGCCTACAATGCGGGAAACGGAACTACCATCGATTACAGCAAAAGCAACCTGGCTTATACTACCGCTAATCCCGGCGCGTTTACCCTTAACGGAATTAAGGATGGCGGAACATATACACTCTCCGTACGCGGAACATCAAGCGGAACCTCTACCTTTTCGGCATCGGGGTTTACCGTAAAGTATGCCAACAACCGTTCAACACTCGGAGGAAAAGAAACAGTCTATACTTTTCTTGCCATAGGGTCTACGATTTATGTTTATACCGCTACAGGATTTTAAAATGATGGAAATGAAAAAAACACATAAAATTTTATTGCTGCTTTTCCTGTTATTTTTATCCTTAGAGATATCTGCCCAAGCGGTTGGCACCCCTTATATGCCGTTGGATAAAGTTCTTTTCAGTTTTTTGTATGGGGGTTCAGGTGCAGATGCCGGCCGAGTAGTACAACAAACTCCTGATGGCGGCTATATAATCGGCGGTATAAGTGTGTCTTCAATATCCGGTGACGTTGGTGCAACAACCCACGGCGGAGCCGATTACTGGATAGCAAAACTCAACCGGTATGGCCGGATAGAGTGGCAAAAGTTGTACGGAGGAAACTCGGATGAATCTGTATCAGCAGGCGGCGAATCTACTCTTCATCGTACGAGTGACGGAGGATATATTGTAGCCTGTAGTACCACCTCTTCCGCAAGTGGAGATATTTCGGGCACCAATCATGGATTTCGAGATACATGGGTTTTTAAAATAGATGCGGCAGGAGTTCTCCAATGGCAGAGACTTTATGGAGGGAGTGGTAATGACGATGTACAGGCCATTATTGAAACTGCAGACGGAGGATACTTAATGTCGGTAGAAACAACCTCCTCAGCAAGCGGAGATGTTGCAGGAACCAACCACGATGCCAATTCCGACGCCTGGATCGTGAAACTGAATGCCACAGGTAATATCTCCTGGCAGAAATTGTACGGTGGCATTGCTAATGATGCATTGCGAGCAGTTAAGCAGAATTCCGACGGAACCTATATTCTTGCAGGAAATGCGGCTACGGCCACTGGGGATATTACAGGAACGGCCCACGGTAATGCAGACTTTTGGGTAATGAAACTGAATGCTTCAGGAAATATTATCTGGCAGTCCTTATATGGAGGAAGCAGTCAGGATGATGCTTATTCAATTGATCAGACGTCAGACGGTGGATATATTATTGTAGGAAACTCACATTCCCCAGTAGGTTCAGGAGATGTCACCGGTCCGGGGCACGGAAATAATCAATATGATTACTGGCTGGTAAAAATCAATGGTTCCGGAACCCTTCAGTGGCAACGGCTGTATGGCGGCAATGGCGACGAATTTCCTTACTCGGTACACCAAACTGCTGATGGTAATTATATTTTAGGCGGATTATCATCATCTTCTGCAAACGGCGATATAACGGAAACAAATAAAGGACCGGATGATATCTGGATTTTAAAAGTAAATACATCCGGAAATATATTGTGGCAGAAACTATTCGGCACATTTTCAAGTGAAGGTTTTCGATCCATAGTACAAACATCGGATAATGGATATGCAGTCATTGGCACTTCGTCAGGAAACAGTGTAGATGTTTCTGACGCCAGAAAAGGATACAGCGAGTACTGGTTTTTTAGGCTGGATGATTCAGGAAAGATAATTTGGATTCCCGATGAAAGGCAAAAAAATTAAGTAGACAAAGTATGTTTAACAATGAAAACTTCTGAACCATTGCTAATACTGCTCTTTTCTATTCTGATTAGCATGATATAGATCAGATCTGTAAAATAATTGATTTAAAACACAATGTTCATTATACCCCGATAGGTATCGTAATGATTTAATTGACAATGCCTTTCTCTAAGCCCGCCGTTTCTGTACGGCGGTCTTTTTGTTTTGGGCTTCGTTTCCACTGCGTTAACCGGGATTGGCCTTTCTTCACGCTGTAAAATCTCCACAGATAGCATGTGTTTCAACAAATAAAGATGTAACTCTGCGTAACCTCACCGGAATTTTTCTTTGCCGGCCGTATTGCTGTCATTAAAAAAGCCGGCAATACCTAGAGTACTACCGGCTGGCTTGTGTTTTTAGAAT
>CAJYGB010000006.1 GCA_913774355.1 uncultured Chryseobacterium sp. | reverse complement strand
TCGTGGGTATCGGATTCTAATATCAACCGATATTTAAGTGAGTTTTGTTTCAGAATAAATCGGTCCCAATCAAAGCAAACAATCTTTAATAATCTTATCAAAAGAATGGTGGATAGAAAGCCTGTTTTACAAAAAGATCTAATATGTAGTTAAGTTAGGACCTCTATAAAAATATTAATCAAGCCCCGTAGGGGCGACCTGCTATCTGCTGTCCGCCGATGGAACACGAAGCTCACGAAGAGTTTGTTACCATCTTGCTGCTCTAAGGTTCACAAAGCCGCAGGTGCTTATAAGAGCGATGAAACCAAAATTTTTGAACAGACCATTGAAGAACGGAAGCGGACTAAAAGCTCCGTAGGAGCTGCTTGTTAATAGTTGTAAATAAAAATATTAATATAGCCCCGTAGGGGCGACCTGTTATCTGCTGTCGGCTAATGGAGTACAAAGCTCGCGAAGATATTTCCGGAATGATGCTTCTTTAAGGTTCACAAAGCCGCCTGTGCTTAAAAGAGCAGGCTGCCTAAAATCAAATGGCTTATTCAAAACAAACATTCATCACTCATCACTCATAATTCATCACTCATCACTCATCATTTATCTGTCATACATCTTCAAAACTCTTATCGATCAGGTGTTCAAATCTTCTGTTTTTAGCTTCCCCGATTTTTTGTTTCGTATAAATGCTGTTATTTCCGGAAAAGAGATAGGATACCACACAGGCAATCGCTACATAAACCCCGCATTCTGCGCCGAACAATTCAACGCCCATCAGCATACAGGCCAGCGGGGTATTGGTTGCTCCGGCAAAAACTGCCACAAATCCCATTCCTGCCAATAAACCGTACGGAAGCGGGATTACTAAGGATAAGGCACTTCCCAAAGTGGCTCCTATAAAGAACAGCGGAGTTACTTCTCCGCCTTTAAAACCCGCGGAAAGCGTAATGATGGTGAAAATCATTTTCAAAGCAAAATCATAAAAAGGGAGGGGCTGGTCAAAAGATTCCAGGATAGCAGGGATTCCCAATCCGATATAACGGGTGGTTCCCATCGCAAAAACAGCAGCGGCAACGAGTATTCCCCCAATTACTGGACGTAGCGGCGGATATTTTATTTTGGATTTGAAAAAGAAACCGGTTTTATGGAGTAGTTTACTGAATGCTGCTGCACAGATTCCAAAAACAATGCCTGCAAGAATGCTGTAGGCAACCGGAAGAAATTCAAGCTTCGGAATAAAATCAATGTGATAATGCGTGTGTTTGGCTTTCCAGAGATTCGTAACAATATCCGCTAAAATGGCAGCTACAAAAGCCGGAAAAATAGCATTGTAACGAATCTTTCCAATGAGAAAAACCTCCAGTCCGAAGACGGCTCCGGCCAGTGGAGTTCCGAAAACCGAACCGAATCCTGCGGCCATTGCAGAAATAAGTAGGACTTTGCGTTCATTTTTATCAAGCCTAAAGGATTTGGTGAGCTGGTCGGCAATCGCTCCGGCCATCTGCAGGGCTGTTCCTTCACGGCCTGCCGAACCACCGAAGAAATGCGTAACGATGGTTCCCAAATACACAAACGGAGCCATTTTCAAAGGGATCGTGTCATTGGGTTCATGAATGTTTTCCAGCAACAGATTATTCCCTGCTTCCACATTTTTTCCGAAATGGTGATAAAGTACACCCACCAGAAAACCGGCTAACGGAAGAAAAGCAACGATCCAGATATGGCTTTCCCGGAAATCCGTTACCCATTGCAGGGACATTAAAAAACCTGCTGAAGCAGTTCCGACCAGGCCGCCGATGATACTGCTGATCAAAAGCCATTTAATGACATACGGAAGCGATGGGTATTTCCTGAAAAAGAATTTTACATGAAATTGAAGATATGTGCTTAAAGTGCGCTGAAGTTTAGACATAGTTTTCCTGATCAAATTATGGTTGATAATCTATTAATCAGGCGTCATCAGCCCGTTTGAAACGAGGCGGTTGGGGAAGGAAGAACACCATTTCCTTTTGTAATGCAAAGATAAAAATAATTTTAGATAGTTTGAATTAAAATACAAGACTTACAGGATGTTTAAATTTTAATTCAGCAAACTTTCCGTCATTTCTCTTAATTTTCCGAATTAAATAAACTTTGTTTATTCTTCACTTTAATACAATGATTTCAATTGATTTTATTGAATATCACAGGGCAACCGACATATTATTTTTTTAAGCTAAAATAGCTTAAATTCTTAATGTTAAAATATAAAAGGTAAATTTAAACAGACTCTTAGAAGATGTTTAAATTTTAACCCAGAAAATTTTTGTCATCTCTCTTAATTTTCTGAATTCCAGTAATTATGCCCATTAAATATCCCTCAGAAAAAAATCGTTTTTCAGAATATAATCCCGGCTTATCGTGATGCTTTCAAACATATCCTTATCACTGGTATCCTGTTCCAGAAACCAATATTTCAGCCCTGCTTTTTCTCGGGCTTTAAAAATGCGCTCAAAATCGATGCTTCCGTTTCCTATTTCTGCAAAATCCTTTGTCCCGGCTTTCATGTCTTTCACATGCCACAGCGGAAAACGCTTCGGGTATTTTTCAAAATAGGTCAGCGGATCCATCCCTGCTTTTGCCATCCAGTAGAGGTCGAGTTCCATTTTAACAACATCCGGGGAAGAATTTTTTAAAATAAAATCATAAACCGTTTCCGTTTCATCAAGTTTTTCAAATTCAAAATCATGATTGTGGTAAGCGAACCGGATTCCTGCTTTACGGGCAGTTTCCCCCGACTTGTTCAGAAGTTCCGGAAGCTTCCGGTAGTTGTCCGCAGTACGTTCCTCCGGAAAAATATAAGAGCAGACCATATATTCTGCACCGATGTCATAAAGGTCTTCCACCGATTTTTCCCATCCGTTCAGCAGGGTTCCGGGATCATGATGAAGGATTCCGGTAGTGTGGTGGGAGCTGATGACTTTCATTCCGGTATTTTTCAGGATCTCCTGAAATTCGTTTCGGGATTTCCCGAAAAAGGTTCTGTTATAACCGTAGATTTCCAGGCGGGTAAAACCTAATCCGGCGAGCTTTTCCAGTGTTTTTTCCAGGTCTTCGGAAAGAGCATCACGAACAGTGTATAATTGAATGGCCAATATCTTTGTATTGCTTGAAAGGTTAGAAATTCCGCAGGCGTATAAACCTAATAGTCCCAGCGACGAAAGTTGGATGAAATCTTTTCGCTGCATACTATAAAAACGGCTTCATTTCGTCTTCGATCTGTGTCCTGAGTTCCATCAGCCGGATGGCATATTGCTCCTTTTGTTTTTCCTCTTCAGTTTCCGGAATCCATTTGGGAACGGGAAGTTTCTTGCCGTTTTCGTCCACTGCTACAAAAACAATAATGCAGTGGGTTTTCTTATCGAACGTCGGTTGTTTCAGATTTCTCGACGATACATTAATGGAAATATGCATGCTCGAAGAACCGGTATAAATTACCTGCGCTTCTACCTTTACCACTTCCCCGATCTTGATCGGCTCATAAAAACGGATTCCGCCAACGTAAACCGTTACGGAATAATTTCCGCTCCAGGTTGTGGCGCAGGCGTATCCTGCCTGATCGATCCATTTCATGACGCTTCCGCCATGGACGTTGCCTCCGTAATTCACGTCCGAAGGTTCTGAAATAAACTGAAAGGTAACCGGTTTGTTATCCATCCTGTAAAAATTTGATTAAAGGTATTTATAATTTTTAAAAGTTTGGATTAAATCTTACTTTTGAAAACCGAAATGTAAATAAATTCCTGAAAATAAATGAAAAAAGTATTTTACCTCAAAACCTGTGATACCTGCCGAAAGATCCTTGCTCAGTTCGATCTTACCGGATGGGAAATCCGGGAAATAAAGAAAGATCTGGTGACGGAAGATGAACTTGCCGAAATGTATGTGCAAACAAAGTCTTATGAAGCACTGTTCAGCAAAAAGTCTACTCAGATCAAGCAACGAGGGCTGGATGTAAAAACACTGACGGAAAATGATTTCAAAAATCTTTTGCTGGATCATTATTCCTTCCTGAAACGTCCGGTTTTTATCACGGAAGACCGGATTTTTGTCGGGAATGACAAAAAGAATCTGGAAGAATTGAGGGCATTTTTTGGAATGAAAGATTGATGACAGACTAAATATAAACCTCATAGGTTTTCGAAACCTATGAGGTTTTTTTAAGATCTGCGATTGCCGTTTCAATCAGAGAAAAATTTTGTAACGAAGGAGTGATTAACCTAACGGGTTTTCAAAACCCGTTGGGCTTTGCTGCACGAAACGAGCGTCTCCGGAGGCCTATAGTCTAAAGGCAGGCTGGATCCTAGCCCGGATAGGAACGGCATCCTTTTTTGTTTTTTGGCCGGACCTTGATTATTAAAGTCCAAAAGCTGTAAAAACAAAAAAGATATAGAGGATAGCCGGATCAAGCTCCTGAAAATCAGTCGTGAAATCCCATGTTAAAATAAATAACTCCAGAGGTCAAGAAAACCGGAGCTATTTTATTAAAGATTGAAATTGTTTTATTTTTTACGGACGCTGTTGCCTACGCCGCTGTAAGATACGGATGGTTTACCGTTTTTATTGGGCGCGGTCGTATAGAAGATTTTGTTGTCGGTTCCCTCCACGGAGATCCGGGAAATTTTGTCGGTATAGATTGTATTTCCGGAACCTGACACTTCCAGCCGTGAGACGTATCCATTGATGGTAATGATGTTCTTCACGCCTGAGATTACTGCCGTTCCTCCATCCGAAGAATAGGTTTTTGTCTGCCCTACACCGTCTACAGTGATGGTACCGGTGCTCTGGCTGTTGGTGCCTGCCTGGGCACTGGCGAAATGCATACCGAATAAAAGGATCCCGAAGGCTGCTGTTTTTTTCAGAATTTTCATACGATGATATTTGAGTAGAATATTGCACAAGAAAAATGCCAGTTGCTGAAAACAGCATAAAAAACCGTCCTGCAATGATACAGAACGGCTGTTATATTTAAATTTCCGTTATACAAAAGGTGCTTTTACTACTTTTGCCGGAATATTCTTGTTTCTTACCTGGATGAAGATTTCAGAACCCAGCTTGAAGTGTGGTTTGTCTACGTATGCAAGACCCAAGCCTACTTTTTTCATCGGCGACTGGGTACCGGAAGTTACTTTTCCGATAACGTTTCCTTCGGCATCTACCACAGGATAGTCGTGTCTTGGAACGCCTTTGTCAGTTAATTCAAAACCGACTAATTTTCGGGTAACGCCTTCTTCTTTTTGCTGGGCAAACGTTTCTTTGGAAACAAAATCTTTATCGAATTTCGTGATCCATCCTAAGCCGGCCTCGATCGGGGAAGTGGTGTCGTCGATATCGTTTCCGTACAGACAGAATCCTTTTTCGAGACGTAAGGTATCTCTGGCAGCCAGACCGCAAGGGATAATTCCTTCTTCAGCACCTGCTTCGATGATGGCATCCCAAAGGGTTGCGGCATCTTCATTCTTAAAGTAGATTTCAAAACCTCCGCTTCCGGTGTAGCCGGTGTTGGAAATGATGACATCGTTTACCCCAGCCACGGAACCTATGGTGAAGTTATAATAAGGAATTTCGGAAAGGTTGCTTTCCGTCAGTTTCTGAAGGATTTCCGTTGCTTTCGGACCCTGAACAGCTAGTAATGACATATCGTCTGAGGCGTTTGTCATTTTGGCCCCGAATGTGTTGTATTTGGAAATATGATTCCAGTCTTTATCTATATTTGAAGCATTGACAACCACGAAATATTTATCATCTTCCATTTTGTATACGATCAGGTCATCTACAATTCCTCCCTCTTCGTTCGGAAGGCAAGAGTACTGAGCTTTACCGTTTTCAAGCGCATTTACATTGTTGGTGGTCACATACTGCAAAAGTTCTTTGGAACCCGCTCCTTCAATGAAAAATTGTCCCATGTGGGAAACATCGAACAGGCCTGCTTTTTCTCTTACGGCGAAATGTTCTTCGGTAACTCCTGAGTATTGTACAGGCATTTCAAATCCTGCGAAAGGTACGATTTTAGCGCCTAAAGATACGTGCTTGTCGTACAATGCTGTTTTCTTCATGTTTAATTTTATATTTATTTCTTTATTTTAAAACTGTCGAAAGCTTCGTTGAAAAGCTTCATGTAATTCCCGTTCCAGTATTTCTGTCCGCAGTTGATGGTAACCAGGAAGAGATCTTTATCCTTCTGCAGGACTTTGGTGGTCCAGACCAGCTTCTGTTTTTCGTCAAAATATGTATACAGGTACTCGGTGTAGCCTTTCTTTCCGTTCTTGGTTTTGATCTTGCTTTCCTCATCCGAAGATTTATACAAAGCAAGGATGAATTTTTTGGTTTCCGTTCTCGGGAGGTTCAGGTCGTGGTATTCCGAGATGGTAATCGCACCAACTTCATTGCCGGGAAAAATATTGATGATGTTGCTGTCGTCCGTCACCTTCCAGCCTTCGGGGAGTGTGATGGAGTAGTTGTCGTTTTCATAGACTTTTGTCGGAACCGACTGGGAAAATACCCATGATCCGATAAAAATCAACATGGCTGCAGTTAATCTTTTCATCGGTCTGAAAAATGGTGTTTGTATTCTTCCAGGATAATCTTGAACCATTCTGTAAAATGTTCCGGGTTTTCAGTCATCTCTTTATCCAGGTTTTCCATGGAAATGTAACGTACTTCCTCCACTTCGTTGGTATTCAGTTGGAACTCATCTTCAAAAATACCGGTAAAAACGTGGTCGAGCTCATGTTCCCAAAGTCCGTTGCCGACGTCCGCTTTATAGATGAAATTGAATTTTTCCGTCAGTTCCGTATCGATACCGAGTTCTTCTTTCAGCCTTCTTTTAGCCCCTTCAAGATAGGTTTCTTCCTCCCTTGGATGCGAACAGACGGCGTTGGTCCATTTCAACGGAGAGTGGTACTTACCCGAAGCCCTTTTCTGCAGCAGCATTTCGCCGTTCCTGTTAAATAAGAATACGGAGAAAGCACGGTGCAACAGGCCGTTAACATGGGCCTGTTGCTTTTCCATAAGGCCAAGAACTTTATCTTCGGGATTTACTAAAACTACGAATTCTTCCATTTCTACAAATGTAAGTGTAATAAATGTATTTTGGAAATTTTTGGTAAAACATCATATTTTTTGAATAATCGGGGTTTTGTCGATTACCAAAGATAACTGTTACGGATCGCTCCTTCTGTTTTAAATAAAAAAAACGGTTTTCCAAAAGACAAACAACTTGTTGTGATTACTTTACGTCTTTCCAGATATTCCGGTGAAGGGTTTCTATCGTATTTCCTTTAATGACGAACTTGTCCGGCCCTTGGATATAGTCGATCTCTCCATGGCTGTAAGTCATTAAATTATAATTTACCGTTACCGTATCTCCTTTCTGTTCGAAAGTCAGGAACCGGAAATCCGAAAAATTGGAAGAAGAATTTGGCATCTGGTAAAAATCCTGCTTAATCAATTGTTCTGCTGCTGCATCTTTCCGAAACCATTTTTTCACCAGGTCTTTCTGTGGCTGCGAACCCTGTTTTCCAAGTCCCAAAGCTGTTGTAAGGCCGCAGTTCCCATCTTCACAACTGAACCTCCTAGACCACTGTATAAAGCAGCGATCGCCTTCAAGGGTTCAGAAAGTTTTGCAATATCATTACCCTCGATTATTCCGGGAGTCTCTTTGGATCCTATGATTAAGCGGTAGGTTTCCGTTTTTGCCTGCTCTTTAATTTCTTCAACCGGAGTATGATCTTTTTCAGGCGGAGTACCTGCTATGGTATCAGAATTTTTCAAGACTGCTTCTTCCTTTTTATCGTTTTTGCTGCATGAAAAGAGAATAAGTGTACAAATTCCTAGAGCTGGCGGGTGAATTTTCATAGGTAATTCTATATTTGAGTTCCGCAAAAATACCATATTAAATGATTTCAAAAGCCTCAAGTAATGGCGCAAAAACAAAAATTTCAGATAAAATATTTAAAACAGGATAATTGCCGATATTATTTATGAAATAAATGTTTTTTCAGGCAAAATTTAATATAAAGCAAGATTAACAAGCCTTTTTACAGTAAAAACCCTAACTTTGTGATTCAAATTTTTATGATGGAATTAGAATACATAGATCACTTGAGTCCGATTCTGAAGGACGGCGTAAAAAATTATTTAATCGATATCGACGGAACCATTACTGAAGACGTTCCGAACGAGGAACCTGAAAGAATGGTTACCTGTGAGCCTTTTCCGGATGCCCTGGAAACCATCAACAAATGGTACGACGAAGGCCACCAGATCTGTTTCTTCACTTCAAGAACCGAAAATCTTAAGCAGATTACCATCGACTGGCTGGATAAGCATGGTTTCAAATACCATAGTGTATTGTGCGGAAAGCCGAGAGGCGGAAATTACCATTGGATAGACAACCATTTGGTACGCGCTACAAGATACAAAGGCAGATTTACCGATCTTGTGGAAAAGCAGGTTACGATTGAAGTATTCAGGGAAGAAGAGGAATAAAAAATTTACCGTAAAGATTAAACGATTAAATCTTGCAGCAGCAGGATTAATGTTCGTTTTTTTCAAATATTAAATCAATAAAAAGTTTTATGAAAGTTTTAGCAAACGACGGACTAGATCAATCCGGCATTGATGCATTAAAAGAAAAAGGGTTTGAAGTAATAACCACAAAAGTTCCTCAGGAACAGCTGTTGGATTACATTAACGAACATAAGATCCGTACGATTTTGGTGCGTAGTGCCACCCAGGTGCGTAAAGACATCATCGATAACTGTCCTTCGATCGAAATTATTGGAAGAGGAGGTGTAGGAATGGATAATATCGATGTAGACTACGCCCGAGAAAAAGGAATTCATGTGATCAATACGCCTTCGGCTTCTTCGGAATCCGTTGCTGAGCTGGTGTTTGCCCATCTTTTTTCAGGTGCAAGATTTCTGCAGGACTCCAACAGAAAAATGCCGTTGGTAGGCGATACCGATTTTGCCGGCCTTAAAAAGGCCTATGCCGCAGGAATCGAGCTGAAAGGTAAAACCATCGGGATCGTCGGTATGGGAAGAATCGGGCAGGAGGTTGCTAAAATTGCTCTTGGTCTGGGAATGCGGGTAATCGCAGCAGACAGCAATGTAGGAAGAGCAAGCATCAAAGTGAAATTTTACAACAACCAGTTTATCAATGTAGATATTGAAACGGAACCGCTTCAGGACGTGCTGAAACATTCGGATTTTATTACGCTTCACGTTCCGGCCCAGAAAGAAGGTTACATGATCGGAAAAAAAGAATTTGAAATCATGAAAGACGGTGTGGCGGTGATAAACTGCTCAAGAGGAGGGATTATTGATGAAGCGGCCCTTATTGAAGCGCTGGATTCGGGTAAAGTGAAATTTGCAGGACTTGATGTTTTCATCAATGAGCCAACGCCTTCCAAGGAGATGCTTATCCATCCGAAGATTTCCATGACTCCTCATACGGGTGCTTCTACACTTGAAGCGCAGGACAGGATCGGATTATCGCTGGCAGAGCAGATTTCCAGTATTTTACAGATTCAATAAAGAAATTTTTCACCAGTATAATAATAAAGCACTTCATTTTGAAGTGCTTTATTATTATAGATTATTTTTGGCTTTCAGCAAATCTCTGATTTCCATTAATAATTTTTGGTCTTCGGTTGGTCCTGCCGGTACAGCCGGAGCTTCTTCAGGTTTTTTGCTAAGGCTGTTGATTCCTTTGATCAGCAAGAATAAGACAAAAGCTACGATCAGGAAACTGAGTATTGCCGAAAGAAAATTTCCATATTTAACGCCGTTCCAGGAAAGTTCTGCAATATTTTTTACGTTGGCTTTTTCAAGGGCCGGGTTCAGCAACAGGGGAGTAATAATATCATCCACAAATGATTTTACAATTGCACTGAATGCTGCACCGATAATCACTCCGACTGCCAGGTCGAGGACATTTCCTTTAAAGGCAAATTCTTTAAATTCTTTTACAAATCCCATAATTTATATTTTTTGTTTTTATTGTTTAAAATTAAAGGTTTAAGATACAAAAAAAATAATTTCTTTTGTTTTAAATAGAGATTTTCCGTTACATATTTTTTAAAATAATCATTTTATTCACTTCCCGATCCTTTTTATTTTAGCATTAGTTTTCGTAAATTGCTTGGGATACACTAATAGCATTTCACATATGAAAATCTTGACAGCAGAGCAAATTAAAAAGGGGAATCGATATACGATAGAGCATGAGCCTGTTTTTTCTATACAGCTTATGGAAAGGGCTGCAGAAGCGTGTGTAACATGGATTTCGGAAAATTGTAAGAACCACCGGAATTTTGCCATTTTCTGTGGCAACGGTAACAACGGCGGCGACGGTTTTGCCATTGCCAGGATGTTGTACCAGAAAGGTTTTGATATCGATGTATTTACCAATTCCAAGGCTAAATTTTCTTCCGATGCCCAAATTAATTTCCGCGAACTGAAAGAAATTTCAGGGATTTCCATAAAGGAATTCAAAGAAGTCCGGGACTACCGTTTCGACAGCAGGACAGTAATCATCGATGCACTTTTCGGAACCGGATTATCGCGCCCGCTGGAAGACGAGTTTAAAGAGCTGGTGGAATTTCTTAATAATACCCATAATATCAAAATCTCCATTGATCTTCCCTCGGGACTATTTGCAGATGCGGTCTCGCCGGAGGGTGCTGTTATTTTTAAAGCTGATTATACCCTGAGCTTTCAGCTTTGGAAAAAAACCTTTTTTCATCCGGAGACAGGAAAATATGCGGGGAAAGTAAGAATCCTGGATATTAATATCAGTGAAGAATATATTGCCGAAGCAGAAACGGAAAATTATGTTGTGAATGATAAGGCCGTAAAGCAGATTTTCAGGCCGAGAGAAGAGTTTTCCCACAAAGGTACCTACGGAAAAGTGATTATCGTCGGGGGGAGCATCGGTAAAATGGGTGCCGCCGTACTCGCTGCAAGGGCTGCACTTAAAACAGGAGCAGGACTTACCTTTGCCCTTGCCCCGAAGTGCGGCTGTGATATTTTGCAGATCTCCAATCCGGAAGCCATGTTTATCGAAGGCGGGACGGATGTGATCGATCATATTGAAGTTGATGAAAATGCGGTTTGCGGAATTGGGCCTGGTTTGGGAACCGATCCAAAAACTGCGAAAGCTTTTCTTGCTTTTCTAAAAGAATATTCCCAACCTTTGATTCTGGATGCCGATGCACTGAATATCATTTCTCAGGACCCAAAAAATATAAAGCTTATTCCGAAAGAATCTATCATTACGCCTCATCCGAAAGAATTTGAAAGGCTGTTCGGGCCTACCGGAAATTCCTTCAAAAGGGTGGAGCGTGCCATAACCAAAGCCCGGGAACATCATATTTATATCGTACTGAAAGACCATCGTACCCAGATCATCAGCCCTGCCGGAAAGGTATTCTATAATATTACAGGAAATTCCGGACTGGCAAAAGGCGGAAGCGGTGATATCCTAACCGGAATTATTGCATCATTTTCTGCACAAAATTACACGCCGGAAGAAGCTGCTGTTTTAGGGGTATGGTTTCATGGCCGGGCTGCAGATTCTGCGTCGGAGAAGTACTCCAAGGAATCGATGCTTCCGACTGATGTCATTCATGAATTCGGAAATGTTTTTGAGGAGCTAAACAGTTTGGCAGTAAAGGCTTTGTAATAATTTCCCACAGCGATATTCACGGAATCGTCAGGATACATAAGTTGTTTCCCAGTTTGCAAATAATGTCTTTTCCAGCAAACAGATAAGTATCTTGGCTAACGAAATTGAGT
This sequence comes from uncultured Chryseobacterium sp., assembly GCA_913774355.1. GTDB lineage: Bacteria > Bacteroidota > Bacteroidia > Flavobacteriales > Weeksellaceae > Chryseobacterium. Next base: position 316,116 of record CAJYGB010000006.1, on the reverse strand, counting down.
TCAAATAAAAAAGCAGATCTGCACCATACAGATCTGCTTTTTTTATGTTGGATTTACTTACTCCGGCTTCTCGTTTTCAGCCTGGGTGATCCTGAACTTTTTGGAAACAACCATGATGATGACTCCTGCAATCATAAATGGAATGGATAATACCTGTCCGGTATTAAGTCCGCCGAACTGGATGAATTCGTCACCCTGAGGCTCCTTCAGGAATTCCACAAAGAATCTGATCGCCCAGAGAATGATGAAGAACAATCCGAACAGCCATCCCTGCTGGTATTTTTTATTGGTTTTTCTATAGAGAATCCATAACAGGATAAAAAGACATACATATCCGAAAGCTTCAAACAACTGGGACGGATAACGCGGAACCGTCACCCCGTATTCACTGCTCTGCTGTGGGAAAAGTAAGGCAAAAGGAGAGTTCGGGTCGGCCGGTTTTCCGATGATCTCCGAGTTGAAGAAGTTTCCCAATCTCACAAATGCTCCGCCCAGGGAGACCACGATTCCCAAACGGTCGTACACCCATAACGGATTCTTCTTGATAATTTTAAATGAATAATACAGGGTTGTAAGGATCAGCGCAATCGTTGCTCCGTGGCTGGCCAGTCCGGAAAACCCGGTGAATTTCAGTCCGTTTTTTGTACTGATCGGCAGGAACACACTCCAGAAATCTTCTTTGAAAAGTTCCGGCTGGTAGAAAATAACGTGCCCCATTCTTGCACCGAGGATCGTTCCGATAAGGGTCCACGTAAAAAGCGGCTCCAGGTATTTATGGTTCACGTTGTCGATCTTGAAAATTCTGCTCATCAGCACATAGCCGAAACCGAAAGCGAAAATGAACATAAGGCTGTAAAAATGCAGGGTAACCGGACCCAACTGAATACCTTTTGAAGGATCCCAGATTTTGAAAGGCGTGTCCAGGCTTACCTGGTCAGCTTCTGCAATTGGCTTTTGCGTTTTAACGGCATATTTAAAGGAGCTGAGGTTTTCGCTGGTAGCAGGTGTGTCGATCAGTCTGAAATTCTTATCCAGGAACTGGTAATGTACCAATTTATATTTGGCTAGAGTCGCCGTACTGTAATTTATATATGCAGGTTCAAAATTGGATTCATTCAAAATAACCAGAACGTTTTCCTTGACAGGCTTATCGGCAAATTCATTAAGATCCTGGATTTCCGTAGTGGAATAGATCTTTACGGGGACATTCGCGGAATTCACGTGTAATGTTCCGTCGGACAGGCCGTCCGGATAGTTCTGCGCAAAAAGACACTGGGTAATCAGCGCGAAAACGACGAGATACATTCTGAAAAAAATATTACTCATTGCTATTTTTTTTAATAGTTTGTTTATTTAAATGTTACTTTTTAGGCGGCACAGGATCGTACCCGCTACCGCCCCAAGGATGGCATCTTGAAATTCTTTTTACACCCAGCCAGAATCCTTTGAAAATCCCGTGAACCTGCAGTGCCTTTACCATATAATGCGAACACGTCGGCTCATAACGGCAGTTTTTAGGAAGCAGCGGCGAGATAAACCATTGGTAAAGCCGTATGAAGATTACCAAAGGAAAAGTAATGATTTTATTGAATGTAAGTTTCAAAACAGTGCAAAAATAGGGTAAAAAATTGAAAATTAGTTTAAATTTGTTTGAAGTTTCAGTTCGGTAAAGGTCTGTTCGAAGGATCAATTCCGGTGTTTGTCGATTTACTGATCTCAACAGGATAAATCCGGGAAACCTCTGCCGTTTGGATGTCTCTATTAAATTTATTGTACTTTAAATCTTAAACATTTTGAATCAAAATATACCATTAGCTGAAAAGCTGAGACCGAAAACCCTGGATGACGTGCTGGGGCAGGAACATCTTACGGGCGAAAAAGGAACAATCCGGAAAATGATGCAGAACAATTCCCTTAATTCCATGATTTTCTGGGGGCCTCCGGGTACGGGCAAAACCACGCTTGCCGAGATCATTTCCGAAAATTCCGGACGGAAGTTTTATAAGCTTTCTGCCGTTTCCTCCGGTGTAAAGGATGTACGCGACGTAATCGAGGATGCGAAAAAGCAGAACCTATTTTCCGGGAAATCGCCTATCCTGTTTATAGATGAAATTCACCGTTTCAACAAATCCCAGCAGGATTCGCTGCTTCATGCCGTAGAAAAAGGCTGGATCGTCCTGATCGGGGCCACTACGGAAAACCCGAGCTTTGAAGTGGTTTCGGCCCTGCTGTCCAGAAGCCAGGTGTATATTTTAAGAGCACTGACGTACGAAAAGCTTGAAGAATTGATCGATATAGCCTCGGAAAGATTTAATCAGGATGAAAACACGGCTTTCAAGATTGCTGAAAAAGAAGCATTGATCCAGTATTCAGGAGGAGATGCCCGGAAGCTGATCAATTCGGTGGAGCTGGTGCTGAACCAGTTCAAGAATTCCGGTAAATCGGAGATAAGGAATGAAGATGTCCTGGAAGTACTGCAGGAGACGATGGCTCTTTATGATAAAAATGGCGAACAGCATTATGATATCATTTCGGCTTTCATCAAGTCAATGCGTGGGAGCGATCCCAACGGTGCGGTCTATTGGCTGGCCCGTATGCTGGCTGGTGGTGAGGATATTAAATTCATTGCCAGAAGAATGTTGATCCTGGCATCGGAAGACATTGGGCTGGCCAACCCGAACGCTCTGGTAATGGCCAACAGCTGTTTTCAGGCCGTCAATGTAATCGGAAATCCGGAAGCGAGAATTATTCTCAGTGAAACAGCAGTGTACCTGGCCGTTTCGCCGAAAAGCAATTCTACTTACATGGCGATCAATGAGGCATTAGCTTTGGTAAAGAAAACGGGAAATCTTCCGGTGCCGCTGCACCTGAGAAATGCACCTACCAAGCTGATGAAAGAGCTGGATTACGGAAAGGAGTATAAATATGCGCATTCCTATGACGGTAATTTTGTAGACCAGGATTTTTTGCCGGAAGAAATAAAAGATGCCAGGCTTTATGAGCCGGGAAATAATGCGACCGAAAAGAAAATTTACGAAGAACTCAAAAAGAAATGGAACGGTAAATACTAAAGGATACCCTTGTGGGGTATCCTTTTCATGTAAATATGATCTGAAGAATTACTTTTGTGTGGATACGGAAACTGTTTTGCTTCCGTTATTGTCGACCACCTTAACGTTTCTCAGTATGTCGCCGTATACCAGTGTATCTGTATTGGCGAATTCATAACCGTCGATAAGAACAGGTGTGTTTTTTGCCAGGTTATACTGCGTATTAAGATCAGCCAGAGAAAGTCTGTCCAAAGTACCTAATCCGGATTTAAGTTTATATTCCACCAGGCCGTTGTCCGCAATGTTCCCGAATTTTTTCAGATTCTGAGGAAGCTCTGCTGAAGATCTAAATGTACGTGAGCTTTGCACGTAACCTTTAAGATTGTTACTGAACATATCCACCGTTCCAACAATATCATTGGCAACTGCAAATCGTGTTGATGTATTCTTCTGGGCAAATAATGTTGCCGAAGACAACAGTAAAAAAGAGTATAATAATTTTTTCATAATGGCTTAGGAATAGATAACTATTAAAAACGCTATAAATATAGTTATTTTTTATAAAATGTAAATAAATTTTTACAATAATATAATTATAAGCCAAAGATAATCTGTTTTATGATATTTCGGAATCGTTGCTTTCTTGCTTTTTTTCTACCATATTCTTGATGATCTTTTTTACCCGCTGAAACAGAAATGAACTCAGTAATAAGATAATGCCCAGTATAATAAAGGCGATGATTCTGGATACGTTATCCATTTTCCATACGTCATAAGCATACAGTTTGCATACGGTAACTGCAATAAGGGCAAAACCAACTTTGTTATATTCTGAAACTTCAGTTTTTAATCCTTTATAAAGGAAAAGGCTGGCCAGAACCGCCCAGATGATCGGAAGATAAAGAAGGCTGAAATGTTTAGTAAGAAAAGGGGTATCCAAAATCGTATTGGCATTATAAAGTACATACATATTGTACAATTCGCCGCTTACAGCTGTGATGAATGCCAGGGAAACCCACCAGTACGAAAGTTTCATTTGTAAGAAATACGATTTCGGTACAATATTCACCAGAATGGTTATAAAGGGAATCCAATATAAAAGATAAGCCCAATATAAAGTAAAAGGAATTTTATTCTGTAAATATTGGGTCACAATTCCGGGACCGGAAATCAGAGTATTGAAGATAATTAGTGCGAAAAATACATAAAATAGTGCTGTCTTGAGAATTTTATCGATTTCAAGCTTCTTCCTGAATAACAGAATGAGGAAGATAAAAAACAGGCTGTAAAGCATTGCCGTACCGAAAATAATGATCCAAGGTTTTTCTGAAATATGGTAAACGACTTCCAGTAAAAGGGCAATGTAAATAATACCGTAGCTGACAACGGTAAAAAGATTTTCGAAGAAATTACTGTTTTGATCCTGACGATCTGAAAGTTTTCTCAGCAAAATTAAATTGACAAAAGTAGAGATCACCGTTACGGTACTTGTTAGGAATACCGGATTGAAAATTACAGCAAGATCTTTTGCTTCAATATATTCGGTCCATGTAACAATCTGGGCGATAATCACCAAAGGAAAGAGAATATAAAAGCATATTCTGAAAATATTGAGGTTGGTTTTTTTCCAGATAAAAAGCAGCAGGGTTGCCTCAATTGCCCAGACACTTGTTATTAGGTGTGCCTTAAACTGTAAAGCAACGGCAGCGGTTATAAGGCTTACCGTAATACCAGCAAAAACGGAATAACTGGTACCGAATTTTTTTGCCGAATATTCCTTGTAAAGAAGGATGAGGTTAACCAACGCAAAAATCACAGGGAAAATAATTACCGGTTCATATTGCAGCGTCTCAAAAATATACACCAAACCGATGATGCATGTGAAATTAATGAGCACAAGCATTAGAATATCATAAGGAAGCAGGAGGTTTTTCTTAAAATAATTCTGCAGGGCAAAAAGATAGAAGATAATGTAAGTAATGATATAAAAATATACACTTAGCATTTCTGTTTTTTCTGCTGTCCAGGACGCAAGATAAATGCCGGTAAGGATAAAGGAGATCCAGCCTACGCTTTTCCAGCTTTTAAGAAATACGACGGCCAGCATGCCTATATTTAAGACCGTAAGATAGGCAAACAGAAAAAGATAATTGCTTTCCCCTGAACTGATCATTAAAGGGGCAAGGAATCCTCCGAACAGGGAAAAAATATTCAGAATTTCACTCTTATAATAATATGAAAGCAGGATACACAGCAAGGTAATACAACAGGTTACCGTAAAGGCCGCTCCCTGTGAAAACAGTTGATATTCCCGGAAGGCAATGGTAACTGTGAAATAGAGGACTGCAATCCCGCCTCCGGTAATAATGGATGCAAAAACAGCATAATTTCTTCTAAGGAAATGCCCGATCCCCATAATGACAGCGCCGGCCAGAAATCCGATTCCTACCCGTGGGGTTTCCCCAATCCAGTTTTTGTCGATGGCATATTTCACAAAATAGCCAATGCCTAACACCAGTGTAAAAATACCAACAATGGTAAGGGCATTCTGTTTTAAAAATTCGAACACAGGGGCGAGCTTGTCTTTTTCTTTTTTCACAGGAACTTCGTTCTTAGGAGACTCTGATAGTGGCAATACATTAAGCTGTTCAATCCGATTCTCAGAAGAAGTATTTGTTTTTTTTGATATCAGGGAATGCTCAGTAAGGTCTTCTTCAGTCATTTTCAGTTTCAATTCTTCAAATTCCCGTTCCAGTTTCTTGAGTCTCTGATGATAGTTGTTGAGAATACAGAGTACTATTACAGCGATAAATATAATTGCATATGCCATTTTGAACGATTGGTTTATCAAATATAATCAAATGTTTACAGCCGAAAAAAATAATCCGCTACACTGCGTAGCGGATTAAAGTAAGATATAGTGATTAACACGGTTAGTAATCAGGTTGTAAAATTTTTCTTTTGATAAATAAATTGATTTTTAATTTGAAACTTTATAAATGTAAAAAGAACTCGTACTGCTACCCAGGATAGTGCCATCCAGCAACGAAGATCCTATAAGTCCGAAGGAAATTTTATCCCCCGCCTGTAAAGGATAGAGAGAATTCACGCTGGATTCCGAAATCGTAAGGCTGAGAAGTCCTAAATTCGCTCCGCTGAAAGATCTGCTGTCGATCAGTGTGGATACCCCGTTTCTGGTTCTTACAATCCCTGCACCGGGTGCGTTTGCCAGCAAGGCTGCCTGAATTCCCGTTCCGTAACGGAAACTGAACCCAATAGCGTAAACTCCAGTGCTCGGTACATTGTATGTGTTGTCGCTATCCGTAAAAACTGCAGAGGCACCTACGGTCCTTTCCGCATTTACGAAATTTACAGCCTGGAAGCCCGTCGGAAAGATAGTGACGGAAACCAAAGTTACACCTGATGTTTTTCTGGCGGCATACACGGAAGCGGCAACACCTGTAGTTCCTCCAGAAGTCGCAAGATTTGCAATAAGCTGAGGATTTAATTGAGACACTTCAAAATCACCACCGGTATTCTGGTTGACGGCAAGAATTTGATAACCCGTGGTGGATGCTGCAGTAGGAACTTGGCGAATCTTTAAATTTCCGTTTACATCAAGGGTTGCCTGCGGAGTGGTAGTATTAATACCTACTGCACCACTCTGGGCCGCAAAAGGGAGCGCCATTAGTGCTAAAATGGCACTGCAAATTTTAGTTTTCATGTTCATAAAAATTTAATTTTAGTTAAAGGTTTACTCTCAGATAGTTTTTCATGAAAAATGCATCAAATATCATGCAAAATGCTATTTTAGGTTAAAAATTTTTATCTTTTATATTGATTTGTGTGATATTATTAGATTTATAATTATTTATTGTTTAATTTTTTCTAAAAAATATTTTAGATCTATAATTGGAGAAATATATATAAGAGATATACTCCTGATTCCCTGCTGAAAGAGAAATTAAGAAATCTGTTCATACGTCAGAACAGCGATTGAAAATTTGAATTATTATAAATAGATCCTGTGAAGATGGGATTGGATTAGCGTGGAATGAAATTTTGTCAGCTTTTCAGAAGAAATTCTTTGTAATTTCCTAAAAATACGGTGTCAGCTCCTAAAGCTGCCAATTCTGCCAGTGCATTATGATGTAAGGCCGATTCCCAGGTACCGGTCACATTAATGAAAAAGAAATAGTTGCCAAGTCCCGTTTTCAAGGTTCTGGATTCTATTTTGCTGAGGTTCATTTTCCGCCATGCAAAAACAGAAAGTACCTGATGAAGCCCTCCCGGATGATCTTCCGGAAGTGTGATCAGCAGTCCGGACTTTTCTCCTGATACTTCAAGTTCATTGTTAAGATATAGATTCTGCCGTTTGGAAATGATAATAAATCGGGTATGATTCTGCTCGATGTCCTGAATGTTCCGGCGGATGATCTTCAGTCCGTAAAGATCTGCAGCGAACTGATTGGCCACGGCGGCAAGGTTTCTGTCGGGATTTTCGGAAACGTGTTTCGCCGCCGCTGCGGTGGAAGAATATTCCTGCTTGGGGATCTCCTTAAATCCGGAGTCAAGAAAATGAAAGCTCTGTGCCAGTGCCTGCGGATGGGAATAAATTTTTTCCAGACTTTCTATATTGCAGTCCGGATGAACCATCAGGTGATGGGCAATCGGCATAACGGCTTCAGCTTCGATCCTGATGCCGGGAGTTTTATAAAGATAATCCAGTGTCATGGACACGGTACCTTCAATTGAGTTTTCCAGCGGAACGACTGCCTGGTCAACTTCCCCGCATTCAACGGCACTAAAGCAATCCAGTATATTATTTTGAGGTAAAAGTTCTGCTTTTGGGAAAAGCTGGCTTGCGGCGAGTTGGGTAAAACTGGCCTGCGGGCCTAAATAGGCAATCTTCATGAATCTTTCTTTTAAATAGTACTTTGGTGAAGGATGCAAGATAATATATTATTTCTATTTAGCTGTCTTTAAAAGCTAAAAACCTTCTTCCTGTTTCGGGTTCAAAATTATTTATTCCAGTTAGCCTTAATCAGCTCCATAAGATAATCCGGACATTTTACGATCTTTTTCGTTTGGGCATCGAGGAAAAAAAGGGTAGTTGAAGCTTCTGTAATTTTTACGTGATCTTCATTAAAAATTTCATACTCGAATTCGATCCTTACTCCCGGTATCTTTTTTATATAAGTATGGATTTCCAGTTTTTCATCATAAAAAGCAGGTCTCAGATACTTGATTTTATACTCCGAAACGGGCAGCCAAATTCCTTGATTTTCAATTTCATTATAGGACATTCCTATGCTTCGGAAAAGCTCCACTCTTCCGATTTCAAGATACTCGGCATAGTTGCCGTAATAAACGTATTTCATAGGGTCTGTTTCTCCGTAACGTACTCGTAATGAGTGTTTTGTGTGTATCATTTTTTATGCTTGATTATACATACAAATATATTTTTAAATAATCAATAAGCGCAATATTTTTTTTTGAAATAAAAATTATGGACCTTTGTCGTCCTTCTGAAAAGAGTACTAACAAAAGAATTAATCGGGGCATATTTATGGATGAAAATTTAATGATGATATGGCAGAGATGCCTTCAGTTCATGCGCGATAATCTCAACGCAGCTGAAGATAGTTCTGACCTGAAAAAACTTGAAAAATCTTTCGACCTGCTGTTCGATAAGGTACAGCCGCTTTCTCTAGTGGATAATAACCTTACGCTCATCGTTCCGAGTGATTTTTACAAGGAATATATAGAGGATAATTATTTGTCTCTTCTTTCGGCTGCCCTGAAAAAAAATATCGGAAAAGGAGTGAAGTTGTGGTATTCTGTAATCGAAAACAAGCCGGCCGGTCTTGAAAAGCCGATTACCATGAATATGAAAGGTAAGAGCACGCCTACCCCGAAAGTGCAGGAGACGATGCCACAGGGCTTTTCATCCAATATCGTCAATCCTTTTGTTGTTCCGGGAATTAAAAAAGTAAATATTAATTCCAACCTGAAATCAGATTTCTCTTTTGATAATTATATAGAAGGGGAGAGCAATAAATTTGCGGCTACAGTAGCAAGATCGATTGCCAAAAGACCCGGTGCTACGGCTTTCAACCCTTTATTTTTATACGGAGGTTACGGAGTAGGGAAAACCCACCTTGGCCAGGCGGTTGGTCTGGAAGTGAAAAACCAGTTTCCGGATAAGATCGTTCTGTATCTTTCTTCCGAAAAATTTATCCAGCAGTTCATTTCAGCAGCAAAAGCACATAAACAGACCGAATTTGCCAATTTCTACCAGATGGTGGATGTACTGATTATCGATGATATTCAGTTCCTTTCCGGAAAATCGGCCACGCAGGACAGCTTCTTCCATATCTTCGACCATTTGCACCAAAACGGAAAACAGATCATCCTGACTTCCGATAAGGCGCCGGCCGATATTATGGACATCCAGGACCGTATCGTTTCCCGTTTCAAATGGGGGCTTTCTGCAGAAATCAAGTCGCCGGACATTTCTACCCGTAAGAAAATCATCGTCGATAAATTAAGCAGAGACGGGATCGTTCTGCCTGATGACATGCTCGATTTCCTTGCGGCGGAAGCAAAGACCAACGTAAGAGAACTGATCGGGATTATCAACTCCGTAATTGCTTATTCTACCGTATATAAAACGGATCTGAGCCTTGAATTACTTAAAGAGACTATCAGTAAAATTGCAGCTACCCAGAAAAAGGTCATCAATATTCCTTACATTCAGGATGTGGTGTGTGATTATTTCGGAATCAAAAAAGAGCAGCTTCTTTCTAAAACCAGAAAAAGAGAAATTGCGCTTCCGAGACAGCTGGCGATGTATTTTTCCAAAGAACTTACCAATTCCACCTTCACTAAGATCGGTGCTGAAATGGGAGGGAAAGACCACTCAACGGTTATGTATGCCTGTGATACCATCAAGGATGTTTCGAAAATCGATAAAGAGATCAAAAAATATGTAAAAGAGCTGGGCGAAAGAATCAGACAGTAAGAATACATAATATAAATATAGAAAATGGAGAATAATTTTATTCTTCATTTTTTATTTAGTTTTGTAGCTTAATAATTTGAATAATGAACATACTCATGGTCTGCCTCGGAAACATCTGCAGAAGCCCGCTGGCAGAAGGAATTATGAAGACGAAAGTTCCTGCAGGTTTCCTGATTGATTCTGCCGGAACCATTTCTATGCACGAAGGCAAGCATCCCGATAAAAGAGCTGTCGAAACGGCTGCCCTTCATGGAATTGACATTTCAAAGCAGAGATCGAGACCTATTACAGCCGGGGATTTTGAAAAGTTTGATAAAATCTACTGTATGGACATCGATGTCATGGCGGATGTCGTATCGAAAGCCAGAACCGAAAAACAGAGACAGAAAGTTTCGCTTTTCCTGGAAGTTTTGGGAGACCACGAAAATGCTGAAGTTCCGGATCCGTACTGGGGCGGAGCGGATGAATTCGACCACGTCTTTCAGCTTTTGGAAGCGGGCTGCAACAAAATTGCCGAACAAATTTTACCTTAACAACAATCATTCGATCTTAAATAAAAAATATTCCAATATGCTTTTTTTACTTCCTTCCTATCTTTCGGACAATACTTCCATTACCCATTTCGCACCCGTCATTCAGGATTATATCATGCAGACGGATTATTTCTTTGTAGAAAATGATAAAACAGCAAGAAAGGTGGTGAAGTTTTTCGCGCCGGAGAAAAAACAATCCGACCTGAAGCTTTTTCTTCTGGATAAGTACACGGAAAATGCCGATATTAAAGAAGCGCAGGAGCTGATGCTGAAAGGGCAGGATTTCGGTTTGCTTTCCGAAGCCGGGCTTCCCTGTATTGCCGATCCTGGTAACCTGATGGTGAAGTGGTGCCACGAGAAAAACATCCGTGTCGTCCCGATCTCCGGTCCGTCATCTATCATTCTGGCTTTGATTTCGAGCGGTTTCAATGGGCAGGAATTTACCTTCCACGGTTACCTGCCGATTGATAAAGGAGAAAAGAAAAAACAGATCCTGCAACTGGAAAGCCAGGTTCAGAAGACCGGGTATTCCCAGATCTTTATGGAAACCCCTTACCGTAACAATGCGCTTTTCGAAGACCTGACGAAATTCCTTTCCCCAAATACCAAACTCTGCATCGCCGCAAACATTAACGATCTTGAGCACGAGTTCATCAGAACAAAAACCATAAAAGAATGGCAGAAACAGAAACCGGAGCTTCATAAGATCCCGGCGGTGTTTGTGCTGGGGAAATAGGTTTTAATACCTCACGCCAGTTTGCAGATGGCGCCGATTTTTTTTAAGGAATTTTTCGATGCAAAGATAGAGGTCTCATCCCGCTGGTTTTAGGTGGTTAAGGAAAATAAATTTGCTGCGCAAAGCGGATCCGTAATCTTTATCAACCAGCGTGCTGATTTCTTATTTGCTACCTTGGAATATGCATCCGAAAAGTAAAGACTTTGCGTTAAATAAATCTCACGCCGGTTTGTAATTTATCTTATTAAAGTATTGATTTTTAATAGAGAGCTTATTTTGTTGGAATTAATCTGCAAAAACTGCGAGAAAAGCCTGCGTCATCCGGCATCCCTCTTCAAGCCGTTTTATAAGTTATTTCTTCCTCTTGTTCCTCCATTTTCTCCACAGAAACACGACAACAGGAATCAGCAGGAAGAATGGCCACAACGAAATAATGCCTAACAGGAATTCGACAAAGCTGTTCCAGCCTTCCGTTAAGGAATCACCGAACCGGCTTCCGAAACCGATTCTTGATGTCGCGGAACTTCTCACTTTTTCTTTATATAGGCTCAGGTTGAGGGTGCTGTAGTTTACGCGGTCGTCGATAAAACGGAGCCGCCCTTCCGATACATCGATTTCGTCTTCCAAAGCGCGGATGTTTTCCTGGATTTCCAGCATGTCCTTTGTAGTTTTGGCGCTTTTCAGCATTTCCCTGTATTTTTCAAGGTAAATTTTCTTGTTGGCAAGCTTGATCGAAACATCGGTGTACTCCTCTGTGACATCATCAGACGATACATTTTTTGATAGGACGGAACCGACACCCGTTGAAAATAAATTGATCAGGGCATCAAAATTTTGGTGTGGAACCCTGATGGTCAAATCCAGGTTTTCATCAAGATCATTATTTTGAAACCGTTCTTTCTGGATGTACGCTTTGTTGTTTTTAAGAAAGGTATTTATTTGGCTCTGAGCCTTATTTATATCAGCAACCTGGATTTTCATATCCCCGTTCTTGATGATTTTCTTTGAAATAGAAGTTGCCTTTTCACTTATCGTCTTCTCTGATGGAAATTTGATGGATGCATCTACTTTATCTTCCTGAAGAACATCAACGAGATTGGCGTTTAAGGATTGGGGTTCATTTTTCTTACAATGGATAAGAGCTAGGCAGCACAAGGATAGAAATAATTTATTCATGAATAAAAGTTTTTAGCTCTCACATCAAAAATTGTGCTTGAAATAGTCTTTTTGCAAAATTTATTTAACTGCTGGATATTTCCGGCTTAGGGGTGAAGTTTATAATTATTTTATATTTTTATCAAATGAAAAAAAGCCTTTTAGCCTTTATATTTGCTCCCTTTATGATATTCGCCCAGGAAGGTCCGAAACTTACCGACGAGATGGCGGTAAAGCTTTCTGAGAAACCATTGCACTGCATCAATCAGGAATACCCGAACAAGACCGCCCACATTATCAATACGGCCAGTGAAGTTCCTTTAAGCCCGAAAGACCTGCATCCCAGCTTTTACGGGTGTTTCGACTGGCATAGCTCGGTGCACGGGCACTGGATGCTGGTGCGTTTGCTAAAGACAAAGCCCAATTTGTCGGTGGCGAAAGACATTGAAGCCATTCTTGAAAATTCTTTTAAAAAAGAAAATCTTCAGACCGAAGCCGACTATTTCACCAAATATCAGCTCACGGGAACTTTTGAAAGAACCTATGGCTGGGCCTGGCTTTTAAAACTGGACGAAGAACTGGCAACCTGGAACCATCCGAAAGCCAAAATCTGGCATCAGAACCTGAAGCCGCTGACTGACAAGATCCTGAGTTCCTGGAAAACCTTTTTACCGAAACAGACGTATCCCAACCGGACGGGCGTTCACCCGAACACGGCCTTTGCGATGGTTTTTGCACTGGATTGGGCCAGGGCAACCGGTGATAAAGAGTTTGAACAACAACTGGTTGAGAAAGCCAAATATTTTTATCTGAATAATACCAAAACGCCTGCTTACCTCGAACCGGACGGATCGGATTTCTTTTCGCCGAGCCTGGAGATTGCCGACCTGATGCGTCGGGTGCTGCCGCAGAAAGAATTCGTTGTATGGCTGAATCAGTTTTACGAAAAAAGGAGCCTTGAAAACATTGAGAAGATTCCATTGGTAAGCGATCTGTCAGATTATCAGACCGTTCACCTGGTCGGGCTTTCTTTTTCAAAAGCGTGGTGCATGAAAGGAATCGCGAAATCGCTTCCGGATAAACATTCGTTAAAAAAAGAATTCCGAAAAACAGCTGATGTATTTTTAAGCAACGCCCTGCCTCTGCTTTTTCAGGGAAATTACGGTGGCGACCACTGGCTGGCTAGTTTTGCCGTTTATGCTTTGGAAGATTGATACAGTAAAGATGGGAGATATTTCAAAACTAATGGTTTGAAAATTATTATAAGACCTTATTCTCTGACCCTCAGTATTTAACTTCCAGCATCCTGCACCCATCTTCCGGCTCTAATACCTGATTCCCAGTTTCTTCAGAATAAAGCTCAGCAGCCAGATTGGTCCTACGAGAAGGAACTGCAGGTCTTTGAGGAAGGATGGTTTTTTGCCTTCGATTTGATGACCGACAAACTGTAAAATCCAGGTAGCAATGAAAACCGACAGGTACACCATCCAGGAATCTCCTTTGAAACGGATATTGATTCCGTAAGCAAAGCTCTCCATTAAAATCATAACGAAGAACATCATCAGGCTGATCAGCACGGAAAGCCTCATGTAAAAAATCGTAACCAGCGCAATGGCTGCAAAACTCACATAGCTGATTTCGCCGATGTACCGGAACCCGATGGCCTTGGACGGAATGATGGAAATAAACCCGAGAATCGTCCAGAAAATCAGCGGTACACAGATCCAGTGGATCAGCTTGTTGGTGGCATTCCTGTGGCTTTCGGCGTATTCTGCAAACAGTAAATCGATCTTTCTCATATCGGTCATTTGGAAAGCACTAAAATAATAAATTTTTGCAATCGCTCAAGAGATTGCTTACATTTGTCTTATGTCTGTCCTGGAAAAATTCGGCGTTGAGATTTTTACGCAACATAACATCTTCGACCGGATAGCGGTTGATAAGCCGTTCCGTCCTGATAACCCTGCATTTATCTTTGTGAAGACCGGAACCATTAAGCTCAAGCAGCATTTCCGTGATCTTGAGCTTTCCGCAAATATGTTTATGGTGACGGATCCGCAGACGGTTTATGAAATGATCTCTGTAAGCGATGATTTCCAGTCGAGAATGGTCTCTTATAAACGGGAATTTATTTCAGCTTTGTCTTTGAAATTCAATCGTTTAATTACCTATCGGTACTTCAGGCAGCAGATGAATATCGGGGTTCCTTTTGAACCGGCTGAAATGGAAGTGGTATGGAAGAGCGTTAATTTCCTTAAATATATTCTGGATTCGGAGACGGAAATGACTTACAAAAAGGAAATTGTCGAGCACCTGTTTTCCGTTTTCTGTTATCAGATGGCCGGAATCATTTCTAAGGAAGACAGCAATTCCATGAGCCAGATGTCGAGACAGGAGGAAATTGTTTTCATTTTTCTGAACGATATTGCCAGATACCATCATATGGAGCGAAGTTTGGAGTTTTATGCGCAGCGTCAGTCGGTTACAACCAGACATCTGTCGGCTGTGGTAAAAGAAGTGACAGGAAAGTCGGCGAGCCAGGTTATTGCCCTTATTGTCATGAACGAGGCTAAAGTATTGCTGAATTCCTCTACAAAGCCTGTTTCGGAAATTTCTGCTATTCTGGGATTCAGTGATCCGTATTCATTTTCCCATTTTTTTAAAAAGCATCTGGGCGAAAGTCCTTCGCAGTACAGAAATCAGTTCGAAAGCTGAAATCTTACATTTGAACATCTTTTTCCAATTATTAAACATTTGTTTGAGATTCTGGCGGCCGTACCTTTGTATCCGTAAAACAAGGTAAAATGGTTAAGAACATAAAAACAGCGCTATCCCTCGCGATAGCCCTATTTCCTGCGCTGTTTTTTGCACAGGAAATAAAAACGATGACCGCCGGTGAAGCAGCCGAACTCGCCGTACAGAATCATCAGCAATTAAAAGTTTCGGCACAGAACATCGACATTGCGAGACAGAGCAAAAACATTGTAAAGCTTCAGAAGCTTCCTACGATCACCGCTTCGACCAGTCAGTTTTATCTGGGTGATGCCGTAGCGATCGACAAAGATTTATCCAATACCACAAATATCCCGATGCCGCATTACGGAAGTTCCTATGCAGTTCAGGCTACCCAGCTGATCTTTAAAGGCGGGTTGGTCAACCGGTCCATCGAATTGGCCGGACTTCGTGAGCAGCTTTCGGAGCTGGACCTGGAAAAGAACAAACAGGATGTAAAATTTCTGGTGATTTCCAACTATCTGGATGTCTATAAAATTCTGAACCAGCAGGAAGTTTTTCAGAACAATAAAAAGCTGGCACAGGAGCGGCTGAAAAACATTCAGAAATTCTATCAGCAGGGAATGGTTACCAGAAATGAGGTAATCCGTAGTGAACTGGCTATAAAAAACCTCGACCAGGGAATTTTAACCTTAATCAACAATAAAAAGATCCTGAATTATAATCTGAATATCGCTCTGGGATTACCCGAAGACACGGAAATCATTCCGGTGGAAAGCCTGGACGTAAAAGAAGCGGGAATCGGAATGCCGTATTATCTCAACCTGGCGCATGAAAGCAACCCGCTGTTAAAATCAGCAAAAACCAATGT
This sequence comes from uncultured Chryseobacterium sp., assembly GCA_913774355.1. Taxonomy (GTDB): domain Bacteria; phylum Bacteroidota; class Bacteroidia; order Flavobacteriales; family Weeksellaceae; genus Chryseobacterium. Next base: position 300,014 of record CAJYGB010000006.1, on the reverse strand, counting down.
GGATATCGCGGATAAAAATATCGAGATCATCAGGACGGATAAAATGCCGACAGTTGCAGGTTTTGGAGGATATACAATGCAAAGGCCGATTACCACCAGAAATCCTGTTCTGGATATGTATGCAGGAGGGTGGCAGACCGGTATTTCCATAAGTTATAATATTGACAATCTGTATAAAACAAAAGAAAAGGTGAAACTTGGAGAGATCCAGAAAAGCCAGGCTGGCGATGCGGTAATTTTAACACAACAGAATATTGATATGGCTGTGAATGCAGCGTATGTAAAATATCAGGAATCTTTACAGCAGGCGGATATTCTAAACGATGCCAAAAAGCTGGCCGAGGAAAACTATAAAATTACCGAAGCCAAATACCTGAACCAATTGGCCGTACAGGCAGAAATGATCGATGCGCAGAACCAGAAGCTCCAGTCGGAGCTGGATTTTGCCAATGCCGAAATCAATGTGCTGTATCAATACTACAACCTTCTGAAATCTACCGGAACTTTATAATTTTAAAACTCAAAACAATGGAAAACAAGGAACAAAATACACAACCATCACCACAGGCTCCCGTTAAAGCCGGAGGCGCGGCCAATAAAAAAGACAGAAAGAAAAATAAAATAAAAGCAGTTATTTCCAATATCATCGTTTTTGCGGTGATCGGCTTCGGACTATACTGGCTGATTGCCCAATATTTCCACATCGGCGATAAAACCTATACGGAAGCCGCCCAGGTAGAAGAATTTATTAACCCGATAAACACTAGGGTTTCTGCTTATATCAAAGAAATTAAATTCATGGAACACCAGAAGGTGAAAAAAGGCGATACGCTTGTTGTCCTCGATGACCGTGAGATTCTCACCCAGATCGGGCAGGCGGAAGCAGCTTATCAGAACGCCCTTGCCCAACGTGCAGCAACCAGTTCATCGGTAAACACCGTTTCCAACAGCGTAAATGTAATGGAATCCAATATAGCCGGTGCCAAAGCCCGCCTCTGGAATGCCGAACAGAATTTAAACCGTTACAGAAACCTGTTGGCTTCCGAAGCCGTAACGCGGCAGCAGTACGACCAGGTGAAAACCGAATATGATGCACAGAAAGCAGCTTATGAGACGTTAATCAATCAAAAAAGATCAGCTAATCTTTCTACCATGGAAGTGAGGAGTAAATTCGGGATCGTTGATGCAGAGATTAAAAGAACAAAATCGGCTTTGGATATGGCGAAAATCAACCTTTCTTACACGGTAATCACCGCACCTTACGATGGGGTGATGGGACGGAGGACCATTTCAGAAGGACAACTCATTCAGCCGGGACAGCAGGTTGCTACGATTGTACTGAACAACCAGAAGTGGGTAACAGCCAATTTCCTGGAAAGCCAGATGCCGAACATCAGGATCGGTGAGAAAATGATGATGACGGCCGATGCATTGGGCGGAAAACCTTTTGAGGGCGTGGTAACGGCTATTTCTGCGGCTACCGGTTCAAGGTATTCCAGTGTTCCGACGGATAATTCCACCGGAAACTTTATCAAAGTCCAGCAACGGATCCCGGTGCGTATCGAATTTACCGCTGCCAATAAAAAAGAAGACATCAATAAGCTGAGCGCAGGGATGAACATTAACGTAAATATTAAATAATAGTCAATTGTCAATGGTGAATAGTCAATTTTAAATTCACAATTGACCATTGACCATTCACAACAAAAATATCATGTACAACAAAGGATTATACCACGATTGGGTGCCGAAACCCGTCCAGCTTTTACTCATTGTTCTCCTGATGACGGTGGTCATGCCGCTGGGCGGTGTGTATACGGGAAATATCAGCTATATGGTGGGCGGAACCGGTGCGCTTTCGGAATATTATATCTGGGCCAATTATGCTTCCACCATCGGGATGGGAGCCGCGATGCCCATTGTTTTAAGGCTGAAGATGCGGTTCAAAGTACGGGATAAGATCACGCTGGTCATGGTTTTGCTCGGCCTCCTGAATTACATCAATGCAACGACCACGGAACCTTCGGTAATCATCGCAAGTGCGCTGCTGATCGGCTTTTGTAAAATGATTGTTTCCATCGAATTATTTTTACCGGTGATGACCATGATCGGGAACCGGGGGATGTTCTACGGGGTATTTTATGGTTTTGTTCTTGTTATCAACCAGCTGGCAGGCTATTGGGCGGTTGAGGTTTCCGTTCTGTACAACTGGCAGCAGTTTTTTATCGTTGTGTCGGTTCTGTGCTTTGTCATGGCCTTGCTACAGTGGATTTTTATGCACAACCAATATTTTGCGCTGAAAGTTCCGTTGCATTATATAGACTGGCTCAGCATCCTGCTCTTCGTATCGACTTTTATGTTTTCGGCCTATGTATTTGCCTTCGGGAAACAACAGGACTGGCTGAATTCAACAAAAATTATCAATGCAGGTATTGCCGTCTTCGTAAGCTTTGCCCTTCTGGTGATCCGGCAGACGCATTTGAAAAGACCGTATCTCTCTTTTAAGATTTTCTCCAGAAACAATGTGCTGCACGGCCTGTTTATGCTGCTCTGTCTGGGAATGTTCATGGCAACGGCATCGCTTCAGAATATTTTTGCGGTGGGTGTTCTCGGGTATGATCAGCTGACCAACGCCCGGCTGAACCTGCTGATGATTCCCGGGATTCTGCTGGCCGGAACCATTGCTGTCTTCTGGTTCAAAAAAGACAAACCTTTGAAAATGTATATCTTTTCCGGATTTGCAGCTATGCTGGGCTATTCGGTCATCATGTATTTTTCGATGGTGCTGGAATTCAGTTATGATAACTGGTACCTGCCGTTGTTCTTAAAAGGATATGGGATGACGTCCCTGTTTATCTCGGTCTGGTTTTACACCCTGGATAAGCTGGAGCTGGACGATATGCTCGCGGCCATCGGCTTGGCTCTAGTCTGGAGAACCTTCCTGACGATCGGATTGTTTTCGGCCCTGTTCTCATGGTTCCAGTATCAGTTTCAGATCGTCAGCTTGGGAAATCTTGCAGTATACATGGACGGCATGACGGTAACTTCCCAAAATGTAGCCGCCAACCTGAAAACCATCCAGCTGAATGCGATTATCGCGGCCAATAAAAAGATTTTCGGATATATCGTTGTTGCCGGATTCGGGATTCTGGGGTATGTCCTTACGCACCATTTTGGCAGAGAACGTTTTATTACGGGCATGTTTGTAAGGCTGCTGAGCGGAAAATCGGTGATCGCCCGAAGAAGGCTCCGCGAAAGAAAAAGATTATCGGAAGAAATAAAAGATGCAGCGGGAACTGCATTTTAAAGAAACCTTGTTTTTTATTTACTTTGAAGCCTCATTTTATCATTAAAATGAGGCTTTTTTTTTGAAAGGGATTAGTTTTTATTATCCGTTGTATTTCCCAGTCGAATCATCCAGTGCGGAGGCTATGTAAGAATATCTCTAACACTCTTAAAACGGAGTTTTACATTATCTGAAATTTCTTTTTTAGTTTCTATGTTAAATTTTACCTTTTGTCTAATTTTATAAATTTAATTTCCTAATTCTAACTGATTTTTAACGAGTTTAAAGTATTCTCCCTTTAAAGCAACTAGTTCACTATGATTCCCTTCTTCTACTACCTTTCCTTTATCAAGAACAATAATTTTATCAGCATGCTTTACTGTAGATAGCCGGTGAGCAATAACTATTGCGGTTTTGCCTTTAAAGAATTGTTCAAGATTTTCCATAATCACTTTTTCATTATTAGCATCCAATGCGCTTGTAGCTTCATCAAAAAAGATATATTCGGGAGACTTATATACAGCTCTTGCAATTTGTAACCTTTGCTTTTGTCCTCCACTCATTCCGGCCCCCTCGTTTCCAATCTTGGTATTGTAATTTAATGGCAACCCTTCTACGAACTCTTTAATATTTGCAATTTCAACAGCTTGTCTAAGTTTTTCTTTATTGATAACATCATCTCCAATAGCGATATTACCTGCAATAGAGTCATTAAAAATATAGCCTTCTTGCATCACTACCCCGCATTTTTCCCGCCATATTCTTGGAGGCACATTGGATAGAGAAGATCTTCCTAATTTTATAGTTCCTTTTGTCGGCTCATAGAATTTAAGAAGCAATTTAAGAAGCGTAGTTTTTCCACTTCCGCTCGCTCCTACAATAGCAGTCGTCTTTTGATGTGGTAATACAATATTTAGGTTCTCAAAGACATAATTGTCCGTACCTGTATATCTAAAATCTAAATTATCAACAATAATATCATTATTTTGGAGGTCATATTCATAGATAGTATTGGTATCTTCTTCATTATCTTTATTATGAATTTCTCCTAAACGTTCAAGAGAAATTTTTGCATCTTGATAGTTTTTTAAAAATTCTAAAAACTGTGCAAGAGGTACGCTTAATTGTCCTATGATGTATTGGGTTGAAAGCATCATACCAAGCGTAATTTTACCGTCAATAACAAGTACTGCCGTAAAAAAACTAATGAAGACATCCTTCATTTGATTGATAAAATTTCCTCCTACGGTCTGCAACTGCTCTAAAGAAAGCGTCTCAATATTTATCTTAAATAATTTAACTTGCAAAAATTCCCACTTCCATCTTTTTTGCTTTTCCGCATTATGCATCTTTATTTCTTGCATTCCATTTATCAGTTCAATCACTGCTGACTGTTCTTGGGACACTTGGGAAAACTTTTTATAGTCTAACTCCCGACGTCTATTTAAAAAAAACGAAATCCAAAAGATATAAACTAAACTTCCACATAAATAAATCAAGAAAAGTTTGTAATTATATAGCAATAAAATTACACTATAAACGACAAGACTAAACAGATTAAATATAGTATTCAGGGATGAATTAGTTAAAAGCTGTTCAATTCTATGATGATCACTTATTCTCTGCATTATATCTCCTGTCATTCTCGTATCAAAAAAGCTAATTGGAAGATTCATTAACTTTATAAAAAAATCAGATACAATCGAAATATTTATCCTCGTACTTAGGTGAAGTAATATCCAGCTTCTTATCACTTCTATTGCAGCTTTTCCGGTGAATAGCATTATTTGTGCAAGCAAAACGATAAAAATAAAATTTACATCTTGATTTTGAATACCAGTGTCAACTACACTTTGTGTAATGAAAGGAAATATCAGTGATATTAAACTTGTTGCAACAAGGCTGACAATTAACTGAATAAAAAGCGCTTTATATTTTAATAAATACTTAAATAGGTAGGATAGGCGTGTTTTATCACTATTTCCATCCCAATCATTTTTAGAAAATTCAGGGGTCGTTTCCAATAATAAAGCAACTCCTTCAGATACATCTATATCTGCATTGCTTCCAATCCAAGCTTTTAAAAAATCCTGAGAATTATAAGTAATTAACCCATAGCTTGGGTCGGAGATATAAAAAATGTAATCATTTTGCTTTTTCTTTACTTTATAAAGAACTACAAAATGTACGCTATGCCAATGCAGAATACAAGGGAGAGGAACTTCTTTCATTAGCATTTGCACATTTGCCTTTACTCCTAAAGTTTTAAATCCAATTCTTTCGGCAGCATCACTTAAATTCAATAAGCTGCTCCCTTCTCTGGTAGTTTCAGCAATATCTCTAATAGTTTGAAGAGGAATACTTTTACCATAATATTTCGAGATAATCCTTAAGCAAGTGGGACCACAATCTTTGTTATCAGGTTGAATATAATTAGGAAATTTCAATACACTAAATATTAAAGCAGTTAATGTTTATTAGAATAGGTTTTTATTAATAATCAAACAGTTTTTTGATTATACTTATTAATAATTTCATATTGTAAAAAATACATATAAACTAGCAAATTGACATCTATATTAAATTACTTTCTAGAAATAATTTAATATAGATTAAAATCAAAAAAATATTTTTCTATATATAGTTTTAGTATACAAGAATAATTCTATTTTTTAGATAGTAGTTTAATCTATTTTCAACCATTTCTAAAAAATCGTTTTGTTCTTCAAGAGCATCATCATCAAGCATTTCTAACAATTCGTTCTTTAAATGACTAAATAATATTGCATTTTCCGTTTTTTCTAAAATAAGCAGATCAATTTCATCAACAGATATTATATTTTTAAGCTCATCAGCCTCCGAAATAACAATTACTGTATCAACCATTTCATCTAGAGAAAAAGTATCAATATAATTGCCTCTTAGTTTCTTAATTGTAAAATCTATATTATTTTCTCTACAGTCAAAGAAAAATTTATGAAGTGTTATACAGGTAATATCCCTATTAAAAAGATAATCATTATTTAATTCATTGTCAAAACCATTTTTGATATCTTCTATGAAATTTGATATTCTTTGTTCATTTTCATTCTTTGTAAAAGTATAATCTAATTCATTAAGATAAAGATAATCATCGGGAAAAGCAGTTACAATCCTTTTAAAGTATTCAGGAAAATTTACTACTAAATAAATTTCCATTATTTTACACACCTGAACATTTCTTTTATAGTTTCCTAATAAATGAAGGTATGTCCTTTTAAATGGAACTTCGTCAAAATTACCATATCCGACATACTCATTATCTGAGGGTATATCTTCTATTAAAAATGAACTTTCTTTATTATTTCCAGCCATCATCTCATAGAGTAATACCTGTTCAAAAAAAATATTAAAATTTCCACCAAAAACTTTTTCAGGCAAACTTTTATTTTTTTCGGCAAATTCAAAAGATTTTGAGGCATATTTCTGAATAAAATCAATATCGTTTCCTCCAAAAATACCCATATTGCAGGCGAAATTATTTGTTTTTGAAATATAGCTATTGATCTCAGCAGGTATATAATCTAAATACGTGCTTATTTCATCCCAAGCCTCCTGATAGTATTCCGTAGTTACTTCTAAATTTTGTGAAATAATTTCACCTTTTAATATTTGTTCCGGAAATGGTTCCCATATAAATACATCTCCGTCAATATGTAAGAATGGTTTATCTTGTACTGAATAAGCTTTGATCTTAGGCAAAGCCCAAAAGTTCTTGTGGTAAATATTAAGTTCATCTAAGATTGTATGAACTTCTTTATAAGGTAAATTAAGTTTACTGATTAAAAAATCATTTCCTTGTTTGTCAGTATAGAGTGCTACTTCATAAAACTTATTTAACAATAGCGAACTTAAAGTCCAGCTTATAGCATTAAATTTGGGCGTTAGCCATCCAAAATTAGTTTCTTCAATTTTCTCATTGGTAGACCAAAAGGATTGAATTATTTTCATAGTTTAAAAACTTTAAATAGGATAAAATGACTGCTTAAATATTATCTTCTATCCAGTCTTGAACAAAATATTTAAGATTATTTCTATCATAAATATTCGGCAGTCTATATTCATTCAGGATAAATGCAGGGGTGAAATTTAAACCTTGCAAATGATTTTCTTCTGATATTTCATTAAGTAAAGATGTAATTTTTTTAGCATCGCTACATTTTCCATATTTATTAAGCCATCCATCTAGATTTTTTGTAGAATGCCAAATCTTAATTGCAGTGGTAAAAGAATTTTGACCTTCGTTTAAGTAAATTTCTGTAAGTCGCAAAAATAATTCTTTCATTTTTTCATCTACTTTCTCTGAAAAATTAAATCTTATGTTGATTGTAATTTCATCAGGGTGCTTTTCTAACAAATTGTCTACAATTTCGTGAGCCTCTTCACAAAATCCACAGAAAGGACTTGTCACCAAGGATATTTTTTTTGCTGTATCTGGATTACCTAATATTATCAATTGCTTTTCAAAATGATATTTAGGTGATGTCAAAAGATTGTTTTTAAAAAAAACATAGTTTTTTGATACCCTTATACTTTTAATATAATCTTCTTTAAGCAATTTTTGCTCAATATAAATTGGCTTTAAAAGATAAATTAAAACATACATTAATATAAAACTGAATGAAAAGAGTATAAGATTATCGCTGCTAATTGTAAAGCCATTTCTTGTTAATAAAAACGAAATTTGTATATATATAATTGCAGTAATTGCCAAGCATAACGCACACCAAGTTTCCTCAACTGAGTATTGGAAATATATTGAATAAATAGTAACTGGAACTGAAATAATTAAAACAACCAAAGAGTATGACGTAAACAAAGAAATATTTCCTAAGATTGAAAAGAATAATCCTCCTAATAATTGTGAACTGAAAAGCCACAGACTTATATCACTAAATTTGACATAATTAAACAAACCGCTCTTTTTAGAATTGATTACCTGACTACAATCTGAATTAGGAATAGCACTACAAAATGTCTGTGAGAGTTTAGATTCTACCCCTAATTCTGTTTTTAAAGCTTCAAAAGATAAATATAGTCCCACAGTAGATAAAGCAGAAAAAATGCATAACACTAAGGATTTTGAAAATGAATAAAGTATTATGAAAAACAATAAAAATATGATGGAGATGTAAGTATTTTTGAATGTTTTTTTGTTTACAATTTCAGAATTAGGTTTTTCGGCTAACAAGACCATTCCTCGCCATAATTCAGATAATTCATCTTTTGAGATTTTCTTTAATTTTTTCTCATCATTATATAAAAAGTGATCCTTTTCTTTTTTGATAAAAAATAAAAAAGGCATTGCATATTCTGCACCCAGTAAGCCAATAAATTCATCAGGCAAACTATCAAGTTCATCAAATGTGACTTTTGTTGCCACATTTGGAATATTAAAAAAATCCAATGCATCTACAAAAGATAATAAGGTTGGATAATCCGGATGAGATTCAACTTGAAATTTAAACTCATTAGAATCTATATCAACGTTTTGAGATTTTAGATATAGTAGGATGGCTTGTAAATCTTGTTTTATCATAGTAGAAAACTATTTAATTTCTATTGTATTATTATGGCTTTTAGCATACTCAAGTTCTCTTTTTTCATATTCTTTCATTTTTTTTATTACTTCCTGATCATTTATCATATCCCCTAATGATTCTTTGGAATTACCAAGCGGATTTGTTTCAAAATTCTTTTTAATTTGGTTAAATTCTTTTTTCTGTACAGTAATTGATTTAAAACCTTGCAATTCCATAAAGTTCTTCTCAATTGTACTGACATGTGATAAATTTTTAATTCCTATTAATTGCCAGCTATATTGATTGTCGGAATCCTCAATCGAATAAATGAGACCCGGTAAATCTCTAAATTTATAAGGACCATCATTTATTGGTGTGTTCGGATCATACCACGCAACCCATTTTCTACCTCCGAAAATGCACTCAGCAGATCGTAGAACTATTTTATTTTCATCAGTTTTTGTCTGGGGTAATAAATGCCAATCAATGTTTATGTTCTCGTTATATTCGTAAACTTCTCTTCCGCCTAATACTTCTTTAAATTTTAGTTTTCCTCCTTTTTCTTTTATTACTTTATAATTATTATTGATTTTTTTTGAAAATATTTGAGGATCAACCGAATTCATTTTTGACAAATTTTTAGTTAGAGTTGAATCTAAAACATAAGATTGGTAATTTTGAAAAATAGATTGATCTGAATTGATTTCTAAAATATCCAGCTCTTTTTCAATATTAGATAATTGTTTGCTGGGTTTATATTTAAGTTCGTAATAAACCCTTGTAACTTGAGCATTGATACTTTGATAGCATAATAAAATTAGTATTACAAGAATTCTCATATTTTTTATTTTTTAATTTGAATGAAAGGTAAAAAGGATCACTTAAAAAAGTGATCCTAATTTTGTTAAGAGCAACAAACAACAGGCTGTGTACCACACTCTGCTCTATAACCATACGCAGAACAGAAAGGTGCGTTACATGGGCTTTTACAAGCACTGCCTCCTTTAATAGAACGCAGCTCATCTCTACGCATACTGTTTCTAACAGTACTTAAGCTGATCTTTTTCATAGTAAAAGAATTATTTGTTATACCTACTCTATAAGCTTTTCGGTTTCCGCTTGACAATCATTCTAAAATGATTTAGTTGTTTACGAACAACAAACCATAGGTGATGACGTTCCGCATTCTGCACTCATCCCATACCAGTAACAAATTGCTGAAACACACCTGTTTATACAGGCGCTTCCACCTTTGATGGCTCGTAATTCATCTCTACGCATACTGTTTTTAACAGTGCTTAAACTAATCTTTTTCATAATACATATATGCATTTAATTTAACCTTTCATATGTAAAGGGGTTTCCGTTTTTGTCATATATTTCCATAAAATCTTTTCCCAATTTTGCATATTTTTTCATCTGTTTTAGATAGGCAAAGTCAGGAAATAAATAGGATTGATACAAGTTATAAAAGTCATCTTCTTCTCTCCACATTGATAAGCCGGAATATTCTCTGATCTCAAGGCTATGATTCATATGGCTGTAAAATCCCTCATTCAAATAAGCAAGTTTTTTAGGAGAAATTAAAAGTAATATTCTATCTAAAGACTTCAACAAACTGAATTTTAACAGTTTCAAAAAATCTTTAATTTTATTAATCCCTACCTGTGTTGAACTAATAGAAATGCTATATTTAGTAATGAAAAACTTATTAGGAAAAAAATCACAGGCAGACTTATCAGATAAAAGATTTTTTTTATAATCACTTAGATGATAAATTAACACTTCATATTTATTCTTATAGATAAGTATTCCATTATCATATTTGATATTACCTGGCATACCCTCAATTGAAAAATACTCAAAAATAGAATTTATTTTATCTTTATTTAATTCAAGAAGATGGTGTATTGAATCCGTATCGCTATTTGTATCTAATATATTAATTCCTGATATTACTTTACTATAACATCCTGCACATTCATCGAACATATAATTTCTTTCTTCCTGAAAAATAAATTTATAGTGAGGACTTTTTTTGTATAATGAATTAACTAAGTCTGTATTTTTAAAGACTGACATATAGCCAGCAGGATATTCAGGCTTAACAGAAATAAAATCATATTCATTTAAAACTTCATCGGTTAAAAAACCACGAATATTACCAAAAACAATATCCATATCGCATATTGCCCAAAAATCATATTCTGTAATATATTGTTCTAAAATATTCCCAAAAGCAGGTCTGAAATCGCAAATTTTATAACCCCTCTTTACATTAATCTTGAATCCCAATTTTTCAGATGCCAAAAGATTAAATTTTTCAATGCTAAAATCTACAACTTTGATGTTTTCAGCATTAAGAGATGAGTCAATTTGATCTCCGAAAAAAATAAAATCAACATCTTTATTATCTAAACAAGATTTATAAAAATAATTAAAATACCAAGGTAATTCACCGAAGTAAAAAGTAATAAAAAGAATTTTCCTCATCCGCATTAATAAGAGTTTTATGTTTCATTGGTAAAATACATATAGTTAGTTTTTTATAAAAAAAAGGACGTAAATTAACTTACACCTTAACTCTGATTACTTGATTAGCACTAAAGAAATGTGATAAACACACTCAATTGCTTGCATCTCACAATCATTATTTAGTCTTAATATTTCGACTATTTGAGTTACAAAATAATCTGCTAAACACAAAATTTTTATTTTGAATATAAATTTTCTTAATATTCATAAGCTAAATTTCAATTTTACCAAATATAGAAAGAAAAATTAAATAACTCATACGTGTAGTGATTTTTTTTTAAAATAATTAAATATAATTGATAGTCAGTATTTTAATTAGCTAAATTTTGCTCTGGAAAAGATTTTATTACAAATTTTAGTGAATTATATTAATTAATTAGATGAAAAAAACATCACTTAATATTTTTATTAATATTTAAATCGATATTATGGTATAAATGAGTTACTAAACCAATTAATAAAAACGTTTCATAAAAAGCATCCTTGATAACATTATTAAATTTAAAACCAAATCTGTTACCATACTTAGATTCAAGTAATAAATGCAACAGTAAAAAATAAACCTCGGGAAGCCTTCGATTTCAATGATCAAAGATTTCCCGAGGCTGATGAAAAAAATCGTCTTATTTTGCGGTAACCACACTACATTTACGATGACTCATTTAACACTGGAACAAAGATACAAAATAGAAGCTTACCGAAATCTGGGAAAGGGTATTTCTGAAATTTCAGAATATATCGGTAAAGACAAATCATTTGTGAGCCGGGAACTCAAAAGGAACTCAGATGGGAGAAGTGGCCTTTACAAGGCAAATCTTGCCTATCGTAAAACAGTGCTCAGACACAAGACCAAAAAGAAGAATACCCGATTCAGCCAGCAGATGCAGGATTATGTTTTGTGCTGTCTAATTGAGTATTACAGTCCGGAACAAATTGTTGGAAGGGCCAAGCTGGAATGCATGGAAATGGTTTCCCACGAACGTATTTGCCAGCATATATAGAAGGACAAGCGTTCAGGTGGAAAAAAATGGAAATGGGTTACATAAAGAACTTTGAGATCTTTAATTTCTTCAGAAGGCTTGATAAAGACCACAAAAAGATGCCTGAAAGTCAGGATGTTGGGTCTTATGGCAGAATTGTCAAATCATTTTCAATACAGGTTAATGATTAGTGAAAATTTTGTTTAAAGTACTTTTAAAAGAGCATTGGAAGTTGAACAGAGGAAACAGTATCTTTGCATTAATAAATGAAACTATGAAAGATCTAATGGGCAAGGCCGTCCGTGATTATTACCACAACGAAAATCCCGAGGACCTGCAGACCGAAACTTCCATCTCCGAGCTGGATGAGCTCCCGGTAAGCTACCTGTTCCGGGATTTTAGCCGGATGAACAAGATTGAGCAGAAAGCTTTGAAGCTTGCTCAGGGGAAAGTCCTGGACATCGGGGCAGGAGCCGGATCCCATGCATTGTATCTCCAGGATGAGAGAAATCTGGACGTCACGGCACTGGATATTTCCCCGGAATCCATCGAAGTCTGTAAACTGAGAGGCATTAAGAAAGCGGTTGCCGAAAATATGCTTTACTTTTCGGAAGGAACATTTGACACCATTCTCCTGTTAATGAACGGAACGGGAATTTTCCAGAGCCTCCGCGTGATCGATATTTACCTGAAAAAGCTTTACGGTTTACTGAATCCCAAAGGACAGATTTTAATCGACAGCACCGATATCCTGTATATGTTTGATGCCGACGAAGACGGCGGAGTTTATATTCCGGCGGAAGGCTATTATGGGGAACTGGATTATATTGTCCATTACAAAGGCGAATCCGAAGACCCTATCAAATGGCTGTATCTTGATTTCAATACCCTGAAAAATGCGGCTGAAAATAACGGCTTTAAGATTGAAAAAGTTTTGCAGGAAGAGGATTCTTATCTGGCCAAAATAACGAAGAGATAAGATGGGGAGTACCCGTAATAATTCATGTAACTGAAAAAAACGGATAACAATCCGATAATAACCGGGACTAATAATGAATTCTTACGATAAGGCAGCTTTTTTAGGGTTTCCAGCCATAGGAAATAAAGCAGTAAAAATCCCGTAACGGCAAACAACAATTCAGGACTCCGGTTAAAAACCGTGGTTTTTCCGGAGGTTCCTGCTTCATACATTAATTGGATTCCGAAATACTGGATGATGGAATACGCAATACCCAGAAAAATAATGCCGGCACCTTCCCTGTACTTTTTCAGCTTAAAGAGATTCAGGCTCAGAAGAATTGCACCGGAAATAAACCCCAGGCAAAGGCCGAAAAGCATAATCAGTTCTCTGGAGTGCAGCCGGATGGCTTCAGGATCCTCAGTAATGTGGTCTTTATGCAATTCTTCCTGCTCCAGTTTTTTACGCTCTTCCTCTTCATATTTTGTCCTGATAAGCTCCCGGATACGGAATTTTTCATCATCTGTAAAAATCCGGCCTCTTTCTTCAAGAATTTCAGCGGCCAGCTTAATCGCCTCCGGCGTGAACCGGCTGTCTTCCCGTAAGTACCGCTCGAGTTCCGGATCGGTAAGCTTCTGTAAAACTTTTTTCTGTACCATGGCAGATAAAAAAATGGGCAATCTATGCCCATTTTTATAATATAATTATTAAAAAATTACCCGATCTCAATTCCGTTTTCTACATTGCTGTCATCCGGTGTTACGAAAGACAGTTTCCCGTCCGGTTTGGTGGTCAGCAGCAACATTCCCTGGGATTCGATGCCTCTGATCTTTCTCGGCGCAAGGTTCAGTAAAATCATCACCTGCTTTCCGATCACTTCTTCCGGGGTAAAACTTTCTGCAATCCCTGAAACAACGGTTCTTACATCAACGCCTGTATCAACGGTCAGTTTTAACAATTTATCCGCTTTTTCCACTTTTTCAGCTTCTAAAATAGTTGCGGTTCTCAGGTCGATTTTCGTAAAATCATCAAAGGTGATCTCGTCTTTCATAGGGTTCGCGTTAGGATTGGTTTTTTTATTGTTTTGTTTTGTGTTTTCAAGTTTCTGGATCTGCGCTTCAATGACATCGTCTTCGATTTTAGAGAACAGAAGTGAAGATGTATTTATTTGATGTCCGGTTTCAATTAAAACCGATTTTGTTTCCACATCGCTCCATTCCGCTTTCTGAACATTGAACATATTAAGAAGTTTCTCTGAACTGAACGGCATAAACGGTTCGCACAGCTGAGCAAGGGCCACGGCAATCTGAGCTCCGACAAATAAAGAGTTTGCCGCTTTTTCAGGACTGTCTTTAATGGTTTTCCAAGGTTCTTCCGTTTGAAGATACTGGTTTCCGAAACGGGCTAAGTTCATCAGAGCCGTCAAAGAATTTCTGAATTCATAGTTTTCAAGGAAACCTGCAATTTCTTTAGCGGATTTATTGATTTCCTGCAGTTCAGGAGCATGTACATCACCTTGAGGTACAATTCCATCATAATATTTATGAATTAAAACGGCAACCCTGTTGATAAAGTTTCCGAAAATACCTACCAGCTCAGAGTTGTTCTTCGTCTGGAAATCCTTCCATGTAAAATTATTGTCCTTGGTTTCCGGCGCGGAGGACAGAAGCGCGTATCGCAACACATCCTGCTGTCCCGGGAAATCCTCTACATACTCGTGAGCCCAGACCGCCCAGTTTCTGGAGGTTGAAATCTTGTCGTTTTCGAGGTTCAGGAATTCAAACGCCGGAACATTTTTCGGCATTACATAATCGCCGTGGGCCTTCATCATTGATGGGAAAATAATACAGTGGAATACGATATTGTCTTTTCCGATGAAGTGGACCAGGTCGGATTCTTCGCTCTGCCAGTAATCTTTCCAGTCTTTTCCGTTTTTCTCCGCCCATTCTTTGGTGAACGAAATATAACCGATCGGCGCATCAAACCATACATACAGTACTTTTCCTTCGGCACCCGGCAACGGAACCGGAACGCCCCAGTTCAGGTCTCTCGTCATGGCACGTGGTTTTAATCCGTCATTCAGCCACGATTTTACCTGTCCGTATACGTTGGGCTTCCAGTCGTCCTTGTGGCCTTCGATGATCCATTCGTTCAGGAAATCTTCATATTCATTTAATGGCAGGTACCAGTTTTTGGTTTCTTTTAAAATGGGAACGTTTCCGCTCAACATCGATTTTGGGTTGATCAGCTCGGACGGCGAAAGGGTAGAACCGCATTTTTCGCACTGGTCGCCGTAAGCATTCTCATTGCCGCAGTTCGGGCAGGTTCCTACGATGTAACGGTCGGCCAGGAATTCTCCGGCCTGCTCGTCAAAATACTGCTCGGACATTTCTTCGGTAAATTTCCCTTTTTCATACAGCACCTTAAAAAAGTCTTGGCTGGTTTCGTAATGGTTTTTGGAAGTCGTTCTGGAATATTCATCAAACGAAATTCCAAGATCCGAAAAAGACTTTTTTATGATATCATGATATTTATCCACGATATCCTGAGGGGTAACGCCTTCTTTTTTAGCTCTTATGGTAATGGGAATTCCGTGCTCATCCGAACCGCAGATAAACGCTACATCTTTTCCCAATCTTCTCTGAAATCTTGCATATACAT
Organism: uncultured Chryseobacterium sp.; assembly: GCA_913774355.1. Classification (GTDB taxonomy): domain Bacteria; phylum Bacteroidota; class Bacteroidia; order Flavobacteriales; family Weeksellaceae; genus Chryseobacterium. The sequence continues at coordinate 284,033 of CAJYGB010000006.1, read as the reverse complement.
CCGCAGGAATATAAACACCCGCCAAATGCCCGATATGAACCGGTCCGTTTGCATAAGGCAAAGCCGCCGTAATCATCTTTCTGTTTGACATTTATAGTAAAGTTTTTTTGATACGCAAAGATAAGGATAATCATCGAAAGTAGAGAAGATAACGAGATTAAGGCTTTTGACGATAACCAAATTGATGAAAAGGTCATGTTTAGTTAAACATTTGTTTAACTTTTTGTTAAAATTATATTAATATTATGTTTTGCATATTTTAATATAACATACTGATTAATAAAATAATAAATAAATTAATGCTTTTAATTTACATAAATTTATGTAATTTTTAATTAAAATTAAGTTAATTATATTTTTTTTATAAATTGCATCAGGCCTTCCGGCTAAAAATAACTTGAACGAAACTATATAAAAATAATATTGTGAAAAACTTTACAACGGTATTAAAAATTGCGCCTGCCTTTCTACTGGCCAGCGCAATGGTCCACGCACAAACGGACTCTACAACCAAGGAGAAAAAAATTGATGAGGTGGTTCTGGTAGGTTATGGCAAACAGAAAAAATCTGATTTAACCGGCGCCATTACTGCTATTTCTGAAAAAGACTTTAATAAAGGAGCTATTGTTTCTGCGGATCAGCTGATTGCAGGAAAAGCGCCTGGGGTAAGAATTACAAGTTCGGGAGGTTCGCCTGATGCTGCTCCCAATATCCGGATCAGAGGCGGATCATCTTTTAGCGCCAATAATAATCCATTGATCGTTATTGATGGGGTTCCGCTTGAGACAAGTAATCCTGCGGGAGTATCTAATCCTTTAAATCTTATTAATCCAAATGATATTGAATCTTTTTCAATTTTGAAAGATGCTTCTGCTACAGCTATTTATGGTAACAGAGGGTCTAACGGGGTTATTATCATCAAAACTAAACGTGGAGGAGGGAAACTTAGAGTAAACCTGAATACCAATGTTTCCGTAGGTACAGTAAGCAGGTATATCGACGTTATGGATGCCAGCGAATTTACTCGTTTTATAAATCAGAACTATCCGGATTTCAATTATCTTTTAGGAGTTGGAGGAGATCCTAATAATAAAACGGTACCCGGAAAAATATATAATACGGATTGGCAGAAAGTTATCTATAGAAATTCCGTTTCTTCAGATAATAACCTGAGTATTTCAGGAAGCTTATTCAATAAGGTGCCTACCCGGCTGTCATTAGGCTACAACAGGACGGAAGGAGTGATTAGGACCAGTGATTACGAAAGGTTTTCTGCAGGTTTAAACATTACGCCTACATTCTTTGATAATCATCTAAAAATTGATTTCAGTTTAAAAGGTTTATTTTCAAAACTGAACGCAATCGACGATGGAGGAGCGATTGGAGGAGCTTTGAATATGAATCCTACATTGCCGGTTTATGCATATGAAGCCGGTTTAACCGGACAGCCCTACGACCGCTTCGGAGGATATTACCAGAATGTCGTATTAAAAGGAAACCAGTATCTTATTCAGGGACAGAGCAATCCTTTAGCCATTCTTTTGCAACGTCAATCTCCTCAAAAAGTAACCAAGTTTTTAGGAAATGCTGAAATCAATTACAAATTCCATTTTTTGCCTGATTTAAGAGCTATTGTAAACCTGGGACTGGAAGCTTCTAAATCTGATCTGAAAACGGTTTTCAGTAACAATGCGATTGCAACCTACAGGAATCCACAGAATGCTGTGATCCCTAATGATTATGTATTTAGTCCTGGATTGGATTATGCCGAAAATCAAACAATTGTAAATCAGACGATGGACGCATATCTGGTGTATGAAAAAAAATATTCAGGCTTTTTGTCCCATTTTCTTATTCAGGGAGGATATTCATATCAAAATTTTAAAAGAGATGGTTATAAAGATCAATACCGGTACGATGATGCCAGTGGTCTGAGGGTTCCGAATCCAGGAACCGCTTTAAACCCTAACAATAGATACTATAACCTACTTAATCTTCAATCGTTTCTGGGTAGGGCAAATATTGATTTCTATGATAAATATTTATTTACCCTGAACTTTAGGGCAGATGCTTCCTCATTGTTCCAGAAAAGCAAACGATGGGGCTATTTTCCGGGAGTTGGTTTTGCGTGGAAGGTAAATAAAGACTTTTTTAAAGAATCAGCAAATGTAAATGAACTTAAACTTCGACTGGGATGGGGAAGAACAGGTAATGCTGATATTATCGGAATTGCGGGATACTATCCTTCCAGTGCCTATTTTTCGATCGGAGGATCAAATTCACAGTATTTTCCAGGAGTGGGTACGTATAGTGCATTACCATTTAACCCGGGTCTGTCATGGGAAACTACAGAAACATGGAACGGAGGTATTGATTTTTCGTTTTTCAGACAGGAACGACTATCAGGTAGTGTTGATATTTATCAAAGAAAAACCACTGATCTTCTGGCAAAAGTTACTTTGCCGCCGGGGCAGGGTCTCACAAATGAGTTTACAAAAAATATCGGTTCTCTGGAAAATAAAGGGGTTGAGCTTAATTTAACGGTTATTCCTATAAAAACGGAGAAAACTAATTGGTCTGTATCTGGAAACTTCGGATATAATGATTCCAAAATTCTAGACTTGGGAGATGTTAAAAACATTCAGGTTTTGGATAGCACCTTGCCGGTAGGAACAGGGGTAAAACTGGCTACCAATACGGTGGGTGGTCAGCCTTATTCTGCATGGGTGCTGCAACAGGTTTATGATGCTAATGGAAAACCACTTGATAACGTATATGTAGATCGTAATAACGACGGTATCATCAATGAAAATGACAGGTATTTCAAAGCGATCAGGCCAAGATGGACGTATGGATTCAGTACAACATTTACTTATAAAAACTGGGATCTTAATGCTGCATTCCGCGGACAGATCGGAGGTCTTATTTACAACACAAGAAAAATTGCACAGGGGTTAAAAAGTTATACCATCCCTTCAAATTCTTTGAATTTAAATAATACATTGGCTTCTACAGCAGATTCACCATTCACGATTTCAGATAATCTTTACCTTTCGGATTATTTCCTGGAAGATGCTACTTTTTTAAAGCTGGATAACGTTACACTGGGATATGTATTCAAAAATGTATTTAAAAGTACGAACGTAAGGGTATATGCTTCCGTAAATAATGTATATACTTGGACCAATTATACAGGACAGGATCCTGAAAACTTCACAGGGATTGATAATAATTTCTATCCGAGACCAAGAACATATACCGTCGGATTTAACTTTAATTTCTAAAAAATATTAAAATGAAAAATACTAAATATAAAGTACTGGCTCTTTTAACGTTTCTTGCCTTAAATACAGCTTGTATAAGTGATTTGGATACACAACCAAAAGTAGAACAGACTTTAGAAAATCTTTTGGCGGCAGATCCCAATGCTGTAGAAGGCCTGCTTTCAAGATTATACGCTAGTTTTGCTCTTTCCAGTGTGGAGGGACCGGATAAATCGGATATTTCAGGAGCTGATCCCGGAGAATCACCCTTTGTAAGAGGTTTGGTAAACTTACAGGATTTTACCGCAGACGATATGAAAAACAGATGGGGAGATAATGGACTGGATCAGTTAACGACAACGGCGAACTGGACTTCTAGTAATAAGTTTTTCAAATATGTATACGACCGGATTTATTATACCGTTCCACAGGCAACAAATTTGATCCTTATTATGAAAAGCGATCAGGTAAATTATGCAAATAAAAATCAGGTAATTGACGAATTGAGATTTCTCCGATCTTTATCTTATTATTATCTAATTGACTTATTTGGCAAAGGAGTATTGGTAAATGATCAGAATTTTAATACTTCCACACCATTACCTGAATCATCAAGAAAAGATTTATTCAACTTTGTAGAAAGTGAATTATTGGCTGTAGAAGCAACATTGCCGGTAACTAACTCTTATGGCCGGGCAAATAAATCCTGTGCGAGAATGTTGTTAGCTAAATTATATTTAAATGCGGAAGTATACACCGGAACAGCCAGATATAATGACGCGGCCGTCTACATTAATAAAATTATAAATGAAGGAGGCTACCAGCTGGAATCCAATATTAGGAAGAATTTTTCATCGGATAACAATACTTCCAAAGAAATTATATTTCCTCTGATTGCAGATGCTGTATCCAGTCAGAGTTTCGGAAATACCACGTATCTGGTTAATGGTAGCATTAGTACGGACACCATGGTTCCTGCAGATTTCGGTGCTAAACAGGGCTGGGCTGGCCACAGGGCAACAAAAGCATGGTATGGTTTATTCGGAAACAGTATTGCCGATCTTCAGGCCAGTCCTGATAAAAGAGCAAAACTGTTCTGGACCCAGGGACATAATTGGGAAATGAACGACTATAAAGCATGGACGGACGGATTGCCTTCAGATAAGTTCTGGAATAAGGATTCTAATGGAACAGGCGGCGCAACAGACTATTCCTCAACGGATTTCCCATTATTCAGACTGGCGGATGTTTATCTGATGTATGCTGAATGCGCACTAAGAGGAGCTTCCGGAACTTCCGTTGCCCAAGGTCTGACTTATGTAAATCAGGTAAGGGCCAGATCTTCCGCATTACCATTGGCTACACTTACTCTTGATAATCTTTTGGATGAAAGAGCAAGAGAACTGAACTTTGAAGGGATGAGAAGACAGGATCTCATCAGATTCGGAAAATTTACGGGAGGATCTTATCTGTGGCCATGGAAAGGGGGAGTGAAAAACGGAACTTCTATTTCGGATAACTACAAAGTATTTCCTATACCGAGTTCAGCACTTCAGTCGAATCCTAATTTGACTCAAAATCCTGGTTTTTAATTTTTAAATCAATCTAAAAAATGAAAAATATTTTAAAAATATTTCTGTTGGGAATTATAAGCTTTCTTATAGTTTCATGTAGGGAAGATGATGACAAAGTAACCCTTGATAACATGTCGGCAGGAACTCTGGCAGTAGATAAAACATCGGTAACGCTTAATGAAACGATTGCTGATCAGTCTGCCCTAACATTTACGTATAGTAATCCGACATTTAATCCAAATGTGAGTATTTCCAATACGGTTGAATTTGCCGTTGCAGGAACTAATTTTACTCCTCTTGCAAGCCAGCCTGTTTCAATGGATCAGAAAACATTTTCTCTGACGCATCTACAACTAAATGTAATTTTATCAACTTTAAATGTTGCACCCAATGTTGCTAAACCTATTGAAGTGAGATTAAAATCAAGTTTAAACTCAACAACGGCTTATTATTCCAATGTCCTTACGGTTAACATCACCGGCTATACGCCAAACCCTGATCTAATCTATCCAAAAATTAATGTTCCCGGAGGATATGCCGGAGCGGCAGGATATGCAGACTGGACGCCTGGTAACTCCCCAAACTTATTTTCACCATCTAAAGATGATAAGTACAGAGGGTTTATTTACGTAACCAGTCCGAACAGCGAATACAAATTTGCTATCAACCAGGATTGGCCGGGAAATAAAGGAGATGATGGTACCAAAACCGGAAAGCTGAAAGCAGACGGCGATAACATTAAGGCTGCTGCTGCTGGAACGTATTACATAAAGGTGGATTGGGCCGCCAATACGTATTCTTCGGTAATCGCCAACTTTGGGGTTATTGGGGATGCAACACCTACCGGTTGGGGATCAGACACGGATTTTGTTTATAATCCAATAACAAAAACGTATGTCATCAATTCAATTGCACTAGCTGCTTCAGGGGTCTTCAAGTTCAGAGCCAATGACGACTGGGCAATGAAGTTCCAGCCGGAAAACGGTGATCAGACTCTAGTATCAGGAACTGCAGTAAAATCTTTCATGAGTGCCGAAGGTACGGTGACAGGAGATCCTGCCTATAAGGTTTCACAGGCAGGAAATTATAAAATCGAATTGGATTTGCATAACTCAGCGTATTACAAGCTGACTGTGACAAAATTGTAAAACATAACAAATTTAAAACAGCAAAGTGTTGCTTTTCGGCAGCACTTTCTTTATTTTTAAAGCGTATAAATAGTCATTATGAAGAAAATTACGATGGGGGCAGTCTTGTTCTCAATGATGTTTGCAGGAGTGAACGCACAGACTTTACAGTCGCCGGACGGAAAATTCCGGATGGATTTCCAATTGAAGCAGGGCGTACCCTATTATAACCTGAAATACAACGGGGCCGTAGTCGTGGAAGACTCAAAGCTGGGGCTGAGGTTGTTCAAGGATACGGCCATTAAATTTGCCTCTGAAATCGCTAAGCCGGAAGATGCCAAATTCGATCTCAACAATGGGTTTTCCAAAAAAGCCGAGGCAAGGGATTCTAAAAATGAAATCTGGCAGCCGGTACTGGGCGAAAAGAAAAATTATATCAACAACTATAACGAGCTGGCAGTAACGTTGCACCAGGATGCGACCGACCGGGATATTATTGTTAAGTTCAGGCTGTTCAACGACGGGCTTGGATTCCGTTACGAATTCCCGCAACAGAAAAATCTGAACTATTTCGTGATCCGTGAAGAAGATTCAGAAATCGATTTCCCAACCGATATGAAAGCCTGGTGGATCGCTGCCGACTACGATTCCCAGGAATACCAGCCGCAGACCACAAAAATTTCTGAAATCCCGGCAAGATGGCCAAACTCATTCGACAGCAATGCCTCTCAGCAAATGGTGCCGAACGCGGTACAGTCGCCGCTGATGCTGAAAAAAGAAGGAAAGGAACCGTTATACGTGAATCTGGGAGAAGCGGCCGTACTGGACTATCCCGCTTCCAACCTCGAAGTGGATGCGGTGAATTTCAAATTCAAGACCCATCTGACTCCGGACCGTCAGGGTGCGAAAGGATATATTCAGACGTCCTCTGTTTCCCCATGGAGAACCATCATCGTTTCTCCGAAAGCGGAAGAAGTATTAGGTTCCAAAATGATGTTCAATCTTAACGAACCGACAAAATATACCGATACGTCCTACATTCATCCGACCAAATACATGGGCGTATGGTGGGAAATGATCATCGGAAAATCCCAGTGGGCGTATTCCACGGCAGAAAACGTTCACATCGGGGTAACGGATTTCTCCAAACTGACACCCAACGGGAAACATGCCGCCAACAATACAAAAGTAAAAGAATACATCGATTTTGCTGCGGAAAATGGCTTCAAAGGCTTACTGATCGAAGGCTGGAACGTAGGTTGGGAAGACTGGTTCGGACATTCCAAGGAATTCGTTTTCGATTTCATTACGCCGTACCCGGATTTCGACCTCAAAATGCTGAACGACTATGCCCATTCCAAAGGCATGAAGCTTATTATGCACCATGAGACCTCCGGTTCCGCCACCAATTACGAAAGATGGGCAGACAAAGCGTTCAAACTCATGAACGACTATGGCTACGATGCCGTAAAAACCGGTTATGTAGGCGACATCATTCCGAGAGGCGAACACCATTATTCCCAGTGGACCATCAACCATTACTACAGAATCGCCGAAAAAGCCAATGAGTACAAGATCATGGTCAACTCCCACGAATCCGTTCGTCCGGGTGGGGAAAGCAGGACCTATCCGAACTACATCTCAGCGGAGGCCGCAAGGGGAACCGAGTTTGAAGCCTTTGCCGGAAACAATCCCGATCACCAGACCATTCTTCCGTTTACCCGATGGATGGGCGGACCAATGGACTATACACCGGGAATTTTCCAGACCAAACTTGATTACTATTTCCCTGGCGACAAACGTTTCGTAAAAACCACCCTGGCCAAACAGCTGGCCCTGTACGTTGTGATGTACATGCCGCTGCAGATGGCGGCCGATTTGCCGGAAAACTACAAACGGCATATGGACGCTTTCCAGTTCATCAAAGACGTTGCTGCCGATTGGGACGATACCAAAATCTTATCTGCCGAGCCGGGAGACTACATCATCACGGCTAGAAAAGCCAAGGGTACCGAAAACTGGTTTGTAGGTGGGATTACCGATGAAAACAAGCGCGAGTATACCGTAGATTTCTCCTTCCTTGACAAAGGCCGTAAATACGAGGTGACGGTCTATGAAGACGGAAAAGATGCAGACTACATCAACAATCCTCAAAGCTACAACATCTACAGAAAGACGGTGAACAGCAAGTCTAAGATCAAAATCAACATGGCGAGAAGCGGTGGTTTTGCCATCTCTGTGAAGCCGGTACAATAAAACGGAAGCCTCCTGAAGAACATTCTTTTTCAGGAGCTTTTTCCCGCTCTCCGCTCATACTCCTCGCGCCGCTGCATGGCCAGCCCCGCTGTGGGGTAACCGCTGCGATCGGGGCTATGGGCGGAGAGCCTTTTAAGAAACCATCGTAAAAATACATCCGGAGCACTTCCGGAACACTGAAAATAAAAAATCAGTAGTATTTCCAGATCAACGCTGATTCAACAATAGTAAATATGAAAAAAATATACCTCACCTTTGCCGTTTCCTTGGCGTCCCTGGCATTTTCCCAGAAAGCGCTGGACCGGGTAGAACCGGCATTCTGGTGGAAAGGAATGAAAAACCCGGAACTCCAGATCCTGGTCTACGGAAAAGATATCGCCAGTAAGAATATCGAACTTTCAGACGGCGTTCAGCCCAAAGAGATCCTCAAAGTAGAAAATCCGAACTACGTTTTTGTAACGGTCAATATCAACGAAATCAACGTTCCGAAATTCAGCATTACCGTTAAAGACGGCAGGAAAAAAACAGGTTCTTACACCTACGAACTGAAACAGCGGAATCCGGATTCTGCCAACCGGGAATCGTTCACCTCAAAAGATGTCATGTATCTCATCATGCCCGACCGATTTGCCAATGGCGACGAAAAAAACGATTCCACGCCGGATCTTACGGAAAAAGCCAACCGCAGCCTTCCCAACGGACGCCACGGCGGAGACCTGAGAGGGATTATCAACAATCTCGATTATATTCAGAACTTAGGAGCGACCTCCGTATGGCTCACCCCGGTGAATGAAGACAACGAAAAAGTCTATTCCTATCACGGCTACGCACAGACCGATCTCTATAAAATCGACGGCCGCTACGGCACCAACGAAGAATACGTTGAGCTTTCCCGTAAGCTGAACCAACGGAAGATGATGCTGGTCATGGATTACGTTACCAACCACTGGGGAATTTCCCACTGGATGATCAAAGACCTCCCAACCAAAGACTGGATCCATACCTTTAGTGATGGGGAAAACGGCTTTAAACGTTCCAATTACAAAACCACCACTCAATTTGATACCAACGCTTCCCAAATCGATAAGCAATCGGCACTCGACGGTTGGTTCGACACAACGATGCCGGACGTCAACCAAAGCAATCCGCTCGTTCTGAAATACCTTACCCAAAACGCCATCTGGTGGATCGAATATGCCGAACTCGGCGGATTCAGAGTAGATACCTATCCGTACAACGACAAAGACGCCATGGCCAAATGGGCCAAAGCCATCACCGATGAATACCCGAAGTTTAACATTGTAGGAGAGACCTGGCTCAGCAGCCCTGCCTACATCTCCGCCTGGCAAAAGGATTCAAAAACAGGGGAAGCGGCTCATTATAATTCCAATCTTCCGTCCGTCATGGATTTTATGCTGTACGGAGATCTGCCCAAAGCCCTGAGGGAAAATGACGGCTGGGACAGCGGAATGAACAGGATCTACAACAGCCTGGCCAGCGATTTCCTGTATCCGGACATCAACAATGTATTGGTCTTTTTTGAAAACCACGATACCGAACGATGGAACGAAATCTTCAATGCCGATCCTAAAGCTTACAAGATGGCTTTAAGTGTAATTTCAACCGTCCGCGGAATTCCCCAGATCTACTACGGTTCCGAAGTAGGAATGCGCGGCGATAAAAATAAAGGCGGCGATGCCGACATCCGCAGGGATTTTCCGGGCGGATGGAAATCAGATATACAAAATGCTTTTAATCCTTCTTCACAGACCGCTAACCAGAAAGAATTCTATCAGTTTACCCAGAAATTACTGAACTGGAGAAAAGGAAAGGAGGTCATCCATACCGGGAAAACCAAAAATTTTGTTCCCCAGGAGAATGTCTTTGTCTATTTCAGATATAATGACAAAGAAAGCGTCATGGTGGTTCTCAATAACAATGACCGGGAAAAAAACGTTGACGTAAAACATTTTTCAGAATCGCTGAATCCATTTACAACAGGAAAAGATGTTATTTCAGGGAAAGAATTTTCCGTAAAAACCAACTTCCTTATTCCTGCCAGGACCTCAATGGTCATCGAACTGAAATAACAGATCTCTATAATCAAACCTCATAGGTTTTCAAAACCTATGAGGTTTATAAACAATCCAACATGAAAAAAACAACCATACTCTTTACTTTTATGCTGATGACGCTGGGCTTTTCAGCCGTTTCAGCCCAGACGAAATACGCCGGTGAAAAAACGGCCATCAGTACCATGCTTGATGGTTTCAATGTCGCAGCCGCAAAAGCCGACTTCAATACTTATTTTAATTATTTCGCCGACAAATCCACTTTCATCGGCACCGATGCTACGGAAATCTGGGACAAAAAAGCCTTTATGGTCTGGGCAAAACCGTATTTTGATAAAAAGAAGACCTGGAAGTTCACTTCCCTGAAAAGGAATATCTATTTCAGCAAAGACGGGAAAATGGCCTGGTTTGATGAATTGTTGGATACCCAGATGAAAATCTGCCGCGGTTCGGGAGTGGTGGAAAAGATCGACGGAAGCTGGAAAGTAAGACAATATGTACTTTCCATGACCGTTCCGAACGAAGTGGTGGATAAAGTTGTCGCAGAAAAAGCATCCATTGAAGATACCTTAATTCAAAAACTGAAAAAATAATGGCGGAAATGACAGGAAAACAGGATTCCGGCATATTCGGAAAAGTGAAAAAACCGGAATTATCCATGCTTCAGATCATCAACATGAGCATGGGCTTTCTGGGAATTCAGATGGCTTTCGGGCTGCAGAATGGGAATGCCAGCCGTATTCTGGCGAATTTCGGGGCTGATGTCCATGAACTGTCATGGTTCTGGCTGGTCGCTCCGGTGACGGGACTGATCGTTCAGCCGATCATCGGACATATGGGCGACAACACCTGGAGCCCGCTCGGAAGAAGAAAACCGTATTTCCTTATCGGCGCCATTCTCTGCGCCATCGGGCTGGTCATGCTCCCGAATGCGGCATCGGCCACGCAGATGATGGCAGCCAATGTATTGCTTCTGGCCGTTATTTTCCTGGCAATGATGGATGCCTCCATCAATGTGGCAATGGAACCGTTCCGTGCGTTGGTAGGGGATATGCTGCCGAAACATCAGGGGACCATCGGCTTTTCGGTGCAGACCATCCTGATCGGAATCGGTGCCGTGATCGGCTCTTACCTACCGGATTGGCTTACACAATTGGGTGTTTCAAATGAAGCCGCAGCAGGGTTCGTAGCCAACAACGTCATCTACTCCTTTTACGTAGGAGCAGGATTTTTGCTCCTGACCATCATTTATACCATTGTTACCACTAAAGAATATTCCCCGGCAGAATTTGCTGCTTTCGAAGGAGGAAAAGAAATCACGCCATCTTCAAAGTTTAAGGATATCTTCAAAGATTTCTCCAATATTCCGCCTCAGATGAAAAGATTGGGAATCGTGCAGTTTTTCTCCTGGTTTGCTTTATTTACCATGTGGGTATTTACCACCAGTGCGCTGGCCACCCATCATTTCGGACTGTCACCGGAGGACACGCATTCAAAGGCTTTTAATGATGCGGGTGACCTTACCGGAAAACTCTTTGGGATGTACAACCTTTGGGCCATCCCATTCGCTTTTATCCTGACGCCGCTCGCTAAGTGGATCGGGAAAAAGCAGACCCACGCCCTGGCCCTGGCTTTTGGGGGAACCGGCCTCATCCTGATGTACTTCATTAAAGACACCGGGCTGCTTTGGATTTCCATGATCGGACTCGGTTTCGCCTGGGCCAGCATACTGGCCATGCCGTATGCCATGCTGATCGAAGTGATCCCGCAGAAAAAAATGGGCGTGTATATGGGAATTTTCAACTTCTTTATAGTGATTCCACAGATCATTAATGGTTTATTCGGCGGACCGATTGTCAGTGGCGTATTCGGAAAAATGGCTATCGATTATGTTGTCGTGGGGGGCATTTGCATGCTGTTGGGTGCTATTCTAACCCTGGTTTTCATCAGATCCGAAGACGAAACCCCGGAAGAAATAGAAGAGGAAATCCAGCAGGTGCATTTTTAATACGATGCTAAATTAGACTCGAAGCAAAAATCGGATTATAGGCTGGAAGAAGTAAACTGGATGCTGGAAGTTTTCGTTGGTCTCTGACTAAAAGAATTAAGAGCTTTCTAATTCACATTGTTTATGAAAGTCCCCAATCCTTCGATTCAAAATCTTTTTCAAAATAAAAACTGCTTCAGGCATTTGCTGAAGCAGTTTTTATTTTAATGCTATCTAAAATGTAATACCCGAATAATTTCATATCAATAGGAATGGACTTTAGTCCATTCACATAAAAAACGGGTTTCATCAGGCTTCATATCCGTCCTGATAACGTGGCTTCGGCTCCGCTTAGCCACCGGATGAACCTTCATTTAAATAGAGGACGTGATGGACAAATCATCTCAATATTCAATAGGTTACCGAAAATCTCTGATTTTCCTTCTCGTGTGCTCTAAAATATTTTCAGAGATTTCATCTTCATCTCCTGTGACTCATATGTTACAACCGCCGTTAATGATTCAGTAACATCTTTTGCCTCTTTTGCGGTTAAAATAAAACTGCGGTTCATAAAAAAACATCCCTTCCTGTTTGGTTCCCGATTTGTATCATCTACCGGAAATTTAATCTTATTTTAAGCTAAAGAAGGCTTATAATCACTAACTTTAAGTAAAACAAACGGAAATATGTACGACATTATTATCATAGGAAGTGGAGCAGGAGGGGCTACCATGGCTTATCAATTGGCCGACAGCGGCAAAAAAATACTGGTTGTGGAGCGTGGAGATTATGTCCCTGTAGAAAAAGAAAACTGGGATTCGGTGGAGGTTTTCCAGAAGAACAGGTATACGACGACTGACGAATGGCTGGATAAACACAACAAACCCTTCCGTCCGGGAATGCATTACAACGTAGGCGGAAATACCAAATTTTACGGAGCGGCGCTATTCCGTTTGCGGGAAGAAGACTTTAAAGAAATAAAACATTACGGCGGAACTTCACCGGCATGGCCTATTCAGTATAGTGACCTGAAAGAATACTATCTTCAGGCGGAGAAACTTTTTTATGTGCATGGAAAAAGAGGATCGGATCCTACCGAACCCTTCGATGAAGAACCGTATCCTTATTCTGCTCTGCCGCATGAACCGAGAATCCAGGAAGTGGTGGACGAATTGTCCGGCTACGGCTGGCATCCTTTTGAATTGCCGATCGGCGTGAATCTCGAACCCCATAAAACAGCCAATGCACCTTACACCTTAGACCGTTTTGACGGATTTCCTGATGCTGCGGAAAGAAAGGGTGATGCGCATTTGTGTTCACTCTCAAAAGCACTGGAACATCCGAATGTGCAACTCATGACCAATACTAAAGTCTTAAGGCTGAATACCAACGAAGCAGGGGACACCGTTACGGAAGTTGTAGTAGAGCATAACGGTGAAACCAAAACACTGACGGCGGAGCTGGTGGTTCTTTCGGCAGGAGCCATCAATTCGGCGGCGGTTCTTCTGGAAAGTAAAAGTAAAAAATTCCCCAACGGACTGGCCAATTCATCGGATCAGGTGGGCCGGAACTATATGTTCCACCAGAATTCCGCTCTGGTAGCACTTTACACCGAACCGAACCCTACCAAATTCGGGAAAACTTTCGGAGTCAATGATTTTTACCATGCCAATAAAGGCTATGAATATCCGCTCGGGCACATCCAGATGCTGGGAAAATCAGATGAACACCAGATCAAGGCAGACAGCCCGGTTCCGGCACCCGGATTTACTTTCGAGCTGATGGCCAAACATGCCGTTGATTTCTGGCTGACCTCCGAAGATCTTCCGGATCCTGAAAACAGGGTAACCGTAGAAAACGGACAGATCAAAATCAGCTATACGCCGAACAATCAGGAGGGGCACGGTTACTTAAAAGAAGAACTGATCAAAGCCCTGAAAGCTTCCGGAAAATTTGACTCCTTTTTGTTTAAAGGGATCTATTTCAGCAAAGGAATGGACATTGCCTCGCCGGCACACCAGAACGGAACTACCAAAATGGGCACAGATCCGGCAACTTCAGTTGTTGATACCTATTGTAAAGCTCATGATCTTAATAACCTCTATATTGTCGATGGCGGCTTTTTCGTTTCCAGCGGAGCAGTAAATCCGGCACTGACCATTATTGCAATGGCACTGAGGGTTGGAGAGCATGTCAAAAACAATGTGCTGAAATCATGAATTCACGCATAGCCAAACTTACCGTCGTCTATGTGCTGGCATTTTTCACGGGACTTAATTTCGTAATCTTTCCGGCGCTGAGCAGCGCTTTTACCGATACTTCCCTTTTTGGTCTTTCTTCGGCACAATTTGGCAATTTGTTTATTCCACAGGTCATCTGCATCATTATTTCGTGCCTTGCGGCTCCGTTCCTGGTGAACAAAGCCGGGCCCAAACTCATTTTAGGGACAGGGTTAGTACTGATGATGGCCGCTACGGCAGGTCTTTGGGGGTTACAGTTTTTCATGGGAGATCAATCGGTTTTGTTTCCGGCATTGATGGTACTGGTAGCCTGTACCGGAACCGGCTTCGGGCTTTCCATCACCATCCTGAATCCTTTGGCAGCAAGCCTATCCGGAAATAATAAATCCTCATCCATTCTCATCCTGCAGTTCCTGGTCGGATTGGGAACTTCAGCATCGCCACTGATGATCAATGCGGTCGGCAGCCTGCAGAACTGGATGGATGTTCCCGGAACGGTATTTATACTGGTCGCAGTCCTGTTTATTTTTTTCCTGAGTCTCCAGCTTGAAAAAGGATCACTCTTCCAGCTTCCCGGGCACTTTAAAATTCCTTCCCGGCTCTGGCTGTTTTTTTCGGCCATTGTTTTATATGGATTTATTGAAGGTACCTTCGGGAGCTTCGGAGCCGTGATCCTTAAAAACCAGGGACTCAGCAGTCAGCAGGCAAGTC
Organism: uncultured Chryseobacterium sp.; assembly: GCA_913774355.1. Classification (GTDB taxonomy): domain Bacteria; phylum Bacteroidota; class Bacteroidia; order Flavobacteriales; family Weeksellaceae; genus Chryseobacterium. The sequence continues at coordinate 268,803 of CAJYGB010000006.1, read as the reverse complement.
TCGGATTATCCCTGTTCTGGGGCGGGATTGCGACTAACCGTTTGCTTTTCGGAATTTTCTCCAAAAAATTCAGTCTGTCGTATGTATTTCTGGGTTCTCCTTTAGCGGTTGCTGTGTTGCTGACGGTGCTTTGGGTCTATCCTGATGCAGGTCTGCTGTTGCTCATGATGTTTATTACCGGATTTTTTATGGGCAGTATATTCCCGGGTTCCATTGGCTGGGGAACTGTAGAATTTCCTTCGTTATCAGTGCTGGTTTCCGGGTTTCTGATGGCTGCCAATCAGACTGGAACAGGAATAATAACCAACACACTGGGCTACTTTTCAGATCGGACTAACCTGATCCTCCAGTTTCTTACGTGCTGTATGATCCTGATCTTCATTCTCCTCATGATCCTGCGGAAAAATTCGAAAATCGAAAAAGCCTTTTAGCAGATTGTGAATGGTCAATGGTCAATTTTTGCTATGGAAGTGAATTTTAAAAGTAGGTTAAGGATTCAACATTGGAGAGAGGTGAATGATCAATAGTCAATTTTGCCGTGCAAGTGAATTTTTGAAGTCGTTAACAATTCACTATTCAACCGTAGGAATTGACCATTGACAAATACGAATGGTGTTTTGTCTGGGAATATTTAGAGAAAACAATATTCCGTAGGAATGATATCTGTGTAGAAAAACAGGTTTCAACGTAAACAGCAAGCCAGAGGTGTGCTATCTGTAGTACGGTAAAAGATAAAACTCCTATCGAGTTCTGGTCAGGATTTATACATTTATACTACACAGATATTGCTCTCCGGAGCAAATCATATAAGCTTTTGACCTCCAACAAACCTTCAAGGTTTCCAAAACCTTGAAGGTTTATAACCGGATCATAATCAATCATAAAAGTATTAAAGTAAATCAATTCAATGAACCTTTAAACTTTGAACTTTAAACCTTAAACCTGAAAACTAGAATCTTGAACCCTTCCTCCTTTCTTACCCTACATCAACACTTTCCCACGTTTACCAAAGTACCTTTGTACTATAAATAATCACGATATGAAAACAGTATATCACAAAGCAGACACCAGAGGACATGCCAACCACGGATGGCTGAACAGTTACCATACCTTCAGCTTTGCAGGCTATCAGAATCAGGACCGGATGAACTTCGGCGTATTAAGGGTATTGAATGACGATACCGTAACCCAGGGAATGGGTTTTGGAACGCATCCGCACCGGGATATGGAGATTATTTCCATTCCATTGGAAGGCGACCTGGAGCATAAAGATTCAATGGGAACAACCGCGGTCATCAGGAAAGGGGAAATCCAGGTGATGAGTGCCGGAACCGGAGTAATGCACAGCGAGTACAACAAGAACAAAGACCAGGCAGTAAAATTCCTGCAGATTTGGGTATTTCCTAGAGAAGTAGGCGTAGAGCCGAGATATGACCAGAAAAGTATTAAAGAAGGAGAAAAGATTAACGGGTTTCAACAGATCCTGTCTCCAAATAAAAACGATGACGGGGTATGGATCCATCAGGATGCATGGTTCAGCCTGGCCAATTTCACCAAAGGAAACGGCAAAAACTACACGCTGAATAAAAAAGAGAACGGAGTATATGCTTTTGTTCTCAAAGGAAGCGCAAAAGTAGGAGACCGGATCCTGAATGAAAGAGACGGTTTGGGAATCTGGGATACCCAAAGCTTCAACATTGAAGCCGTGGAAGATACCGAAATCCTTCTGATGGAAGTTCCGATGGAATTACCGGACTATTTAAAGTAATAACTCAAGAGTAAAATCCTTAATCGGCCTTTGTTTTTAGAATAATGATTTAAAACTATTATGGTCTTTGTCCTTTGCGGACTTAAAAGGAGTTAGCAGTAATAAAGAATCTTTGCGGGCTTCGTTTTAAATTAATATCATGCAATCAATAAGAAGTTTAATAATAATCTATATCTGAAAACACTCCATTTCCCAAAAATCTTCCGATCTTTGCGGCAATAAAAACAAACAAACTTACCCAACAGATAAAACAATGAAAATATTAGCTATTGCAGGAAGCAATTCCGATACGTCCATCAATAAACTTTTAGTGACTTACGCTGCATCCTTAGTGCCGAATGCTGAGGTGGAAACCGTAGATATGAACTTATTTGAAATGCCGATCTACAAGCATCAGCGCGAAGTGGAAAGCGGAGTTCCGCAGGAAGCAAAAGATTTTGCTGCCAAAATAGATGCGGCGGATATTCTTCTGGTTTCTCTTTCCGAGCACAATGGAACCTATTCCACCGCTTTTAAAAATGTGTTCGACTGGACTTCCCGGATCAAGGACAGAGCGGTATGGAATGAAAAGCCGATGCTGCTGATGGCTACCGCTCCCGGAGGAAGAGGCGGATTGGGCGTTTTGGAGGCGGCGGCCAAGCGTTTCCCTTTGCATGGTGGAAATATCGTAGATACATTTACGCTTCCGTTTTTCAATGATAATTTTGATAAAACAGCTCAGAAAGTTTCCAATGAAGAGAAAGACAACGAGTTGAAAGAAAAATTGGAGAAGATTTCGACACTGGAATCGATCCTTGAAAAATAGGTTTGAAAATTAATATAAAATTAATATCTTTGCAAAAAGAAAAAAGATGAAAATTCAGACCACTTTTAAAGAATGTTTCTCCGAGAAAGGGAATATTGTGGGCTCTGAAATTCTGAGATAAAACAACGGCCGATAATCTACTAAGATTGTCGGCTTTTTTGTTTTCAAAATTTAAAATAAAATTTAGAAATAAAAGTATCGACTGATCAATATACCAGTTTGCCGGCCAGGCTTTTATTGTTACATCGGTTAGATTGATACATTGTTAAATTATTAAGCATGAGCAACACGTACAAATCAGCAGGCGTAGACAAAGAAGAAGGATACAAAACCGTTGACAAGATTAAAAAGGCGGTGGGCGAAACACACAATTCCAATGTACTGAACCATTTGGGAAGTTTCGGAGCTTTCTATGAAATCGGAGGGTATAAAAACCCGGTGTTGGTTTCAGGAACCGATGGTGTAGGAACAAAGCTTAAAGTAGCCTTGGATTCCAAAAAATACGACTCCATCGGGGTAGACTGTTTTGCAATGTGTGCCAATGATATCCTTTGCCACGGGGCAAAACCTTTATTCTTCCTCGATTACCTGGCTTGCGGAAAACTGGATTCCGAAATTGCTGCGGAAATCGTCCTGGGAATGGTAAATGCCTGTAAAGACAACAACTGTGCCCTGATCGGCGGTGAAACGGCTGAAATGCCGGGAATGTACCAGCCCGGAGATTACGATGTTGCCGGATTCTGCGTAGGGATTGTTGAAAAAGATGAAATCATTGATGGTTCCCAGATCAAAGCAGGAGATAAAATCATTGCTTTGCCAAGCTCAGGATTCCACTCCAACGGATTCTCCCTCGTAAGAAAAGTCTTCCCGGACTTCAATGAAGAATTTGAAGGCAAACCATTATACGAAACGCTTTTAGTACCTACTAAATTATATTACAAAGACATCCACAAAATCCTTGAAGAAGTGAAAGTAGCAGGAATTGCCCACATCACCGGCGGAGGATTGTACGAAAATATTCCTAGAATTATCGCCGACGGTTTATGTGCTTCCATCGATGCTTCAAAAATCAGAATTCCTGGCATCATGCTGGAACTTGAAAAAAGAGGCGGCGTAGCACGCGAAGAAATGTTCGGAACCTTCAACATGGGGGTAGGGATGATCTTGGTCGTAGATACGGAACATGCGGAAAAAGTCCTTCATCTTCTGGACGACGCCTATGAAATCGGGGAAATTACCGAAGGAAACGAAAAGATCAATCTTTCAATATAAATCTACCAATATAACAATGTAGCAATTTAACAATCTTAAACATTGTTACGTTGGTATACTGATATATGGTTACATTATAATTATGAAAAACATTGTTGTACTCGTTTCAGGTTCAGGAACCAATCTTCAGCGGATCATCGATACCATCGACAGCGGGGAAATCCCCAATGCAAAAGTATCTTTGGTAGTAGCTGACAGGGAATGTTTCGGACTGGAAAGGGCAAAAAGACATAATATAGAAAATGTTCTTATTCCGAGAGGAAAGAATTTCAGCAGCGAACTGGCAAAAGTTATTCCTGAAAGTACGGATCTCATCATATTGGCCGGCTTTTTATCCATTCTAAAGCCTGAATTCTGTGAAAACTGGACCGGAAAGATCATCAATATCCATCCTGCACTGCTTCCGAAATTCGGAGGAAAAGGAATGTGGGGGCACCATGTTCATGAAGCGGTGATTGAAGCAAAGGAAAAAGAAAGCGGTGCCACCGTACATTTTGTAACACCCGGAATCGATGAAGGGGAAGCCATCCTTCAGAAATCATTTCCGGTAACGGAAGAAGATACCGCGGAAACTGTTGCTCAGAAAGTCCACCAGGTAGAATACGAGATCTTCCCGCAAGCCATCAACAAAGTATTGGGCAACGGGTAATAAAGAAAATTCCCCTCCCTTGGAGGGGTGGCAAAAATTCAGAAAGAATTTTTGACGGGGTGGTTAGTGAGTGATCCCGGCAGTAGCATTTAACAAAGTGCTCAAACAAGTAAAAATCTAAGTAAAAATAAAGACCGGAGGTGAAAGAACCGGTCTACAGTTTGAAATAGCTGTAAAAAGTAAAAAATCGAAAGTAAAATGAGTAAAAAGAGAGTTTTAATCAGTGTTTCTGACAAAAGCGGATTAACCGAATTTGCACAGTTTCTCGAAGCCCGGAATTATGAATTGATTTCTACGGGAGGAACGTTCAAACATTTGAAAGACGCTGGTTTAAATCCCATTCAGATTGATGAAGTAACCGATTTCCCTGAAATGCTGGACGGAAGAGTGAAGACCCTTCACCCGAAAGTACACGGCGGGCTGTTGGCCGTGCGTTCCAACGAAGAACACATGAACACTGTTCAGGAACACGGAATCGGGCTGATCGACATGGTGATCGTAAATCTGTATCCTTTCTTTGAGAATGTAAACAAAGACATTTCTCTTCACGAAAAGGTAGAATTTATCGACATCGGCGGTCCTTCCATGCTTCGTTCTGCGGCGAAGAACTTTGATTCCGTAACGGTAATTACCGATGTGGAAGATTATGCTGCTGTACAGGCAGAAATGGAACAGAACGGCGATACCTACATCGAAACCCGTAAAAAGCTGGCAGGAAAAGTATTCAACCTTACTTCGGCTTATGACGCGGCGATCTCAAGAATGCTGCTTGATGAAGAATATCCTGCTTATCTGAATGCTTCCTACAAAAAAGTTTCCGATCTGAGATACGGTGAAAACCCGCATCAGACGGCTGCTTACTACATTTCTACTTTCGAGAACGGAGCGATGAAGGATTTTGAACAGCTAGGTGGTAAGGAATTGTCTTTTAATAATTTAAGAGATATGGACCTTTGCTGGAAAGTGGTTACGGAATTTAAAGAAGAAATGGCTTGTTGCGCCGTTAAGCATTCTACTCCTTGTGGAGTGGCGATCGGAACTTCAGCCCTTGAAACCTATCAGAAAACGTTCGAATGCGACCCGGTTTCCATCTTTGGCGGAATTGTTGCAATGAACTACAAAATCGATGCGGCAACAGCAGAAGAACTGAACAAAACGTTCCTTGAAATCGTAATGGCTCCCGAATTTGATGAGGAAGCCCTTGAAGTTTTAAGAAAGAAGAAAAACTTAAGAATCATTAAAATCGTTAACCCGGTTTCCGATAAGCAGACTTGGGTAAAGATCGATGGCGGAATCCTGGTTCAGGACAACGACAGCATTTTCTCAGACGATATCAAAGTAGTGACTGAAACCCAGCCTACTGAAGAGCAAAGAAAAGCATTGCTGTTTTCCCAGAGAGTGGTAAAATATGTAAAATCCAATGCGATCGTGGTATCCAACGGAATCCAGGCTTTCGGGATCGGTGGCGGACAGGTGAACCGGATTTGGGCGACCCAGCAGGCGATTGAAAGAGCGAAAGAGAAATTCTCAGGTGCCCTTGTTTTAGCTTCAGACGCTTTTTTCCCATTCCGTGATGTCGTGGATTTCTGCGCGCAGGAAGGAATCACGGCTATCATCCAGCCTGGAGGAAGCGTAAAAGATCAGGATAGCATCGATGCAGCCAATGAGCACAACATTCCTATGATGTTCACTGGAATAAGACACTTTTTACACTAATTAAAATAGAATTAAAAATAAGTCTGGATTGTATTTATACCGTCCAAAATGATATATTTGTAAATTATAGACGAGTTAATTAAATAAAGTATGAGAATATTAATCATAGGTGAAGGGGGAAGAGAATCTGCTTTGGCAGTAAAGCTTCAGAATGACCCGAGAATTACAAAAATGTTTTTTGCTAACGGAAATGCGACGACAGATGTTATAGGACAAAACGTTAACATACCCGATATTAAAGATCTCAGGGATTTTGCCATCAAGGAAAAAGTAGACCTTACCATCGTAGGTCCGGAAGCTCCTCTGGTTGCAGGGATCCGGGATGAATTTAAAAAGCACGACCTTAAAGTGTTCGGCCCGAACCAGAAAGTGGCCAGCCTCGAAGGAAGTAAGGCATTTTCCAAGAAATTCATGCAGACCTATGGTATCAAAACCGCTACGGCCAAAGTATTTGATTCATACAATGACGCCATTTCCTATGTGCAGGATCACGAATATCCGTTGGTGGTAAAAGCCAGCGGCCTTGCCGGAGGAAAGGGCGTGGTGATCTGCGATACCCGTGAGGAAGCGGAAGCAACCATCCACGATTTCATGATCAAGAGAATCTACGGAGACGCAGGAATCAGACTGGTAATCGAAGAATTCCTTGACGGTTTTGAAGCTTCCATTATTGCTTTCTCCAACGGAAATAAATTGTTCCCATGTATCGCTGCCAAAGATTACAAAAAAGCAGGTAACGGGGATACCGGCCACAACACCGGAGGAATGGGATGTGTAGCACCAAGCCCTGAATTCACCCAGGAACACTACGCGGATTTTGAAAAGAATATTCTGGAAACGACCGTTAACGGACTGAAAGCGGAAGGATTTAGCTTCAAAGGAATCATTTTCTTCGGACTGATGGTGACCAAAAAAGGAGCGTACCTTCTTGAATATAACATGAGATTCGGGGATCCTGAAACTCAGGTTCTGATGGCTTTGATGGAAAACAACCTATTGGATGTGATCCAGGATTGTATGGAAGGAAAAGACATCGAACTCAAATTCAAGGATGAAAAAGCCGTTTGTCTGGTAATGTGCTCAGGAGGTTACCCTAGAAATATTGAGACAGGCTTTGAAATCGTAGGTGAAGACCGTCTGAAATACAGCAAACTTTTATACGCAGGAGCCATCCGCAAAGGAGACAAAGTGGTTTCCAACGGCGGAAGGGTACTGAACATCGTGGCTACCGGAGCTACGTACGAAGATGCCCGCAAAAAAGTATACGAAGACGCTGGTCACGTACATTTCGATTACGGCTTCTACAGAGAAGACATCGGAAAGTTTTAAAAATAATGCCCTGATTTTTCGGGGCTTTTTTTTAAGGAGCCGGGAACCTGCTATCCGCTCATACTCCTCGCGCCCCGGCCTTGCCGGCCCGCTGTGGGGTAACCGCTCCTATCAGGGCTGGGGCAGTGGTCTTTGCAGAAACGGCAGTCATTTTTCATCAATAGGGGCTTTAGCCCGTTTAAACATTAATTATCAATCATTATTCATCAATTATAAAAATGAACAACGGTATTATCATATTGGATTTCGGATCCCAATACAACCAGCTGATCGGACGCAGAATCCGTGAAATGGGCGTATACTCCGAAATTTTACCATTCAACACCCCTCTGGAAACCATCCTTGAAAAACAGCCGAAAGGAATCATCCTTTCCGGAGGACCAAGCTCCGTAAACGCAGAAAATGCCCACCTTGTAGAAAAAGAGTTGTACGAACAGGGAATCCCGGTATTGGGAATCTGTTACGGGATGCAGCTTACCGCGCACCTTTTGGGCGGAAAAGTGCACAAAGGCGTAAAAGGGGAATACGGAAAAGCCCACCTGGAAATCGTAAAAGAATCTTCTTTATTAAAAGGCATAACCAATAATTCCGTAGTTTGGATGAGCCATTTCGACGAAGTGGGACAGCTGCCTGCAGGGTTTGATTTAAATGCAAAATCCGGTGTTATCGCTTCCATTTCCAACGAAGAAAAGAAAATCTATTGTGTACAGTTCCATCCGGAAGTTTCCCACACCGAAGAAGGCGGCAAAATGTTGGAAAACTTCGTTTTTGGAATCTGTGATGCAGAGAAAAACTGGAAACTGACCAACTATATCGACAAAACCGTAGCCGAAATCCGTGAAAGAGTAGGCGATCAGAAAGTGATCCTTGGTCTTTCCGGTGGAGTAGATTCCTCGGTAGCTGCTGTGTTAATACACAGAGCCATCGGAGATCAGCTGACGTGTATTTTCGTAGATACCGGGTTATTGAGAAAAGACGAAAGTAAAAAGGTAATGGATAATTACGGAGAGCATTTCCACATGAACATCAAGCTGGTAGATGCTTCCGAAAGATTTTTATCCAAGCTGGCCGGTGTTGACGATCCTGAAGCCAAAAGAAAGATCATCGGAAACGAATTCATCCATGTCTTCGACGAAGAATCCCATAAAATTGAAGGGGCTAAATTCCTTGCACAAGGGACCATTTACCCGGATGTGATCGAAAGCCAGTCGGTGAACGGGCCGTCTGCCGTAATCAAATCCCACCACAACGTAGGCGGTCTTCCGGAAGAAATGGAATTCGAGCTGCTGGAGCCTTTAAGAGAACTCTTCAAAGATGAAGTAAGAAAAGTAGGGGAAGAACTGGGTATTCCTCATCATCTGGTACATCGTCACCCTTTCCCGGGTCCCGGATTGGGTATCAGGATACTCGGAGCCGTAGACGCTGAAAAAGTAAGAATACTGCAGGAAGCCGATGATATTTTCATCGAAGAATTGTACAAAAACGATTTGTACGAGAAAGTTTCCCAGGCTTTCGTGGTATTGCTTCCGGTAAAATCCGTAGGCGTAATGGGAGACGAGAGAACGTACGAATATACGGCGGTTGTCCGTTCAGCAAATACTATCGATTTCATGACGGCGACCTGGAGCAGGCTTCCTTATGAATTTTTAGATACTGTTTCAAGCAGGATCATTAACGAGGTAAGAGGAATCAATAGAGTCGCCTATGACATTTCAAGTAAACCGCCTGCAACCATCGAGTGGGAGTAATTTAACGAGATTGATTATACTCATAAAAGAATAAATTTCTTCGGAATACCTTTGTACTTCGAAATAATTTTTTTTCATCATTTGTGTTTTTTTGGCCTCCCGGAAGGGAGGTTTTTTTTATTTTACAGACACCAATCCAACCTTACGGGTTTCCAAAAACCCGTCAGGTTTAATTCAACACCATAAATTTTCACAGATGCTCAAGAGTGTTACTTCTTAAAATACAAAACCTGATCGTCATTAATAGATTAAAGAACAGAGGAAAAGCGGCATTTTTACTGATAAAGCATATTGATTATGCATACGCTTCATCAGATCAGTTTACTGATCCTTTCTTTGCCAGCTGACATAATACAGTATGAAAAATAAACTTTGCGTGGTAAGTTTGTAATAAATCAGAAAGACTTAATTTTAAGAATAACTTTTGGAAAAAGGAATAGGAAACAGATAGCCTTTGCGCTGATACTTACGATATCGATTTAAACGCTCCATCCCTATTCCTTGTTTTCTAAAAACCGAATAGAACGCTGTTTAGGTAAAATTCTCTTACCACGTTGGTTACAGGAAAACAGATTTCCAATAAATAAAGAAAACTCTTATGGCAAATTTAGAGAAAAAAGTAATTGGAGTAGATGTTAGCTTGAAAATGCTTACTCTTAATTACAAGGATTCAGAGGGAGTAATAATAACACGTAATATTCCTAATCTTAGAAAAGATATTTTAGGTAATCTTAATTTTTTTGATAAAGAAGAATATAAGATTATAGTAGAGGCCACAGGTGCTTATAGCAGCAAGATTTTATATTTTTCCCATGAATTGGGTTTCGAAGTAAGTATGGTAAATCCAGTAAGTATAAAAAGATATGGCGAATTAAAGAATCATATCAGTAAGACTGATGCTGAAGATTCCAGACTGATTCGGGAGTATGGTGAACAGGTAGAATTTAGACCGTATACTCCTAAAAGTAAGACTTTGGAATATCTTGATCAGGAATTAAATCTTTGGCATGATCTGGAACAGGCGAAAAAAAAGTATGGTCTTAAGCTTAAGGCTCTTCAACAAAAAGCAATGTGTAGCAAGGAAACGATAAAACATTATGAAAGACTTATCAGGAATCATGACTGCGAGATAGAAAAAGTAATCTCACGGATGTCAAGACTTCAGGATGAAGAATTAAAGCGAGATGTAGATTTATTAAGTAGTATTTCGGGCATTGGAGAAAAAACGGCTTTACTGTTGCTGGTAGCCACCAATGGATTTAAAAATTTCGCCAATGCTAAACAAATATCCAAATACTTTGGAGTAGCTCCTCGTCTTTATGAATCAGGAACCAAAAAGAAAAGTCTTGGCAAATGTAGGACCACAAAAAAGCATGTACGAAGCATTTTATATGTGTGTTCTTGGACAGCTATGAGATTTAACAGCCAATGTAGGGAACTATATGAAAGAATTTTGTCGAAAAATAAATCCAAAAAAGTCGCATTGATTGCTGTATGTAATAAATTACTCAGACAATGCTTTGGAATAATGCGAAACAAAATACCTTATCAGAAAAACTATTTACAAGTAGGCAATTAATTTTTTAGCATATTTATTTGCAAGTTAACATAGAACGTTTGAAAATAGAAGCAGGTTTAAAAAATAATTGTTCGTATAAGACATACATAATGCTTTTGATTTGCATATGACTGTATTCGATTATAAAACTTCCAGCCTCCAGCACCCATCTTCCAGCCCGTTATATTTAATCAAATTTTAATAACGCAATTCAACTCCGTACCCCATTATTTTATATTTTTGATATTAATTACCTCATGAAAATAATCGGAACGTGGACTACCGGAAATGATCTGTTACTTATTGTTATCTCCGTTATCATCGGCCTCCTGATCGGAGCTGAAAGAGAATATCGCAACAAATCCGCAGGATTAAGAACGTTCATCCTGATCAGTTTCGGTTCCTGCCTTTTTACCATCCTTTCCCTGAAAATCGGTATTGCCAACCCGGACAGGCTGGCGGCGAATATCGTAACCGGAATCGGATTTCTTGGGGCCGGCGTTATCTTCAAGGATGATAATAAAATCGGCGGCATTACGACGGCAACCACCATCTGGGCAACCGCTTCTCTGGGAATGTGCATCGGTTCCGGACATATTTACCTGGCATTGTTGGGAGTAGCGCTTGTTTTGCTGATCCTCACTTTTCTTTCTTATTTTCAGGATTTCATCGACAACCGTCATAAGATCAGGGAATATTCGATTACCACCCTGGATCAGAACGATCTTGAATATTGTGAAACCCTTTTTAACCGTTACAGCCTGAAGTTCTCCCTGGTCCGCCAGCGTTATGATGCCAATGGCTTTTCTACCACCTGGAAAATCATGGGTAACATCAATAGCCATCAGCAACTTATCAACCAGATGATGAACGACACCAGAATCCACGCTTACCAATTTTAACACGGCATACGATGAATACCAAACAAAAAGCCGCTCAGTACAGTAACATCTGGCTGCCTGAGCCTGAAGACCACGACTTTCCCGCCGCTCAGGATTATCTTGAACTGATCTTTGAACCTGAAACCGCGGCCACATTCGTTCAGAAACTGCAGCAGGCAAAAACAATTCAAAAGAAATCGAAAGATATTTTCCGGGCGAGTAGTCTGCCTCTGCTCCCGAAAGACAACATCCATGTAAAGGAAAACCTTAAAAAAGTAAAGAACAGCAAGAAGCTTTCTCCTATTCTTCTGGTCCGTGGCAATCATGAAAAGCTGATTATCGCCGACGGCTACCACCGGTTATGCTGCAGCTATTATCTTACGGAAGACCTCGAAGTCCCATGCCGTCTGGTTTGAATTTCTTACATTTATGAAATTAAAAATTCATACATGAAAAATATCATTGCCGTTATAATCGTATTACTGTGGTTTGGCTGTCAGAAAGATCCTGAAATAAATGACATTGTCAGGAATAAGAAAATAACGGCACAGATTGATAAATTCGTTGAAGATCTGGGAAATGGAAACCCGGAAAAATTCATCATGGTTTCAGGAATATCAATTCCGAAAGAAAAAAAAGCGGAGATTTTATTTACCAATAATAAGCCTGTTGTTGTAAAAGAGAATTTTTTTAAAAGGGAAGATGATCTTGAAAATGGCAGATACGGGTATTTCAAATATAAGGGTTACGAATTTCTGGTATCTGAAAAGCTTAAAGATATTTTTCAGCTGGATTATAAGGATTTTAACCGGATGAAAGAACATTTTATAATTAAAGACCATTATCCGTCAATGGAAGAGGCAATGAAGCAGAAGTGGAAGATCATGTATGTAAAATACGATATGGCCAATGATTCTGTGGATCTTAGCCGTATTTCAGAGATGAGTATGCCCGGAAGTGCCAATTGATCCTATCCATTTTCGTATTCCTATCCATCTTTATTTACTTAAAAATTGCCTACATTTAAACAAAATTACATCAGATGCAAATAGAAACAAGAGCGCTCACCGTAGCCGATTATCCGGAACTGGTAGAGACCATGAAGAGGGCTTATCCGCAAATGTCGGAATACGTCTGGTCCAGGAGAAGCATTGAAAAGCTGACGACCATGTTCCAGAAAGGGCAAATCTGCATTACGGTAGACGGGAAACTGGCTGCCGTGGCCTTATCCATCATTGTCAACTACGATGAATTCGGTGATGACCATACGTACAGCGATATTACGGGAAATTACACCTTCAATACCCATATTTCTACGGGAAATGTCCTGTATGGAATTGAAGTTTTTGTAGATCCGGAGTTCAGGGAGCTGCGTTTGGGAAGAAGGCTGTATGATGCCCGGAAAGAACTTTGCGAACTGCTGAATCTGCGGTCGATTATCCTGGGAGGCAGAATACCGAATTATCATAAGCACACCGATCTTTCACCAAGGGAATACATCCGGAAAGTCCGTGATAAGGAAATTTATGATCCGGTACTTTCGTTCCAGCTTTCCAATAATTTCCTGCCGATCAAGGTGCTGAAAGGGTACCTTCCTGAAGATGAATCTTCCCGCGAAAATGCCGTACTCCTGCAGTGGAATAATATTTACTACAGCAAGAAGACAACAACAATGCAGGACAGCATCATCCGGCTCGGACTGGTGCAGTGGCAGATGCGGCATTTCAAGGACATCGATGCCTTTTATGAACAGGTAGAATTCTTCGTGAACGTGATGGGGGATTACAAAGCCGATTTCGTACTCTTCCCTGAATTATTCAACACTCCTTTACTGGCACCGTTTAATAAACTTTCAGAAAGGGACAGTATGATTGAGCTGGCCAAGCTTACAGAAGAAATCAGAATGAAAATCTCGGATCTGGCCATTAGTTATAACGTGAACATCATCTCCGGAAGCATGCCGGTTTTTGAAAACAACGACTTGTATAACGTCAGTTATCTCCTTCACCGTGACGGCAGGGTAGACGAGTACCGAAAGGTCCACATCACCCCGAACGAGAGGAAATATTACGGCATGAAAGGCGGAAACGAAATCCGTGTTTTTGATACGGATTGCGGAAAAATCGGCTTGGTAATCTGTTATGATGTGGAGTTTCCGGAACTTCCGAGAATCCTGGCCGACCAGGGCATGAAAATCCTGTTCGTACCTTACCTTACCGATACCCAGAATGCGTACACACGGGTACGCCACTGTGCGGCTGCGAGAGCAATCGAAAATGAATGTTATGTAGCCATAGCAGGCTGTGTCGGAAACCTTCCGGGGGTAAACAATATGGACATCCAATTTGGGCAGGCGGCCGTATTTACACCGTCTGATTTCGCCTTTCCATCGAATGCCGTCAAAGGAGAAGCTACCCCGAATACGGAAATGACCCTGATTGTTGATGTGGATTTGAACCTGCTGAAAGACCTTCACCATCACGGCTCTGTTCAGGTCATGAAAGACCGCCGGAAAGATTTATATGAAACCTACCTGAAATAATGCGTAAGTAGCAGATAGCCATTATGTTTTTGCTATTGGCTTTACATTCGGAATTTTAAAATTCAAAAAGGTATTATTTCAAGTAATTTCTGATCTTTTAGCTAAAAAGTAAACAGAATTAAAGCATGAACACATTAGAAACACTAGATCTGAAATCCAGACTATGAAAATACTTCAGAACACATAAGATTAAAAATCAAAGATTTTTAAATATTGGTGTACTCTTCTTTTCTAGGGGATGATTAACCTTACAAGAATCTACTATACCTGTGTTTTAGCTAATAAAAAACGGAACGCATATTTGCATTCCGTTTTTGTTTTAAGCTGCGTGGGGATTACAGTACCTGCGGACAAACTACGGCCGGGCAGATTAATCTCGGACATCTCGGTCTTCCGTCATCAGGACAGCATTTGTTTGAGCAGTTGACGAAAGGTCCGCCTCCTGAAATACTTTTCATCTCCGATCTTGATACTTTTTTTAAATTTTTCATTTTAATAATTTTATAGGTTAGTTTCACTGTTTGGTGAATGTAAAGTTAAAGAAAATCAGGACATAATCTCCATTGCAGAAAATAATTACATTTTATTTAACATTTGCTACAAAAATTTAAGAGCCTGTCTAAATTTTGATCCGACAAACTATCGATCACTTCCTCTTAATTTTCTGAATTAAATAAACTTTGTTTTTTCTTCATTTTAATACGATGATTTCGGTTGATTTAAGGTGAATATGGCCAGGCAACCTAGACATTGATTTAAAATACCTTAAATTCTTAATGTTAAAATATAAAAGGTAAATTTAAGCAGGCTCTAAGTTCAGCAGGGAATAATTTTTGAATTAAATTGCACCTATATTTCAGGAATATGTTTGATAAGCAGCAAAGAAAACTAAAAAGATCGGCCAGGCTCATTTCCGTATTAAGCAAATACGGCTTTAAAGATATGCTGGCAAGGATGAACAGCGGAAACAAAGCTGATATTCCCGTAAATCCGGATGAAGTTATTTCCAAAGGCACGGTCTACGAAAGAATTCGGCTGGTACTGGAAGAGCTGGGGCCTACCTTTGTAAAATTGGGGCAGACCTTCAGCAACCGGGAAGATCTGCTTCCTCCGGAACTTATCCAGGAACTGCAGAAACTTCAGGATAAAGTGGAAACGGTAGAAATGAATGTGGAAGAAATCCTGGAAAACGAATTCAATATCAGTGTTCAGAACCACTTTTCTGAAATAAAAAAAAAGCCGCTCGCAACAGCATCCATCGCACAGGTGTACAAAGCCGTCCTCGCTGATGGAACAGACGTTATTTTAAAAATTAAAAAACCCGATGTACAGACATTGATCGAAGATGATCTGCTGCTGATCAAGGATCTGGAAAAACTGGTATCCTCTTATTCAGAAATTGGTGAGAAGCTGAATCTGAAGCAGGCGATTTCCACTTTTGAGAAATCTTTACTGGAAGAAGTTTCTTTAATCAATGAAAAAGAAAATATCCTGCAGTTCAGAAGGAACTTTAAGAACAGCAAAGAGACGTACGTTCCGAAAGTCTATGAAGATTATTCCAACAACAATGTTCTTTGTATGGAATTTATCGACGGGATTAAAGTGACAGATACCAAGACGCTTTTAGAATATGACATTGATCCGGTGTATATTTCCGAAACCGGTTTAAGGCTTTTCGTTTCGCAGATCCTGGACTACGGGTTTTTCCATGCCGATCCGCATGCCGGGAATATTCTGGTAAAAAAAGACGGAAAAGTGGTGTTCATCGATTTTGGGGCTGTCGGAAAGATTCCGCCGAATGATAAGGAAATCCTGGAAAACCTCATTGTAAGTTTCGTTGCGAAAAACCCGCATAAAATTGTCCGCTATCTTAAGAAAATGGCAGTGAGCTATCAGATCCCGGATGAAAAGAGATTTGAGGCCGATGTTGAGGATATCCTGAACTTTGTTCACAGTACCTCATTAAAAGAGATCAACCCCCAGGCGATTATCAATAAAATGAAAGATGTCCTGAAAGACAACCGTTTGTACATGCCGGATTATTTTTACCTTTTGTTTAAAGGAATCGGCCTGATCGAAGGGGTAGGAAGAACGATTAATCCGGATCTTGATGTGGTTAAAAGCCTTCATCCTTACACCAGGAAAATATTTGTCAAAAAAATCAGTCCCAAAAACCTGATGAAAACGGGAATGGACCGGATGCTGATGTTTACCGATAATGTAGATGAAATCCCGAAAGAGCTGCGCTCCGTTTTGCAGAAGCTGGATGAAAATAAATTTACCGTTTCCAGCGAGATCAAAAATATTGAAAAAACCAACCAGCTGATCAAATCCAGCATTGTTAACCTGATATTGGCGATGGTTTTAGGTGCAAACATCATTGCCACCGCCATCGTTTTTGTCTCGGAAGCGGGCCCGAGGATTGGCGAACTGTCTTTGGTAGCGGTACTGGGTTTTATTTTTTCCGTATTTTTAATCATTGTGATTTTGCTGAGGATTACGAGGAAATAAATGACGCATCGGTTTGATTTGATTATGCATTGTTTAAAATGAAATGTTAACATCAATTTTAAAAGTCCATATTCCGTAGGAATACTATCTGTGTAGCAATTATAAAGGAAGCATGAGAAGCACGCCGTAGGTGTGTTATCTCAATATCGGCTATAAAAAAGATAGAACTCCGCTGGAGTTCTGTTATAACTTTAACTACACAGATATTGCTCCTCCGGAGCAAACCTGTTTTAACGGCAACGATGAATGACGGGAATGTGCTATTACTTATTTTTTAGAAGAGATGAATTAGTGATGATATTCTTAGCCTTCAAGATGAAATCTGCGCAATCTGCAAAATCTGCATGATTAATTTTAAATTTAAAGTTTAAACCCAATTTAAGATCAACCCTAAAAATCTATATTCCGTAGGAATACTATCTGTGTAGCAATAGTAACGGTGAATGAGATGCACGCCAAAGGTGTGCTATTTCGTAAATCTTTAATTTAAGCATCATCGAAAATCATAACTTTGGTCTAAATAAATCTGCACAGTCAGTGCAGTTTAGATTTTTAAACTTTAAAAAATTAAATGTCTATCTTTGCAGAATGGAACAACTCACTTTTGCAGACTTTGACCTGCCGGTTAAAATCCTTGATGTTTTAGCAGACCTGAATTTATTTGAACCTACTCCGATCCAGGAGAAGAGTATCGGGCCGATTCTTTCCGGACGCGACGTCATGGGTATTGCCCAAACCGGAACCGGAAAAACATTGGCTTATCTGTTACCGGTATTGAAAACCTGGAAATACAACAAATCCGGGAATCCCACGGTATTGGTGTTGGTTCCTACAAGGGAACTTGTGGTTCAGGTAACGGAAGTCGTAGAAAAGCTAACGGAAAATCTTACTGCAAGAGTGATCGGAATTTACGGAGGTAAAAACATCAATACCCAGAAGCTGCTTTTCGATAACGGATGCGATATCCTGATCGGAACGCCGGGTAGGGTAATGGATCTTGCCATTGATAATGCCATTTCCCTGAAAGAAGTCCAGAAGCTGATCATTGATGAATTTGACGAAATGCTGAACCTTGGTTTCAGGCCGCAGCTGACCCACATTTTTGAAATGATGAAGGACAAAAGGCAGAATATCCTTTTTTCCGCAACCATGACCGATGCGGTAGACGAAATGCTGGATACATATTTTGCAGGTCCTATTGAAATCTCCCTCGCCAAATCGGGAACGCCGCTTGAGAAAATCGAGCAGACGGCCTATAAAGTTGAGAATTTCAATACCAAGATCAACCTGCTGGAACATCTGCTGAAAACGGACGCCGATATGTCCAAGGTATTGATTTTCACCAATAACAAGAAAAATGCAGATCTTCTGTTTACGAAAATCGACGAGCTGTTCCCTGAACAGTTTGATGTCATCCACTCCAATAAATCCCAGAACTACAGGCTGAAAGCGATGAAACGTTTTGAGCAGGAAGAAATCAAAGGCCTGATTACAACGGATGTTATGGCCAGAGGTCTGGATATTTCGGATATTACCCATGTCATCAACTTTGAGACCCCTGATATTCCCGAGCAGTACATCCACAGGATCGGTAGAACGGGTAGGGCGGACAAAGATGGTAAGGCCATTACTTTCGTTACCAAAAAAGAAGAAACCCTGGCGCTGGATATAGAATTGCTGATGGATAAGGAACTCCAGTACATCGATTTCCCTTCAGAGGTGAAGATCAACCCTAAAAAGATCGCTTCCGAAGAAGAGCAGGTAGTTATGAAAAATCCTGCGATGGTAAAAATCGGCGAAGGAGGCGGCGCATTCCATGAGAAAAAAGCGAAAAATACCAAAGAAAACTGGGGCGGGCCTTCAAAAAGAAAAGCACCGAAAAAATTCGGAGCCAACAGGGCGCAGCAGAAAGCCATATCAAAATCGAAAAGAAAGAAATAAAAAGCAAACACCCGGAAATTTCCGGGTGTTTCTGTTATCTGGCCATTACCAGAATAATTTTATCATCAACGCCGTCACCGTTTACGTCATCATAATCACTCACAACATGCAGTTCTTTGCTGTTCAGGACTACCACTTCGCTGGTTTCACCATCAACGGTAAGTTGCTTGTTTCCCGGATCATAAGAATACGGAGACGTATCAGTTCCGTAATTTTCGCAGTTCCCGCTTGAGTTTTCATCGTAAATCGTACTGGATACGGTGTTGTTCGATTTAAAATTAAATGTACTCTTTTTGTAGCAGGAAGAGTGGGGATCGTTGTACAGGGTATTTCCGTTTTTTCCGGAAATGGCTTTTTCGCTTACAGGTCTCCAGGTACCTACGATCGAGTTGGAGTCTCCTTCATCGTCATTATTGCATGAAGTAAAAATGAAACCTGCCGATACGGCGAAAAATAATAGCTTTTTCATGGATTTATATTAATTTTAAAGATGCAAAGAAATGAAAAAAAATAACTTCATCAAAATTAATTTTCCAATTATCTTTTAAATTGAAAAGGCCGTCTCATTACTCATGAAACAGCCTTTAATTTTATCTATACCTCATCATCTTGGTCTTCATCCAAAAAATCAAGCTCATCGTCACGCTGGACATAATCAGTAGTGATACCGGGTGGATTGAATAGCCCCCAATCATCCACAATAAAATGCTTGGGATCGAATCCGGCTACCCAGTCTACGAATAAAACCCGGAATTCTTCAATGAGATTGCGGATCAGTTTATAATATTTTGCATCCGCAAAGCCGAACATTTCAAGATTATTTCCGCTGATCATAATATCCCTTGCCGCTTTACGGATAATAGCCGCATTTTCCATTTTGATATCATAGAGCTTAACGGCCTCGGCCCCGGAAATTTTCGCCAGGATCACCATGCTGTCCTCAAGGATATGGGACTTGATGCTCTGCAGGTAATTGTTGTCTTCCGGAAACAAATCCGTAATAATGGTTACCGTTTTATAAATTTCTTCAGCCTTTTTGTAAATAGGCAGATTCCGGGCAGCTCTGTTCATCTTATTTCATATAAGGTTTCATTACTGAGGTCCAGAGCCTGTAGCCTTCCGGTGTCATGTGAAGCATATCTTCTACAAAGAGATCTTTTCTTACGTTTCCTTGGCCGTCCTGCATGACTTTCGTAATATCGATAAATGCTGAACGAGGCTGTTTTTTCATAAAGGCAGCGATCTTTTTATTGGCTTCTTTCATTTGCGGCCACAGCTTTTCGCGGCTCGGGGAATATTTGATCGAAATATAATCCACTTCGATGTTAGGAAATTTAGACCTGATTTTTTTATAAAAAGTTTTAAACCGGTCCACAACTACATCTGCCTTTAATTGATCATTATCCGCAAAATCGTTTTCACCGCAGTAGATCATGATCTGTTTGGGCTGGTAAGGATTCAGGAGATCATTGGCATAATAGTTAAGATCCGTAAGTCTGGATCCGCCGAATCCTCTGTTGATGATGGTTTTATCCGGGAAGTAGCGGGCAACATCCGTCCATTTGGTAAACGAGGAACTACCCACTAAAAGGATGGCATTTTTTGCCGGTGGATTTTCCTGATCCAGTTGTTTAAAACGTTGGATGTCCTGCCAGAACATCGGCTTTTCCTGTGAAAAGAACAGGGCAAAGGTAAGCAGTAAAAATGCTGAAAATATCTTCTTCATTGTTTAATAATTTTAGGATATATTAAATTCTCTGTTTCATTTATTAAAAAACTCCCGGAAAAATTCGGGAGTTTCTTTTTTATCTTTTGTAGGTAATGTATTCTGCATCTACGATTGTATCTCCGTTCTGATCGATATTGCCCGAGGTCTGCTTGATTCTCATTTCCGAGCTGGTAAGCACAACGATTCGGTAACTTACCGGGCTGTTGTTCTTGTAGGTAACCACAAGATCCTTTGTGTCGGAATTATAAGTGTAAGTTCCTTCAAGCTTCGTAGCCACCTGGCAGTCTGTTCCCGTTCCGCCATAAGTGGTAAATGAGGTATAATAGTCTGTCCTGAACTCCAGATTATTCTTAACACTGCATCCTGTAGGAACTTCAGTATTAAGTGCAGTCTTATCGTCTTTCCCGGATATTACTTCTTTTTTACTAATCTTCCAATCGCCTTTCATCATATCCATTTCATAAGCTTGGATATCATCATCTTTACAAGAAGTAAGCGCTAGCGCTGAAAAGGCAAATAAAAGTAATGTTTTTTTCATTTTTACAAATTTACAATATGCTAAAATATAAATAAATTTGAAATATATATAATGAAATCCATGTTTTTTAAACGAATGTTTGCAGAAAAGGTAAATTGGTTGGAAGCAGGGTGCCGGATACCGGAAGTTCATTACCGGAATTTTTATCCTTACTCAAACTTCCCGCACCCGGCACCCCGCTTCCAACCTTCTAATAACTCATCTCCACAATCTTATAAGCATCCTGAGGGGTCAGCTTCTTATATTCTCCAAGGCCGAGCCAGTTTCTTTCGGTAAATGCTTTTTCTACGCGTTCTGCGGTACCATTGTACTCTTCCGTATATTCCGAAAGTCTGGTCTGGATATTCAGACTATGAAAAAATTCTTCCAGCTTTCTGATACCGGCTTCCGCTTTTTCTTCCGTTGTTCCGTCTTTAATTCCCCAAACCCTTTCTGCGTATTGGGCCAGTTTTCCTTTCTTAGATTCGAAATTATATCGGTAGTGGGAAGGTGCAATAATTGCGAGGGTTCTTGCGTGATCGATCCCGAAGTAAGCCGTCAGCTCGTGGCCCATTGCATGCACGGCCCAGTCGGTGATCACGCCTTTCTGGATCAGTCCGTTAAGGGCCATCGTACAGCACCACATAAAATTTCCGGCGGCATCGTAATCGAAATCATCGGCCAGTACTTTCGGGGCGGTTTCCTGTAGGCTGATCAGGATACTTTCCGCAATTCTTTCCTGTAAATCTGCTGACGAAGGAGCCGTCATATATTGTTCCAGGACGTGGGTATAAGCATCCGTTAATCCATTGACGATCTGTCTCGGCGGAATTGACCTTACAACTTCCGGATCCAGCACCGAAAACTGCGGGAAAAGTCCCGGGCCTCCTGTCGACAATTTTTCGTTGGTTTCCCTTCTGGAAATTACGTATCCGGAGTTCATTTCGGAACCTGTGGCCGGAAGCGTCAGAACGGTTCCAAAAGGAAGTCCTTCCCCTTCAAAAGTCCTTACGGGCTTGGTCAGGATTTCCCACGGTTCACCCTCATAGTTTGCCGCTGCCGAAAGGAATTTTGTCCCGTCGATCACGGAACCGCCGCCTACCGAAAGAAGGAAAGTAATATTTTTTTCTTTGATAAGATTCAGGGCGTCAATTAAAACTTCGTATTCCGGATTTGCCGGTACTCCGCCGAATTCGTACACCTGATGGTCTTTCAAAGCCTCTTTTACCTGATCGTAAACACCGTTGTTTTTGATGCTTCCGCCGCCATAAATCATTAAAACGTTGGCATCTTCAGGAACCTCTTTGGAAATTTTAGCAATTTCCCCTCTTCCGAAAAGTATTTTGGTTGGATTTTTAAACTCGAAATTAAGCATTGTTCTTAAATTTAATGTAGCCCAAATTTACGCATTGTCTAAAGAAAATTCAGTTAAAGAAGTTCTAAAATTCTAATGATTCCATTTTATGAAAACTATTGGAAATATTGCTGGAGGCTGGAAGCTGGGTGCGGCGTGCTGGAAGTTAGCAGGTGAAAGTTGTGAATGCAGGCTTAAGCCAAAGCTCTTCATTTTTCTAACACCTTATTTGAGTTTGATAATGGTTTTCTTGAGGTTGATATAGCCTTTTAGGCATAATATTGACCGGAAAAACATCCAGCATCCAGCTTTCCTCTTCCATCCTAAAATCATCTCCCGATCTTCTTCGCTTCCAGTTTTCCGGTCTTCCGATAGATCTTAATGAGGAAAGGTTCTTTTATTGGCAGGTCGTTTTTCGGTTTTACCAGATACAGCAAAATATGTTGGTCTTCCATTTTGTAAGAGCTGCCCTTCGGGTTGCCGGTATCTACCATATAGCCGTAGGTGTTGGAAAGTAAAATAGCTTCAGGGAGATTATCGACAAACCCGATAAAATTCCGGAGCTGCTGTTCGTCTGAAAAGTACTTGGATCTGCCATTTTCACAGGCTAAAAGATAAGAGAAACAATCTTCGCCGAGGCATTTCTGGAAAAAGCCCTTTTCCGGTGCGGGATCATTTAACGTCATATGGTCCGGCATCTGGCTTTCGTAGATAATGGCTTTATCGGGATCAGGATTGTTGCGGAGCACCGACCAGTAGCCATATTTTTTATCCGGAACAACAAAAGGATAAAGGAGTTCGGTATTGTCTAAAATTTCCGGGATTCTTTTGAAATCGGCAGGGATATTTTTCTGTCCCCATAATACACCTGATAAAAACCACAAAGCCGGAAATATTGTTTTCATTCTCAAATTCTTGTAAATAATGACAGCTAAAACTTACTGAAATATAATTTTGTAATAGCCGTTCTCATCTTTCACATCAATTCCTACGCCAGTA
The DNA here is from genome assembly GCA_913774355.1 of uncultured Chryseobacterium sp. GTDB lineage: Bacteria > Bacteroidota > Bacteroidia > Flavobacteriales > Weeksellaceae > Chryseobacterium. The sequence continues at coordinate 245,484 of CAJYGB010000006.1, read as the reverse complement.
AAAGTAAGCTTGTTGATCTGATATCCGTCGCATCCGCCTTTAAACTCCGACGACTGTATTGTAAAGGTAAAGTTTTTAACATTGGAAGAAAAGGTATAGTTTTTTGTACCGTTGTAAGCCCCTACATTTTCCAGGATCAGCAGGTTCTCATCGGTTTTGGTGAGCTGGATGGTCTTCTGGTTTTCCTCCTTCACGGAATAGTTCGTCAATGTCCCGTTAGTAATCAGGTTTTCTCCGTTGGTATTCACCAACTTAAAAGCGATCGGCTGCGGCGCGTTGTAGCAGTCTTCCCCGCAGGCAGTGAAAAGGAAGGTTATGATGAGGAAAAGGAAAAGTTTTTTCATGGGATTGATTTTGTGTGATTTGTAAAATTACTTATTAAATGTAAAAAATGAATTTTTATTATCTTTATTTTTTCCCTTTAAGTCTTAAAATAATTCGTTGAAAGGCTGTAAAATCTATTCCGATGTTTTCAATTTTCATATTTTCTGTAAACTCCGGTATATTGGAATAATAATTTTCTTTCAAAACAAAAAGTTTTTTGTTATCCTGATCGTAAATGCTTATAAAGTTTTTTCCGTCATCACTTATACCTATTTTATAACCTTTAATTTTTGATATCCGAATAGAGGACTGGATGAATATAAAATTGTAATAGATAAGGTTTTGATCATTAATTTCAGCCCGTACCAATTCGAAGTAATTTCTGGTAAACATAAAGACAATGGTGAAAATAAAAACACCATTAAAATATAAAAACCATAAATATTCCCCATTTTTCAAAAAAGAAGTTGCATGATAAAAAAGAAAAGGCAGAGCGAGGCAAAAGAAGCTTAGGACAAATAGAAAGGCACTGATGACAGGATTCTTAAATTTTATTTTCATTTTAAATTAATTGATTGACTAAACCTGCTTCTGAATATCTTCAAAACCTGTGAAAGCTGATAATCCGTCATATCGAAATCGTCGATATTGATTTCTATTTTTTCACCTTTATGAAAAAAGTAAAGATAATTCATTTCCGGTCTGTAATCGTATTTTGATTCCCGGTTCACCAGACGTTTAACTGTGATTTTTTCGAGTTGGATGTCATTCCACAAATATCTTGCATGTTCTTTTACCTGAATCCCTTTTCCATCAATAGAAATAATGACGGCTGATGTTTTTTTGATTTCTGAAATTATTTTAATGATAAAATATACTATAAAAGCCGTTAATAATACCAAGATAAGCACGGTTATAAAATTGAATTTTGGACGTATGCAGCATATAAAAAAGATGCCGAGAATTAGAAAGATACTGTATGTTGCAATGGCGATAATCCTGCCCGGCAGCGAATATTTAATGATTACTTCATCAGTAAGCGTATGTTCATTATATTCAATTTTATCGCTTTTGTGTATCTGATATTCTTGGTAAATAAAAACGCCGTTGATGAACGTGCCGATAAAAAATATAACGGAAAGGAATAAAAGATATTGAAGCAGATATACTCCGATGATTAATGCTAAAATTCCTAGTATTGAGTAGAAGATGATTCCGAATTTCATTTGTAATTAATTTTTTGCGAATATATGATTTAAAACTAATTTCTATGATTAATTTATAGATAACAAGTTTTGATATATTCAGACAAAACGATTTAATTTTTAAAATTAATTGATCGAATTCCATTTGAATTAAAACCAAAATCCCCTACATTTGTTATCATGAGACACGACCAACGCGCAGAAAAATTCAGGCAGATCGTGGAAAATAAGTTCCAGATCTACAATTCATTGTTTATGAGCCTGCCTTATGATAAAATGACGAACATCGGGATGCTGCTTCCGTTTCTTTGTGAAGAAAGCAAAACAGGCTATGAAGCCGGAAAAACCCCGGAAGAAATCGTCGAGGAATTCTTTAAAAACCATACCGATCTGCAGACCGAAGAGCAGAAGCTCGAACTGCTTTTCAAGATCATCCAGTATATTGAACGGCAGGTGGTTTTGTTCGATAGTATAGAAGATGCGGCCTTCCCGAACCTTCACTCGGAAAGCGATACCGGGACGGTAACGAATATGTACGAACGTTCTTACCAGGATCATAAGCTTGAACAGATTCGTGAAAAACTGAAGGATTTTGCTGTGAAGATCGTATTTACCGCGCACCCGACCCAGTTTTACCCGAATTCGGTACAACGGATCCTGCACGATCTGAGAAACGCGATCACCACGGACTCCATTACCAATATCGATATGCTGTTGCAGCAGTTGGGCAAAACGCCTTTCGTCAACAAAGAAAAACCGACCCCGATCGATGAGGCGTTGAGTATTATTTATTACCTGAGATATGTGTATTACGACTCAATCGGCGAACTTTTTACCAAGATCAAATCGACTTTCGGAAACGGTCATTTTCATCTGCACGAAGACCTGATTCAGCTGGGATTCTGGCCGGGCGGAGACCGCGACGGAAATCCGTTCGTAACGGCAGACGTGACTAAAAGAGTAGCGGAAGAACTGCGGACTGCCATTTTAAAAGCGTATTACAACCACCTGAAATCCGTCAGGAGAAGACTTAGTTTCAGAGGTGTGTCGGAAGTTTTGGGACAATTGAGCGCCGAACTCTACACCGCGATTTTCAGGAATGAAAAAATTGAGGCCGAAGATATCCTGAAAAGACTGGACGAAGCGGAAAAAATTCTGGTTGAACAACACGATTCCCTGTTTCTGGACGTGCTGGTGAACTTCAGGGACCGGGTGAAGATTTTCGGGACCCATTTTGCCACGCTGGATGTCCGCCAGGACAGCCGGATCCACCAGAAAGTGATTGATGAGGTATTTGCAAAAATATCCGGGAAAATGGAGGCTTCTTATGAAGAAAAGTTCAATGCTTTAATTGAAGCAAAAGATAAAATAAATACCGGTGATTTCGAGGATATCGTAAGAGACACGTTGCTTACAGTATCACAGATTTCCGAAATCCAGGAGAAAAACGGTTTGCGGGGAATGAACCGTTATATCATTTCCAATTCCGATGCGGTGAAAGATGTGATGAATGTTTATGCGTTTTTCAAAATCTGCGGGTATAAGGAAGAAGAGATCAACATGGATATTGTTCCGTTGTTTGAGACGATGGAAGGCCTTGCCAATGCTGAAAATGTCATGCAGCAGCTTTACCAAAATCCGGTATATCAGCAACACCTGGAAAGAAGAGGAAACCAGCAGACGATTATGCTTGGGTTCTCAGACGGAACCAAAGACGGCGGTTACCTGAAAGCCAACTGGGAGATTTATAAGGCTAAAGAAGTCTTAACCCGGCTTTCCGAAGAGAAAGGGATCAAAGTCGTATTTTTTGACGGAAGAGGCGGCCCGCCGGCAAGAGGCGGCGGAAAAACCCACGATTTCTACGCTTCCCAGGGAAAAACCATTGCCAATAATAAGATTGAACTGACAATCCAGGGGCAGACGATCACCAGCATTTTCGGAAATAAAGAGCAGGCCAGATACAACTTCGAGCAGCTGCTGACGGCCGGCGTGGAAAACGATGTTTTAAAAAATTCAAAAAAAGAACTTTCGGAAAAAGAAAGGGCGCTTATTGCCGAACTTGCGGAAATCAGCTATCAAAAATATTCGGATCTGAAGGCGCATCCCATGTTTGTGCCATATCTCCAGGAAATGAGTACGCTGGAATATTACGGAAAAACCAATATTGGCAGCCGTCCGTCGAAGAGAGGTGCCGGAAACGAATTGAAGTTTGAAGACCTGCGGGCGATTCCTTTTGTGGGATCGTGGGCACAGCTGAAGCAGAACGTTCCCGGGTTTTTCGGTTTCGGATTTGCCATGAAGCAACTGAAAGAACAGGGAAGGTTTGAAGAAGTAAGGGAACTGTACAAAGGATCCGATTTCTTTAAAACACTGGTGCTAAATTCCATGATGAGCATGAACAAAACCTATTTCCCGTTAACCTATTACATTAAAAACAATCCGAAATTCGGTGCTTTCTGGAATATCCTGTTTGACGAATACAATCTTTCCAAAAACATCATGCTGGAACTCACCGGTTTTAACATGCTGCAGCAGGAAGACCCGCTGTCACGTAAATCTGTGAAAATCCGTGAAAGAATCGTTTTACCGCTCCTGAGTATTCAGCAGTACGCCCTGATGAAAATTCAGAAAGGAGAAGGCAATATAGAAGCCTATAAAAAGCTGGTAACGCGTTCACTGTTCGGAAATATTAATGCCAGCAGGAATTCAGCTTAAATAATTAATACCCACTCAATTTTATAGAAAAACTGCTCATGTCATGGGCAGTTTTTCTATAGATGGATTTCAAACCACAACCAATGACTATTAAATTTTTTATTTTTCTCTTTCTTACCTTATCCATCAGGATTTTTAGTCAGGAACCCGAAAAGGTTACTTTTAAGGACACTCAGAATTTTTATTATAAAATAGTGCCGGAAGGAAAGCCTGCCGGCCTGATCATGGTTTTGCCGGGCGGCGGGGAAACGCCGGAAAAGGTGATGAATCAGATTTACCTGGATGAACTTGCTGTTGCGAAAAATCTACTTGTTGTTTTTCCCGGTTTTGAAGACGGTGATTTCAAAATGGAAACCGAGCGGAAATTCCTGGACCGCATTGCAAAAGATATGGTGGAAAAATACAAGATATCCAAAGATCAAATTGTAATCGGAGGTTTATCCTACGGAGGAATGCTGGCTGTTAAGTATGCTGAAATGTCGGTGAGGGATAAACAGTCTTATTTTACCCCGAAGGCCATTTTTGCCCTGGACCCGCCGCTTGATTATGAAAAAATGTATTACCAGCTGAACCGGGATATTGACAGGAACTATTCTGAAGTTGCTGTTAATGAAGCTGAAAATTTGATAAAAGAAATGGTTGCGGCCATTGGCTATCCAGACCGGAACCGGGAAAATTACCTCAGGGAATCGATGTTTTTGTACAGTGATAAAGAAGGTGGAAATGCGATATACCTGATGACTATTCCGGTCCTTATCTACACGGAACCTGGCATCATGTGGCAAATGAATAACCGGGGAAGGGATCTTTATGACACCAATGCCGTGAGTATTACCGCAATGATGAATTTATTAAAATTAAAAGGCCACAAAAATGCAGAGCTGATTATCGTCAATGACCGGGGAGTGAGACCGGAAGGCTTCAGACATCCCCATTCATGGAGCATTATGGATCCGGAGGAATGTTTGAACTGGATTTTAAAATATCTTTAATAAATAAAAAGTGTTGTTCATTTTTTAGTTGTGAGGTAGATTCATTTTTTCATATCGGCGGTTTTATCCCTCCGTATTAACATCTGTTTACAGGCATTACGACGTGAAATTGGCCGTTAATTGTAGAAAATATTCTACAATACCAGGTGGAATTATTCTATAAAAGTGATACCCCTTATTCAACCTTACATGAGTAATTTTGTACCAGAATTATTTGCTGGGTGACCGGTCATCATTTTTCCGGTAGCCGATGCCATATTTATGGTAAGCATTTTATTTAAAAATACATATTTTATGAAAAAAAATTATTTAATCATCCTGATCTTCATGATCCAGGTAGTCAGCGCACAACTGGTAAATATTCCGGATGCCCATCTGAAGTCGAAAATTCTGTCATCGTCACCATCCAATACAGTTGCCAAAAATCTTTCCGGGAATTATTTTGCCGTAGATGCCAATGGTGACGGAGAAATCCAGCAGAGTGAAGCTTCGCAGGTGAAAAGTCTTAACGTAAGTGCTTCCTCAATTGCTTCTTTAACCGGTATCACGGCTTTTGATAAGCTTGAGAGTTTAGACTGCAGCCAGAATAACTTAGACAGCGCTTATGTGAATGCACTGGCTTCCCTTAAATGGCTGAATGCCTCGGCAAACCCATTGAATATGGGAATAAACACCGGAGCCGATATCGAATATCTGGATCTGCATAATTCATCTATTCCGCAAGATCTCAATCTAAGCAATAAAAATAAACTTTCTTATCTGAATTTACAGAATTGCAGTGCATTGTATAATCTGGATTGCATTAACAGCAAGCTCTCCACACTTATCCTGAACGGTTGTTCAAACCTTCATGTCCTGAACTGTAGCAACAATCAGTTGACCACATTGGACTTGAGTAATTTAAATATAACAGGAGAGGCCTTTTACGCAGCCAATACCTATACTTTCAGAGGGGGTGTCGATTGCAGTCATAATAACCTGACCAGCCTTACGGTCAGCAACCTCACTACCAATTTCCTGAATTGCAGTTATAATAATCTTACCACGATAAATGCAGCCAGCCTGACCCTCTCTAAAATAACCAATGCTCCTGCGGGCCTGATCCTGCAGCCAAGTCTTTATTTCGACTGTAGCCACAACCAACTCTCATCATTATCTATTAATAACACACTGATCGTACAGTCATTCGACTGCAGTTACAATAATCTGACGTCGATGAACATCAATAAAATTGTAGCACAGGATTTTAATTGTTCCCATAATAATATTTCTGCCGTAAACATCAGTGATACCTCACAGATTGATAATCTGAACATAAGCTATAATGTCCTGACCTCATTTGTAAGCCCGGTTATGCCTTTTGTGGATGATCAGGATCTTAACCCTGTAGGCAACGCACCAAGTCAGTCCATTTACTGTAATGATAATTTACTGACCTTATTGAATCTGAATAAAACACAGGTGCTAAAAGTGTATGCGTATAATAATGATATTCATACGCTGCTGATAAAAAACGGGATTTTAAATGAGTTTCTGGATTTGCAGAATAATCCCAATATAACATTTATCTGTGCCGATGATTTTCCTCTCGATCCTTCGGATCCATACAGTGAGGTGGACTATTTTCAGAGCGCAGTGCCCGGTGCTACCATAAGCAGCAACTGCAGTAATTCTGTGTTGTCGGTCAGCGATAGAGGCATAGCCGAAAATAACGTTGCTATTTATCCTAATCCGGCTTTCGATACGGTCTATATTACCTCTACCTATGATGTAAAATCGATTGAAATATCTGATCTGCAAGGTCGTTTGGTTAAAACCGCACAAAATAAGATACATTCGTCTACTCTGAAAACATCGGTAAATGATCTTGTGGCCGGTACGTATGTTGTTAAAATAGACACCGGAAAAGGGATTTTTGTGAAAAAACTTATTAAAAAATAGAATTAAATCGCCATAGATTGATTAATATAGTATAGCTCCCATAAAAGAGCAATTGCGGCAATTTTTAGAATTAAAAATTGCCGTTTTTATTTGATGATTAAGAATTCCCGCTGTATCAGTCCTTAATAAATTTCTCATAATACACCTTATCCTCCGTCTGGATTTTCAGGTAATATACCCCTTTTGGAAAATCTTCTACTTTTACAGATTGCTGATTGCTGACTTTTATGATCAGTCTTCCGAGGTTGTCGTACACTTCCAATGAGAGAACTTCGTTTTCCGAAGCGACATTCAGGATTCTTTTTACCGGATTCGGAAAAATGCCCACCTTATTTTTCTTAACCAGATCGGATGTGCTTAATACATTGTTATAGAGTGTTCCGAAATTCAGGATCCCGAATCCCATCTGGTCGGTGTGGTTTGGATATAATGATGCGGTCTGACGCAGCCGGTTTCTCATCAGGTCCCGGTTCATGGCCGGGAAAGCCTGGAGCAGGCAGGCTACCCCTCCGGCGGCAATAGGCGTGGCAATAGATGTTCCGTTTACTGAAATGGTCGTATTGCTGGTGTTGGAAACACTCGTGGCGCCGGTTCCTCTTGCAGCAGCATCCGGTTTTGTAACACCCGCGGCATTGGGGCCAAAGGAAGAAAAAGCGGATGAAATTCCTGCAGAATCCACGCTGCCTATGGTAAACACCTTTGCATTATCGGCAGGCGTTACGATATAATGCCATGGCTGAACGCCGGAATTCCCGGCCGCAATGATGGTAAAGATTCCTTTATTCACAGCTATTTCTGCTGCTCTTGCAATAAAGGAGGTTGTTCCGTTCATCTGTGCATACGTGTAATTGTATTTCGGGTCATCAAAAGTAGAGTAGCCCAGTGATGTGGTGATAATATCCACTCCTTTCCGGTCGGCTTCTTCCGCCGCTTCGATCCAGTAGAGCTCCTCTTCGGGGATTTCTACGGCAGCATTTTCACTGCGGTACAGATAGAAATCCGCATCAGGGGCAGATCCCACAAAAGTATCTTGGATATAACCGCCGATGGCACCCAGAACGGCAGTTCCGTGGGTATTGAGCAAAGGATTATAAATATCGGTGCTTTTGGCGACGAAATCATATCCGCCTTTGATGTGTCCGTTGGTCCACAACCTCGAATAGGCCGAGCCGGTATCTACATTCGGGAATCCGGCATCGATGACGGCAATTGTCACGCCTGTTCCTGTATAACCGGCCAGATGGAGCGGACGGAGATTGATCTGATCGATCTGTGCGGAACCGGAACCGTAATTGAATGTCGTGAGATTTTTGCTGTGAGGATTTTCCTGATTTTCCCATTTGCTGGAATGGGCAATCTTCGTTCCGCCGGATGAATTTCGGGCAAAACTTTCCACCGACAAGACATAGTTTTGAGCCTGCAGGGTTGTAATCTGAGCCGTCGTGGCATTTACGGCAACTCCGTTCAGCCATTTGGAATAATCCGTTACGGTAAATCCTAAGCTCTGAATATTATTGATATAAGTCTGTTCGATAGGCGCATCCTGGTCATTAAGCGGAATTCCCAGAGAAGTACGCCGGTTGAGCGATTTCTGAGACAGTTCCGACAGGGGATTGGCATAAAAAGCAGCCTTGTTTGGCTTGTCTTTAAAGAATACAAAAACGAGCGATGTCTGCGCAAAACTTACCGAATAACCTGCTAGAAGACAAAAGACTAAAGTTCTTTTCATGTATTTATTTTGTATAAAGATAAAACAAAATCAATAAAATTTTTGACGGGATTTTAAATTCCTTATTTTTACAGAAATATTTATTTATGAAAAAGATTCAAATGGTTGACTTGCAAAGTCAGTATTACAAGATAAAAAATGATGTGGACAATGCAGTGTTAAATGTAATGGATTCGGCGGCTTTCATCAATGGCCCCGAGGTAAAGTCATTCCAGAATGAATTGGAGTCTTATTTGGATGTAAAGCACGTAATTCCGTGCGGAAACGGTACCGATGCCTTACAGATCGCTCTTATGGCATTGGATCTTAAAGAAGGCGATGAGGTGATTACCGCAGATTTTACTTTTGCCGCAACGGTGGAAGTCATTCACCTGCTGAAGCTTAAATCTGTTTTGGTGGATGTGGATTATGATACCTACACGATCTCAACGGAGGCGATCAGAAAAGCGATTACTCCGAGAACAAAAGCGATTATTCCGGTACATATTTTCGGACAGTGTGCCAACATGGAAGAGATTTTAAAGATTGCCGAAGAGCATCATTTATATGTGATCGAAGATAACGCCCAGGCTATCGGTTCGGAATTTACCTTCTCCGACGGAACGGTAAAAAAAGCAGGAACCATGTCTACCGTAGGAACCACTTCTTTCTTCCCGTCTAAAAATTTAGGATGCTATGGAGACGGAGGAGCGATTTTTACGAACAATGATGATCTGGCGCACCGGTTAAGAGGAATCGTGAACCACGGGATGTATGAAAGATATTATCATGATGAAGTAGGGGTAAACTCCAGACTTGACAGTGTGCAGGCTGCTATTTTAAGAAAAAAGCTTCCTCATCTGGACAATTACAACGAAGCCCGGGGAAGAGCTGCGGATTACTACGACGAAGCTTTCGCAGGCCACGAACATATTTTAACGCCGAAAAGAGCTGAATATTCTACCCATGTTTTCCACCAGTATACTTTGAGAATTCTGAACGGTAGACGTAATGAATTACAGAAATTCCTGACTGAAAAAGATATTCCGGCCATGATCTATTATCCGGTAGCTTTAAGAAAACAAAAAGCCTACTATCAGGAAAGCAACGATGCCGATTTCGTAAATACCGATCAATTGCTGGATCAGGTAATTTCCCTTCCGATGCATACGGAACTCGATGACGAGCAGCTGAAGTATATAGCAGATGCGGTGCTGGAGTTTATGAAGTAATGAGCAGGATTCTTTTTAATAGTAAAAAGTTATATATTGCTAATGTTTTAATTAGCATCAGTTTTCTTTTAATTACGATTTTAAGCCTTTATTCTTTAGTGGTTGGAGGTAGTGATCGTATGGAAATGATATTGTATGTATGCTATTTGATTATTTATACAAGCGCATCACTTACACTTCTGTTAAAAATTAAAAAAGCTATTTTTTCTCTTCATGTAATCTATTTTTTTGCAATTGTTTTGAACCTTTTCGATTTTGGTGCTCACTACTCAAAATATGATGATCTCATCAATAGATGTCTTTTTATCATTATTATTACAGTTTATACTGTATTATTTTCTTCATTAATTTATTTAAATAATAAAAATAGGTTTCGTTTAAATGTATCCGAACTTGACGAAATCGGTAAGCTATAAATATCACTTTGTCAAAGTTGAAAATCTTTGACAAAGTTTTTTTTAAAACACAAACGATGAAAAGAAAAATATTTAAATATAGATTTGTATATTATATATCGATTATTACAAGTCTGCTGCTTTTTCTCATATCATCGTTCAATATTATACAGGTCTTTCAGGACTTTAGTTTTTTAAAATTAATATTGGTTTGTTGTTCCATTATTTTCAGTTCATTTGCATTTGTCAATCTGGTAGAAAAGTATAAAAAGGCTGTTTTATTTCTGAATCTGAGTCTTGCTTTTTATATGGTCGTTACAGGTCTTTACTCATTGGTAGGATTTGTAAATATCGGAACACATTTATTTACAAGTATTTATTTTAAACTTCTGATCGTACAGACTCTCATCATGATTATTGTAAATCTATATAAGATAAAACATTTTAAAGGGGACGATGAGATTGAAAGTATAGGCCAGACCTGAGAATGAATAATTCCCACTGAATAAGAATTCGATTAGCGAAGCGGCCGGTTTTTGAATCGCCTTTCAAAAGAATCCCTATTGATTCTGAAGAATATCTGAGAAATCTGATTATTTATATTCATCAAAATCCGGAAAATTTTCAGAATTATAAATTTTCATCTTATCTTGCAGCGATTTCTGAAACAAAGACAAATATTCAGCATAACGAGGTGATTGAACTGTTCGGAGATCATGAAAATTTTGTTGAATGTCACAAAATAGAGTTAAACGAAAACTTTGTCAAAGATTTTCAACTTTGACAAAGTCATAAAACATAACAAATGGCAATATTGGTAACAGGAGGTCTGGGGTACATCGGCTCACATACGGTAGTTGAACTTTTAAATAACAACTACGAAGTGGTGATTATAGATGATTTATCGCATTCCGAAAAATTTATTTTAAAAAACATCGAAGAAATTACAGGTAAGAAGCCTGTATTTTATCCTTTTGACCTGAAAAGAAAAGAACTGCTCGCTCAGGTTTTTGATGCCCATCAGATTGACGGCTGTATCAATTTCGCTGCTTCCAAAGCCGTAGGCGAAAGCCAGCTGAAACCTGTAGACTATTATGAGAATAATCTTTTTACTCTGATTAACATTCTGCAGGAATTTAAGGAAAGAGGTATCTCCAATTTTATTTTCAGTTCGTCGTGTACCGTTTACGGCCAGGCAGATCAGATGCCGATTGATGAAAATACACCTTTAAAAATGCCTGAAAGTGTGTATGGTAAGACAAAACAGATGGGTGAAGAGATCCTGATGGATTTTGCCAAAGCCTACCACAGAAAGGTTTCTTTGTTACGATATTTCAATCCTATAGGTGCGCATCCCTCAGCAAAAATCGGTGAATTACCCATCGGGATTCCAAATAATTTAGTACCTTACGTAATGCAAACGGCGGCAGGAGTGCGGGAAAAGCTCAGCATCTGGGGAAATGATTATCCTACGGAAGATGGGACGGCAGTGCGTGACTATATTTATGTGGTAGACCTTGCGAAAGCGCATGTGGCGGCTTTAAAGAAGCTGATGGAAGATGAATCCAATGTTGCGACAATTGATATTTTCAACCTCGGAACAGGTAGAGGATCTTCGGTTTTAGAAGTGGTAAAGGCTTTCGAAACGGCTAATGATGTAAAGGTGCCTTACCAGATCTGCGACAGGAGAGAAGGGGATATTACCATTGCCTATGCCAACGTAGACAAAGCACAACGGGAGCTTCAGTGGAAATCGGAAACTCCTTTGGAAGAAGCTTTGAGAACGGTATGGGAATGGCAGAAATATTTAAATACGAGAACCATTTAAAATTTTAGATATAAAAAATTTAGATATGAAAACAGAAAGAATAGGTATTACGTTTTCTTCTTTCGATCTGCTTCATGCAGGGCATATTAAAATGCTGGAAGAGGCCAAAACAGTTTGTGATTACCTTATTGTAGGACTGCAGATTGATCCGTCACACGATCGTCCGACCAAGAATAAACCTACCCAAACCATTGTAGAAAGATATATCCAGCTGAAGGCAGTGGATGCCGTAGACGAAATCATTCCGTATTACACGGAAGAAGATCTTCTGGATATCCTGAAATCTTTTGTGATCGATGTAAGAATCATTGGAGACGATTATCTGGACAGGGACTTTACAGGGAAAAAATACTGTGAGGAGAAAGGAATAGAAATCTTTTACAATAAAAGAGATCACCGGTTTTCTTCCAGCGATCTGAGAAAAAGAATTTATGAAGCAGAATTGGCAAAGCTGGCAAAACTGGAAGCTGCAGAAGCTGAAAAATAAAAAATCCCGAAAGCAATTTCGGGATTTTTTGTTGTTAGGAGAAACCGTTTTACATAGGGCCACCTTGCTGATCATCTCCGGTTGCGTTGGAGTTGATGTCTTTTTTGCGTTTAGGCTGATCTACCTTTTCATTGCCTTGTTTGAATCTATACGTCAGAGAAACAGCAAATTGCCTTGGCTGCCACTGCATATAAGAATCTCTTGTAAATCCAGGCCCGTAAGAAGTTGACTGCATTGCTCTCGTATTGAAAATATCCTGAATATTGAAAGATAGGGTTCCGTCACCCTTCCAGATAGTTTTGGAAGCTCCGAAATTCAGAGCATACATATCTTTTCTGTCCACACTCTGTGTTTTCTGTCCTCCTCTGTAAAAGCCCTGAAGCTGAATATTAAAAGTTTTATCGATCTTAATCGTAGAAGTAAGTCTGGCTCTTACTGAAACACCGCTTCCTTCAAAGGAAAGAGGCTCACTTATAAGTGCAGGATCAAAGAAAGTACCTTTGGTATTGTATCCGAAAACATCTACATTTCCAAGGAACTTCAGCCACTTCGTTGTATCCCAGTTGAAGTTGAGGTCAAGACCGAATCGATCGTCACTTCCAATATTTACCGGCTTGGTATGGAAAACGGTAGTTGGTACATTATTGATGAGTTCCTGCTTGTTATAGGTTACAATTTTTACATCATCAGACTGATGTCTGAAATATAAAGTCGGATTAATGGTAAACTTACTCTTGGATATGCTGTATCCGAATTCGTAAGAATCTACATAAGAAGGGTTAAGGTCTATATTCCCGTCAAAAATATTCTGATTGTCGCTGTAGCTTGGATTAGGAATCAGGAAAAAGGACCTCGGTCTGTCGATTCTTCTTGAATAGTTCAGTAAGAACTGGTTGTCTTTCGCAATCTCATAACTTAAAAAGACACTTGGGAAGAGATTGTTGTAATTCTTTTTGGTTTTTTGCGCATCCCCCGCTAAGTTCATGTAATTAATATCAATAGTAGAATATTCATTTCTTAAACCTAACTGATATCCGAGATTGCCGATTTTACTCTTAAACTGTACGTAACCTGCATTGAACATTTCTTCATATTTGGCATTGTACGTATAATCATCAAGATAAAGCATAAATGGCAGGGTAGATGTCTTTTGTCTTACCAGGTTCTGGTAATTATTGTTATTCACATCGATTCTGTAGCCTGCTTCCAACTTTGAATTCTCTCCGATAGGAAGCTCATAGTCGGCTTTACCGATTAAAGTTTTGTTTTTGGTTTTCTGATCGATAAGGTTCTGAAGATCAAAAAGATTATTTTGAGTCTGATTGATATCGCTTCCGTTGTTCGAACGGTTACTTTGTAAGCTTAATGAAAGGGATAGGTTTTGTCCTTTGTCATTAAATTTATGGTCAATACCAAAATCTCCCTGAAAAGCCAGATTGTTATTTGTGCCTAAACTTGTTCTGTTTCTTGTCGTGATGGCATTGTTGAAGGCATAGTTCGTATAATCGATATTTCCGGTATTGGTTCCGTCAAAAGTTCTTACGGTTCCTGATGCATTAATCGACGTTTTGTCTGTAAGATCTACAACAAGACCTCCGGTTGCATTATAGTTATCGTTTTTACTTTTGGAAATAGATTCATTATTTGTTTCTCTAAAATCTCCGGTAGATAAATATGCACTGTTTCTCTGGGTATTCTTAGATTCTCTGTATCCGCCGCCGCCGTTAAGAAACCACGTGAATTTTCCTTTTCTCCAGCTTAAGTTTGTATTTAAATTGGTTTGTGGCAAATAGCCTAAAGTACCCAAGACACTTCCGTTAAACCCTGTTTTCTTGCTCTTCTTTAAAATAATATTTAAAATACCGGCTGTTCCGCTTGCTTCAAATTTAGATGAAGGATTGGTAATCACTTCAATTCTCTCAATCTGGTCTGCAGGAATACTTTGTAAGGCATTCGCACCGTCGTCGATACCCAAGAGAGCGGACGGCTTACCATTAATTAAAAATTTCACATTGGAACTTCCCCTCATAGAAACCGTTCCGTCGGTCTCTACGGAAACCGAAGGTACATTTTGAAGTACATCCTGAAGGTTTCCTCCTTTGCTTACGATATCCTGCGATGGGTCATAGGTTCTTTTGTCCAGCTCCACTTTATAAGGCTTTGTGGAAGGGGCCGTGATTACAACACCTTGAATATCCGCTGTTTTCAGATTGGTAGCACTTTTTTCCGGATCGATGGAAAAGGCACCGATGTTTCCGGCTGATGTAATCTGCTTATTAATGACATTTTTCTGGTAATCAATAGCCTCAATGGTAATATCATAATTACCTGGAGCAAGATCAAGCTTATACTGTCCTTTCTCATCGGTAAGCGCAGCATCACTCAATAATTTGTTGGCTTTGTTACTGAATGTAACCGAAGCATAGGGAACCGGCTGATTGCTCTTGCTGACCACCGATCCAGAAATACCGACCTTCTCCTGTGCAAAAGCGAATGCTGCTGCCGAAAGTACAAAAGTAAGCCCTAAAGTCTTCTTTGTAAAAATGTTAATGATTTCCGTCTTATTCATAAGGGTATTTTTTGTGTAAAATCTTTAAAGATTTCTCTTTACATTGAGAAATTATCAATGCTATGAATTTCACAATATCAAGTATGATTTATTATTTGTAACAGATATGTCGCTAAAAACAAGTATTTGTTAATTATTAAATTGTTAAAAAAAAGTTAATATGATTTTATTTTATGTTTTTAGAATTCAGCCAATCCTGATATGCCTTCGCATTAATCGCGTGCTCTTCGGCGCTGGCTGTAAATTTATGGTATCCGAATCTCGCCGGGTCTGCGCACATAAAAATATAATCGTTCTTTTCAGCATTCAATACCGCATCTACCGAATTTTTATCCACCACGCAGATCGGACCCGGGGGAATTCCTTTGTTGGCATAGGTATTATAAGGCGAAGGTGTAGACAAATGTTTATAGAAAACCCTCTTAATCTGCTGCTTGAAATTCGTCTGTTTGTTGATGGCATAAATAACCGTAGGGTCGGACTGCAGCTTCATTCCTTTCCGGTAACGGTTCAGGTAGAGGCCTGCGATCCTCCGCATTTCATCCTTCTTACCGCCCGACTCTTTGTAAACGATAGATGCCAGGGCATAGATCTGCTCTCTCGTTAAGCCGGATTGCTGTTCTTTAGCCTTTCTTTCACTGTTCCAGAAATCCTGGTACTGATTATCGAATTTTTCAAAGAAGTCCTGAGGAGTAACCGTCCAGAAGAAATTATAGGTATCTATAAAGAAATATTTTTTAAGATCTTCCGCGTTGCTATAGCCTTTTTCAGCCGCAATTTTATTAAGACCGTTTACAAACTGAAGAGAGTCCAGCTCCGTTTTTTTTGTTACTTTGCCGATCATCTGATATACATCCCCGAAATCGCCGATCCTGAAACTGTTTTCGCTCTGATTGCCTGCTTTGATCATATTCACCAAACGCGCATTTCCCAAGCCTTTCTGAAAATGATAACGTCCGGGCTTAAAATTCAGGGCCAATCCTTTTTCGTTTGCCACTGCTTCAAAAGATTCTTTATTGCTCACGTATTTTGAAGCAGAATCAAGGATCTGTTTAAATCCGGCGTTATGCGGAATCAGCACATAGCCGTCCTTTTCAATATTGTTGCCGTAGTATTTTTTATAAAATCTAAATCCAAAAAATCCGCCTGCTGCCAGAACGAGCAGGATGACAATGAGAATAGCTTTTTTCATGTAATGCTGATTAATAAAAGTTTTTGTTTAAATAAGGTCGATTCTTCCTTTGAAAACCTGTTTTGCAGGACCTTCAAGCCAGATATTCTTAAAGCTGTTACCATTTTTTTCGGCATATACCTTCAGATTTCCGCCTAAAGTTTTAACTTTTACAGAGATTAGATCATTATTCTGGAGAAAAGTTAAAGCCGAAGCCGTAACGCCGGTACCGCAACTGTAGGTTTCATCCTCAACGCCTCGTTCATAGGTTCTTACGAAGATCTCATCGTCGGTAATTTTTTCCACAAAGTTAACGTTGATCCCTTTTTCTTTATAATTTTCAGAATTCCGGATGCTGTTTCCTTCCGCAAAAACATTGTAGTTTACCAAATCTTCCACATATTTTACATAGTGCGGCGAACCGGTATCCGTTACTTTATCATCTCCGTCATTGGAAATCGTTTCCACATTGCCCATTTTTAATTTGACAATCCCGTTGTGGATTTCTGCTTCGTGTTCGCCATCGATGGCGGTGAAGCGGCATTTGCCTTCAAAGATATCCAGGAAAAAAGCGAAGGCTACAGAGCATCGGGCTCCGTTTCCACAGAAACTTTTCGATCCGTCTGAATTGTAATAATCCACTTCAAAGTCGTACCCTTCCGCAGTATTGATTTTAATAAGACCGTCGGCACCGATCCCGAAACGCCGGTCGCAGAGCTTCTGAACATTTTCAATGGAAAGGTCATCCCATTCTCCCGAACGATTGTCGATCATTACAAAATCGTTTCCCGTACCCTGATATTTATAAAATTCCATAATTTGAGTATGATATTGTATTTTAGATTAAAGCATCAGAAAATTGAGTTTTTAATATTCAATCCTGTATATGGTATAATTAAAAATTAAATACGCAAAATTACTATAATAAAAACAAAAACGAACAGTGTTAGCTGTCCGTTTCTGTTTTTAAATGGGTTTTTTATCTGAATCCGCCGCTGTTGCTGTTGCTGCTTCTTTCCGGCTGCGGTGAAGTCTGCTGAGGCTGAGGCGAACTGTTTCTGAATCCTCCGGTATTCGAATTATTATTATAATTGTTATTATTGTAATTACTGTTCGAGTTGTTTCTGAAACCTCCGTTGCTGTTGTTCTGCGGTCTTGGCGCGGTATTCTGCTGATTTCTGAATCCGTTATTCTGTCTTTGGCCGCTGTTCTGTCTGAAGTTTCCGTTGTTGGAAGTTCCGTCGTTTACGCCGCCTCTGAAACCATTGTTCGGCCTTGCAGAAGTCGTTCCGTTGGCTCCTGATCTTCTTTCGACATATACCTTTCTTCTCGAATTATTGTAATTCTGATAATAATAAGGCATACCATTGTCATAATAATAATTATAGTTGTTTCTGTAATAATACCCGTCGTCGCCCCAATATCCACCATTTCCATAGTACCCTTGAGGGGCGTAATAATATCCGTTATCATAATACGGATCTCCGTAATTATTTGCATACGGATCCGAATAAATGGAGCAGGATGCTAAACTTGTAAGTGTAATGACACTGAATGCTATTTTTAATAAATTTTTCATGACTTTTAAAAACTTTTTTTCTTATAACTTTTTTTCCAGACGGCGTATCCCTGGACCGCCATAATGGTAAATACCAAATATTGAACCGAAGTGATTCCTAGTTCCTTATAAATCATCATCGGGATACAAATGAAATCTCCGACGATCCAGAATATCCAGTTTTCAATGCGCCTTTTCGCCATAAACCACATCCCTACCAGAAATATGGAAGTGGTAAAAACGTCCAGCCAGTTGCCCCAGTCGAGATGATAAAGCCCCAACTGTGTTTCTTCCATCGAAAACCGGTTATCGATATAAGGCTTATAGTAATATACTCCTGTTACTAAGATTAAACTTAAGGCAAAAAGTAAAATCCCGTACAACCGTTCTTTTTTTGAAGCCCACTGTACCTCTACGTGAATGTTGTCTTCAGAACTTTTTCCCCAAAGGATCCAGCCGTAAATACTCATCACCGTATAATACACGTTGATCATACAGTCTCCCAGCAACCCGAAATTGTAAAGGATATATACATAAAGTAAAGTGGAAATAATGCCGGTAGGGTAGACCCATATATTTTTTTTAATGGAAAAATAGACACTCAAGATTCCGAAGACGGTAGCGGTAGATTCGAGGACGATCTGCAGGGCCGTGTAGGTTTCATAAGGTTTTACGAAGAGATCGTATAGATTCATGAGGCCAAAATTAAGTAAAAAATCAGACAATCGGAAATGAAGTAAACAGGATGAAAATCAGAATTTTAAATTACAAATATTTAAAATTAACGTTGAAAGTTTATTAATAAACGTTAATGTTTATAAATTTTTTATATTTTCGTAAATCTTTAATAAATAATAAAATATGTCTAAAATTTGGACCAAAAAACCGATGAGTGCTTTTGAGAATGATATGAAAAGCAGTCAGCTCAAAAGAGTACTCGGTAAATGGAGCCTTACAGCTATCGGAATCGGGGCTATTATCGGAGGGGGAATTTTCGTGCTTACAGGTACCGGAGCGTATTATCACGCAGGGCCCGCACTTGCTCTTTCCTTTGTTATTGCCGGAATTGCCTGTGTATTTGCAGCATTATGTTACTCGGAATTTGCATCAATCCTTCCCGTAGAAGGTTCGGCGTATGCCTATGCTTACGGAACCGTAGGTGAGATCTTCGCCTGGATTATCGGATGGGGGCTTATCCTCGAATATGCAATGGGTTCCATGACGGTAGCCGTTTCGTGGTCCGGATATTTCAATAAACTGCTCAAAATGTTCGGTCTTCATCTTCCGGATTACCTTACTTCAGACCCGGCAAGTTATGCCGGCGAAGGGTTTTCTATGAACTTACCGGCTTTCCTTATCGTACTTTTTGTAATTTCCATCCTTATTAAAGGAACAAAAGAAGCGGCAAAAGCAAACAACCTCATTGTAATTATGAAGGTTTCAGCCGTTCTTTTCGTGATTATTGCAGGAGTATTCTTCATCAATACAGACAACTGGCATCCTTTTATTCCGGTAGAGACCATGGTGAAAGAAGGTGAAAATATGAAAGAAGCCTATGGTATCCAGGGGATTATTTCCGGAGCCGCTGCGATTTTCTTCGCGTATGTAGGTTTTGATGCTGTTTCCACTCAGGCTGGTGAAGCCATCAACCCGAAAAAAGACGTTCCGTTTGCGATCATTGTTTCGCTTCTGGTATGTACCGGTTTATATATTTTGGTTTCTCTTGTATTAACAGGGATGATGCATTATTCGGACTTTAATCCGCAAGGTAAATATCCGGATGCGATCAAGGCACCTGTAGCGTATGCCTTTGAAATTGCAGGACAGGGATGGGCAGGATACATTATTACAATTGCTGCGACTGTAGGTCTGGTATCCGTATTAATGGTCATGATCATGGGACAGTCCAGGATTTTTCTGGGAATGTCCAAAGACGGACTTATTCCTAAGATGTTCAGCGACGTGCATCCTGTAAGAAAAACACCGGCAAAAAGCTTAATGCTTCTTGGAATTGTTATTGCAACGGTAGCGGCTTTCACACCAATTAGTAAACTCGCGGATATGACGAGCTTCGGTACTTTATTCGCGTTTACCATGGTATGTGTAGCGGTTTGGATCTTAAGAAAGAAAGAGCCGAACATGACGAGAACCTTTAAAGTTCCGGCTTTACCCGTAATCGCAACATTGGGAATATGCATCAACCTGTACCTGATCTGGAACCTGAGCCACGAAGCAAAATACCTTTCCATGGGCTGGCTGGTTTTGGGGGTAGTGATTTACTTTACCTACAGTCTCAGAAACAGTAAACTTCATAAGGTTGGCTACGGCGAAACGTTCAAAGCCGAACAGGAGCCTTTACAAAAGACCGACTTAGATTTATAATTAAAATATATATCAAATAAGATCCACAGAATTCTGTGGATTTTTTATTTTTGTGGGTATGAAAAAAGCATCAATATTTATACTGTTATTTCTCTGCTTTTCGGCATTCTCTCAAAAAATAGAAAGCTTTACAACTATTTTAAATGATAAAATAAGCATCAGGGCATTAGAAATCTATGACAACAAAGTCTGGTATAGCGGTACGGATTCGAAATTTGGCTTTGTGGACCTTAAAAACCCTGAAAATCAAAAGCAGATTAAATTATCTGAAAAGAAATTGCAATTCAGAACTTTAGCACAGGATAAAAAAGCTTTTTATGCTATAAATATAGAGAGTCCTGCTGAGTTTTTTAGAATAGATAAGAAGGATCTTAGTGTAATTAATATTTATACGGATACTTTAAAGACAGCCTTTTACGATTCATTTGTTTATGCAAATGAAGAAATGGGGTTAGCCTTAAGCGATCCGGACAAAGATCATCACATGCGGCTGGAAATGCTACTTATGTCCGCCCGACAAATTTACGATTTCAATGAAACCAAAACAAAAGATAAAAATAAATTCATAAAATTTAATGAAGGAGAAGCGGCATTTGCTGCAAGCAATACGAATATTGCGACCTATAAAACTAAATTTTGGGTAGCAACAGGAGGAAAAGTGTCAAGGATCATAAAAGGTGATTTTGGATCTTTAGAGTCAGATGTATACAATACGCCTTTCATTCAGGGAGAATCTTCGCAAGGTATTTATTCCATCGATTTTTATGAAGATAAATTCGGAATTGCTGTTGGTGGTGATTATACCAAACCGGAAGCCAACGTCAACAATATCGCCACCACGAATGACGGAGGTAAAACCTGGCAGGTTCGGGCTTCAGGGAAAAATGCAGGCTACACGACGTGCGTGAAAATAAAACCGGGCTCCAAAGGAAAAGAGATGATCTCTGTCGGAGATAAGCACATCAGCTATTCTTCGGACTTCGGGAAGACCTGGACAAAAATCTCCGATGAAAAGAACCTGTACGTCTGCAAATGGGTAGATCAACATACCGTTGTTTTTGCCGGTAAAGACCGTATTGTGAAAATGAAAATTAAATAACAGTATTAAAAGTCTTTAGGATTTAATACCGGAAATTAAATTTTAAATCTGACAAATAGAAGATATCGTTTTCCGAATCATTATTTTCATTCTATCTTTGCAATTGGTCTTAATACAGAAAGTATTTAGACTCATTATAAATTTCGGAAAAATAGCCTAATATATTTCATGATTCAAAATCCATCAGATATATTTAATTTTGTATTGTGAACGCTGATAAAGCTCACGCTAACATTTAAGACAAGAAATGAATTCTTTAATCGATAAATATAATATTCCCGGCCCGCGTTATACGTCTTACCCTACCGTTCCCTATTGGGATGAAAATTCGTTCTCTCCCGAACTCTGGAAGCAAAGTGTGATCAGGACTTTCAGGGAATCCAATGCAGATGAAGGGATCTCTATCTATATTCACCTTCCTTTCTGTGAGGCTTTATGTACGTTCTGTGCCTGCCACAAACGGATCACGAAGCAACATAGCGTAGAAATTCCGTACCTGGAAAGCGTGCTGAAAGAATGGCAACTGTATCTTCGGATGTTTAATGAAAAACCGAAGCTTAAAGAATTGCATCTTGGCGGAGGAACACCAACCTTCTTTTCACCGCAGAATTTAAAATCTCTTTTGCAGGGGATTTTTGAAACCGTGGAGATTGCCGAAGACCAGGAGTTTTCTTTTGAAGGCCACCCGAATAATACAACTAAAGAACATCTACAGACCCTGTACGACCTAGGGTTCAGAAGAGTGAGCTTTGGGGTTCAGGATTACGATCCGAAAGTGCAGAAGGCGATCAACCGGATCCAGACTTTCGAAAAAGTGAAAGAAGTGACCGAATGGGCCAAAGAAATCGGCTATCGTGGCATCAGTCATGACCTTGTATTCGGATTGCCGCATCAGACCTGGGAAGCGATGCAAAATACCATCCGTAAAACGATGGAGCTGAAACCGGACCGTCTGGCTTTTTATTCTTATGCGCACGTGCCCTGGATAAAAGGAGTAGGGCAGAGAGGTTTTGATGAAAACGACCTTCCAAGCGGTGAAGAAAAACGCCGGTTGTACGAAAACGGTAAAAAACTACTCGAAGAATTAGGATATATCGAAGTGGGGATGGATCATTTTTCGCTAGAGCATGATGATTTGTACCAGTCTCTGATCCACAAGAAATTGCATCGTAATTTTATGGGGTATACTTCAAGCAACACCCAGCTGATGGTTGGTTTGGGAATGTCGGCCATTTCAGATTCATGGTACGCTTTTGCACAGAATGTAAAGACGGTGGAAGAATATCAGAAAATGGTGGAAGAAGGTGAAATCCCTGTTGTAAAAGGCCATATTTTAAATAACGAAGACCTTACGATGAGAAGGCATATCCTGAACCTGATGTGTCAGCTGGAAACTACTTTTGATATCGACAATTCTTTCCCCGAACTGCAGCATGCTTTTGAAATGCTGGAAGAAATGGAAAGGGATGAGCTGGTGGAAATCAATGGACATCACATCCAGATAACGGAAAAGGGCAGGGCATTTACCAGAAACGTTGCTATGGTTTTTGATCTCAGGATGATGAGAAATAAGCCGGAAACCCGTATTTTCTCCATGACCATCTAATCCATGGGCAGGAAGCTTCTTTTAATTGGCCTGTATCTGTACGCTCTGCTGTTCAGTGTTGGCAGAACATTGAGGCTTCCTAATAAATGGTCGGAATCACACTGGATGATGGATTACCGGTTCGGGTTTATCAAAAGAGGGCTGGCCGGTGAAATTTTTGGCTGGTTCTGCAAAAAAGATGAATTTTCCATTTTAATCCTTTCGGCCGTAATTCTGCTTCTGCTGTTTGTTTTTATGATCGGGATTGCTTTTAAAGAAACCATTAAGAGGGAAAACAGTTTTTACAGGATCTTGTTTTTCCTAATATTCTTTCTTTCTCAATACATCGTATTCTCGGCGCATCTCATCGGCTATCTGGATCATGTAGTTTTTCTGCTTACCCTGGCCGTTATTTATCTGATCAGAAAAAACAAAGTACTTCCGGCATCGCTTATTGCAACATTCAGTGTTTTTATTCATGAGATTTCACTTTTCCTGATGCTGCCCGTCAGTGTTTTTGCACTGTTTGTTTTTCAAAACGCTAGAGTGCCGTTTTTATTTAAAAGTATTTTTTCGAAAGAAATTATTCGGAAAATGACTTTGTTTTTAATCTTTCCTTTTCTGGCAATAGCTTTCATTTCGTTTTTTCATGAGCATGACGGAACAGATTATGCCGGTGTTGTATTTAATTATTTAAAAGGTCTTCCGTTTATACCTGAAAAAGTTGCGCAATCTGTGACTTCAGGTTATACCCAGAGTTTCAGCCTGTCTTTTCAGGAACAGCATGGATATTTTATCCAGCGGGTATTCATTTCAAAAGCGACTATATTTTATGGAATACCGATGCTTTTTTTATTATGGATGACTTTCAGAGAATTTAATCTAAAAGCAAATATCGGGATATTCATTTTACTGGCCATTGTGGCATTTATCCCTCTATTGCTGCATTCCATTGCCTACGATACCTACAGGATCTGGACATTTCCTTTTATGATCCTGTTCTTAGGATTCTGGGTGTTGAGTTCAGCATATCAGATTAAAAATACAAAAGTGAAACGGCTGTCTGTTTGGGAAAAGGTATTTTTTATGATTTCCGTTCTATTGGTTACTTTGATTCCGAATGTTTTATTTGATAATGAAACCGAAAGATTTTCCTTACCGGTTAAAATTTCCCTGATTCTCCCTCTTTTCTTAATGCTTTACTTACTAAAAAAGCCCCGGTCAAAACAAGTTTGAATGAGGCCCTGAAAACTGTCTGAAAATAATTTGAAAAATTTATTTGATTATCAACTTTTTGCTATACGATTTAAGATTTCCCGAATTGATATTGATGAAATAGGCACCCGCAGGAATTCCTGAAATATTGATGCTGTTGTCGCTGTCAATTTTTCCTTGATCCAGCACTTTTCTTCCTTCAAAATTATAGATTTCAACGGTTGCATTCTTGTCCTTTACGCCTTCAATGAAAATGGTTTTGGAAGCTGGGTTAGGATATACTTTTATGGATGTTGACAGGTCGTTTTCCTGGGTGCCCAGAACAGCGGAAGTCGTAACCCTGAAGATTTTTCCGCTGTTTACCGCGGCTACAAAAAGTTCATTCTGATTATTCACCCCGAAAGTAGAAAAATTATTCCCGGTAGAGGCGGCGCTCCAGGTGATGGAATCATCCGGATTCAGGCTTCCGATCTGGGTAGAACAGTAGTCGGCAAAGAAATACCTGCCCTGCAATGCCGGATATTGTGTTCCACGGTACACATAGCCTCCGGTAATGGAACATTTTCCTCCCGAATGATCGTAAGCGGCCACCGGAAACGTCATGGTGGACTGAGCGGCGCAGCCTGTCGTGTTATATGCGCTATTGCCTTCATAGCACCTCCATCCGTAATTGATTCCGGCCTGCGTCAAAGGCATCCGGTTGATCTCTTCGATCTGGCCCTGGCCGACATCCGCAATCATCACATTGCCGGAAACCGTATCGAAATTAAATTTCCAGGCATTTCTCAACCCGTAAGCCCAGACTTCATCCGCACCATCGATTCCAACAAAAGGATTTCCCGCCGGAATATTGTAAGCTCCGGTAGCATTGATGTCCAGCCTCAGCAGTTTTCCTAAGAGGGAATTTTTGTTCTGGGCATTGTTGTTCGGGTCCCCGCCGCTCCCGCCGTCTCCGGTTACTACCCAAAGATAACCGTCCGGTGCAAAATGAATGCTTCCTCCGTTGTGATTGTCAAATGGTTTCGGGACGTTCAGGATGATCTTTTCCGTGGAAGGATCGGCTACATCAGGATTTGTTGAGCTCCTGGTGTAACGGGCGACCGTAATATTCCCGCCCGTATCGTTGTAATAAACAAAAAAATACCCGTTCGTCGGATACTGCGGGTGAAATGCTAGTCCGAGAAGACCTCTTTCTCCTCCGTAAGTGATTTTTGAGCTGATGTTTAAAAAATTAGTAGAATTTACTGTTCCATTGGCCTGTAAAATTTTAATGATGCCGTTCTGCTGTACGACGAACATCCGGGCGTCGTTCGCGTTTACCATTTCTACGGGTGCGGTTAACCCGGTCGCAAATTCTTCCAGGGTAATGCTTTGGGCATTAAACATAAAGGAAGAAAAAATACCTGCGCAAAAAAGTAGTTTTTTCATAATAATTTGATATTTAGTGCATTAAATCTGAATGAAAATTCCATACCAACGAAGCCCTGAAAATATTTCAATTGTACCACAAAATCCTTATTGAACCTTATATAAAAATAAGACTGCCGATATGGCTGAAAATAAACGATTTCTGTACTTAAAATTCATAAAATTAAAGAAAATGATTATATTTGCCGACTTAATTTAACGTAGTTATAACAAAATGCAAGGAAAAGGACTTATTACAATTGTTGCTATTGTACTAGGGTTAATTTGCTTAAATGAGCTATTACCAACATGGTACGCCGGCAAAATTGAAAGGCAGGCAACTGCTGTTGCAGGAGACAATCCGGAAAAGTATCAGAAAGAGATCGCAAAACTTTCTAAGGATACGCTGAATCTGGGATTCACTAAACTTTATTACACCAAAGCCAAAGACAAGGAAATGAAGCTTGGTCTTGACCTTAAAGGCGGGATCAACGTTCTTTTGGAGATCAACCAAAGGGATCTTGTGAATGATTTAACCAATTATTCCACCAACCCGATCCTGATCGAGGCTTTAAACAAAACGGATGAAGTTCAGAAGAATTCCACTAAATCTTACATCGACAATTTCTTTGAGCAGTTCGATGCAATCAACAGGGCTAAAGGTACAAACCTGAAGTTGGCGGATCCGGAGCTTTTCGGGAACACTACGTTGACGGAAGTAAAGTACAACACACCGGATGAGCAGGTGAAAAGTATCGTAAAAAGAAAGATCGATGCTTCAGTAGGAACGGCTTTCGAAGTGATCAGAACCAGAATCGATAAGCTTGGAGCCATCCAGCCGAACGTTCAGAGGGTTCCGGGAACAGCCAGAATTTCCGTTGAAATGCCGGGGATGAAGGACATCGATAAAGTGAAAAAGATGCTTCAGACTTCCGCAAAACTGCAGTTCTGGGAAGTACAGCAGGTTCCTGAAGTAGCCCCTTATTTCCAGGCGTTAACCTCTGCAATCGCTGCAAAAGGAGATTCTATGGGAGTAGCTAAAAACACCAACTTCATGAATCTTCTGCACCTTGACAAATTAAGAACCAATGGGGTAGCCAACGTAAAACTATCTGATACTGCCGCTGTAAATAAAATATTAAACAGCAAAGTAGCGCAGTCTTTACGTCCTGCCAACATCAAATATACCCAATTCATGTGGGGATACAAGCCGGAAGCTACCGATGCTGAAAGCCTTGTATTATATGCCATCAGAGGAAACATCAACCAGAAAGCCCCGGTAGACGGTGCGGTGGAAAGTGCAAATATCGGCTACGATGAATTAAGCAGAGTCGTAGTAGACATGCAGATGGATTCCAAAGGCGCAAAAGAGTGGAAAACCCTTACCGAGAAAAACGTCGGGAAGCCGGTAGCAGTTACCCTTGATAACCGGGTATACACAGCACCAAACGTTGTAAATGCGATCCCGAACGGTAGAACGCAGATCTCAGGAAACTTCTCCCAGGAAGAAGCGAAGGAACTGGTAGACGTTTTGGGAGCTGGTAAACTTCCTGCCGGTGCAAAAGTAGTTCAGGCTACGGTGGTAGGTCCGTCTTTAGGACAGGAAGCTATTGATTCCGGTTTGATGTCATTCATTATTGCATTTGCTATTATCATCGTGTACATCATTTTCTACTATGGTGGAGCGGGTGTGTATGCGGTAATTGCAATGGTCATCAACTTATTCTATATCTTCGGGATTATGGATTCGGGTGACTTTACGCTTACTCTTCCAGGTATAGCAGGTATCGTTCTGACGATGGCGGTTGCGGTCGACACAAACGTTATTATTTATGAAAGAACCAAAGAAGAATTATTTGCTGGAAAAAGCATTCTTGAAGCTTACAAAGACGGTTTCAAACATGCCTTGAATGCGATTATCGACGGTCACACGACGACTTTCTTAACAGCTGTTGTATTGTTCTTCTTCGGGACAGGACCTATCAAAGGTTTTGCACTAACGTTGATGATCGGTATTGCGATGACATTATTCACATCCGTACTGCTTTCCAGAGCCATGATCTTCTCAAGATTGAATAAAGGAAAAGGACTTTCCGTATGGACTCCGGCAACGAAGAACCTGTTCAGAAATACCTGGATCGATTTTATCGGAAAAAGAAAATATGCTTATATCTTCTCTGCAGTTTTAACGGTAGTTTGTATCATTTCTATCGCTACGCACGGCTTTAAATATGGTATCGATTTTACCGGAGGTAGAAACTACGTGGTACGATTCGATAAAAATGTAAAAGCAGAAGATATTGAAGAAAAATTAGTAGCTCTATTCAAAACGGAAGACGGTAAAAACTCTTCGGTTGAAGCTAAAACTTTCGGAAACGAAAAGCAACTGAAAATCTCTACGGATTACCTTATCGAAGACGAATCTTTGAAAGCTGATCAGATTATCGAGCAGAAATTATATGAAGGTTTAAAGTCAAACCTGCCTTCAGGAACTACACTGAAAGACTTCAAATCTGCAGATAAGGATCACGCCGGAATTGTTTCTTCTGAAAAAGTAGGACCTTCTGTTGCTGACGATATCCAGATCCACGGAATTTATGCCGTAGTCGCTGCATTGGCGATGATCTTTATTTACATTTTGGTACGATTCAGAAAATGGCAGTTCTCTTTAGGTGCGGTTGCAGCGTTATTCCATGATGCGGTAATTATCCTCGGAGCTTATTCATTGCTTCATAAATATATGCCATTCAACATGGAGATTAACCAGGATTTTGTTGCTGCGATTCTTACGGTATTGGGATACTCCATCAACGATACGGTAATTATCTTCGACAGAATCAGGGAGTACCTGAGAGAGAAGAAATCTTTAACATTGGCAGGGTTATTCGATGACTCTATTTCGAGCACATTGGGTAGAACATTCAACACATCATTTACAACGATCCTGGTAATCCTGGCCATCTTCATCTTCGGTGGAGATAACCTGAGAGGATTTATGTTTGCGATGTTAATCGGTATCGGATTCGGTACGTATTCATCCATCTTCGTGGCATCGGCGATTGCCTATGATTTCCTTAAAAAAGGAAAAGAAGACGAAGTGCATGGTAAAACAACGTCCGACAAAGAAGTACTTGCTTCAAAATAAAGTATACTACAATAAATAAGAAAAAAGCCTTTCAGCAATGAAGGGCTTTTTTTTGGTTCAAAGTTTACTATTTCTGATTGAAGGTTAAATGACAGCATTACTTCTCAGTTTATAAAGGTAGTCCTGGTTGTCATAAATATTGAATTGTTAACGGCTTTAAAAATTCATTTGCACAGCAAAATTGACCATTGATCATTCACATTGCGTCAATAGTCAGTTTATTAACTTATTACGAAAATTGCTTTGCTCCGAAGGAGCAATGTCTGTGTAGCTTATATAGAAGAAATATGGTCCGGAACTCCTTAGGAGTTCTATCCTTTAAACGTTTCGTCAGATAGTACACCTCCGGCGTGCTGTTCGTGTTGAACCCTGTTTTCCTATACAGATATTATTTCTACGGAATATTATTTTTCTAAATATTCTTTTATGAAGCTCATCAGTCGTATTGTCAATGTTGAATTTCTGCTGTGGATGCTGAATTGCTTAATCATCTCTGAAAGCTGATTTGCGCAACAAAACTGCCGATTCACGATTCACATTGTGTCAATGGCCAATTCCTTTGGGATGCATGGTTGATTGTTAATCGCTTTAAAAATTCACTTGCACAGCAAAATTGACCATTGATCATTCACATTGCGTCAATAGTCAGTTTATTAACTTA
Source organism: uncultured Chryseobacterium sp. (assembly GCA_913774355.1). Taxonomy (GTDB): domain Bacteria; phylum Bacteroidota; class Bacteroidia; order Flavobacteriales; family Weeksellaceae; genus Chryseobacterium. The sequence continues at coordinate 215,865 of CAJYGB010000006.1, read as the reverse complement.
TTATGAAAATTGCTTTGCTCCGGAGGAGCAATATCTGTGTAGCATATATAGAAGTAATATGGTCCGGAACTCCTTAGGAGTTCTATCTTTTAAACGTTTCGTCAGATAGCACACCTCCGGCGTGCTGCTCGCGTTGAACCCTGTTTTCCTACACAGATATTATTCCTACGGAATATTGCTTTTCTAAATATTCCTTATGAAACTCATCAGTCGTATTGTTAATGTTGAATTTCTGCTGTGGACGCTGAATTGCCTTAATCATCTCTGAAGCTGATTTGCGCAGCAAAACTGTCGATTCACGATTCGCATTGTGCCAATAGCCAATTCCTTCGGGATCAATGGTTAATTGTAAGCCGCTTTAAAAATTCACTTGCGCAGCGAAATTGACTATTGACCATTCACATTGAGTCCATGATGAATCTCTACGGACCAATGGTGAATGGTTAACCGCTTTAAAAATTCACTTGCGCAGCAAAATTGACCATTGAATATTCACTTCCAACATCCTTCTTCAAAATTACCAATTGACAATTCTCCGTATCTCCGATTTCACTATTTTTGCATTACTATGGAAAATTCGAGAAAAAAGGCGGCCATCGGCTTTATATTTATTACCCTGCTGATTGATATTATCGGATTGGGAATCATAATTCCCGTGATCCCGAAACTCATTGAAGAGCTTATTCACGGAGACGTAAAGGAAGCGGCAAAGTATGGCGGTTGGCTGAGTTTTGCCTATGCTTTCACCCAGTTTGTGTTTTCCCCTGTGATCGGAAACCTGAGCGACAAGTTCGGAAGAAGACCGATTATCCTGATTTCTCTTTTCGGGTTTACCATAGATTATGTGTTTCTGGCGTTGGCCCCTACGATCTGGCTGCTTTTCGTAGGCCGGGTTATTGCCGGGATTACGGGTGCCAGTTTTACCACGGCAAGTGCTTATATCGCGGATATTTCTACCGATGAAGACCGGGCTAAGAATTTCGGGCTTATCGGGGCTGCATTTGGGCTGGGCTTTATCATCGGCCCCCTGATCGGCGGAGCTTTAGGGCATTTCGGGGCGAGAATGCCTTTCTACGCGGCCGCAGGGCTATGCCTGCTGAATTTCCTGTATGGCTATTTTATCCTGCCGGAAAGTCTCGATAAGGATAAAAGGAGGGAGTTCGACTGGAAACGGGCCAACCCGATCGGTTCGCTGAAGTTTCTGTTCAAGCATCCTGAGCTTTCCGGATTGGTGGCAACGCTTTTCCTGGTGTACGTGGCCGGTCACGCGGTACAGAGCAACTGGAGCTTTTTTACGATGGGACAGTTTAAATGGACGGAATTCACGGTAGGAGTTTCCCTGGGAGTGGTCGGAATCCTGGTCGCATTGGTACAAGGTGTCCTGATCAGGTGGACGGCACCGAAGCTCGGGGAGTATAAAAGTATTTATATCGGCCTCGGCATGTATGCCATCGGGATGCTGTTGTTTTCCTTCGCTACGGAAGGATGGATGATGTTTGCCATTCTTATTCCTTATTGCCTGGGCGGAATCTGCGGGCCGTCTCTCCAATCGGTGATCACAAAAAATGTTGCGGCAAATGAGCAGGGGGAGCTTCAGGGAGCCTTAACCAGTTTAATGAGCATTACTTCTACCATAGGGCCACCGTTAATGGCCAGCCTTTATTACCAGTTCAGCAAGGATGATGCGTCGCTGAAATTCCCGGGTGCACCTTTCTTCCTGGCATTTATTTTAATGTCGGTAAGCGTGGTAATTACCTATTTTAATTTTAAAAAAAGGGATATTAAAAAAGCAGAGACTTTATAACGTAAACGTAACGATAAGTATTGATCCGGCCCGTATTTAAATTACTATTTTCGTCGACCACTGGTTCAGCGAATAATCCGGCTAAAACTTAATATTTCATTAAAAATAAATATTTAACATCCAATTTCATATATCTTTCGTAATTTTACAGTATGGAATTAAGCATTGGAGAAATGGCACTCATTGCTGTTGCAATTGTTGTCTTATTCGGACCGGACAAGCTTCCTCAGATTGCACGTGACCTGGGATCAGGAGTACGTAAGATGCGGGGTGCTGTCGAGGATATTAAAACCGAAATCATGAAGGAAACGGATAACCCTGTTTCCGAAATAAAACGTGAAATTGAGAAGGTAAAAGATGCAGCGAAAGATTACAATCCGATGAATGATGCTCAGAAAGATGTCATCGCTGATCCTTTGGCATCCAATGAACCTCCGAAACCAAAACCGTCAGATGACGAAGCGTATGAAGGACCTGTAAGCCGATAGGACCGATGGAGGAGATTATTCAGGAAGACAAAAAGATATTTTTGTTTCTCAATAATTTGGGAGACTCCCGTTTCGACCAGTTCTGGATGCTGATTTCCAGTACTTGGATCTGGGTGCCGCTGTATATTATTTTTTTCTACTTTTTATTTAAAAATTATAAGCTCCGGTCTTTGGTTTTTATCCTGATCTTCGTAGCAATAGGGGTTACGGTTTCCGATCAGCTGGCGGGCATTTTCAAGTATGGATTTGAAAGGCTTCGGCCGTGTCATGATCCTGGCCTGGAGCACGCTATGAGGATCGTGAAATGCGGCGGACAGTTCGGTTTTTATTCCTCGCATGCTTCCAATACTTTTTTCCTGGCCGCTTATTTAACTATTCTATTGGGGCGTGAACTCAGATGGTTTCCCTATGTACTCTTTCTCTGGGCAGTTATTGTTTCGTACAGCCGGATTTACTTAGGGGTACATTTTCCGGGTGATGTTCTGGTAGGGGCCTTTGCCGGTTCCGTTCTGGGAATTGTTTTTGGTATCCTTGCAAAAAAAGTGATTCAAAAGCAGTCGGCAATTTCATAGAAAATTTATTCAATTAAAATATTTTCAGGCTCAGGCCGGCGTGCCGGCCTGAGCCTGAAATTTCATTCCTGGATCAGTCGTTGTGGTAAGGCTTTCCCTGTAGGATCTGATCGGCTCGGTATACCTGTTCAACAATGAACAGCCGGATCATCTGATGGGTGAAAGTCATTTTAGATAGCGACACTTTCTCGTTAGCCCGGGAATACATCTCCTCCGAAAATCCGTAAGCACCCCCGATCAGCAGATGGATTTTTTTTACTGAGGAGTTCATCCAGCCGTCTATTTTCTGTGCAAATTCCCTGCTCGTGAACTGTTTTCCCTTTTCGTCCAGTATCATGACAAGATCCGTCCTGTCGATGTGGTTTAGAAATAATTTTCCTTCCTCTTTTTTCAGCAGGTCGGGCGAAAGATTTTTTGCATTTTTTACATCCGGGATTTCGGTAATTTCAAAATTCCAGTGCTTAGGAAGGCGTTTCAGATAATAATTTATTAAAGAAGTAATTTCCTTATCATCTGTTTTTCCGATACAAAGTAAGCTGATCTGCATTATTGGGGTGTATTTTAAGAGGCAAAGATATTCATAAATTAAAGAACGTCATAATTCCTCAATTTCATAGAAAATCTTAATTTTAAAAAAATCATTACTTTTGTAAGAACACCGGCCCGATATAAAAACAAATTCCTTCCTGTATTTTTCCTTATTTACCATGAAGGCTTCTGATTTGGCGGGAGTATTGATGATACCTACCGGAACATCGGACCAAACAGATTATATTAGAGTAAAGAATGAGTGCAAAAATTCCTAAATTTATCTTGAAAATTCAAGAGTTTTTCGACGGTATCCATATTCCCGTACTGGGAATTTCCCTCTGGCAGATGTTCCAGATTTATATCCGCGGAATTTTTAAGGATAAGATAGGCCGTAAGGCAGCAGCCATTTCCTGGAGCTTTACCATCAGCCTCTTCCCTTTTATTCTTTTCCTCTTATCGGTTTTGCCGTACATGCCGCATTACGATAAGCTTCAGTTTTATATTTTCGAGGTATTGCTGCATAATATTTTCCCGTCGAATATCGAAGGCGATGTGCGGGATTATATCGAGAACAGCATTGTTCCGAACATGAAAGGGATCAGCAACCTGACCATCGTTTTTGCCCTGATATTTGCTACCAACGGAACCTTTTCCCTCATTAACGGATTTAACGAAAATACGGATGAAAAAATGACGGATGTGAAAGAGTTTATACTTTCCTTCTTCATTACCATCGGCTTTATATCCATTGTATTTCTGTCGCTTTTCGGGGTTTATTATTCGGAATTTGTATTAAAGCTTTTTACGCCGGTAAAAGATATTTCATGGCTGGTTAAGAATCTTTCGAAAATTATCGGATTTGTCTCATTTCCCATTTTTTACTTTATTCTGCTCACTTTATTTTACTGGCTGGGAACGGTGCGGATCGCAAGGTTCCGGCAGGCAATTCCGGGGGCTATTCTTACGACGGTCTTATTTGTGGTAACCACTTATATTTTTGCGCTTTATGTAAAAAATATTGCCCGTTATAACGTTTTATACGGATCTATCGGGAGTATGATCCTGCTCATGATCTGGATTAATGTGAATGTATACCTATTGCTTTTCGGTAACGAACTCAATATGGCTATCCGTAAAGTAAGAATTGAAAAGCTCCTGTCGGATGAATTGAAACGGGAAAGTAAAAATAAAAACATTGATGATAAGCATCTGAAAAACCGCCGCAAAATACTTAGAGATAAGGATCAGGCCAAGGATTAATCCTCGTCATCGGTGATTGGGTTTTCAGAAGCTGTTTTCAAAACTAAAAATCCGGAAACGGCAGCAATAAGCGAAGCCATGAGAATCGCAAATTTAGCTTCGTTCTGAATTTGCAGCTCTCCTTTAAATGAAAGCAGGGCAATAAAAATCGACATGGTAAACCCGATTCCGGCCAAAAGCCCGACACCGAGCATGTGCTTCCATGAGCTGTTTTGAGGCAGCGAACTCAGTTTTAATTTAATGGCGATCAGTGAAAACAAATTGATTCCCATCAATTTTCCCAATACCAGTCCGCCGATAATTCCCAATCCGAGTGTACTGGTAAGTCCTGAAACCATATCCTGTGTAAAGGTGATGTTCGTATTGGTTAATGCAAAAACAGGCATAATAAGGAAGCTTACCGGGAAGTGCAGGTTGTGTTCAAGCTTCTCCAGCGGTGAGATTTCGGTGGTTGAAACATTTGTCGGGATGGAAAATGCAAGGAGAACGCCGGCTATCGTAGCATGGATCCCCGAATGATGAAGGAAATACCATAAAAACAAGCCGGGAATCAGGTAAAAAACAATTTTTGTAATCTTTAACAAATTAAATAAAAAGAGTAGGGCAGTTACTCCAAAAGACAATAACAAATAGGTCCAGTGGATCTGTTCCGTGTAAAATATAGCGATCACCAAAATAGCTCCAAGATCGTCAACGATGGCGAGTGCTGCCAGAAATATTTTGATGGAATTCGGTATTTTTTTTCCCAGCATGGAAATAATCGCCAGTGAAAAGGCAATATCCGTAGCCATCGGAATACCCCAGCCGTTCCCATACTTTGTTCCGGAATTGAAAAACATAAAAATAACCGCCGGTACCAGCATTCCGCCGATGGCCGCAAAAATAGGGAGGGAAGCATTTTTAAAAGAAGAAAGTTCGCCTTCTACCATTTCCCGTTTGATCTCAAGACCTACCAACAGGAAAAAAACAGCCATTAAGCCATCGTTGATCCAGATGCTCACCGGATATTTCAGATGAAATATATCTGTTCCGATTTCTTTATCTAAAAAATTCTGAAGGCTTTCTGCAAAAGAAGAATTAGCCATCATCAAGGATGCTGTAACACAGAAAATCAGAATGATTCCCGAAGACTGGCTGCTTGTGAAAAACTTTTTAAAATATTGCGTGAGATTCATATGTCATTATATTCTCCTGATTCTGGAAACCCCATTGATATCATTCAGTTTTTTAAATGTCTGTTCCAGCTGGCTTTTATTTTTAACTTCCAGGATAATCGTTCCCGTAAAAATCCCGTCGTTAGATTCTATGGACATGCTTTTCATATCCATCCCCATCGAGCCGCTGATAACGGTGGTAATATCGTTGATCATTCCCATTCTGTCGAGACCTTCGATCTCTATTTTCACTCTGTTCTTAAAGCTTTCCGCATTTACCCATTTCGCAGGAATTACGCGGTAGTCGTATTGAGCTCTAAGGTTGATGGCATTAGGGCAGTTATCGCTGTGTACCTTGATCCCGTCTGAAATGGTAATAAATCCGAAAATTTTATCACCCGGGATTACCGTACAGCATTTAGCATAGCTGTAGTTCAGCTTTTCCTCATCTTTACCGAAGACGATCATATCGAGGTTCTGTTCCTTCGGTTCTACAAAAGCCGTATTTTTCGTCGGAGATTTTCTGAATCTTGAAAGAAGGTTATTAAATACGTTCTTACTCTCGATGTATTTTCTTAAACTGCTTGCGTCCAGTTCATTACTCTGGAATTTCAGAAAGAGCTCCTGTGAACTTTTAAGATTAAAGAATTTCTGAAGCTTATTGATCTCCTCATCATTAAAATTAATTTTTGCATGGCGGAGTTTTCTCTGAAGGATCTCTTTCCCGTCGTCTACCAACTGGTTTTTTTGTGAGTTCAGATAACTTTTGATCTTCGATTTGGCTTTTGACGTCACCACAAATTCCAGCCAGTCGGACTTTGGCTTCTGGTTCTGTGAAGATAAAATATCTACCTGATCTCCGTTTTGCAGAACATAAGAGATCGGAACCAGTTTGCCGTTGATTTTAGCACCTAAACATTTCATTCCCAGGTCGGAGTGAACTGAAAAGGCAAAGTCGAGTGCTGTGGCATTCGTAGGTAAAATTTTAATTTCCCCTTTAGGGGTAAAAACAAAAACCTCTTTGGAATATAAATTAAGCTTGATGTTATCCAGAAGCTCCGAAGTGGTAAGATTCTGCTGCTGTTCGAGCACTTCCCTTATTTCCGTTACCCAGTTTTCAAAGTTGCGGTCTTCCGAGCTTTGCTTGTAGCCTTCTTTGTATTTGTAGTGGGCAGCGACTCCTTTTTCGGCAATTTCGTCCATTCTCTCAGAACGGATCTGTACTTCGATCCACTTTTTATCCGGACCCAGAACCGTTAAATGCAAACTTTCGTATCCCGTAGAACGAGGCTGTGTAATCCAGTCCCGCATTCTCGAAGGATTGCTGTGGTAAACATCAGTAACGATCGAATAAATTTTCCACGCCAGGAACTTCTCATTCTTGGCATCGGATTTATAGATAATCCGGATGGCATAATTATCATAGACTTCCTCAAAGGAAACACCCTGCTTCAGCATTTTGCGGTAAATGGAGGAAATCGCTTTTGCCCGGCCCTTGATCTTGAAATGGAGACCTTCTTCGTGCAGTTTTTCGGAAACTTCCGTTTTAAATTCTTCAATATACCGTTCGCGGCTTTCCTTGGCAAGCTCAAGTTTTGAGGTGATCTCGTTGTAAACGTCGGGATTATTGTATTTCAGCGAAAGATCCTCCAGTTCGGATTTGATGTTGTACAAACCTAAACGGTGCGCCATCGGTGCATAAATGTATACCGTTTCGGAAGCAATCTTCTTCTGTTTGTCAGGTGCCATACTCTCCAGCGTTCTCATATTGTGGAGACGGTCGGCAATTTTGATCAGGATTACCCGGAAATCTTCAGAAAGGGTCAGCAGCAGCTTCCGGTAGTTTTCAGACTGTACGGAAATGTTCTGATGGTTCATGATGGATATCTTCGTCAGCCCATTTACAATATCCGCTATCTTTTGGCCGAATATTTTTTTGATATCTTCGTAAGTGTAGTCCGAATCCTCTATTACGTCGTGCAGAAGTGCACACGCAATGGAAGTGGCCCCCAAACCGATTTCCGTCGCTACGATTTTCGCAACGGCGATGGGATGGTAGATGTAAGGTTCACCCGATTTTCTGCGCTGGTCCTTGTGGGCATCCAGTGCAATGTCGAATGCTTTCCGGATGAGCTTGTTGTTTTCCTCATCAAGTGTCCGGTATGTATTTGAAATAAGATCCTTGTATCTTGCAAGGATTTCCTTGTTTTCCTGTTCTAAGTCGTAACTCATTTGTGCAAAAGCCTATATTTAAACGAAAATACGAAATTTTACTCACTTTTCAAAGCTAAAAAATCCGCAGGTTGTTCTGCGGATTCCGGTTATTAATTTTGTGGTTAAATTTTAGAATTTTACTTCAGAGTCCATCCCTGCCGTTGATCCTTTGATTTTTACATCGGGCGCATTATGGATTTCCGCTTTGTTTCTGGCATCAATAAGTCTTTTGATGGTTGTATAATCGGATTGTTCAATACCCATATTATCGAAGATATAGGTCTTCAGCACACTATTCTCACGGAAGATGTCTTGAATCTGCTCGATTTGTTCATTGCTTTTTGCGGCAACAGTAACAAGATATTGAGAATGATTGTCTTCACCATTTAGGTATACGATATAATCTGAATTTTCAAAACCTGAACCCTCAAGGTCGGCTTCCAGTTTTTTATAATCGCTGTGATATCCGAATAATCCGGCTAGTAAATTTGACATAGATAATAGTTTTAAATGATACTTAAAGGTACGGCTATTTTATACCAATTATGTGTATACAATGGTCTGATTGGATTGAAGAAATAGTCAAAACCACAAAGATCGATAATCAAATGAATGGGTTGTGGTCTTAATAAACTTTTGAGTTCCCGTTCTATTTCTTTTACGATTATCTGTTTTGCCAGAGCCATATAAAAATGATGTTTATAGAGATTAACATTATAGCAAAATACAACCTGAAAATAGGCTATTTTTTAAATGTAACTGGTATTAGTTGATAATTAAGGTATTTTCAATTAAATTTATTAGGTAATGTTTTATCTGTAAACTGTTCAGTTTTGTTTGGGAATATCTGCGGGTCACTTCCTTTTTAATAAATCTGAAATTGTAATTAAACAAAAAAAGCAGACTTAAACAAGCCTGCTTTTACCTGGAGCACATCTAATTTATCCAATAATTTCAATGAGCTTATACAAATAAACATTGTTTATCTTATTAATGATACATTTTTGAATTTGTTATTCAAACCAAAAAAAATATAAAATCAATAAACTATATAATAAGATTAGGCCTCGATTTCTTACTATTGAAATGTATGAAATCTGCAAAAAATTAAGTTTAAATCCTTTCATTTTTAATTTCCTCCACGATTTCAGGATTTAAAAGTGTACTGATATCCCCGAAATTACTGAAGTCTCCTTCTGCGATTTTTCTCAGTATTCTCCTCATGATCTTTCCGGAACGGGTTTTCGGCAACCCAGAAACAAACTGAATTTTATCCAGCTTGGCAATCGGGCCGATCTGATCCGCGATCAACTGATTGATTTCTTTTTTGAGATTTTCCCGCTGTCGGCTTTCTCCGGTTTCTTTCAATACCACATAACCGTACAAGGCATTTCCTTTGATGTCGTGAGGATAGCCCACAATGGCAGATTCCGCCACGGCAGGATGCTGGTTGATGCTGTCTTCGATAGGAGCGGTTCCCAGGTTATGCCCGGAAACAATGATCACGTCATCCACCCGTCCGGTAATCCTGTAATAACCGACCTCATCCCTCAAAGCGCCGTCACCGGTAAAATATTTTCCCGGAAAGGCTGTAAAATATGTTTCTTTATAGCGTTGATGATCACCCCAGATGGTTCTCGCGATTCCCGGCCAAGGAAAACGGATGCACAGGTTTCCGGTTACCTGGTTGCCCATGATTTCATTGCGTTTGTCATCCATCAGAACGGGCTGTATTCCCGGTAACGGCAGGGTAGCATAAGTAGGCTTGGTAGGAGTTACAAAAGGCAGCGGGGAGATCATGATTCCTCCCGTTTCTGTCTGCCACCAGGTATCAACGATCGGGCATTTTTTCTTCCCGACATGATCGTTGAACCAGTGCCATGCTTCATCGTTAATAGGTTCTCCCACCGATCCAATTACTTTCAGGGTACTCAGGTCATGTTTGTCTACCCACTCGGCGCTTTCTTTGGCTAATGAACGGATGGCCGTAGGAGCAGTGTAGAACTGGGTGATCTTATGTTTCTCAATCACTTCCCAAAACCGGTCCGGTTCAGGATATGTCGGTACCCCTTCGAAAATAACGGTCGTAGCACCATTTAACAATGGCCCATACAGGATATAAGAGTGTCCGGTGATCCAGCCGATGTCTGCCGTACACCAGTAAATATCGTTTTCCTTATAATTGAATACATTTTTAAAAGTATACGCCGTGTATACCATATATCCGGCGCAGGTATGCAGCATTCCTTTCGGCTTTCCGGTGGAACCGGACGTATACAAAATGAAAAGCGGATCTTCGGCATCCATGATTATCGTTACGAAATCCGGAGATGCATTTTCATATAGTTCGGCCATCCAGAAATCGCGTCCTTCCTTCATTTTAATTTCGTTGTGCGTTCTTTTTACGACCAAAACTTTTTCTACGCTTGGTGTTTTCTCCAAAGCTTCATCCACAATGCTTTTTAAATCCAGGACTTTGCTTCCGCGGTAGCTTCCGTCGGAGGTAATGACCATCTTCGCCTCACAGTCATTGACCCTTGAAGCCACGGCAGAAGCTGAGAAGCCGGCAAAAATAACGGAATGGACTGCCCCTAATTTAGCACAGGCCAGCATGGTAACAGCCAGCTCGGGAATCATCGGAAGATAGATGCATACCCTGTCGCCTTTTTCAATACCCATTTCTTTAAGAATATTGGCTGTTTTATTGACTCTCGTATATAATTCGTTGTAAGAGATATGCTGTGCTTCCTCTTTCGGGTCGTTCGGTTCCCAAATGATGGCGGTTTTGTCTCCTCTTACGGAAAGATGCCTGTCCAGACAGTTTTTAGTTATATTGAGCTTCGCATTTTTAAACCAGGTGATTTTTGCCTCATTCATATCGTATTTCACAACCTTGCTCCATCGTTGGTACCATACGAAGTTCTGATCAGCGATTTTATCCCAGAATTTCTTCGGGTTTTTAATGGATTTTTTATACTCTTCAAAATAGTATGGTAAATCTTCTATCAGGTAATTTCTCATATCCCTTTCGTTTTTTATTTGAATATTTGTTGTTTAAATTTATGTTTAATTTCTTGTTTGTGCCCTATATTCCTGGATTTTTTGCTGAATTTCCGCTATGATTTTTTCATCATCAATCGTCGACGGTACCTGGAATTCTTTGCCGTCCAGCAATGTCCGGATTAATTTCCTTAAAATTTTTCCTGAACGGGTTTTTGGAAGCCGTTTAACGGGCATTACATTTTTAAGGCAGGCTACGGCTCCGATTTTTTCCCGGACCATCTGTACAATTTCTTTTTGAATGTTTTCATCGGAAATTTCGGAACCGTTCTTTAAAACAACTGCTGCGAAAGGAACCTGTCCCTTCAGTTCATCATCGATTCCCACTACGGCACATTCGGCAACGTCAGGATGCGAGGAAACGATCTCTTCCATTTCGGAAGTGGAAAGACGGTGGCCCGCCACATTGATCACATCATCGACCCTTCCTGTGATGAACAGGTAACCGTCTTCATCTTTTATGGCACCGTCACCCGAAAAATAATATCCTTCATATTGGGATAAATAGCTGTTTCTGAAACGCTCGTGGTCATTCCATATACCCAAAAGCGCCCCAGGCGGAAGAGGTAGTTTAATGGCCAGATATCCTTCGCGGTGGGCATCGAGTTCCAACCCGTTTTCATCAAAGATTTTAATATCATATCCGGGGATCGGCTTTCCGGCAGAAGCCCGTTTGATTCTGTAATTTTCGTCTGCCGTCATGAGGCCCAGCATCGGCCATCCGGATTCCGTCTGCCACCAATGGTCAATGGCGGGAACGCCAATGTGTTTTTCAAACCAGTCGAGGGTGGCCACATCGCATCTTTCTCCGGCGAGAAACTGCTTTTTAAAGTGGGTTAAATCGTATTTTTTAACCAGTTTTCCGTCCGGATCTTCTTTTTTAATCGCGCGAATAGCGGTGGGCGCGGTAAACATCACAGAAACTTTATATTCGGAGATGATTCTCCAGAATGTTCCCGCATCGGGCGTCATCACCGGTTTTCCTTCAAAAATAATGGTCGTGTTCCGGTTGATCAGTGGTCCGTATACCGAAAAACTGTGTCCGACCGCCCATCCGAAATCGGAAGCAGCCCAGTAAGTTTCTCCCGGTTTTACGCCATAAATATAATTCATCGAAAATTTTAAAGCGGTGGCATAACCGCCGGTATCGCGGGTGATTCCCTTGGGTTTTCCTGTTGTTCCGGAGGTGTACAGCAGATAAAGCGGATGTGTGGATTCTACCGGTACGCAGTCTGCGGGTTCCGACCGGCGGACCAATTCTTCATAATCAATCAGTCCATCAAACATTTCATGCTGATTTTCTGCCAGTTTCCGGTTATACACAATAATGTTTTTCACTTTGTCCTGGGCAAGTTCAATCGCTTTCTCCACGAGAGGCAGATAGGGGATTCTCCGTGAGATTTCAACACCTGCCGTTGCGGTAATCAGAGCTTTCGGTTTGCAGTCATCAATCCGAACGACAAGCTCGTTTGGTGCAAATCCCCCGAAAACAACATTGTGGATGACACCAATCCTTGTACAGGCCAGCATTGCAAACAGAGTCTGCGGGATCATCGGCATATAAATAACCGCCGTATCTCCTTTCTGCAGCCCTAATGAAACCAGCCCTCCAGCCAGCTTTGAGATTTCCTCTTTGGCCTGATGGAATGTATATTTTATTTTCTGACCGGTAACGGGGGAATCGTAAACAACAGCCGTCTGTTCCCCGAAGCCGTCTTCAATATGTTTGTCGATGCAGAGGTAGCACATATTCAGTTCCCCGTCGGAAAACCATTGGGGATAACCGTTTTCGTCTTCCGAAAGAATTTGTTCCGGAAATTTAAACCACTGTATTTCCTGAGCCTGATCTTTCCAGAAATTCTCTTTGTCTTCTATGCTCCTTGTAAACAAATGTTCCGTATCCATATTATTTTTGTCTTTTAAAATTAATCCTGATACTCCGCAAGAATTTATCCGTTAAACCTTTATATTATTCATTCACCATCATCTCCTCAATCATCAACATCAGCTTTTTAATCGAATAAGGTTTGGTTATATAAGCATCTGCCCCCATTTCCAGTCCTTTCTCCATATCTTTGGGATTGTTTTTCGCACTTAGGAAAATAATTTTGGTATTTTTTAATTTCTCATCCTGTTTAATGATTTCCAGGGTACTGTAACCGTCAAGGTTCGGCATCATGATATCAAGTAAAATAATATCGGGGGTAATAGTCTTTAAAAATTCCACGACTTCCGTTCCGTCTCTGGCGATAAAGACGTCGTAGCCGTTTTTCCTGAAGCTGTATTCCAATGACATCAATATCTTATGTTCGTCATCTGCAATAATGATCCTTTTCATGTTTTCTTTTCTTTATTAAATGGGAACCCGGAAGGGTTCAGTTTTCTTCATAGTCTCTGTCAGCCGCCAAAGTCACCGTAAAGGTAACGCCCAGTCCGCTGTTTTCCGCTTTAATGGTGCCGCCCTGGGCCTGAACGATTTTTTTACAGATCGCCAGTCCCAGTCCGCTGCCGGCCGGTTTTAAAATATTCTGGCTTTTGGATTGGTAAAATTTATCAAAAATCATTTCCAGATCCTCTTCAGGAATATGCTTTCCGGTATTGAACAGGGTAATAACCAGCCGGTTTTCCTTTTCGGTGAATTTGGCCTGGATAATTCCCTGATCCTCCGTAAACTTAAGGGCATTCCCCAGGATGTTCTGGAAAAGCTGGATCATGCGGGCTTCATCATATTTAAATAAAAGATGATCGAGAAGGCTGACTTCGCTTACATGGATGTTTTTCTGCCGGATCAGGTGCAGGAGCGGATTCAAGGCTTTTTTATAGGTCTCCAGAATGTTGTTTTCTTTGATGTGCAATGCAATCGCGCCATGTTCCAGCTTGTCCAGATACAGGATGTCGTTGATAATCTCGCTTAAACGGTCAGATTCAGTAATGATATTGTTCAGGAATTCTCTCTTGATGTCCGATGGAATGTCATCGTCTTCTGCCAGGATCTCTCCGGCGGAACGGATGGCGGTGATCGGCGTTCTGAGTTCATGGGCTACGGAATCCAGAAAATCATCTTTCTGCCGGTCTTTAATGATGAGGTTTTCATTGGCATTTCTCAGATCATTGGACAGTTTCTGCAATTCTTCAGACTGCTCGGTAAGTTTTTTATTCAGGATGATATTTTCTTTGGACTCCTCTAAAATATTCAGGACTTCTTTCAGCGAAATTTTATCTTCTTTGGTAACGCCTTCGATCAAAATTTTTGCCGAAGCGGTTCCAATCCTACCTGCCAGCAGGTTTTCCGAAAACTTGATGAATCTGGAGTCCGCCGTTTCCGTCTGGGAGTCGATATTATATTTTAAATTGAAAATTCGCATGGCCTGTTCGGTTTTCTTTCTGCCCAGAAACCGTTCCAGGATATTCTTGATATCCGAAACATAAGCGGTTCCGCGCCAGATGAAAGCATTTTCGTGGTTCTGAATGTATTTGTCGATATCAATATAAAGCTCTGCAAAATTCCTTTCCCGGTAATTGCCTTTGGTGCTCACCGAAATGATGCTGAACAGCCCCGTATTTACAAGAAGCGACCAGAAAAAGATCTCCGGGATCCTGCTCAGATACGGAATGGTGAAAAATCCGAAAGCATCGTATAAGTCTCTTAGTACACCTTTGAACTCCTGGGTATAAGAGAAATAATACTGAGGGATGATTAACCCGAAATAACAGATGATGAGTCCGGCAATTAATCCGGCAAGAGCGCCTTTATAGCTTCCCCTGCGCCAGAAAATAGCCCCGAAAAACGCCGGTGCCAGTTGGGCAATGATTACAAACGAAATTAATCCTACCGAATCCAGCGAAGTTTTTAAAATAAAATATTTATAAAAGGCGAATGCCATGATGATCAGTGCAAAAATGCTGAACTTTCTGATGTTGGTAATGCTCCTGTTATTTTTAGCCTCATTTTCCGCTTTAAATTTACCCAACAGGCCGTATGGAATGATTAAGTTGTTCGAAAGCATAATGGATAAAGTAATGGCTGAAATAATAATCATTGAAATGGAAGAACTCAGGCCGCCCAGGAAAACGCAGACCGTAATCCAAGTATTTCCCAAATGCTGAGGAATGAGAATGGAATAAAACTCCGGATTAACATCCTGCCCGTTGAAGATCAGTCTTCCGGCCCAGGCAATGGGAAAAATGAATATGGTGAAAACCAATAAATACAGTGGAAAAAACCAAATGGCTGTTTTGATGTGCTTTTCCTGCCGGTTTTCAATAATGGCCGTGTGGAACTGTCTTGGAAGAAGACAGATGGCTGTTCCTGAAATCATACACAGGATCATCCAGTTCATGGCTCCTTCAATGCCGCCGAATGTATTTTTCTGTTTGAAATCTGCAAATCTGCCTGCTTTTTCATAAATATCCGAAAAGCCGTTGAACACGAAGTAAATAACAAATACACCCAAAATAATGATAAAGAATAATTTCAGAAAACTTTCCAGGGCGATTGCCGAAATAATGCCCAGGCGTTTTTCGGAAGCGTCAACATAACGTGTTCCGTAATATGAAGAGAAAAGGGCAATCAGAATCACAACAAAAGTTGCATTATCCTTTAAAATGTTTTGTGATATTTCCGTTTCTGTAACCAAGTGGAAAGTCTCGGAAATCGCTTTGATCTGTAGGCCGATATACGGGACAATAGCTAAAAGGCAGACAATGGTAATGATCGCGCTGAGGCTTCTGCTGTTGCCGTACCGCAAAGAAATAAAATCTGCCAGGCTGCTGATTTTATTTACTCTTGAAATTCTTACAATCCTTGTATTGATGTAAATCCATGCGGGAATAACCATGATCGGCCCCACATAAATCGGAAGGTAATTAAGCCCGCTTGTTGCTGCCACACCTATGCTTCCGTAATACGTCCATGCCGTGCAGTAAACCGCCAGAGAAAGTGCATAGATATACGGATTGTTAATCCATAGCTTGCTCGTCTTCTTCTCCGCCAGGTAAGCGACTAAGAACAAAAGGGCCAGGTAAAACAAAACCACGGTAAACAGGGCGAAGCTACTCATCATATTTTTTTACGATTATAAAAGAAATAATGATGGAAACCATCCAGACCACGAAAATATAAACCAGAATCATCGGATACCCGAAAACCTCCCGCGAACTGTTGAACAGCAGCGATACGGGGATGCTGAAGGCGATCATAAGACCAATGCTCAGGATAATCAGTTTCTGTTCGTGTCTCTTTTTCATGATTGATAATTGATAAATAATGATTGATTATCCAATAAAATGGAATCCATCATTTATTTTTATAATTTTTTTATGGCAAATAATTAATGAATGATAATTGATTCTAAACAGAACTTTATCCGTCGCAGATCAATTATCATTCATCATTTATCTTTTATCTTTTCTCATCAGCATATTCCCCTGTCAGTGCATAATATCCGAAAATAGCCATTCCGCCTGAGATAATCGGCATCAGCACAAACAAGATGATAATCCCGAAAACCAGGTCTTCCTGCTTTCCGGAGCTGATTTTAGGAATTCCCAGCACCGTAATTCCGAAATATCCCACCACCAGCGCGATGGCGATCCAGAATATACCTAATATTTTTTTTAGTCCGTTCATTTTAGTAGATTTAAAATTAATAAAAATTTGAATGATTCAGGGCTTTAATCGTGAATATTGTTGTTCTTGTTTTTCAGATAAAACAATCCGATCAGCAGGCAGACGGAAGCCACTCCGATCGGGTACCAGAGCCCTTCGAGGTACCAGGTTGCATGTCCCGCTTCTTTTCCTGTCGTTACCAGATAAGTCGCTACTGCCGGAAGAAGTCCTCCGAAAACCCCGTTTCCGATGTGGTAAGGCAGCGACATCGATGTATAACGGATTCGTACCGGGAACATTTCTACCAAAAAGGCTGCAATTGGGCCATATACCATTGTTACGAAAATCACCTGAACGAATACTAGCAGAATTAGCAGTATATTGGTGTCGGTGTTGATCTTAACAGTTTGGGTAACTGTCGGTTTTTCCGGTTTTCCGTCTTTCATGACAGGTCCGGCTGGAGACCAGTGAATAATGCTGTCCTTTTTCATAAACGTACCGTCGGTGTAAGTCAGTTCTTTGTGGAAGGTAATCAGGCTGTCTGTTGCAATCTTATCATGAACTTTTGCTGTTCTTTTTTCAACCAGGCCGCTTTCTGCCACGGTTTTGGATTTTAGATCGATGCTGTTGAACATTTTCTCATAAATCGGGCGGTAGGCCAGAATCGCAACCAGCATTCCCGTCATCATAACCGCTTTTCTTCCTACCTTATCGGAAAGCCATCCGAAGAAAACGAAAAATGGGGTTCCCATCAGAAGTGCAATGGCCATCAGTTTATCAACCTGCGCCGATTCGATGTTCATTACTTTCTGAAGGAAGCTCATGGCATAAAACTGACCTGTATACCAGATTACCCCTTGCCCCATAGCTGCTCCGAATAAGGCCAGTAATACGAATTTAAAATTGAATTTATTTCCGAAGCTTTCTTTTAATGGATTTTTGGAAGTTTTTCCTTCGCTCTTAGCCTTGGCAAAAAGCGGCGATTCTTTCATGTTTTTTCTGATGATATAAGAAACACCTACCATCAGGATCGATATCCAGAAAGGAACCCTCCATCCCCAGTTGTCAAACTCCTCGGAAGATAATGTACTTTTGGTAATTAAGATGATAATTAAAGAAATAAACAGCCCGGCTGTTGCCGTAGTCTGTATCCAGGAAGTCCAGTAACCTCTCCGGTTGGGTTGGGCATATTCTGCTACATAAGTGGCTGCGCCTCCGTATTCTCCGCCCAGTGCCAGCCCCTGTAATAATCTCAGGATCAGAACCAGTACAGGTGCCATAAAGCCGATGGTTTCATAACTCGGAATACATCCGATCAGGAAGGTGGAAAATCCCATAATCAGAAGAGTAACCAGGAAAGTGTATTTTCTTCCGATCAGGTCTCCCAGTCTTCCGAAGAATAATGCTCCGAAAGGCCTCACCACGAATCCTGCAGCAAAAGTGGCCAGCGTAGATAAAAATGCGGCGGTAGGGTTATCTGCCGGGAAAAATTTTGTTGCTAAAACAACGGCAAGGCTTCCGAAAATATAAAAGTCGTACCATTCGATCAGGGTGCCGAGTGAGGAGGCGGTGATAACGCTCCAGATCGTGCGGTTTTTCTGCTTCTCAGTCATGTTTTGATAAGCATCGTGATGATTTTCGCTCATATGGCTTGATTTAATGTTAGTTTAAATTGATAGTAAGTTTTTTGAATGTATTTTGATGGTCGGAGCCTGTTGTTCTACAGATAAATCTGGAACTGGACGATGAATTCCCCTTTTGAAGAAGGACTTTCCGTCGGACTCGTATATACCGGCCTTGTGGAATACTGAGTCGTAATTTTAGCGTGATGGCCGTCCAGGAACCAGTTGGCCCCGACATCGAATTGAGATGACGATTTGTCTAACGCTTCAAAGCTTTTGTGCGTATAGGCGGCAAATGGCTGGATTCTGATTTTAGGTTTCTCCGCCTGGCTGGGTAATAACAGTCCGGCCTGGGCATAGATCATATTTCCGGTACCGATCACAGGCTGAAGATTTCCGGGGCCTGCAATGGCTTTCTGACCGATAAAATTCGGATCTGAAGCGGCTATGTTCATTGTTCCCAGGTTTCTCAGGTAATTCGGTCCGAACTGGTAATTGTAATAGCCGGCATACGCAGAAACGGCCATTTTATTTTTTGCATTTCCCAAAGGAATATCGGCAAAAGCATCCACGGCAAAAAGGCTGATGTCGTGCTTTTCGATATTTGAATTTACGGAAGTTCTTGTTCCGTCTTTTTGATGGTAAAATCCTGCTCCGACATTGAAAACCTTTTTAGTACCGAGATAAGATCCCACTTTGAAGGGAAGCATATTCGACTCTTCATCTAAAAACTGATATTCCACGTAGCCGGCTTTTGAAAAATTCGGGTTTCCATTGTTGTCTACGGCTACTGCTTTTGTCGGATCGGTAACGTTGGCAGGGGTGAGATCGGTAGCAAAAGGTTTGTTCAGGCTGAAGCGGTATTCCAGCTTTCCGTATTTTCCTTTGGCGAACATTCCCAGCTGGCGGGCAAACTGGTCCGAATTGTCGATCAGCGGCCAGGTAAAGACAGGAGAATCCAAAGTAAGGAAATTCAGGGTGGAAGCCATTGTCATCCTGGAAAGCCCCATATAATAATGCAATCCGGCTCCTAATGATAAGCTGAATTTTCCGGCTTCTCCGGGCATCACTACGGCATATTCATTCCAGGCATCATGAAAAAAAAGCTGCGTCTTTTTCCCGTTGCCATTTCCGCCGGTACCTGTGGTTCCCGGTGCACCGCCATTGATGAACGTCTGATTGTTAATCCCGAAATGGAGCAGGATCATATATCTTTTGGAGATCTGGGCATACGCCAGAGTACGAAGTCTGCGGTTTCCCAGGCTCCAGGAATTGTCAGTGGGTTCTCCGCCCACCATGCTTCCCGGATTCATCTGGGTATTTCTCAACCAAAACTGGTCCCACAGGATGAATCTTACATATTTGTCGCCCTGCTGATTGAGATTAAGTTTCAATCCGCTTCCATAATCAGGTGACCCCTGAGAATATAACGAATTGCTGATTAAAGCTAATCCGATAAAAGTGAATATTTTCTTCATAAATTATCAATTTTTGGCGTTGTTTTTTGTGAAAGCCAAATTGTAATTAATAATTTAGTTACGAAAATTTAATATATATTAATGCTAAGGATATAGTCATAGTTTGTCAATTATGAATTATCAATGATGAGTTATAATATAAGTATCTAATTTTCAGAATTCATAATTCATCATTAATAACTTATAACTCATCTCTTAAATCGCTCCCATTTGATCAGCATGTATTTATCGGCGAATTGAGTAATAATGAGTCCTGAATTTTTAATGTTTTCTTCTTTAGACATATATTCGATCAGCTCATTCTGCTTCAGGATTTTATAGACCGGATGAAACTCCGAGTGAGGCGGACGGGTAATATTGTATTTCTTGATCCAGGAACTGATGGTGACATGGGAGACCCCGATAATTCGCTCGATTTCACGGAAACTTAATCCTTCAAGATAAAGCTGCAAGGCCTTGGTTACATAATAATCGTCAATCTGCTTCCCCAATTTTTTTACGGTAAAATAGTACCTGCAGTCTTTGCAGAGAAAACGTTGCTTGTCGTTAACGATCCCGCTTTTTACGATCTTACCGCTACTGCATTTCGGACATCTGTTTTCCATAACTATATCTTTTTAGCAAATATATAATAATTTAGCAAAGTATTAATTTTACGTAAAGATAAATT
This sequence comes from uncultured Chryseobacterium sp., assembly GCA_913774355.1. Taxonomy (GTDB): domain Bacteria; phylum Bacteroidota; class Bacteroidia; order Flavobacteriales; family Weeksellaceae; genus Chryseobacterium. The sequence goes on along the minus strand of CAJYGB010000006.1, from coordinate 195,404 downwards.
AACTTTTTAATAATATTTTAAGCTAAAAAATATCTTTAAAATTTGTTTTTTAAAGTGATTATGTTTTAAATTTGTCGAAAAATTCAGATAAATACATGAATATAGAAGTTTCCTCATCCATTCATTTAATGTATGTGAATGAAATTCAACAGGAAATGTACGATTCTGCACAGCGCAGAGGAACAGGGATTGCCAGACGTTCCATAGAATACCTCAGTAAAAAAATTACTGAAGGAAATGCGGTAGTGGCTACGGATAACGGGAAATGGGTAGGTTTCTGCTACATTGAAACATGGTCTCACGGACAGTTTGTGGCCAATTCCGGACTGATTGTTTCTCCGGATTTCAGGCACCTGGGAGTGGCAACGTTAATAAAGGATAAGGTGTTCGCTTTATCACGGAAAAAGTATCCCGAAGCGAAAATTTTCGGATTAACCACCGGATTGGCCGTGATGAAGATCAACAGTGATCTTGGTTATAAACCGGTCATTTATTCTGAGCTTACTCAGGATGAAGAATTCTGGAATGGCTGCAAAAGCTGTGTGAATTACGATATACTGATGAAAAAAGAGCGGAAGAATTGCCTGTGTACAGCCATGCTTTTCGTTCCCGATCATGAAAAAAAAAGTAGTGCCGGATATATTCAGCCGGATAATCGATATAATAATGAGCAAGAAAGTAGTTTTAGCGTTTAGCGGAGGTCTCGATACCTCGTACTGTGCTAAATACCTCAGTGAAACACTGGGGTATGAGGTGTATGCCGTAACGGTGAACACCGGAGGTTTTACGGAAGAAGAAGAAAAAGAACTGGAGAAAAGGGCATTGAATCTTGGTGTAAAAAAATACAGGTGCATTAACGCTCAGGAAGATTATTATAACTCTTGTGTAAAATACCTGATTTTTGGCAATGTGCTGAAAAATAACACGTATCCTTTATCAGTAAGTGCGGAAAGAACGATTCAGGCACAGGAGATTGCAAAATATGCGATCGAAACAGGTGCGGATGCCATTGCCCACGGAAGTACGGGGGCCGGAAACGATCAGGTGCGTTTTGACCTGATTTTCCAGGTGATGTGTCCAGATGTGGAAATCATCACGCCGATCCGCGATATGGCTTTATCCCGTGAAGAGGAAATCGAATTTCTGAAAAGCCATGGATACGAAAGTGAATTTCAGAAAGCCCAGTACTCGGTGAACAAAGGACTTTGGGGAACGTCGGTCGGAGGGAAAGAAACCCTGACTTCAAGAAATTCCCTTCCGGAAGAAGCTTTTCCGTCGCAGGTTAAAGAAATCCAGTCTTCGGAACTGGAAATTGAATTTAATAAAGGTGAGGTCGTGACTGTAAACGGAGAATACTTTGAACATCCGGTATATGCTATTCAGAAAATCGAACATTTGGCTTCGGTGTACGGCATTGGAAGGGATATCCACGTAGGAGATACGATTGTGGGAATCAAAGGAAGGGTAGGCTTTGAAGCGGCGGCGGCCTCTGTAATTATCAAAGCACACCATTTGCTGGAAAAGCATGTGCTTTCCAAATATCAGCAAATGATGAAATCCCAACTGTCCGACTGGTACGGAAACTGGCTTCACGAAGCACTTTTCCTGGATCCGGTAATGAGAAACATCGAGTCTTTTCTAATGGATTCCCAGAAAACGGTAAGCGGGAAAGTCTTTATCACCCTTCATCCGTACCGGTTTGTTTTAAATGGAATTGAATCCGCACATGATCTGATGTCCGATCAATTCGGAAGCTACGGAGAAGCCAACAGAGCCTGGACCGGGGATGATGTGAAAGGTTATACCAAAATCCTGAGCAATTCATTAAACATATACCATCATATCAACAAGGCTGATCGTTAGTGGCTATTGGCTTCAGGCTTCATGATGTATAATTCATCAAATATACCGACAGAATTAATTCTGTTAAAAATAGTATTTAAATAAATGAAAACAGTAGGAATTATAGGAGCCAACGGCTATACAGGAAGTGAACTTGTCCGTCTGCTGGCTTTTCACCCGAACGTTTCACTGTGTTTTTTGTACAGCCGTTCAAATTCGGGAACGAAAATATCAGAAGTATATCCGGATCTGGAAGGAGTTTGTGAAATAGCGCTTACAGACCGGCCGGAAGAGGTGGATGTTTTGTTTTTATGCCTTCCTCATAAAGAGAGCCAAAATTGGCTGTCACCAAATACAGTGAATGATGAAACGCTGGTGATTGATTTGGGAAATGATTTCAGATTGGACGGGAAGTTCGGAAACAGGAATTTTATCTACGGTCTGCCGGAAATCAATAAAAAACAGCTTTCAGGTGCTAAAAGTATTGCCAATCCGGGATGTTTTGCCACGGCGATCCAGCTGGCGTTACTTCCTTTGGCTGAAAAAGGTTTGCTAAATGAAATATTTACAACAGGAATTACAGGTTCTACAGGTGCGGGACAATCTCCACAGCCTACCACGCATTTTACCTGGAGAAATGACAATATATCGGCTTATAAGACCCTGACGCATCAGCATGTAGATGAAATTTTGCAACAGCTGGATGCACGCAGTTCAGATAAAATTAATTTGAATTTTGTTCCGTGGAGAGGCGATTTTGCAAGAGGAATCTTTACAAGTTCCACGGTTAAAACGGATACAGAACTTCCGGAAATACAGCAGTTGTTTAAGGATTTTTATGCAGATGCGCCTTTTGTAAAAGTAAGTGAAAAAGCCATTGATTTGAAACAGGTTGTCAATACCAATCGCTGTGTGATTCAGATTGAAAAATGTGGGAATGTGACAGTTGTTCACTCAGCGATTGACAATCTTTTGAAAGGTGCTTCGGGACAGGCGGTGCAGAACATGAACATTGCGCTGGGATGGGACGAACACCTCGGGCTGAACCTGAAACCGATAGCTTTTTAAAGGTGAATTGGCAATAAGTCAATGGTGATTTTTATAACCCATTAAAACCGACTTGGGAAATGCAGACGCTAAGAAATTTAAAAGAATTTCCGTTAAAAAATTTCCTCTGTTTGAGTGGCGGATATAAAAACTCTTTAAAAAACGAATTTTACTTTCTGTCCGAGTTTAGAAATTTTAGCCGGAGTTTCCAAGTCTTGAATTTTTGTTTCTTTTGCTTCAGGGTAAAAGGAAATGTACAAGTGGCTGTCATTCAATGAACATCAATTATCAATTATAAGTAAAACATGAATTTATTCAACGTATATCCATTATTTAACATCAATCCTGTGAAGGCTCAGGGATCATTCCTCTGGGACGAAAAGGGAGAACAATACCTTGATTTTTACGGAGGCCACGCTGTTATTTCTATCGGCCATAATCATCCGCATTATCAGAACAAATTAAAAGAACAACTGGATAAAATTTCCTTTTATTCAAACTCGGTTCAGAATGAGTTACAGACCGAACTGGCTGAAAAGCTGGGTGAACTTTCGGGATTGGAAGATTACAGTCTGTTTCTGTGCAATTCGGGGGCGGAAGCCAATGAAAATGCACTGAAGCTTGCTTCCTTTCATAACGGGAAAAACAAAGTGCTGTATTTTTCGGGTTCCTTCCACGGACGGACTTCCGCAGCTGTTTCCGTGACGGATAATCCTAAGATCGTAGCTCCTGTCAACTATGACGAAAGGTTCATCAGATCCGGTTGGAACGACATTGGTCAACTGGAAGAAGTTTTTAAAAAGCACGGTCATGAAATTTCATCCGCAATCATCGAAGGCATCCAGGGGGTCGGCGGAATTATGATCCCGAAGGCGGAATTTTTAAAGAAAATTAAAGATCTGTGCGAACAGTATAATGCGGTTTTAATTCTGGATGAAGTACAGTCGGGCTATGGAAGAAGCGGGTATTTCTTTGCGCATCAGGAGTTTGGAGTAGAGGCAGATATTATTACAACAGCTAAAGGTATGGGGAATGGTTTCCCGATCGGCGGGGTGCTGATCCATCCGAAGTTTCAGGCGACCAGCGGTATGCTGGGAACCACTTTCGGCGGTAATCATCTGGCCTGTACGGCCGCCATTGCCGTTTTGGATGTAATGAAAGAAGAAGATCTTATAGAAAATGCCCGTATAATGGGGGATTATATTGAAGCGGAGATTAAAGGCTTACCGCATATCAGCGAGATCAGGCGCAAAGGATTGATGATCGGGATTGAACTTGACCGGGATTGTGCAGAGGTAAGGAACAGTCTGTTGTACGATCATCATATTTTCACAGGCAACTCCAATGATAAAACAGTCCTGAGGATTCTTCCGGCACTGAATATTAAAAAAGAGGAAACCGACTTGTTTATTACAGCCCTGAAAACGGTTTTGAAAAGCTTAAGTGCAAAAGAACAGGAAATTTTAACCCATAAGGTACATTAGATTTAGATCACAGAAGAAGAAAAAATCGAAAATTTTCAAGGGGTTAGCCTATAACTTCGGCAGGATTTAAACCATAAAAGTCACAAAAGCTTTTTAGACACATGAATCACATAAGATTTTAGTTTACAGCGTTGCGGGTATTTTTAGATCACAGAAGATAAAAATCGAAGATTTTTCAGGTAACATTTTATTTTGAAAGATGGACGGTCCGGTGGCTGAGGCTCTCGAAGCCATATAGAATTATCTGTGAAAATCTAAACAAAAAACAATAACCGAAAGCTATTTAAAATCCATTACAATGAAAAAATTTACCGCGGTAAGTGATGTTGAGAACTTACAGGAAATGATAAAAAAAGCCTTACAGATAAAAAAGGACCCGCTCTCGGAAACAGAGAAAGGAAAAGGAAAAACCATCGGACTGGTATTTTTGAATTCCAGCTTACGGACCCGTCTCAGCAGCCAGATTGCCGCTCAGAATTTAGGATTGAATGTTTTAACGTTAAACGCCGCCCAGGAAGCCTGGAATCTTGAATTCGCAGATGGAGCTGTTATGAACGGCGATACCGTGGAGCATATTAAAGATGCCATCGAAGTCCTGAACCAATATTGCGATATCATTGCCGTGCGTTGTTTTGCCGGGATGAAAAACAAGGAAGATGATGTGAATGAAAGCATTTTAAGCCAGTTTGAGCAGCACGCCAAAGTTCCGGTTATTTCGCTGGAATCGGCAACGCGCCATCCGCTGCAGAGTTTTGCAGACTGCATCACGATTACCGAAAACTGGACGGAAGAACGAAAGCCGAAAGTGGTTCTGACCTGGGCACCGCACATTAAGCCGATCGCACAGGCCGTCGGGAACTCATTTGCCGAATGGATGCAGGAAATGGAGGTTGACTTCGTGATTACCAATCCTGAAGGTTATGACCTGGATAAAAATTTTACCAAGGATGCAAAGGTGATTCATGATCAGGATGAAGCCTTAAAAGATGCCGATTTCGTTTATGTAAAAAACTGGTCGTCATTTGATGATTATGCGGCAATGCCGGAAGTGAAAGAGAGCTGGATACTAACCAACGAAAAGCTGGAAGCTACCAATAAAGCGAAGGTAATGCACTGCCTTCCGGTCCGCAGAAATGTAGAGCTGAGCGATGAGGTGATGGACGGAGAAAACTCCATCATTTACCAGCAGGCTAAAAACCGGATCTTCTCGGCGCAGGCCGTATTTTCTGCCATTCTGGATGAACTTAGTATTGAATAACTGACTAAACCTCACAGGTTTTTTAAAACCGATAAGGTTTGAATGAGGATTGAAAAGGTTTGAATGAGATCTTTAAAAAGGATAAAGATGAAAGAAAAACTATACATCATAAAAATAGGCGGCGCACTGATCGATGACGAAGATTTGCTGGATGAATTCCTGGGACAGTTTGCCGGAATTGAGGAAAAGAAAATCATGGTTCACGGGGGCGGAAAGCTTGCCACGACACTGGCCGATAAACTGGGGATCGAGCAGAAGATGATCGACGGGCGCAGGATTACGGATAAGGATACCCTGGATCTGGTAGCCATGGTCTATGCTGGCGGAATCAATAAAAATATCGTAGCAAAGCTACAGCAGAAAAAATGCAAAGCCATCGGTTTTTCAGGAGCGGATGCCAATTTAATCAAGGCTAAAAAGCGGGAAGATGCGGAAATCGATTTTGGGTTTGTAGGTGATATTACGGAAAAGGGAGTGAATAAAAAGCTGATTGTTAAGTTGCTGAAGCTTGGTCTGGTTCCTGTTTTTTCTGCCATCACGCACGATAAAAAAGGGCATCTTTTCAATACCAATGCAGATACGATTGCTTCGGTAATGGCACAGGCACTGTCCGCAAAATATGATGTGGAACTGCTGTACTGTTTCGATAAGGCGGGTGTCTTGGAAGATGTAAATAATCCTGAATCGGTCCTTAAAAATATTTCCGAAGAAGAATTTTCCATACTGAAAAACGAAGGCAAGCTGCATAAAGGTATATTGCCGAAACTTGAAAATGCACTCGGAGCCATAAGGAATAACGTAAATAAAGTTTTTTTAATCAAAGAAACCGAACTGAAAAACCATATAGAAAACCATCATGCAGGAACTGAAATCTGTTTATAGCAAAGAAGAATTGCTGAATAACGCGGTAGAATTGTTGAAAAAGCTGATTGAAATTCCTTCATTCAGCAAAGATGAATACAATACATCCTTAGAAATTGAAAATTTTTTCAAAAAGCATCATATTCCTACAAAGCGTTTTAAAAACAACATCTGGGCGGTAAACAGGCATTTTGATGTTTTCAAACCATCGATTCTGCTGAATACCCATCATGATACCGTAAAACCCAATAAAGCCTACACGCTCGATCCTTTTTTACCGATAGAAAAAGACGGAAAATTATTCGGATTGGGAAGCAATGATGCCGGAGCTTCTCTGGTTTCGATGGCTCAGGTTTTTTTACATTTTTATGAGCAGGAAGATTTAAAGTATAACCTTTTAATTGCACTGACGGCAGAAGAAGAGATTTCAGGATTTGACGGGATTGAAGCTTTATTCCCGCAGCTTCCCAACGTGGAACTTGCGATCGTTGGCGAGCCGACACAGATGAACCTGGCAATTGCGGAAAAAGGGCTTTTGGTGATCGACGGAGAAATGAAAGGTACGCCTTCTCATGCCGCTCATCCGAATGATGATAATTCCATTGTGAAATGCATGGAAGACCTGCAGCACATCCTGGACTTCAGATTTCCGAAAGTTTCGGATTATCTGGGTGAGGTTAAAGTGACGCTTTCAGGTATTCATGCGGGTGTTCAGCATAATGTTGTTCCGGAATCGTGTACTTTCACGCTGGACGTCAGGGTAACAGATGAATATTCAAACAAAGAAGTTTTTGAGATCATCCAGTCGCAGATGAAATCAGCTTTAACGGCAAGATCATTCAGGCTGAATTCTTCAAAAATTGACAGGGATCATCCGTTTGTAAAAGCGGGACTGGAAATCGGCAGGACCACTTATGGTTCCCCGACCTCATCGGATCAGGCGATCATTCCCTGCACCTCGGTAAAACTTGGACCCGGTGACAGTACCCGCTCCCATACCGCAGATGAATTTATTTTTATTGATGAAATCGCGGAGGGAATTGAGGTTTATATCAAGATTCTGGAGAAGATTTTATAGGAGCAGGATGAGGGATGTTGGAAGTTAATAATGCCTCCAAACAAGCTTTTTCTCAAAAAGGACAAATTTTACGATTAAATGAAGATAGGGCAGTGAGTAGTAAACTTCCGGCCTCCTGCTTTCATCTTCCAACAAAAAAAGAAACTTATGAAAAAAATATGGCAGAAGGACGATCTCACCACGAATATATTGGTTAACAATTTTACGGTAGGAAAAGATCTTGATTTTGATGAACGTCTGGCAAAATATGACGTTAAAGGCTCTATGGCCCACTGTAAAATGCTGTCTGAAGTCGGAATTATTTCCGTTGAAGAATCGGAGCAGATGCTTTCTCTGCTGACGGAAATTTTAGAAACCATTGAGCACGGAAATTTTGAGATCGATAAAAATGCGGAAGATATTCATTCTCAGATTGAATCTCTTTTGATCGGAAAACTCGGCGATACCGGAAAAAAAATCCATACGGCGAGATCAAGAAATGACCAGGTTTTACTGGATATCAAACTGTATTTGCTGGATGAAATCAGAGAAATTACAGCTTTGACGGATGGGTTCTTCCAATTGCTGATCCAGCTGGCAGAACAGCATAAAAATGTCTTGCTTCCGGGTTATACGCATTTGCAGATTGCCATGCCTTCCTCATTTGGATTGTGGTTCGGGGCGTATGCCGAAGCTTTGCTGGACGATATAGAACTGCTGTTTTCAGTGAAGAATATCATCAATAAAAATCCGTTGGGTTCGGCGGCCGGTTATGGCTCGTCTTTCCCGATCGACCGTGAAAGCACTACGTATAATCTTGGATTCCGGTCAATGAATTACAATTCGGTGTATGCGCAGATGACGCGCGGAAAGTCAGAAAAAATGTTGTCGATGGCTATGGCAGCTTTGGCGGGAACTTTAAGCAAATTTTCTTATGATGTCTGTCTGTATTTAAGTCAGAATTTCGATTTTATTAGTTTCCCTAAAGAATTTACCACGGGAAGCAGCATTATGCCGCATAAAAAGAATCCGGATATTTTCGAGCTGGTCCGCGCGCGATGCAACAGAATCCAGTCGCTCCCGAATGAATTTGTACTGCTGACCAATAATCTTCCATCAGGCTATCACCGCGATATGCAGCTGACGAAAGAGATTCTTTTCCCTGCGATCGATTCATTGAAAGAATGCCTGGAGATTTTAAACTATACGTTGCCTAATATTCAGGTGAAAGACGGGATTTTAGAGGATGAAAAATACAAATACCTGTTCAGCGTGGAGAAAATCAATGAGGAAGTGAAAAACGGCAGCTCTTTCCGGGATGCTTATGTTAAAGTAGGGCAGGAGATCGAGAATAACGCGTTTGATTTTAAAATTGAAAACTTAGAGCATACCCATCAGGGAAGTATTGGGAATCTTTGCCTGGATAAAATTGAATATCAGTTTAATAAGGTGAAAAATAAATTGCTGGGCTAATTATTAGAAGACCTAAAATTAACGTGTGTTTTCGTTAACGCAAAGATTTATTTTGCGGATAAGCAGATGAAATGAGCAAAGAAAGACTGAATCAGCAAGCTGATTGATGAAGCGAATTTTTATTCATGAGCTTCGTCAGCGGCTACACTGCTTTGGTCTCTTCTGATTTCGCGCTGTCTTAATAATAACTTTGCCTTTAAATTAATCCAGATCAATTTTAAACTTCGTAGATTTCTTTACCTCATGAAGTACGATGGAGCTGTGATACTGCCCGATATTCGGAATATTTGAAATCACATTTACGGTAAAGTTATTGTAAGAATTGATGTCTTTGGCAATAATTTTCAGCATGTAGTCGTATTCCCCGGAAAGGCTGATGATTTCCTGTACTTCATCATACTGCATGATGTTTTTCTCAAACGTTTCCAGAACCTTTTTCGACTGTTCCTTGAGGCGGACGTTGCAGTACACAACAATATTCAGCCCCAGTTTTTCACGGTTTAAAAGCCCGACATATTTCTCGATGATCCCGTTTTTTTCCAGCTGTTTGATCCGTTCGTAGGTTGGTGTAAAGGTAAGGCCGATCTTTTCTGAAATTTCTTTCACCGATAACGTAGAATCTTCCTGAATTATACTGAGAATCATCCTGTCTTTTAAATCCATATAGTCGCGTTTGAACTGTAAATATACGATTTTATAAAAAATTACACGAAGAATTTGCGAAGGAAACTTCTAAATCCATGTTAACAAATGTTCCACAGATAAACGGCTGAGCCTTTGCCAATGGCAGCATAATTGCAGTAAAATGTCTACCAAAATCCCGTTCTTATGGATCAGAATATATCTATGGAAACCATTTCCTGTACAGACTGCGACAGCCATCAAAAATTTGAAAATGAAATTGTCACTAGTCTGAAAGCCCATCCCAAGCACCTTCTTTCCAAATATTTTTATGATGAGAAAGGAGATGTACTTTTTCAGCAGATCATGAACATGCCGGAGTACTACCTAACAGACTGTGAAATGGAAATTTTTACGAAGAAGACAGAGGAAATTGCCCATGCGGTAAAAGCATTTGACGCTCCGTTTGATCTGGTGGAACTTGGTGCAGGCGATGCAACAAAATCTTCACATTTACTTAAATACCTCGTCACTAAAAATGTAGACTTTACTTATATGCCAATCGATATTTCGGGAAATATCATCTCTGTTCTTAAGGAAAGGTTTTCCCGTGAGATTCCCGATCTTGATCTGGTAGGACTGAATGGCGAATATTTCGAGATGCTTGATAAAGCGAACAGCATTTCATCCCGAAGAAAAGTTATCCTGTTTTTAGGAGGAAATATCGGGAATATGGAAGTGGAAGAAGCGCATCAGTTTTGTCACGAACTACGTAAGAAGCTTAATCCGGGTGATATCCTGCTGATTGGTTTCGATCTTAAAAAAGATCCGGACATTATCCTTTCCGCTTATAATGATAAGGCTGGAATCACGGCTTCGTTCAATCTTAACCTTCTGGAAAGGATAAATAATGAGCTTGATGCCAATTTCGAGATCGGTAAATTCAAACACTATCAGACTTATGATCCGCTTGCTGGAGCTTGCAGAAGCTATCTGATCAGTCTGGAAAAGCAGAATGTAATGATCGGAAACCAAGTCATTCACTTCAGCGAAAACGAAGCAGTTTACATGGAAATTTCCCAGAAATATGCTCCTGAAGAAACTGACAAAATGGCTGTGCAAAACGGTTTTAAACCGGTAAAGCACATTTCGGACACAAAAGGCTGGTTTATCGATGCCATTTGGAAAGTCATTTAATTTAAAAACTGAAATCATGCCTGAACAAAATACTTTATCCGCAGAAAAGGAACTGCTTCAACGATACGATTCTATCAGAAACCGTTCTGTTGAAATATGCCGGCCGCTTGAGATTGAGGATTATGTCGTACAGCCAATTGTGGACGTTAGTCCTCCGAAATGGCATCTGGGACACACTACCTGGTTTTTTGAGACCTTTATATTAATGCCTCATCATAAAGGATATGAAGTTTTCGATTCGCAGTATAACTTTGTGTTCAACAGTTATTATGAAACCATTGGTGCGCGGGTAATCCGTACGGACAGGGGAAATCTGAGCCGGCCATCCGTATCGGACATTTATAAGTACCGGGAATACGTTGATGAGAAAATGGCCGCTTTTCTGTCACAGAATACGATTACGGAAAATCTCAGGGAACTTTTTGAATTGGGCTTAAACCACGAACAGCAACACCAGGAATTGTTGTTAACCGATATAAAATTTATTTTGGGCCACAACCCTTTATTTCCACCTTATAATGTGAATTGTGATCTCGAAAAAACAGGAATCCAACAATCCGGAATGATTTCTTTTCCGGAAGGAGTCTATGAAATAGGATTTGAAGGCGAAGGATTTTGTTTTGATAATGAGCTGAACCGCCATAAAGTATACCTGAATGATTTTGAAATTTCTTCAGGCTTAGTTACCAATGAGGAATATCTTGAATTCATAAACGATGGAGGCTACGCAGATTTCCGGCACTGGCATGCGGAAGGCTGGGACTGGGTAAAAGAAAACCAGGCTCAAGCTCCTCTGTATTGGCATTTGGTTGATGGAGAATGGATGCAGTACACATTACGGGGATTACAGGAAATCAATCCCAATGAAGCCGTTACCCATATTAATTTCTACGAGGCTTCAGCATTTGCCTCATGGAAAGGCATGCGTTTACCCACAGAAGCCGAATGGGAAATCGCTTCAGATCATCTGGGTTGGGGAAAACGCTGGGAATGGACCGGCAGTGCCTATCTACCGTATCCCGGTTTTAAAAAAGTTGCCGGTGCCGTAGGAGAATATAACGGTAAATTTATGGTTAACCAAATGGTATTGCGCGGTGCTTCCATAGCCACGCCTCCGGGGCACAGTAGAAATACTTACCGTAATTTTTTCCATCCGCGGCTGCAGTGGCAGTTCACCGGAATCAGGCTGGCCCGTTGAGAAAAAGCATGAAATATTTTTATAATTGTTTTAATCTGTCACATTCTTTTTTTGTCATTTTGAAGAATTTTTGTATCTTTGCACCTAATGAATAACACAGTATTTATATCATTAGAATTACCGGGCGTAGACGCCCTTTACGATATTTATTTATTTTAAGCGAAGATGTTTTCTTCGCTTTTTTTTTGTAAAAAATTTTAAGACATATGTTTACGATTACAGAACTGAGCACCGAGAGAATCAACCGTATAGTACAGGAAGCGCTAGCTTTTGCAGAAGGGAAGACTGCTAAAATTGAAGGAGAGGTTTTCTGTTCCAATCTTTTCTTTGAAGACAGCACCAGAACCAAAACCAGTTTTGATATTGCCGAAAGAAAATTAGGATTGCAGGTGGTTCCGTTCGATGCCTCCAACAGTTCCGTAAACAAAGGCGAAAGCCTATATGATACCGTAAAGACTATTGAAAGCCTTGGGGTAAACCTTGTGGTGATCCGGGATAAGAAAGACCGTTATTTTGACGAACTGAAAAATATTAAGATCCCTGTAATTAACGGCGGAGACGGCACCGGGAACCATCCTTCCCAGTGTATGCTCGACCTGATGACGATCTACCAGGAATTCGGGAAATTTGAAGGCCTGAAAGTCGGCATCGTAGGTGATGTAAAACACAGCAGGGTCGCCAATTCCAATGCGGAAGCGTTGAGAAGATTAGGTGCAAAAGTGTATTTCTCCGGCCCGGAGCAATGGTTCGACGAAGGAGCCCTGATCAACGGGACCTATCTGAGCGTTGATGAAATGATTCATGAAGTGGATGTGCTGATGCTCCTGAGAATCCAGCATGAAAGACATGATGCCAAAATGAGTTTTTCCGCTTCCGAATACCATAAAAAATACGGCTTGACCAAAGAAAGGGAAAAAGCCATGAAAAAAGAAGCCATCATCATGCATCCTGCCCCGATCAACCGTGGTGTAGAAATCGATACCGACCTGGTGGAATGCGAACGCTCAAGGGTGTTCCGCCAAATGCAGAACGGTGTTTTCGCCAGAATGGCCATCTTAAAGGAAGCCCTTGAAAAAGAAGGGTATACCTTTAAATAAGAAACACGTAAAAAGGTAAAAGTAAAAAGTTTGATGTGTCCTGAATCAACAATTCAGCAGAATCAAATCTCCACCACAAAATTCCCCTCCTTCGGAGATGTGGCAAAATTCAAGGAATTTTGACGGGGTGGTTTAAAAAATTAAGTAAGAATAAAATAATAAGAGATAAAAGTTTAAAATGAAGAAAAAATTAATACTGGAGTCCGGTGAAGTGTTTCATGGAGAAGGTTTCGGAGCAGCATTGGAAACGGCAGGAGAAGTGGTTTTCAATACCGGAATGACAGGGTATCAGGAACTTATTTCCGACCCTTCCTACTGCGGACAGATCGTCTGCATGACGTATCCGCTTATCGGTAATTATGGTATTAACCGTGACGATTATGAAAGTATCGAGCCGGCCATCAAAGGGCTGATCGTAAAAGAACTTTGCGATTTCCCTTCCAACTTCCGTACGCAGATTACGCTGGATGAGCTGTTTAAAAAGAAAAACCTTTCCGGGATTTCAGGAATAGACACCCGAAGGCTGACCAGAGTACTTCGTAACCATGGAGTAGTGAAAGGAAAGATAGTGAATGCCGATGCTGATGAAGACACAACCGTTGCCGAACTAAAATCAACCACCTTTCCAACCAACCAGGTGGAAATGGTCTCTACAAAAACACCTTATGCCAACCCGGGAAGAGGTTTAAAAGTAGTGTTGGTGGATTTCGGTTCCAAATTGGGAATCATCCGCGAACTGTCTCAGAGAAATTGTGACATCACTGTGGTTTCTCAGGATGTAACCGCAGAGGAAATCTTATTGATGAATCCGGATGGAGTAATGTTGTCCAACGGTCCCGGCGACCCGGAAGACAACCAGCAGGCCCTGGAAATGATCCGCGGAATCTTAGGAAAAGTGCCGATCTTCGGAATCTGCTTAGGACACCAGTTAATCGGGTTAGCCTGTGGTGCCAAAACATTCAAGTTAAAATTCGGACACCGTGGAGGAAACCACCCGGTTCTGGATCTGGAAAAGAACAAAGTGGCCATCACTTCCCAGAACCACGGCTATGCCGTAGACCAGGAAAGCCTAAAAGAGACGGACCTTATCGAAACACATATCGCACTGAACGACAGAACCAATGAAGGCCTGAAACATAAGATCTATCCTTGTTTCTCCGTACAGTACCACCCGGAAGCAAGCCCGGGCCCGGAGGATGCGAATTATCTGTTTGATGATTTCATTGAAATGATGGAAAATTTTAAGAATAAATAATTCTTAAAGTATACAAGTAAAAATGTCAACCTTTCGTCAAATATATTATCAGATCGTATTCAGTACAAAACACAGAAAGCCTGTATTGAGTATTGAGCATGAAGATAAATTATATAAATATATCTGGGGAGTGGTGAAAAATAAAAACTGCAAGCTTTACCGGATCAATGGCATGTCTGATCATATTCATCTTTTAATTGATCTGCATCCTTCGGTTTCTCTCAGCAGTTTTGTAAAAGACATAAAAATCTCCAGCAATATCTGGATCAAGCAGAGCGGATTGTTTCCAGACTTTGAAGAATGGCAAAGCGGTTATGGAGCATTTACCTATTCAGAAAAAGAGAAAGATGTGATTTTTAATTATGTTAAAAATCAGAAAGAACATCACAAACATGAATCTTTTGAGGATGAATATAAAAATCTGCTGAGGTCCAATGGAATTGACTTTGATGAAAAATATTTGTGGTGATGGTTCAACCCATTTCATGGGTTGGGCGGACGGAATATCATTCTGTCCATAGGTTTCACCTATGGCTAGTAAGGTTCAGCCACTTCGTGGCTGTCTGAAAACAGCAACTGAAACTGTAAATTATAATCAAGGTGGTGAATTGAAAACAAGATGAACCATGAAATGGTTCAACAACCATAGCCACGGATGAAATCCGTGGGCAACGATGAAACCAATCACAGACGAACCCTGAAAGGGTTCAACAACAATAACCACGGCTAAAACCGTGAAAAACAACAATGAATACGGATAACCTCCGTAACGGAAAAATTAAAAAAATTAAAATGGCAAAACGTACAGATATAAAAACAATTTTGGTAATCGGATCAGGACCTATCATCATCGGTCAGGCTGCTGAATTCGATTATGCAGGAACACAGGCTTGCTTATCTTTAAGAGAGGAAGGCTATAAGGTTATCCTGATCAACTCGAACCCGGCAACGATCATGACGGATGTGGAAATCGCAGACAAGGTGTATATCGAACCGATTTCCCTTCAGTTTGTAAGCCACATTATCCGAAAAGAACGTCCGGATGCATTATTACCGACATTGGGAGGCCAGACCGGACTGAATATGGCGGTAGAGCTGGAAAAATCAGGGATTCTTGAAGAGTGCAAGGTGGAAGTATTGGGAACTAAGCTTTCAGCCATCAACAGGGCGGAAGACCGAGATCTTTTCCGTGAGCTGATGCGGGAACTGAACGAGCCGGTACCTGAATCCGATATCGTGAACACGGTAGAAGGCGCATTGAATTTTGCCGATAGAATCGGTTATCCGGTAATCGTCCGTCCTGCCTTCACCATGGGAGGAACAGGAGGCGGAATTGCATCCAGTGAAGCGGAACTGAAAGAAATTGCAGAACTGGGATTAAAGCACAGCCCGGTTACCCAATGTCTGATCGAAAAATCCATCGCCGGATTCAAAGAAATCGAATATGAAGTGATGCGTGATGCCAACGATAACGCCATTGTGGTGTGTAACATGGAGAACATCGACCCGGTGGGCGTTCATACCGGAGACTCTATTGTAGTAGCACCTTCCCAGACGCTTTCGGACAGAGAATACCAATTGCTGAGAAATGCTTCCCTGAAGATCATCAGGGCATTGGGAATCGAAGGAGGATGCAACGTGCAGCTGGCTTTAGACCCGCATTCATTCAATTATTATATCATCGAGGTGAATCCAAGGGTTTCCCGTTCATCAGCCTTAGCCTCCAAAGCAACAGGATATCCGATTGCGAAAATCGCTGCGAAAATCGCGGTAGGATTGACCTTAGACGAAATCATGAACCCGGTAACGGGGAAAACATATGCCTGCTTCGAGCCGGCGCTGGATTATGTGGTAACAAAATTCCCAAGATTCCCGTTCGATAAATTTGAAACGGCAGACCGAAGATTATCTACTCAGATGAAAGCCACAGGTGAGGTAATGGCGATAGGGAGAAACTTCGAGGAATCCTTACAGAAAGCCATCCGTTCTTTAGAAACCGGGATCAGACATTTGGGTTTAAAAACCAAGCAGGCTGCGGCTCTTACCGCTGAAGAAATCGAAAGAAGAATCAGGGTATGTGATGACGAAAGACTATTCATCATCGGGGATGCTTTAAGAAGAGGATACGACTGGGAACAGATCGTGGAATGGAGCAAGATCGATAAATTCTTCATCTGGAAACTGAAAAAACTGGTTGATTTTGAAAAGACAATCGCCGAAAATAAATTCGACAAAGAGATATTAATTGAAGCTAAAAAGCTAGGTTTTGCCGACGTAAATATCTCGGTTCTCTGGAATGTGACCGAGCGTGAAGTGTTCAATTTCAGAAAAGAAAACGGAATTATGCCGGTATACAAAATGGTGGATACCTGCGCCGCGGAATTCGAATCTGAAACGCCTTATTTCTACGGAACTTACGAAGAGGAAAACGAAAGTGTGGTTTCCGATAAAGAAAAGATCATCGTATTAGGCTCAGGACCGATCAGGATCGGGCAGGGAGTTGAATTTGATTACGCAACCGTCCACTCGGTTTGGGCAATTAAGGAAATGGGTTATGAAGCCATTATCATCAACAATAACCCGGAGACGGTTTCTACAGATTTCTCAATTTCAGATAAATTATACTTCGAGCCATTGACCGAAGAAGATGTGATGAATATCATCGAGCTTGAAAAACCAAAAGGGGTCGTGGTACAGTTTGGTGGACAGACTGCCATCAACTTAGCTGATAAACTGGCTTCCCATGGGGTTCAGATTCTGGGAACCACCCTGGAAGATCTTGACCGGGCAGAAAACAGGGATAAGTTTGAAAAAGCCCTTCAGGAAATGGGAATTCCACAGCCTTTAGGAAAAACATCTGTTTCTAAAGAAGAAGCGATAAAAATTGCCAACGAAATCGGATATCCGGTACTGGTTCGCCCGAGCTATGTGTTGGGAGGCCGTGCCATGGAGATTGTTTATTCCGAAAACGAACTGGCGCACTATATGGAATTCGCGGTGGATGCAAGCCCGGAACACCCGGTATTGGTTGACCGCTACATGGTCGGAAAAGAAATTGAAGTGGACGCTATCTGTGATGGCGAAACGGTTGTGATTCCGGGAATTATGGAGCATATCGAAAGGGCAGGGGTTCACTCCGGAGACTCCATTGCCGTGTATCCTCCGCAGAACATTTCGCAGAGTGAGATCGACACTTTGGTAGACTATACCCAGCGATTGGCGAAAGGCCTGAAAGTAGTCGGACTGATGAATATCCAGTATGTTCTTTTCGAAGGGAATGTGTATGTGATCGAGGTGAATCCGCGTTCGTCAAGAACAGTGCCTTTCCTTTCCAAGATCACGGAAGTGCCGATGGCGAATTTGGCGACCAAAGCGATTTTAGGTCAGAAGTTAACCGATCTGGGCTATAAAAACGGACTGGTTCCGAACAAAGAAGGGGTTTTCGTAAAAGTTCCGGTCTTCTCTTTCTCGAAACTAACGAAAGTAGACATCTCTTTAGGCCCTGAAATGAAGTCAACCGGAGAAGTAATGGGAAAAGATACGACCCTTGAAAAAGCCCTTTATAAAGGATTGGTTGCCGCAGGAAGAAAAGTTCCGATGCACGGTTCCATTCTCTTCACCGTAGCTGATAAGCACAAGCAGGAAGCTGCTGACCTGGCTGCAAGATTCCACGAAGTAGGTTTCAGGATCTGGGCAACCGAAGGCACGGCGAAATTCTTCGAGGAAAAGGGAATTCCTTGTAAAATAGGATACAAAATCGGAGAAGATGACGTTAACCTGATCGACCTGATCCAGAAAGGGAAAGTGCAGTATGTAGTCAATACCATGACGAAAGGAAAACAGTCTGAAAGAGACGGATTCCAGATCAGGAGGATGTCTGTAGAAAACGGAGTTCCTTGTCTGACCTCCATGGATACGGTGGAAGCCATCTTGAAAGTGATTGAAAGCATGAGCTTTAAGATGGAGACGATGTAGTTTTCAGATCTTTTTAAATAAATAAAAGCGGGAGATTTTTCTTCCGCTTTTTGTATGGATATTTTCGGGGTTTTGGGAAGTTTGGAATACTCTGTAAATCCTGAGGAGTCGATTTTCCTCTTCAATTTTGTAAATGAAAAATTAGAGGAAATATCTTCACCGGAAGTTAGGAACACACAGTTCTTAACTCAAACCTAACGGGTTTTTAAAACCCGTTAGGTTTTATCAGCATAACACGAATTTATCTTAGCAGACCATTGAAATTCAAAGAATACATGTAATTTTATAAAAATTCAATAATTAATAACCGGATATGTCAAAATTTATTTTAATATTCCCAATTTTATTACTTGCAGTTTCCTGTTCGGGGGAACTGGAAAAAATAAAATTGGTCAATGCTGTCAGTAAAAATAAAAAATATGGATTGGAAATTATTACAAGAGAATTCAATCAAAATGATTCTTTGAATTTTGAGAAAAAAAGACAACTGATTTTTGATTCAAAGAACAGACTGATTTGTAAAAACGGGTTATCCTTTTTCTTTTATAATCATAATGGGAAACTATCTCAGGTGAAATCTGTTTACCGCCGCGGAGGAAGAACAAATATTTTAACTGACCAATACATTTATGACCGAAAACAAAATTTAAGATTTATAACTTATCAGTTCGGTGATATAGATACTCTTAAAATATATGCTTATAGTAAATCGAATCAGTTGATACGGGAAGAATATCCGTTCAGAAAATTATTTATTTATTATAAATACCGGAATAACAGAATTTCTGAAGCGATAAATATTGAAAATGGT
Source organism: uncultured Chryseobacterium sp. (assembly GCA_913774355.1). GTDB lineage: Bacteria > Bacteroidota > Bacteroidia > Flavobacteriales > Weeksellaceae > Chryseobacterium. The sequence continues at coordinate 176,228 of CAJYGB010000006.1, read as the reverse complement.
TCGGTATCAAAATATTCTGAATTTAAGTATGATCAGAATGGAAATAAATTAGTTGAGAACTGGGTTTCTGGCAATCAAAAGGTAAGAACTTATTTTAAATACAATTCAAAAAATAAACTGATCTATGAAAGGGATAGCTGTATAACAACAGGCAGAAATCCGAATGAATATGTCGAGTATCTTGATCGGTATTATTATAATAAACAGGATTCTTTAATTGAGAAAAGACAATACGGCCGTATACTGAGTGAAGATGATTTTAAATATCGCGGAAAAACCACTTATGAATATAAAAGAATACGATGAACTATGAAAAATACAGTGTCTTACCCTTTAAAGAATACCGTAATAATAATTCTTATTTCTTTAGGAATCGCTTGTAATGAAAGTCAAAAAAAATATTCTCAATACCAGAATGTTACAAGACTAAAAGTTATTTCCGATCCAACAAATACATTGATTGGCAAAACTCAAAAACTTGATATTGAGTATACCGCTTTTGGCTGTGCCTGTCCGGGCTGGATCCGTGTAAAAGATCTGAACTCTGTTAAAAATCAAGGAATTAAAAATTTATATTTCTACATAGAACCTGCGGATGAAAATTTGGAATTACCTGTTTATTTTGATGTATTAAGGCATTTTCTGAGAATAAAAGGGCAGTTTTATACAAAAAAAGATGTTCCGAGGGGAACAATTCAGAATGAAGAACCTATGCCCAGAGGAAAAGTATTTCGATACACCGAACTTGAAGTCCTCGATAAACCTGATTTTAAATCCGATTCTAAAATAGAAACTCTTGTTCTGGATTACAATGCTATTGCATGCACTTGTGCTCAGTGGAGTGAGTCCCATAAAAAACAAAACGAAGATCAAAAAATATATTACTGGCTGGAACCAGCCAATGGGAAACTGATGGATGCAGATAAGCTTTTTACAGGGAATAACCTGCCTGTTAAAATTAAAGTCACAGGACAGGTTGTAAGCGAAAAGGGATTCCCTAAAAATAAAAATCTGGTAAAGGTGAGTGAAAAAGAAGCAGGGAAAGTGTTTCGGTATACCAACATCAAAGTGCTTCGAAAATAGAACAAAGTGTGCAATTCAGTTTAGAGAATAATTTTAGCGATCTCTTTTTTAACAAAATTTACAAGACCCGAAAATCAATTTTTCTATCCAATTTCGTAATTTTAAACAAAATTTAAAAAAGTGAAAAAGTTATTATTTGCAGTTTGCCTTTCGACTTCGGTTCTCAGTTTTGCCCAGGATTATTCGGTACCGGCAGCCAGTCCGCGCCAGACGGTGGAGCAGCAGTTTTCCATGTCTAAAATCACCGTCGATTATGGAAGGCCAGGCGTAAAAGGGAGAAAAATCTTTGGAGAACTGGTACCGTACGGACAGGTTTGGAGAGCAGGAGCTAACTCCTCTACGAAAATTACTTTCGGACAGTCGGTGAATTTTGGCGGAAAGATCGTTCAGGCCGGAACCTACGGTTTATTCATTGTTCCTACAGAGAAAGAATGGAAAGTCATTTTAAATAAAGATTTCCAGCAGTGGGGTGCCTTTACGTACGATCCGCGACAGGATGTGGTAGACATTACGGTTCCCGTAAACAAGCTTGCCGACAAGCAGGAATGGTTTGAGATTACTTTGAACCCGACCGACGAAAATTCGGCCAACCTGGTACTGAAATGGGATTATGCACAGGCAGAAGTGCCTTTGAAGCCATCAAAGCCTGAAGCGGTAACGAAGATTGCAGAAAAGCTGAAAGAGATCAAAAAAATCGAATCCGACGCGGCAAAAACAAAAAGTTAATCATGAACTTTTCTATTCAGACCATTTTAGAAAACGAAACATATCAACTGATCCCCTTACAGCAAGGGGATTTTGAGTCTTTATACGAAGTGGCTTCCGATCCTAAAGTATGGGAACAGCATCCCAACAAAGACCGGTACAGAAGAGAAGTCTTCGAAAACTTTTTTCAGGGAGCTATTGAAAGCGGAGGTGCCTTTAAAGTTGTCGAAAGGGCAACTGGAGATATTCTGGGCAGCACCCGTTTTTATGATTTTGACGATGAAAACAACAGTATTTTTATCGGCTATACTTTTTACGGAACAAAATCCTGGGGCAGGAAGATCAATCAGCAGATCAAGAAGCTGATGCTGGATTACATCTTTCAGTTTATAGATACCGTTTATTTCCATGTCGGAAAAGACAACATCCGATCACGGACGGCTATGGAAAGGCTGGGTGCAGAAAATCAGGGTGAACAAGAAGTGGCTTACTTCGGGGAACCTTCAAGAACCAATATTTTATATCAAATCCAAAAACAAAACTGGTTATGAAAAAATTTAAAATCCAACAGACCCCGTTTGTCGTTCCGACTACCGACGGTAAACTGATTGAGGAACATTGGGGAAATTCCACCGGGAATTCCAATATATCCATTGCACACATGGTGGCACCACCGGATTGGAGCGAGCCGCACCAGACGCCAGAGTTTGATGAATTTACCTTCATTATTTCAGGGAAAAAGCAGTTTGAAATCGATGGTGAAACCGTTGTGCTGGAAAAAGGACAGAGTATCATGATCGAAAAAGGAGCAAGAATCCGCTACAGCAATCCGTTTCCGGAAGAATGCGAATATGTGTCCATCTGCCTGCCGGCTTTTTCGGTAGAATCGGTGAACCGGGAAGAAGAGGGTGTGGACTGATCGTATAATGTGACAATTTAATAAATGTAACAGTGTAACAATTTACCTCTCCTGTAATTGCTGCACTGTTTTTTTATTCCAGTAGGAACATGTAACCATTTAAACAATAGAACAGTTTAACAATGCAATCCCTCATCATGGGTACATTGCTAGACTGTTTTCATTGTTACCTTATTGCATTGCTAGATTGTTATACTGATATATTGTTCCATTGCCCCATTGTTTCAAATTTCGTATGTTCGCAGAAATTTTTAAGATCAGAAAAACTTAAACTATGAAAAACAAATTATCAGGAGCCCTTTTATTGGGCATTACCCTGTCTGTGACTTCATGTGCAACCATTATTACCGGAACAAAGGACAAAATCACCTTTAATTCCACTCCGGAAGGTGCCAAAGTAATCCATAAAGGAATCGAAAAATGCACCACGCCATGTACGGCAGAAATTCCACGATCTTTAAGCAAGCAGATGGTGACTTTTGAAAAAGAAGGCTTCAGCAATAAGGAAGTAAAGCTTACCAAAACCTTCAATCCGGTTACCCTTGTTAATATTTTATTAGGAGGAATAATCGGTATCGGGATAGATACGGTTACAGGCTCCCTTACCAAATATTCACCGAAAGAGTATAAGGTAGAACTGGAAGCAAAATAATAAGATGTAGACATCTGATAATGAAACAGTATAACAATGCAGTTCTTGCGGATCAATACATTGTTATACTGTTTTCATTGTTACATTGTTAAATTGTTACACTGCTACATTATTCCGTTATTTCAGGATTTCCTTCAGAAACATCAGCGTATGATTCCAGGCTCTTTTCGCCATCACAGGATTATAGTCGGGTGACTTCGGATCCGTGAACGTATGTTTGGAATGTGCATAGGTGATAATCTGCCAGTCGGCGTTGCCGTCGTTCATTTCCTTGATCAGGTTGTTGTAGTCTTCCGGCGTTACGCTTTGGTCGTCCGCAGGATTTTCCACCAGGATTTTTGTCGAAATAGGTCCGTTCGGTCTCGACTGGTCTTTCCCAATGCTTCCGTGAATGGAAACCACACCAACAACCGGCATTTTTCCTCTGGCGGATTCCAGGGCACCCGTTCCTCCGAAGCAGTAGCCGATTACGGCGATACGGTCCGGCATCGCGCCGTTTTTCTTCAGCTGTTCCAGAGCCAGCATGATCCTTTTCTGGTAGGCTTCGTAGTTTTTCTTGTAATAGCCGGAAGCTTTTGCCGCGGCGTTATTATCGGCAGGAATATTTCCCTCTCCGTAAATATCGGCCACAAAAGCAATGTATCCCTGTTTCTCAAGTTCGGCAGCAGCGTTTTTTGCTTCGTCGTCGATACCTTTCCAGGCAGGTAGGATCAGCACGCCCGGAAGTTTTTTCCCGGCATTGGAGGTTACCAGCCCGTTCAGTTTCTGGCTGCCGTCTTGGTACGAAACCGTTTTAAGATTCTGGCTGAATACGGTCGCCGAGGTCAGCAAAGCCGCACCCAATAAGATAGATTTGGTCATAAAATTTAATTTTTTTAGGAGCTTTTTCCCGCTTTCCGTTGCAATCTTTTTTTGCAAAAAAGGATTTCCACTGCAATCGGGGCTAGGATATCGGTCATCAATACAAAAACTGTGCTCCGGTACGAAACCTTGGAATATTAATTTCGTGATGACAATCTTTTATTTTGAACCTTTTATCCAAAAAAAATTCAAAAACCCGCAAAGAAAATTAAACATAAACATCCAGGATCAACAGTATGAAAACATCGCAAAAGTTACCCTTAAAAAAAACCGGGACACAATCAAAGCCCTATGGCCATCATAATAACATTGCCCAATCCTTAAAATCCCGATTACAAAATAAAAATTGCAAAACTATTATGGCCTATAAAACACATATTCACCCTCCTCAAAATACGCATGAATATGTTGCAGCCCGTTCGTCAGAACGATCTCTTTCGCACCGATAATCGAGTTGTAACGGGCCGTCTGTTCAAAAGTCTTTTCCGTTAATTTGATCTGCGGGGCCTTGCATTCGATTAAAATTTTAGGCTGTGCCTTTTCGGTAACCAGCAGATCGATTCGTTTCGTGAGCCCGTTAAGGACAATCTTTTTTTCGGTAACCAGGGCGGAGACGGAGTAGGATTTTACCGTCAGGTAATAATGGACCCAATGCTGCCGGACCCATTCCTCGGGCGTGAGCAAAAGATAGCTTTTGCGGATGGGATCATAAATAAAAAACTTATCTTTGTCTTTCCTGAGTTTAAAATCAAAAGTTTCCTGAAAGTTCAGTTTTGGAAGTTCCATTTATAAGATGAAAGAATTAGATGTAATCCTCAAAAATATTAAAAATAAAGAAGTTTTACCGATTTATTTTTTCCACGGAGAAGAATCCTACTTTATCGATCTTGCAGTAAAAGCCCTTGAACACGACTTTTTAACGGAGGATGAAAAAGCCTTCAATCAGACCGTGGTCTACGGCAAAGACACCTCATATCATGAAATCCTTTCGCTGGCCCGGCAGTTTCCGATGATGGGGGACAAGCAGGTGATCATCGTGAAAGAAGCGCAGGATCTCAGGCTGGCGGAAAGTGAAACCAACGCGTTGGAAGCCTACGTTCAGAATCCGGTTCCTTCTACCGTTCTGGTTTTCGCGCACAAGCACAAAAAGCTCGACAGCAGAAAAAAGGTAACCAAATCCCTGGAAAAGACCGGAGCACTTTTCCTGAGCGAATCCATTAAAGAATCACAGCTCCCGAAATGGATTGCCGATGAGTGCATCAAACTGAGCATTAAAACAGTCCCGAATATTTCCCATCTGCTTGCGGAATATTTAGGAAATGACCTCTCAAGAATCGCCAACGAACTGAATAAACTCAAGATCATCCTTAAACCGGGAGAAATGCTGGATGGGAAAATCGTAGAAGACCACATCGGAATCAGCAAAGAATACAATGTTTTTGAGCTACAGAAAGCTCTGGGAACAAAAAATGCCAATGCAGCCTTTAAAATTGCTCATTTTATGGGGAAAAACCCGAAGAATAATCCTTTTGTGATGATGCTGGCCAGCCTGTATAATTATTTTTCCAACGTCATCATCTACAATACGATGGCCGGGCAGTCGCCGCAGGCAATCGCTTCACAGATGGGCGTTAATCCGTATTTTATCAAAGACTACGCGGAATCGGCCAGGCTGTATCCTTTGAAGCATGCCACACGGGTGATTTCCATTTTAAGGGAATTCGATATGAAAGGAAAAGGCCTTGGTGCCGTCAACATGAGCGAAGCGGAACTAATCAAGGAACTGGTGTATAAAATCATCAATGTCGACAAGATCAAGATGAAAGTGTAAAGGGTGAATGGTCAATGGTCAATCCGCTTCAGTGGTTAATTGGGAGAGTGAAAATTCGCTGTTATTGACAAACTACCAAAACCCTAACCGAAATTCCCCTCCTCCGGAGGGGTGGCGAAAATTCAGAAAGAATTTTTGACGGGGTGGTTTTTAAAACGTGAATGGTGAAGGGGCAATTCACTTCGTTTATCAATTTCAGCAGTAATGAAATTCTCAATTGACCATACAACTTTTCATCGACATTCAACATATCAGATATTGACAAGTATCATTAAAATAACTTTAATTACATATTAAAAATTACGAACTTAGCGGACGTAAATTTTAAATCCTTTTGAAAAGCAAATTATGGAGCAAAACATTTTAGATTGTGTGATCGTTGGATCCGGGCCTTCCGGCTTTACAGCAGCTATTTATGCAGCTAGAGCAGATTTGAAACCTGAACTGTATACAGGTTTGGAGCCCGGCGGACAATTAACGACCACGACGGAAGTAGACAACTTCCCGGGATATCCGGCGGGAATTACAGGTCCTGAAATGATGATGGATTTGCAAAAACAAGCGGAACGGTTCGATACCAAAGTACATTACGAAATGATCACCAAAGCCGAATTCTCCAGAGAAGAAGGCGGCGTACATAAATTATACGCGGGAAACAAGGAGATTTTTGCAAGAACGGTTATTATTTCTACCGGAGCTACTGCAAAATACCTAGGCCTTGATGACGAGAAGAAATATAACGGGGGAGGAGTATCTGCCTGCGCTACCTGTGACGGATTTTTCTACAGGGGAAAAGATGTAGTCGTAGTAGGAGCCGGAGATACGGCAGCAGAAGAGGCGACTTACCTGGCCAAGCTGGTTAACAAAGTAACCATGCTGGTAAGAAAAGACGAATTCAGGGCTTCCAAAGCAATGATCCACCGCGTAAACAATACCCCGAATATCGAAGTGAAGTTCCACCATGAGCTGATCGGGATCGAAGGGGAAAATAACTTGGTAGAACGAGCGGTCGTTATCAACAACCAGACCCAGGAAACATCAACCATTGATGTGCACGGTATTTTCATTGCCATCGGGCATAAGCCTAACACCGATATCTTTGTTGGACAGATCGATCTGGATGAAAATGGATATATTGTTACTGAAAAAGGCTCTTCCAGAACAAATCTTCCGGGTGTTTTTGCAGCAGGAGATGTTCAGGATCATATCTACAGACAGGCGATCACTGCTGCAGGAAGTGGTTGTATGGCCGCCATGGATGCTGAAAAATACCTTGCTGAATTACGCTAATCATACATCAGCAGTATAATAATTTTAAAATATAAACGTGTTTCTTATCATAAGGAGCACGTTTTTTTATTTTTAACTTTAAAAAAAGATGATTACGGCCTAAAATAACATGAATCGCATAACATTTAATTGCTTTAGTAATTTAACAAATAAAAAAAGCAGAAAAATAATTAAGGATTTTAAGTGAATTTGGCTTTCACAGGGTTATTTAATGCCAAAGGTTTTAATCAGTATGTTGACAAAAGAAACTTCCTGCATCCGGCTTTACCTCTTCCAGCCTTTTAATCTGGAATATACGTTAAAAATAATCAGACTGATTTTTAGCCTATTATTAATTTTTGTTAAAATTTATATTAAATTTGTTTTGCCAAAATAGAAAAACGTTTTATATTTGCACCACTGAAAACGACCGTACAACCGGAGTTTAGGGAGAAATGGCAGAGTGGTCGATTGCGGCAGTCTTGAAAACTGTTGACTGTAACAGGTCCGGGGGTTCGAATCCCTCTTTCTCCGCCAAAGCTTGAAAAGCCTGCAATTTTAAATTGCAGGCTTTCTTTTTGATTTTGCTTACTAATTTTTTCTCCCCAACTTTTGTGACTGATCCTGAGAAACGGAGGAATAAAACCTAATACGCAGTTTTACAAGACCTATAAAACAAAATCCTCAACTGAAAAGCTGAGGATTTTATTTTCATAAAAAGTAATGTGATTGGTAATAAAGAACGAGCAATTAATATGCCATACATAAATTATTTTCAAAAAAATCTGAAATTATTCTCTATTGGTCTATTGGGGTGGTAGACTAATTGCTTATCTTTGCCCCCGATTCTCATGTTTAATTGAGTTTTCATGGTTATTAGTTTTTATCCTCGGCTCTGGCTGGGGATTTTTGGTTTTAGATGTGATTCTCCAATAAGAAACCTTGTAAAATGAAATGTGAGTATCAAAGTATAGTTGAGAATTTAAGAGGGATTGTGTGAAAACAATTCTTCGGAATTCACTTTCTGCATCGATTCCCGGCAACAGTCTTATAGACGACCAAAGTTCCTGTAATCGGTTGGAACCTGGGACGAAATGATCAGTTGTTATTGTAGAATTTTCGGTTGCAGAAATCAATGATCCGGGGATTGCTGTCACTCAATATTTCCCAGGAAAAACATCCCGGTACTAAAATGTCCGAAATGCCAGCAGCAAAAACTCATCATCAAGGATAAAATCGTAAAATGTTCTGATGAACAATGCAATTGGATTCTGTTCAGCATTGTATGCGGTGTAAAACTCAGCATTAAAGATTTTACATTATTACTAACTCAAAATAAAACATTATTAACCAAAAGAGGAGGAGGAGGAGAAACAGTAAAATGTTTAGTGCTTATTTAACTTTAGATGGTAAAGTAAATTGGATTAATTTTATCAGATAATTCAAGATCAGATTTTAATTTTAAGCTAATTCCCTGCACAAACTTTTATACTCCTGAAATGCATTTGCAAACTCCTGGGCAAATTCAAAATTACTTATTTGATATTCTTCATTAACACCATTACTGGAAGAAAACCTCAGCCTTGCGTACTGAACGACAGGTATCTGATAATTGCTCTTGAATCTTTTGTCAGGAGTTCCGTTTTTATTCACTTTTGCCCATGTTTTTCTAATAACTTTTGAGTCACGGGGAACGCTACTGGTTTCGGTAAAACTTACAGCAGAAAAGGTTACATTAAATTCATCAAGCCCAATAATGGCAAAGTTCCGATCGTTTTTATACATCAGTATAAATGTTGGATAAAAATATAAATCCGCCCCGTTTACATTTTGAAAATATATAGCTTCATAGTTTGATGTGATGATGGGAAGTGATTTAAAACTAATTTTTGCATCCTTTCTGTTGACCAATGTGCTGGCACTGGACCGGGCAGCCACACGGTCCTGAAAATGCGCTCCGGTAATATCCCATACTTTATGTGCTGTGGTTAGATTTTTAAAAGAATGATATAATTGGTCGTATTTTCTCTTAGAGGGATCATCGAATTGTATATCAATAGTAACAGCCGAATTATTAATTACAATCTGGGTTTCTTTAAGCGCTTCTTTTTGCGCATTAATATCCTTACTTATCTCTTGGACAATATTTTTATTTACCAATCCATATATAAAAATATAACTTGCAATTTTCTTGGTCTTCGTAAAGTATAATGCCTTTTTTATCTTCTTTACATCCTCCCTTAATTCCGTTTTTTGCTGTTGAGCCATCAGGATGGATTCTTTGATGCCTGTCATATTTTGAGATGTGATCTCATGAACATCGGCACTAAAAATGTTATCTGATAACTCCGTGTAAAAAGGTTGTGGTTCGTGCTTAGGTTGTGGGGGAATCCCTGGTGATGAAGAACTTGATAGTCTGTAAGAATTTGAAAAACCTAAGGCATTAGTATTCAATCTCGTTCCAGATGAACTGAAATTTAGACTTGCTCCTTTGACTCCTATACTTGTTGAAATTCCTCTTTTGCTGAAATTCAAATGGACACCGGGAATTATTTTTATTCTCTTTCTGTATGACCAAGCCATGATATTGTTTTTAATAGGATTATAACAACAAATTTAAACGACTGCTGGCAGAAAAATTTACGGGAAACCGTAATCATGTCAAGAATTATTCTTCCCTATTTCATTAAGTTTGCTAATCAGCTTCTCCCTTTCCCCGCTTCCCGTCGTCGAAAACCGCAGCAGTGGAAGGCCGTAGGTTTCCAGGATCTTATTCTTCATAGTATCGCGTTCGTTTTGGCGGCTGCCTTCCCGGTGATATCCGTATCCGTCCACTTCGATGGCCAGAACCGGATTCTTGCCCAGCTTATTATAAATGATGAAATCCAGGTGGGTGGCGTAATGCCCGGCATATTTTGCTTCTTCGGCACTGAGCTTCGAAAAATCCGGGAGCAGGTTTCTGAGCGGGAAGTGAAGGACGGCATCATATTTCGAAAATTCATCCTGTGACAGGACTTCACGGATCAGCAGGTGCATCAGGTTCTCGCTGTCGAATACCGATTTCTGCTTCTGCCCGGATAAAAGTTCCCGCTTTTTCGCTTCATATCCTTTGTACAGGTAATCGAAAATAGAATGCAGTTCACTGTTTACAACCGTGAAATTCTGATATTCGATATAGCGGATCAGGTCGGAGATGTTGTTGTCTTTTTCGTTTTCATTCCCGTTCACCACGACAATCAGCTGGTCTCTGGCGCGGGAAACGGCGACATTCAGGCGGTTGGGATGGTCGGTAAAGCCTGATATTTCATTGTCAACAGTAGAAAGGATGATCACCTCGTTTTCCCTTCCCTGGAACTGATCTACCGTATCCGCTTTCACGGATGTTCCCTGGAGGGCCTGCTGTAAGGCTGAGGTCTGGTTCCGGTAGGGCGTGACGATACCCAGGTCTGCGGTTTCCAGTTTCTGCTGCGGGATGATCTCCTCTGTGATCACGTCGATTTGCCGCCGGTTCATCCGGTCCCGCGCATGGTTTCCGGCGACGGTCCTGTAAACGAGCAGGGGCTCCCGGCCGGTTTGGGCTTCGGACAAAATGATCAGTTGGTTATGGTAGAATTTCCGGTTGCAGAAATCAATGATTTGGGGATGGCAACGGTAATGTTCCCGTAAAAGGGTTTTAGGGATCCCGGGAAATAATCCGGTTACCGATGAAAGCAGGCTGTGACTGGAATACCGGTAGGCTTCAGGAAGCTGGTAGGACTGGAAAATAAGATCCGTTTTCCGGGCGGTATCCTGATCCACCACGTTGGGCAGCTGCTTCAGGTCTCCTACGATCACCACTTTTCTGGCACAGGACAGGGCCAGCACGCCCGTGGCCAGATCGACCTGCGAACATTCGTCGATGATCACGAAGTCATAGACGGTATTTTTGTCAAGGCTTCTCCGAAGAGAGTAGGCGGTGCTGAGGATTACCGGATAGTCCCTGATGAATTCTTCTGCGTTCAGATGCAGATCCCCGGCCGTATATTGCGGGCGCTTTTTTTCCTGGTATCTTTGGTACAGCACATGTCTGAACAGCTGCATCGAGACTTCCGTATAGGTCTTCATTTTCTCCCCGAAGGAAAAATCCTGCAATGCCGATTCCAGCTGCGCTTTCCTCAGCGTAAGCTCCGAAATTTTTACGGTATAATATTTAGCCTGAACCGATCTGATCAATTCCTCGTAAGACCGCTCATAAAAGGTTTTGTCCCGTACGCCATAGAGAAAAGGGAAGGTCAGTTTCCGCCACCAGTTGAATTTCTTGCCGGACGCTTCATACGCTTCAATCGTGATCCAAAGGGAAAGCAGTTGACCGGAAGAAACGTTCTTTTTAAAACGCAGGTCTGCTGATACGGCCATGGCAGAAGTGAAATGCCGGTATTCGGTTTCTACATTTTCGATGTACCGCTTCAGCAGAGCCAACTCGTTCTGGTGCTCAAGCTTTTCCGAAAGCTGCGCAAAGAGCAGGGTGTTGGACTCCTGAAGGGAGTGTGCTTCTTCTGCCGTTAACTGCCAGCCGGACAGATCCGGAATCTCAGCCTGGGACTCAAGGAATTCTTTTTTCTTTTCGGAGTTTCCCAGAAGCGCGGCTATAAAAGAGAGGCCGTTGCGCTCCAGCTTATCAAAAACATTTTTGGTAGCCGCATTATTGCCCGAAACCACCGCAACGCTTTGATCGTTCATCACCGCATTGGCAATGATATTGAGGATGGTCTGGGTCTTTCCGGTCCCCGGAGGGCCTTCGATAATGCTCAGGGGATGGGAGAATGCTTCCTCCACGCCTTTCTTCTGGCTCAGGTTAAAACCGAAAGGAAAAAGTTCAATAGGAGAGGCGTGCGGATCTTTCTCCGGTTGTTTCCGGTTAAGGTAGTGCGAAAGAACGGAGTGTTCCGGGATAAAAGGGATTTTGTCATAATGATCAGCCAGGATATTAGTACCTTCCTCCGTCTTAAGCCCAACAATCTCCGCAATCTGCTTCAGGTAACTGAAAACCGATGCCGACTCCACACTCTGTAAGGCCGACTGTACGATTTTTACCTTATTCCGATGATAAGCATATGTCTTCCCATTGTTTTTATAGGTCACCAAACATTTGTTCCCTTCGAAAGCATAGCTTTCTATTTCATCGGTCTTGTCTTTGCCGTCGATAAAAAGGGCTTGGGATTTTGGGATATTGGTTTTTTGCATTGCGGCAATAAAAGTAATAAAATACTGAAGCGCTTACAAGCGAAAGTCTCCGTATCGGGGAAAATTTTCTAAGTAAATTTTTGACCGGTTACTTTTGTAAAAGAATTTAAGACTTGTACAAAACAAAATAATTGTCTAAATTAATCCCCCTATTAAGATACCAACCATTGAAAACAAAACTACTTGAACCTCACAAAGCATTAAGTCCGGCTTATAAAAAATTTAATCCACAACCGACTGACATAAAACTATTCGCAGAAAAATTGACGGATTGTATCAATACAATCAATTTGGCTGATGCGAGAAATGAAAGTGAGGAACATTTAAAATCACCTATAAAAAAGTTTTTAAATTCAACATTTTATAGAGATAATGAAATCAATACCAAAGAACGAATCGATTTGGCTGTTTATTTGGGCAATGATGCGACTTCGGAGGTGGGAATCATCATTGAAGCGAAAAAACCCAGCAATAAATCAGAGTTTCCTACAGTAAGTAATCTCAATAGAAAGGCTCTTCAGGAAATTCTACTGTATTATTTACGTGAAAGAGTAGATCATAAAAATAATAATATTAAGCACTTGATTATTACCAATGGGTTTGAATGGTTCTTTTTCAAAGCACGGGATTTTTATGATCTATTCTATAGTGATAAGGCATTATTAAAGGAATACGCACAATTTAGAGATGGTTTAAAAGATACAGACAAGAATCCGCTTTTTTATAATGAAATTGCGGCAAAATATATTAACAAAGTAGAAGATCAGCTTCCTTTTACTTATTTAGATTTTCGCAAGAAACAGATTTCGGATCTAAAGCAAAAAGAACTTATCAATATCTACAAGCTTTTTTCAGATATTCATTTGTTGGGCAAAGGCTTTGGTAATGACAGTAATCAACTTAATAAAGCATTTTATAACGAACTTCTTCACATTATTGGTCTAGAGGAAACTAAAGAAAATGGGAAGAAAGTTATTAAAAGAAAAGTATATAAAACGGATGATTACGGGCCATTATTAGAAAATACCATCTTCACATTAGAGGATAAGGATTATCTGAACAAAGTTAAAAATGTTCCTGCTGAAAATAAAGCTTTCAATGTTGGCTTGGAACTTTGTTTGACATGGGTTAATAGAATCTTATTTCTTAAACTGTTAGAATCCCAACTAAGAAGTTATAATGGTAACTCAAAAGAATTTAAATTTCTTAATTATGAGTTTATTAATGGCTTTGATTCCTTAAACGAATTGTTCTTTTCAGCATTGGCAAGACCATTGAAGGAACGTCACGCAAGGTATGCAGATAAATTTAAGCACATTCCTTATCTGAATAGTAGCCTTTTTGAAAAAAATCCACTTGAAGAATTGACTTTTGATATTACCGCTCTCAGGGATGAACATATGGAAGTGTATGCATCAACAGTTTTAAAAAATGAAAGTGGTAAAAAATTAACAGGAAAACTTAATACATTAGATTACTTTTTTAAGTTTCTAGATGCATATGATTTCTCAGCAGACTCCGGTATTGAATCTGAATTTCAGCTAGAGAATAAAACGTTGATCAATGCATCTGTATTAGGGTTGATTTTTGAAAAAATAAACGGATACCGGGATGGTTCTTTCTATACACCTGGACTGATTACCATGTTTATGTGTAAAGAAACTCTGAGAAAATCAGTCACTCAAAAATTCAAAGAAGAATTTGAAGCAAGTATAGAAAATTTTGAAGATGTCGTTGATTATTGTAGACAGTATTTCAAAAAAGATTATCGTAAGAAGTTCAATGAGACGGTCAATTCAATAAGAATTTGTGATCCGGCTGTAGGATCTGGGCACTTTTTGGTTTCGGCTCTAAATGAAATGATTGCCATCAAAAGTGAACTGGGAATATTAGCAGATGAAAATTACAGTGCTCTGCCATGTTCCGTGAAAGTTGAAAATGATGAAATTTACATTTTAGATGCGAATGACGAACTATTTTCTTACAACAGGAAAGATCCTCAAAGTTTGCTTATCCAAAAAGCAATTTTCCATGAAAAGGAAACGGTTATAGAAAACTGTTTATTTGGGGTTGATATCAATCCGAACTCGGTTAACATTTGCAGACTAAGACTTTGGATAGAACTTCTAAAAAATGCTTATTACACGGATGAAGGCGAATTGCAAACGCTTCCTAATATTGATATTAATATCAAGAATGGAAATTCATTAATCAGCAGGTTTGCTTTAGATGACAGTCTAAAAGCTGCATTTAAAAATAAGGAAGTTAATTTTTCGGTTGCTGATTACAAACAGGCTGTAAAAGACTATAAGACGACAAATTCGAAATCTAAAAAAAGGGAAGTTGAGGAAATTATTGCCATTATAAAAAACAATTTCAAATCAACATTAGATAATACGATCAGAGAGAAGGTTTCTAAAGCTGTAGGCTTGTATCAAAATGAAGAACAGCGCCAGCAAAACTTAATAGCTTTCGGTGAAAAAATAAAGAAAACAGAAAAGGATCGTATAATTTCAGCAGACTTTGGATCTTGCTTAATCAACTCGTTACGTTTCGAACCATCAATTATAAATGCCTCATTGAAACCTGTTTTAAGTCCAAAGTTTACGTTCAATTTCCAATCTTTCAGGGGTGTTCCGTATCTCTCTATTTTAGTTTTTATTTTAATTTCAATTGATGATAAAATTATCCAATTATTTGAGCTCTCAAATGGTAGAAATAAAAGATTTTGTCTAAAATAATCGCTCATTTCCTTGCAATATTTATTGCATAGGTTTAATTTATGCAGGTCAGGTTTAAAATAAACCAAAACTGACTAATAATTTAAACAAATAAAAAATGATTTACGGTTACATCAGAGTAAGTACAGACAAGCAAACAGTGGAAAACCAAAGATTTGAAATCAATAATTTTTGTCAAAATCAGGAAACAGTTGTTAATAAATGGATTGAAGAAACTATTTCCGGAGCAAAAAATATTGATGACAGAAAACTAGGTAAATTACTAAAAAAGATGGATAAAGGTGATGTACTTATCTGCTCCGAGCTTTCTCGTTTAGGAAGAAACTTATTGATGATTATGGGAATTCTTAATGAATGTATGAACCGTGATATTCAGGTATGGACAATCAAGGATAATTATCGATTAGGAAGCGATATAAGTTCAAAAGTTTTAGCATTTGCCTTTGGTCTATCTGCTGAAATCGAAAGAAATTTGATATCACAACGAACTAAAGAAGCTTTAGCAAGAAAAAGGGCAGAGGGTGTCATTCTAGGTCGTCCAAAAGGAAGTAAATCATCAAAGACTAAATTAACAGGTCAGGAAAAAAAGATCCAGGATTTGTTAGACCGTAAAGTTTCTTATTCTGCAATTGGAAGAATTCTTGGAGTTCATCGATTGACCGTGAGTAACTTTGTTAATAATCAGAGTCAATTAGTTAAACATTGATATAAATTTAAATAAAAGAGGCTGTCAAAAAAGTTTGGACAGCCTTTAATTTTGTCGATTTCATTCGTCCCCCCTTACAGAAGGTATATTCAAATATTCGATTTTCAAGAATTGTATCTGACTTTTAGGACAGCCTCTTTTTATCTAATTATTTACTTTGATATAATGTAATTGTGTTCACAAATTATTTTGAATAGAATATCACAAATAAATTCCGCAAATGTATTTAAATTTCTAATAGTTTAAGCGTTCTATAATAATTTCGTAATTCTAAATCAAAATTTTCTCTTTCAATATTTATATGTATTTGTGAAATCTGATTATTAATCTTTTTCTGAAGCCAAATCAACTTTTCCTTGATATCTTCAGCTTTGTGATTAAAGTCAATAAAAAAAAGCTTCAGTCTTTCAAGGTAATTATATAAGTCATATTCTGGATCATTAAATTCAGTATAAGCTTTTGCTATATAATCTATATAATAATAACCATCCTCATCTTGTGTTAATATCTCCTTAATGTATTCTAATTCATCATCTTGGGAATGATTTTCTTGTCTGAATTTTATTCCATTTTCTACCACACTTTTTTCAACAATTATTCTAGGGTACTTTGCTTTTTTTGATTCTAAATCATAAGCACTAACCATTGCAGGTCCAAAGATTAATTCTTTAGTGTGTATTAATTTTCCTATTGTAACTCCACCCCTAACCAAATATCCTTTGTTTGCAAGCTCAAATGAAACATAAAGTAGATCGATTAAAGTATGATAGAGCTGACTATTCTCTGAAAACTCGTATGAGATAACAATAGAATCAGAAAAATACGTTACTACTTTTGATTTAGAAAATCCAGAATCATAAGTCATTCTTTTAGATAAATCAAAAATGTTTTTAATTGACTCTATCTTTTCTAAATTGTCCTCATTTGTTTCTTGAATAGTATCCTTAATATGGTTTCTGAAACCTAGAATGTCAATAAAACAACAAATTCTTTTCTCATAATTCATAAATGGCTAGAATTTTATAATCTAATTAGTGTTTAAAGAAATATATGGGATTAACCTATACTGATCTTTTCAATATCAAATATATTTATAGATCTTTCTTCACTTCCTAAGTCTATTGCTATATTGTGGGGTTTGATATCACCCAGATTTGTAGGATATATATAAATTAAAATACCTGAGATTTATTCTAATTCATTTTTATAATTTTTATAAAGTATCGTAATTTTTTGCTTTAACAATTTTTCATAATCAGTAATAGAATAATTCAGTGGATGCATAATGAATTTTTTGATTATATAATTAAAATTTAAATAAAGATCCTCAATTATCAAATTTAACGATTCCTATAAACAACAAAAATAAAAACAAACACAAAATTAGAATTCAGTATTTTTACTGAAACTTTTATAAGATTTATCAGCTATTATTTATCAAAGATTTTGTAATGCACACTACACAACGCAAACATAAAAGAAGAATAGAATATCAAAAAAAAGATTCATGAGCGTGACGCTCGCAATCAGGTCCACACAAAATGAATGATATGAAATTATAACTGTTGTATTATTCTAAATTCAATATTTCAAAATCATACCTGTCCAATGAAAATTGCATTTCATTTCTAATTTGAATAAGATCCTCTTTATGATGTTGATTCTGAAATTGTATCTCATTGAATAATTCTGATGCTTCTTTTATATCCTCAATTAAATCAGTTATCCGTGGATTTGAAATCTGATTCCGTAAGCCTTCCTCTAAAAATCTTCTTAAGTAAGTATAATTATGTTCAATAGAGTTTACCATATTTAAGTGATAATCCATCAAAATTTGACCAATGTGTTCTAGTTCTTCTTCACTAATTCCATCAACAATTCCAATTGTTAATCTTGCAATTTTATTTATAGTTTTTCTACTAATCTCATTAAATGTTTTTTTTCTTTCATAGTCGTGATTTTGAGCTTTTTCAACTATTTTCCATAAATGTTCAATTTGTAAGTTGAAATAATCGATTATTAAAGAAATTCGATTAAAATTATCTACCTTGTCCTCTCCATAGTTTTTAATAAAAGCTTGAAAATAGTTTTCGTTCTTTAAATTCTCGTCTAATCTTTCAAAAGATTTATTAGGCGAAAATCGTAGTAATTGAAATGAAATTAAATCATTTTCGTAGTTATTTATCATTTGTGCTACATTCAAGATTGTATTTTGAGCATGATCTTTTGAAGAAACTAATAAGTTAGTAAAGTTTCGAATTCTATTTTTTACTTCGTCTTTCTTCTGTTTTTTTTCTTTTCTTTTATCTTTCCTGAGAGTTAAATAAAAAACTAGTAATGCAGTTCCTGTCGCAATCAATGGCGCTAAGATGCTTTGTAAAAATTGTTTGTTAAATAAAAAATCGAATATAGGACACATGTTTGTTAATTTATTATCTAATAACCAAATATACTAACAATAATGTCACTTTGTTACGTTTTTTTTATAAAAAACAAATCCCAACTTTCGTCAGGATTTCTTTTCCATATCAATCTCTCTTATAAAATCATATTTCTTTTCCAGAATCGCCTCCTGTGGCCAGAATTCTTTCGGAGAGCATCCTAATACTTTTGCAATCAGGTTTAGATGAATGACATTATACTTCGCTTTTTTTGACGGAGCTTCTATCTGTGAAATAAAGCCTATATTCTTACCGATGGAAAGAGACAGTTCCTCCTGGGTAATACCCTTGGATTCCCTTAATTCTTTAACACGTTTGATAAGGTATCTTTCTATTTCGTCTAATGATTCATGCATAAATCAAAGTGACTGAAAAACATTAAAAAATATTATGTACTATAGTACATATTTTATTATATTTGTCAAATGAATTAGAGACGTGTGATTTTGTGATACACCAATAAAGAACAGAAGATATTGTAGAGTTCCATGTCGTTTTATTTTCATGCCGCCCGCATTCTGCAAAACTATCTAAGCCAGCTTTACCATAAAGAGTATCAGAAAAGGATACAATAGGAAGGTACCGCCTATTGCCGCGGGCTTCAACAGGCCCGGCTATTAAAGATGATTTATTATGGTATATTGAGCCACAGGGTAGTTCCTGCCTGGCGGGATAACACGCAAGCCTAAAAAAACAGAACAAATGAAAAAGAAAAAAACAGACCTCGAATCCCGGTTTTGGTCCGGCCGGAGCAATCCTTCACCCGCATCGCTGCTGGAAGTGTTTTTCCAGTTCCATGACCTGGCCACGGCCAGAGAACGGCTCAACCGCATCATGGCGTATGCGGTTCAGGGAGAAGTCCGGATCGGCGAAGACCCTTCGGTTGTCTTTCATTTCCACCAGTCGTTGCGGTCATTTATCCTCGCCGGATATGGCCTGAGGAAGAGATCAGGGAAATGGTCAGTCGGCACACTTCCCGGGCAGGGGAGTGCGCTGGAGCTGGGTTCGCTTTCGGAGGAAGAATACCGCGATCCGGTTTTGGTTTTCCGCAGAGCCTTTCAGGAATACCGCCCGGCGCAGTTCCTGGACTTTTTGGCGGACGTGGTGTATTTCTCGCTCGGTACTTTTAATAATGTTCCGGAAGGCAATATCGTGGGGCCGTACCTGCACCTGTGCAAAATGCTGGATGCCGCCCGGCTGATCGTGGAGAGAAGGGCTCAGGAAGGGAAGGATCAATAACAGGCGATGGTTTTTCCGGCTGTAAACCGGCCTGCGATTGGAACAACTATTGCTGCTTTTGGGGAACACTAAAATGAATCACTTAAGCCACTCCAATGAACGATTTTTACGATAAATTCAAGGAAAAAAAAGATTTGATGAACATGCGGAAGCCGTTTCCGCGCATCTGGATGAACGGTTTACCTCTGATGAAATCACCGTTTACCATGAAATGTTTTCCCCGGATTTCCACCTGGATGTCTATTTTGTACGATCTGAGAAATACAATTTCAATATCTTACTCACGGCTGGCATGAGCACGCTCGAAATGACCGTTCCTTCCGCCGTGGAAAACCCGCAGGACTATCAGTTTGCGGAACTCATGCTCCTGCTTCCGAAATCCGTTGCTTTCGGTGAGGTTACCGGTGATAATCCCAACGACTGGCTCATCGATATGCTGAAAGAAAATGCCCGGTTCCCGCACCATTACGATACCTGGCTGACGATCGGCCATACCCTGCAGGCCACGGCCGATATGGAACCGTATGCGGAACAGACGGAGTACACGGGTGTCGTGATCCTGCCGTCCGTGAACTTTGACGAAGATTTTACGACAATACAAGCCGGGGAAAACCGGATCAACATCTATTCTGTGTTCCCGCTCTACGCTGACGAAATGAATTATAAAATAGCAAACGGATACAACGCCCTTCTGGACCGGCTGATTGAGAAAAATGCGAAAGAGGTTTTTGATGAGGGGAAGGAAAGCTTATTGAGGTAAATGATCTTTTGATCACGCGATCTATACAATCTGCAAAGATCAAATACCAGATCAAATGCGAACCAATCAACCCTCGTTCAAACAAAAAAGCTGAAGTGAAAACCTCAGCTTTGTTTGATATGGATCCGGCTGTATTCCGTTGTTTACTGAATGGCAAAATAAAACTTAAGCAGTTTACTCAGGATCTTAAATAGAATTTTCATAGTTATAATGACAAAAGATCGCTTAATCATAATACCTTAGACTCTGTTTTCAACACCGGAAACATCAGGCATTCAGCTACCTGTCCACCTGATTTCTGATAATCATCATACCTCTGGCTCTATTGTCAACACCGGAAACATCCAGCTTCCGGCACCCAGCTTCCGGCCTGTCAACCTTATTTCTTCTTCGGTTTCAGGATATGTATCCGTCAGCCGCTTATTTTCAGCGATTCAATAAGCCCGTCAGCCAACTGGAAACGGTATTTCAATACAATGGGGCTGCCCGGGAAATTGCCTGAAGTTTTGGCGGAAAGGATGTTTTCCTTTTCGTCATAATCTAGGGGTTCCATCGTAGCCTGGTATTCTTTATTCGCTTTGTGTATCCAGTTTTCAATTTCGGCCTTGCCGTGGTGGGTTCTGCCTTCATCGAAGACCTGGGCGTTTTCAGCAAAACACTTAGCATAGGCGGCACTGTCAAATTCATTCTGGGCTTGGACTAATGCTGAGATGATGTTCGGTAAATTCATGGGTTGGTATTTTAAATTAATTTAGTTGTATTTGGTTTATATTCAGTGATTTTTAAAGTGAAAATAAAAATAAGAACCGGGTAGATTTTGATTCAGAAAACTTCCCGTCATTTAACTTAAATTTCTTAATTAAAATAAAACTTGTTTATTCTTCACTTTAATCCGGGGATTTCAGTGAATTAAGGGATTGCTGCTGATTAAATAACAGATCGGTTTTCAGGATAAAATACCTTAATACCTTAATGGTAAGAAATAAAGGCGAATATAGGCAGCCTGTAAGATGAATGGATCAGGATTTAAAAGAATTCACATAGATATCATAATAAACGATCCCATTCAATCAGCATCCCTCTGACTCTGTTTTCGACACCGGAAACACCCAGCCTCCAGCACCCATCTTCCAGCCCATTAATCTGATTTCTGCTTCGGTTTTATCTTATTTTAAATTATTAAACGGTAGGCACGGTACCGCCGTCAATGACAAATTCGGCACCAGTTAAATAACCGGCTCTCGGTGAAACGAGGAAACCTACCAGTTCAGCGACTTCTCCGGGTTCGGCAGGTCTTCCGAAAGGAATTCCGCCCAGGGCATCCATCACCCCTTGCTGCGCTTCCGCTATCGTCGTATTGGCGTTTCTTGCAATTTCACCCAGCCAGGCTTCCGATGCAGAGGTATTGATCCATCCCGGTGAAACCGTCAGTACGCGGATGCCTTTTGGCGTGACTTCATTCGATAAACTTTTGCTGTAGTTCCGCAGTGCTGCTTTGGCAGCGGCATAGGGCAGCGTGGAATCGTAGAGGGGCAGCTTACCCTGGATGGAGGCAATGTGAATGATAACCCCGCTTTTCCGTTCGATCATCTGTGGGAGAAATCCCCGGTCCAGACGTACCGGAGCAAGAAGGTTAGCCTGCAGGGTCGATTCCCAGTCTTCATCGCTAAGTGCAGCAAATCCGCCGGCGGGCGTGGAAGAACCACCAAGGTTGTTTACAAGAATATCCAGCCTTCCGTACGTCGACAGCACTTCGTCAATCAGTTTTCGGGTTCCTTCCGCTTTGCTTAGATCCGCTGAGATAAAATGCAGGGAGCCATTTTCTTCTTCAGGGGCGTTTCTGGCAGTGATAATCACCGTTGCGCCGGCCTGTACCAGCCGTTCTGCGATCGCTTTGCCGGCACCTTTCGTTCCTCCTGTAACCAGGGCGATTTTACCCTGAAGTTCGTTGTTGTCATTGAATACGTTTTCCATTGTCGAATTGTTTGATACAAATTTCCAAAGTATCCCCTTCCCGGGCAATAACGGAAAACCGAATCGCATAGGGATAATTTTTTCCCCTATTGTCCGGTTTGGAACATTGGGCTACATTTGTATATGCATGAAAGAAAAATACCTTTGAATTTAAACTGCGGCCTCGACCTCATCGGTGAGGTCCTCTACGGCAAATGGAAGATCCGTTTGCTATGGTTTATCCATCAGGGGCATTTGCGCCCCAGTGAATTGCAGCGCAAAATTCCGGATGCTTCCAGACGGGTTTTAAATATTCAGCTGAAAGAACTGGAGGAACATGAGTTGTTATCAAAAAAGATTTACGCCCAGGTTCCGCCGAAAGTTGAATATTATCTGACCGATTTCGGCAAGACCCTGATCCCTGTAATTTCTGCTTTGGGAAACTGGGGCGACCAGCATGAAGACCGGCTCAGGAACGTAATCATGAAAAGGATGGGGGAGAATGCCTGAATGCTTTTACATTATTAAAAAAGGTTTTAAAAAAGAGATTTCGTAATTGCCGGAACAAAAAGAATCTTCGGAATCTGCTCAATCTGCGTAAGCCTGTAAAAAATCAGATAGAACTTACCTTAAAATTTAATACGAATCTTTAAAAGCTTCTGAAGCGAAAGAGGTAAAGAAAATGATCATAAAACAAAATGCCGTCACAACCGGCGGCATTCATTTTTCACGAAAAAAACTTCCGGCATCCGGCTTCCCTCTTCCAGCCCGTGAACCTTACTCTGATAATCATCATACCTCTGACTCTGTTTTCAACACCGGAAACACCCGGCCTCCGGCTTCCCTCTTCCAGCCTCTCAACCTGATCTCCCTTGCGAGCTCAGGCTGATCCGATTTACTTTTTATCCGAAGAAGGTCTGCGCCGGCGACCACTTCCTCGTTATATTCCTGCGGAATGGTCTGCGGGTTCCATTTGGCATGCTTCGAAGGTTTAAGGGTGTATCCGTTTACTTTGGTGAATTCGGCACAGAAAAAGATGAGCTGACAGGTATAATTGATCCAGAGCAGGAGCAGGATCACGGTTCCTGCCGTTCCGAAGGTAAACTTATCGAAATAAAACGTCAGGATGGATTTTCCTAAAGTAAAGAGAACGGCCGTTACTGCCGCACCGACCCAAACGGATTTCTATTGCAGCTGCACATCCGGCAGGATTTTGAACATCGCGGCAAAAAGGAAAAGGGCTACCAGAAAGCCGATGACGATATTCAGTATATTGACGAGAACAAGCGTTTCAATACCGAAATGGCGGATGAACCATTCACTGGCCAGGCCGATGAATGAGCTTATAAGCAGCGTAGCCAGTAGAAGAAAAGCAATAACAATGATGAGTCCTAAAGAATTCGCCCGGTCCAGGAGGTACTTTTCCCAGGCTTTTTTCGGAGCGGCCACCACGTCCCAAAGCTTGTTCAGCGTTTTCTGGAACTGGAAAAACAGGAAGTCGCCCCGAAGATCAGCGTCAGAATCCCGACGATTTTCATGACGACATTCTTTTTATCGACCATTCCGCCGATGACCATCTCTTCCAGGCTTTTGCCGACATCCCTGCCCATCATGCTGCCGATGAATTTTGTGATTTCACCCTGTACCGCTTCTGAGCCGAAGAAAATTCCGGCGATCCAGATCACGATAATCAGCAGTCCGGGGATTGAAAAAATGGCACTGTAAGCCAAACTGGCTGCCTAGGTCCCGAGATCGCGGGCGCTCCAGTCTTTATACGTTGCTTTAAGAATGTCCCAAAAGTTGTTCAGTATTTTCATAATTTAATTTTTTCGATTAAACAGTCTGCAAAAACTCAATACTGAAACGCTCTGTAAGTGATGGTATGACCTTCAAATTCCGTACCCAGTTAAAATAAACGTGAAAAGCTTATGGATTCATAGGCATTTTAGTATGCAATAAAAGCATGGAACTTTATCTGTCCAGATATGGAGCGTTATATAAACTAATGTCGAAGAAATCTTTGATTATTGCTATTTATAATGGTTATCAATTACAGTCCCGTCCGGTAAATGGGTATAATTATTGTTCCATCATTGCCGACCATTACTCACAACAAATTATTATATTATGAAAAAAAAAGATTTTTCGGACGAAAAATTAGATCAGCTTCAGGATCATACCACCGATAATTCCGGAGCGGCACTTACCACCAATCAGGGTTTAAAAATCAACAACAACCAGGATTCCCTGAAAGCGGGCGAAAGAGGGCCTAGCCTGCTGGAAGATTTTATTTTAAGGGAGAAAATCACCCATTTCGACCACGAAAGAATTCCTGAGAGAATTGTGCACGCAAGGGGATCCGGTGCACACGGAACTTTTAAGCTTAATAAAAGCTTGGCCAAATACACCAAAGCAAAATTCTTGGCAGAAGAAGGCAAAGAAACGCCTGTCTTCGTACGTTTTTCTACCGTTGCCGGAAGTGCAGGCAGTACCGATCTCGCCAGAGACGTCAGGGGCTTTGCCGTTAAATTTTATACGGAAGAAGGCAATTACGACCTGGTAGGAAACAATATTCCGGTATTCTTCATCCAGGATGCCATTAAATTCCCGGATCTGATCCACGCTGTAAAGCCGGAACCGGATAATCATATTCCGCAGGCAGCTTCCGCTCACGATACCTTCTGGGACTTTATCTCCCTGATGCCTGAGAGTATGCACATGATTATGTGGGCGATGAGCGACCGGGCCATCCCGAGAAGCCTTCGTATGATGGAAGGATTCGGGGTTCACACCTTTAAATTCGTTAACGACGAAGGAAAAATGCACTTCGTAAAGTTCCACTTTAAGCCGAAACTGGGTGTTCATTCGGTAGCCTGGGATGAGGCCACCAGGATTTCCGGTAAAGATCCGGATTTCCACAGAAGGGACCTTTGGGAAGCCATTGAAAACGGAGCGTTCCCGGAATGGGATTTCGGCGTGCAGATCATTCCAGAAGAAGACGAACACAAATTTGATTTCGATCTGCTGGACCCTACAAAACTGATTCCCGAAGAAGAAGTTCCGGTAGAATTGGTCGGAACAGTGACGCTTAACAGAAACCCGGATAATTTCTTTGCGGAAACCGAACAGATTGCTTTCCATCCGGGACATTTGGTGCCGGGAATCGATTTCACCAATGATCCTTTATTGCAAGGCAGACTATTTTCTTATACCGATACGCAGTTATCGAGATTAGGTTCACCTAATTTCCATGAGATTCCGATTAACCGTTCCATCAATACCGTACACAACAACCAGCGTGACGGTCACATGAGACAGCAGATCGTAAAAGGAAAAGTGAGTTACGAACCGAATTCTATGGGCGGCGGCTGCCCGTTCCAGGCCATGATGAAAGACGGCGGTTTCGCCACGCAGGAAGAAAGGATCGATGCAAAGAAAATCCGTGCGAGAAGCAAAAGCTTCGTGGATCATTATTCACAGGCCAAGCTGTTCTACAACAGCCAGTCGGCCCCGGAGCAGAAACATATTCAGAATGCGCTGATCTTTGAATTGTCCAAGGTAACGATCCCTGCCATTCGGGAAAGGGTTGTGGGACAGCTGGCATTTATTGATGAAGATTTGGCTGGTAAGGTAGCGAAGAAAGTCGGCGTTCAGGTGACTAAACTGGAACAGCCGAACGGAAGCATTCCCGCAGACGCAGATCCGAAAACGCTTCAAAGCGAAGAAAGGGAGCCAAATACAAAAAGCTCTGAAGCTTTAAGCATGAAAAATACGGTGAAAGATTCCATCGAAAGCCGGATTATCGGGTTTATTATGGAAGACGGTGTGAATGCTGCTGAGGTGAATGCTTTAAAGTCCAAACTGGAAGCAAAAGGAGCCATGGTCCAGGTGATTGCCGGAAGCCTTTCGCCAGTTACTTCGGACGACGGAACCACCTTCACACCGAAACACTCGCTGACCAGCACGGCCAGTGTATGCTTTGATGCATTGTATATTGCCGGCGGCAAAAAATCGGCCGAGAACCTGCTGGATGAGGAAAACAGGCCGGGAACCCTTCTTTTTGTGAATGAAGCCTACAAGCACTGCAAGGCCATCTGTTTCGGAAGCGGAACCGATGATATCCTGAAGCAGAGCAACGTGGGCAGTAAAAAGCATGAAGATCCCGCCATTATCAGCCCGGACCAACAGAATGCCGACGATGCTTTCATCAGGGCGGTTGCCAATCACAGGGTATGGGAACTGGAAACGGAACGAAACAATCCGGCATAGCATTTTCTATCATTCAAACTATTTAATACTTCACGAAAAAGACCGTTGCGACGGTCTTTTTCTATGAATAGCAGGTAAAACCCTATTGAATATTTCTTATCTGCTGATATTTCCCGGTCAAGAAAAGCCTGCAGGATCAAAAAACTCCTCTTTTCGCATCAGAGCCCTAATATTCGTAAAAGGCTGAAATATAAAATATTAAAAAAATGCAGTTCTGGAAATTTTAATCTTATTTTAAGACCTTTTATATTTTATTGATGTATTTTTGCTTTTAACATAAGACGGAAAGGATGGATCATCAGGCAATAGATGTTTGTTATGATAAAATCAATTCTACTTTGTGGATATTAGTACTGATAAAAATTGTTATGCTTACCTCTAAAGATAATCTTTCGGAATTCATCAAAGCTGAAATAGAAGCATTTTACAACATCAAACTGCCGGAGTGTCCGAAGCAGAACCAGCTGATGTATACGCTGTCCCGTTATTTCCTGGGATTGTACGAGAAAAAATTATTTGTCAGCCGCCTGTCCGGGGAAGTCATCAATTATAAGGTTTCGCATTATCTTTTTAAGATTAAGGTAGCGTAAGAAGGGGTGAATTGATGTATGCTGCAAGCCGGGTAGTATGGAACTTTATTCTGCTTATCAAACTTCTTATCAATCACTTCTTAGTGTCTTTAAGTCTTTAAAGTTAGAATGTTACACTTGATGTATTCAAGATTGTATTTCTATCAATAGTTTATATTGCTTTTTTAGGTATTCTTTCTGATGACGGATAAATTCCTCATAGTTTTTCATTTTCTATTTGAGTTTTCTTAGTCTATCTTTCAGGCCATGGTTTAGTGATTAATTTTTGTATCATTAAAAATGAAAAATTTTCCCTGAAATTTCTAAATGATATTTTTTTTGAAGTCGTTTAAAAAACAAATCGCAACTTTCATCAGGATTTAGTAGCAAGGATAATATATTTTTTCATATCAAAATCAAAGAGTTCTTGCATGCTAACATTGAGTTCTTTGCTGATGATAAGCAGGGTATCATACCTTGGATTTGTATTGCCCCTTTCGAGTTCTCCTATTGTCTTTTTGGCGTGCCCGGTCCTTAAGCCCAACTCTTCTTGTGAAATAGGTTTATTAGTCTCGGGATTTATTATTTTCTTTCTTAATTCAGAAATTCTATACCCGAGAGCTTTTTTACAGCTGGTAAGATCAATTTCATTCATTAACTGTAAAATTCTAGGTTTGAAGTTAAAATTTAGGATACTTATAAGTATCCTTTTTTGTTTTTTTGCTTATCTTTGTATATGAGTTTTCATTAATGAAATCTTTTCTGATTCAATTAAGAATTTGCATAAATAACAGAGAACGGTGTTAAAAAACATCCAAATGATGAAACGCTGCAGGCCCGGTCTTTCCGACGGCCGGATACCTGCAGTTTATTGATTGGAGGAGCAGTCTTAATAAATAAAAAACAGTTCCGGCAACGGAACTGAGAAAAGAAAAACAAAACACAAAACCTCTTTGTATGAAAAAGAAAAAGACAGACTTTGAATCCCGGTTTTGGTCCGGCCAAAAGAAGCATTCCGCTTTACCGCTGATGGACCTATTTTTCCAGTTTTATGACCTGGCGGCGGCCAAAGAGAGACTCAGCCTTATTATCCGGTACGCTGCCCAAAAGAAAACCCGGATCCCGGAAGATCCTTCCGCAGTTTTTCACTTCTATCAATCGATGCGGTCTTTTGTTCGGGCAGGATATAACCTGAGAAAGAAAACCGGGAAATGGGAACTTAAGGTTCGCCCGGATAAAGACAGTATGTTGGGCAGAGGTTTGCTTTCGGAAAAAGAATACCACGATCCGGTGCGGGTGTTCCGCAAAGCATTCAAAGAGTACCGCCCGGAGCAGTTCCTGGAGTTTCTGGCGGAGGCCGTTCATTTTTCGCTGGGTCCGTTCAATCATGCACCGGAGGGCAATCTCATCGGCCCGTACCTGCACCTGGTAAAAATGATTGATGCCGCATGGCTAATCGTAGAAAGGGCTTCAGCTGAAAAGTGACTGTCTTTCCCGCAAGGATTCAAAAGACCTACCTGCTTTAGAAATAAGTTGACTGCTAAACGCTTGAAAAAGTATACTAAAGCTTTAAAAATCTTGATTTTTTCTGATGTGCTCTAAAATATTTTCAAGCCAATAAATTTCATGCGCTTATCTCTGATGATTATCTCCAATACCAGTTCGGGATCCTTCGGGATGACAAACAGGCTGTTGAAGCTTTTACAATAATTCCTTTTTCGTTACGGTTAATAAACGGCCATCGGGTAGCTGAGCAGACCCGACGCCGCGTCATCAAAACCCGTGAAATCCGTTGGCGTTTTTAATCATTGTTTCGGGTTAAATACACTCAAGATATTCCGGCCCTTTCGGAAAACGCAACCTCTTGCTTTGAATTTGATCATTCCCAATAACGGGTAATTCAGCAGGACAGGAAGTTGTTATCCAGATTTCTGATAATCCTCCTATAAATCAGCGCAGCACTATTGATTGGCTTTGAATTTACCTTAACTTTGCTTTAATAAATGCACAAGTCGGTTATAAAGCGATGGCTCCGTTAGCCGGTTTTGAATTTGATTATAATAACACGAACACATTATGTTAAGGATCCTGATAAAACACATCCGGCAGAAAGTTGATCTGAGTGAGCAGGATGCTGCATTGCTGAAAACCTTTTTCTTCCAGAAAAATCTTACAAAGAAACAGTTTCTGCTGCGGGAAGGAGAAGTCTGCAATCATTTTGCCTTTGTAAGCCGGGGCATTCTGAAGTCTTTTACAAGCGATGAAAAAGGGCAGGACCGCATCAGTCTTTTTGCCTTTGAAGGCTGGTGGATCTCGGATTTCAACAGTTTTATCAACCGGGAAAAAGCCCTGCTGAATATCGATGCCATTGAGAATTCCGAATTGCTGCTCATCAGCTTCGAGAATTACGAACGGTTAACACTGAAGATTCCTGTCATGGACCGGTATTTCAGAATTTTATACCAGAACAGCCTTGTAACCAAAGACCGCCGGCTGATGATCTCCAACAAGTCCACCGCCGAAGAAAAATACCTGTCAATGGTACGGAGCAGTCCTGAAATCGCTAAAAGAATACCGCACAGCCTTATTGCTTCGTATCTGGGATTGAGCCCGGAGACAGTAAGCAGGATCCGGAAAAAACTCCTGTTTCAGTAAAATAACATGAATTCGGAGAAGAGCTCAGATTAATATTTTTGAAAGCCTTCACATGAAATATAACAAAAAGAACAGCAGATGAATCCGCCCCGTAGGGGCATCATGATCATAGCCCCGGGTGAAACCCGGGGTTTAAAGAAAGCACCCGACAGCAACGAGTCCTGAAGGGGCGAAACCTATTTATTGAGATAAAGAGGAAATCATGAAATCCAGCAGGCTTATCTGCACGACACCATTTATTTAATGATTACGCCCATTCAGGGCTTGAACTTATCGGTACATCAATATAAGTTTCCAAAAGTCTTAATCTGCATCAAGTTTTTTGGGCGTCACCGATGCTTATTTTTGTAATAACCAAACAGGTTTAACAAAAACAGATATTATGGAAAATATTGCATTGGTAGTTGGTTCCACCGGAATTACAGGAAGCAATCTCGCGGATGAGCTGATTGCGAATAACTGGATGACCTATTGACTGGCAAGAAACCACCGTACGCCCGTGGAAGGACTAGAGCCGGTAACGGCAGACCTGCTGGATACTGAAAGTGTAGAGCAGGCCCTGAAGGATATTTCACCCACCCAAGTTTTCTTTACTGCCTGGATGCGGAAAGAGACCGAAGAAGAAAACATCCGTACTAATGGCACCATGGTAAAAACCTTCTCGACGCCCTGTCTTTCAAAAAATCGGTGCGCCACGTGGCATTGGTTACCGGGCTGAAACATTATCTGGGACCTTTTGAGGCGTATGTAAAAGCGGAAGTCTTGCCCGAAACCCCGGTAAGGAAAGAGCATCCGAGGCTGGAATATCCCAATTTCTATTATGCCCAGGAAGATGAGGTCTATGCAGCCGCCGGCAGGGACGGATTTTCCTGGAGCGTCCACCGCCCGCACACCGTGATCGGCTATGCCATCGGCAACCTGATGAATATGGGGATTACCCTGGCAGTGTATACCAGCATTTGTAAGGAAACAGGAGTCGGATTACCCTGGCCGGGTTCTGAAGCCCAGTGGAACGGATTATCGGATGTCACGGATGCACAAATCCTGGCCCGGCAGCTGATATGGACGTCCACGACAGAAGAAGCAAAAAACCAGGCCTTTAATGTAACCAACGGCGATGTGTTCCGGTGGAAGTGGCTGTGGCAAAGAATAGCCGATTATTTCGGAATTGAAACCGACGGTTACAACGGATCCGTAAGGCCACTGGAAAAAGAAATGGAAAACAAGCAGGAAACCTGGAGCGCGATGGCACAGAAGTATCATCTGAAAGAAGAAAGCCTGGATCGCCTCAGCTCAGCGTGGCACACCGATCTTGATCTGGGAAGACCGCTGGAAGTAATGACCGATATGTCGAAAAGCAGAGCCTTAGGCTTCACCGCCTTTGAAAGTACGGAAAATTCGTTCATCCGCCTGTTTGAGAAACTGAAAGCAGAAAAGATTATTCCTTAAAACGCAAAAAACTGCCGGGTATAATGCTATTCCATCTCACGTTCGATAAAAGATATTTGACATCAAGAGTCCTGCAGCATGAAGTTGCGGGACTTTTCAGGTTTATGATAAATGGATTAAATGATATATAAGGTTAACTGAATAGTCTGTATCTGGTATTTTACCGGTGTTATTTTTTTACCGGAAAAAATGCCGAAAAAAGGAGAGTAAATAATAACGCCCGGTTGTTTTATTTTTATTAATTTTGAAGACCAACCCAGCTGATACAATTATGATTACAGTTAAAAACTCTTTCTTGGGCATTACTTGTGCAATCGGTTGCATGAATTTGTTAAATGCACAGAAAATAATTCGGGTAGATAATCCCCTGAATTTTTCCAGAAAGGAGATTGTGAGTATCCCGGTTTCTCAGCTGAACTCATTTTTAAACAAGAATAAGGAAGCCGATTTGAGAATTAAAGACGCGAACGGAAATCCCCTCGTGATTCAGTGGGTGGATTACGATGGCGATGGGCAAAATGACGAACTGCTTTTCGAGGCAACGGTAGAGGCCGGAAAGAAGGCGGTTTACCATATTGTTGCAGACGCGAAAACCCCGGTCCCGAATCCCGAAGTTTCTGCTTACTCCCGGCTGGTTCCGGAAAGGGTGGACGATTATGCCTGGGAGAATGATCGGGTAGCCTTCCGGATGTATGGTCCGAAAGGCCAGCAGGAAGCCCTGCAGGGAATAAAAAGCAGCACGCTCTCCAGCGGAGTCGATATCTGGCTGAAAAGAACCCGACTGCCGGTCATCAACAAATGGTACAAAGGTTATCTTACGGATCCCATGTATTACCACAAAGACTCAAGAGGCGAGGGCTACGATCCTTATCATGTAGGAAACAGCCGCGGAACAGGCGGCATCGGAATTTGGGTAAATGATAAACTGCAGGTCTCACAGAATTTCGTCTCCTCCAGAACCATTGCCGAAGGCCCTCTGCGGACGGTTTTTGAACTGATCTACCAACCGTGGAGTGATTTCGGAGTGAAAGAAACCAAAATAATTTCATTGGATATTGGATCCGATTTTTCAAGATTTGAATCGGATTTTGAATTTGAAAAGCCTGTTCCGAATTGTGCGGTAGGAATTACTCTTCATAAGAACGAAGGGGAAACTCAGCGGAATGATAAGGAAGGATATTACCTGCACTGGGAAAAAATTGATGATGCTTTTGTAGGCGAAGGGCTGGTAATGGATCCACGTAATATTGAACAATCCATCGTTTTTAGGTCGGAAATTCCGGATGAAAGCAATCTTCTGGTAATAACGAAACCTGATAAAAAATTAGTGTATTACGCCGGATTTGCCTGGCAGAAAAGCAGCCGGGTCCGGACGAAAGAGGATTGGGAAGACATTTTGAAAAAGCAGTCCGAAATCATCCGCCATCCCCTCATTGTTAAAGTTAAATAATAAAATTATGAAACTGAATATCTGTGCCCTTGTCCTGGGATTATGGACGATACCTTCATCCGCTCAGGAAAAGCAAGACTCACTGGCCGAAAAAATCCTGCTGTATCAGCTTCCCAATGGTGGCTGGGGCAAACAGCTGGAAGATAAATCGGTGGTTAATTACAGCTTACCCATCGATAAAAATCTGATGCGTAAAATAAAATCGACCGGCGACGATCATGCGACCATCGACAACAATGCAACTTCCCGTGAGATCAATGCTTTGGTAAAGGCCTATTCCGAAACCCGGAATCCCGGCTACCTGAAAGCGGCCGAGAAAGGAATCCGCTACCTTCTGACAATGCAGTACGACAACGGAGGGTTTCCCCAGTATTACCCGAATACAAGCCTGTACCGGAAGCAGATTACTTTTAACGACAATGCGATGATCAATGCCCTGACGGTTTTATATAACGTTGCCGAAGGAAAAAATGATTTTGCGGTTATTGATGAAAAATTAAAGCAAAAGTCTGAAGAGGCATTAAAAAAAGGAATTGTCTGTATCTTAAAAACACAGGTGCTTCAAAGCGGGAAGCCAACCATCTGGGCCGACCAGTATAACGAAATCACCCTTCAGCCGGAGAAAGCCCGGGCCTTTGAGCCGGTTTCCCTCGCCACCGCCGAATCCGTAGGCATCGTACGGTTCCTGATGATGCAGCCCGTAAGCCCGGAAATCGAAAGGTCGGTAAAAGCTGCCGTTCGGTGGTTTCAGGAACATGACATTGAAGGCTATAGCTATGAGGTCGGCAAACAGAACGGGAAAACCGTCAGGATCCTGGCCGAAGACAAAAACTCCGTGATCTGGGCAAGATTTTATGACATTCATGACAACAGACCGCTGTTTGGTGACCGTGACGGAAGTGTTAAATACAACTACAACGAAGTTTCTGAAGAGCGTAGGAACGGCTACAGCTGGTTCGGGGATTACGCCCGGAAGCTGATCGCTAAAGAATATCCGAAATGGCTGGAGAAAAATAAAATTCAGGAGTAAAGCTTTTTACTTTAACACATAAGTCATGGGAGAGCATCCGATAGCCTGAAAATATTTTAGAGCACATCAGAATAAAAATCAAAGATTTTTAAAAACTTTTTTGGACTTTTGACAGCATTAGGTATTTAACTTTTTCTTCGTCATGAATATCTTTTGTGACTTTTGCGGTTAAAAATCCTTTTGAAGATCGTTTATATTTTCACAAATGATGACGTGGCTTCGGCTCCGCTCAGCCAAAGGAATGCCACTCCATAAAAACAGCCATAATACTTTATTCTGAAAATCTTATGTTACTTATGTGTTAGTGAAAAAAACAAAAACCGGGAATTCCCGGTTTTTCTCTGGTATTTATTTGTTTTACAATGAAGTGCAGACGTTACCGCTCAGCGTAGCCCCGGCATTGGCGGTAACATTCGATTTTACGTCGGCTACGTTCAGCTTGGTAATGCTGTAGGGTGGGGTAAATGCGGTACCGCTTCCCGACGTATTGCCGGTAACGTTCACGAAACTGTTTCCGGTCTGGGTAACGGCGGTAAGGCCGGATTCAAGACTGATCGGGTTTTTGACGTTTTCAAAGATGTTTCTTTCGACCAGGATATTGGCCTGAACGCCGGCAGCAATGCATTTGTTGCTTACTGAACTGTTGAAGTAGCTGTTAAGGATATGGATTTTCCCGTAGCGTACCCGTGGCATCCGTTCCCTGCACCCGGGAGCCCACCAGCAGCGCACAAACGTAACGTTCAGCTTGCCGGCATCGGCGGTGGCACCGTCGCTGGAACCGATGAGGTTGGAGAAACGGTGGTCGTCCGTTCCGCCGGGACCGCCTGCTTTGGGGGTTTTCAGGTAATGGAACTTGCTGTAGGAAACCGTAATGTAATCGGATTTGTTTTTGATGTCGAAATTACCGTCCACACCGTCCCTGAATTCACAATGGTCGATCCAGACGTTCCGACAGTCATCCAGGATGGCGTTGTCCCAGCCGTCGGTATCGTAGGCACCGGGTCCTTCAAAAATAAGATTCCGGATAATGATGTTGCTGCATCGTTTGATGTTGATGATCCCGGATCCGTCGGCGGTCTGATTCGTGGATACCAGTTTGGCACCGCTTGCTCCGTAGATGGTTTTTCCGGTCTGGTCCTGGAAAGACAGGCGGGCGGTAATGCTGATCGTACCGGATACCCTGATCACTTTTACCGAAGTATTTTCGATGGCTGCTTTCAGTTGGGCATACGTCGTTACCGTGGTTTCGGCCGCCGTTCCGCCACCGGTGGTCCCGCCGTTCTGGGAAGCCCATCCGGGAGCCAAACAATCGGCCAGTGCCGCTGCGGCTTCTCTTTTCGGGTTCTGTTCACCGGGATTTCCCGATAAATCGGTTTGCGGATCTTCCTGCCTGCACGAGGCCATGAAAAAAGCGGCACTTACCGCAACGGTTAAAAATGATACTTTGAAATTTTTCTTCATAAGGCATACTGTTATTTGGTTAGAATTTAAAGTTATTAATTTATTACCTAAAGGCTTTTTAAAATATTGTATTTTTAAATTTAAGTTTAAAATTTTAAAAATAAATGATGTTCAATCGGTTTCAATTTATGAATTAATTAAATTAAATAAAGCTTTTTGATCAAAAAAAATTATTCGTGTCTTACTTATTTTAAATTGCTGAAATGTTTAATAGATAAGTCTCACAGGACGGTAATTTTTTAACGTAAAAGTCTTGTGCAGATTTCCAATTGATAGGGAACAAAAAGATCACCTGGCTTATCAGATGTAAGTTAGAACTTAATTTCACGTGGTTTTATTGTATTTATTTATTTTTCAATGGTTTAAGATGAATTATGAAGCCGGGAGAGAAAAGCCGGATGGCGGAAGTTTTCTTGTCAGATATAGGATCCAGGGCTTTGATTATCAAACTAAATTGGTAATCAATTTACCCGAAATTCTTATTTTATCATGAATAGGTAGCTTCGGTTACTTTTGAATCAGGGTATTTTGAAGTCCCAAAGAAACGGCTTGGTACTGGATAGAATAAGATTCTGACAGGAGCGTAAACCGTTTATTTGTCCGGAATGGGTGGTATTAGAAATACCGACTGAATTCGCCTTAGTTTTGTTTTTGAATCAAATAATCCACTGACTATGATTTCGATATGACCGGATTCACGTTATTTACTTTTCACAAAATCTTCCCTGAACGGAGCAAACGAGTCGATGAGCTGTCCTGCTTCCAGGCATTTCACCCCGTGGAAAATGTTGGGCTGTGCGAAAAATCCGTCACCATTCCGGAGGATTTTCGTTTCACCGTCAACAGTCACCTCAAAAATTCCCTCCGCCACATAGGTAATTTGCGAATGGAAATGCTGGTGCACTGCGCCGATTGCTTCTTTCTCGAATTTTACAATCACCATCATGATCTGGGAATTGTAGCCTACAAACTGCCGCGAAACACCGCCGCCAAGTTCTTCCCAGCCTGAAGTGCCGTCAAAGAAAGATTCTTTTTTGAAATTCATTTTTTACTGATTAAATGTTTTAAATCCATAGGGAAGTCAGATTAAATATCGATGATTCATTTACTTTAACCCAAAGAATCATGATGCAAAATAAAAAAAAATCCATTAA
This sequence comes from uncultured Chryseobacterium sp., assembly GCA_913774355.1. Taxonomy (GTDB): domain Bacteria; phylum Bacteroidota; class Bacteroidia; order Flavobacteriales; family Weeksellaceae; genus Chryseobacterium. Next base: position 139,808 of record CAJYGB010000006.1, on the reverse strand, counting down.
AATATACCCGTGATCCGTATAGTTTGTCATTCTGAAAGAATCTAAATCCGAATCTTTTTTATCTCCAACACGATGTCTGGATTTCCCTGCCGGGATGACAAATAGAGCGTTGAAATTTAGATGTTGTTTTTCATAGTTTTCCTAAAGGCAAAGTCAAAATTGTACTTGAATTAAGCAGCTGCTTTGGTCATCTTTTATAAGTGAAATCCAAGATTCGACACATTCAGACGGCTCCATGAAACTTTCAGCACTGTGCAGAGTTCGGATTCTCTTTGAGTTCTGCGTTCACTAAAATACAATCATCAATGAAAATACATGCAATTCCCGGTAGCTTATTTCATGTATTTTTCCAATCCCGTTTTCATGGTTTTCAGTTTTTTTACCGCCAGTCCGGCAACGGCTTCGGCTCCTTCTTTTGATAAATGGGTATCGTCTTCCTTGCCTTTCGGATAATACGGATTTTCACCTTCTTTATAGTGGAGGTGAAGCTTTTTCGACTTTTCCGGGCCGTAAGAAATTTCCAGCTGTTCGGTGAGCAGCTGCATATCCACAAACGCCACGTTCATGTCGTCAGCTACCATCCTTACGACCAGAGGGTATTCTTTGTGGGTATCGGTCAGGACGCCGTCTTCATTGAAGTTCCTCCTCACGATGGAAGTCATCAGGATGGGGATGGCTCCTTTGTCTCTGGTCTCATTCACATACCTCTCCAGGTTTGCCCGGTATTGGGTATACGGATTCGTAAATTTGGCGGAATCTTTCACCTTCTGGTCGTTGTGGCCGAATTCAATGATCACAAAATCTCCTTTTTTCAGCTGCTTTTCTACCTGATCCCACCTTCCTTCCGTCCTGAAACTCTTGGAACTTCTGCCGTTGACCGCATGGTTCTGAATTTCGATCCCACCTGTGAAAAACTGTGGCAAGACCTGTCCCCAGCCATGTTCCGGATTTTTATCCGGGTTTTCCTTATTGGCCATCGTTGAATCGCCGATCAGGAATAATACCGGTTTCTGCTGTGCAAAAGCCAACCACGAGAGAAAGAGCAGGAAGGTACTTAGTACTTTATTCATTGTCTTTTTGTTTTAATTGATGTTTTTCAGTCTGAATCCGTCCGGTCATTTAGGGGGTAGGGATCCAGCCGTTCAGGATTTTCGTTAAGGTATAATTCTTCAGATCTTTTTTTGTCAATTGATGAGACCAGCCGACCCTTTTCCTGATGTTCCCGCCTTCGCCTTTGCTTCCGTATTCTGCATAGGATGCGGTTTTTTCTTTATAAGGAAACATTTTGTCGCCTTTCCACGGATTCCAGCCTTCGGGAAGAATGTGTTTCCCCATTGTGGTATCGATAAAAACCGTTTTCGCATACGGCCGCCAGGGTCTTCCCAGATAGACCTTGGTGATGCCTTCTTTGGCAGTGAGCTGGCAGTCTAAAAAGACGAATCCGTAAGTCCGGTCGGCCTCCGTTGCTGCAGCTGTGATATAAGAATCGGCCAGGCTGTTGATCGTACAGTTTCTAAAAACAGCGGTTGCCTGTCCGAAAATAAAATCCGTTGTCCCTTCAATATAGCAGTTCTCAAAATACTGTCGGCTGTGGTTGGTCGCAGCATAGAGGGTATCCTGGCATCCCAGGATCTTTGAATCTTTCATGATGAAACGGTCGCCTTCCACATGAAGGGAAACCGCCTGTCTTTCATTGCAGGAAGAATTGCGGACCGTCAGGTTGCGGATCGTAATGTCGTCGCCCATCACCAGCAGCGTATACGAATTGAAGGTGGTCATTTTTTCGTTGAATGCATCCGCTTTCCCGGAAAAATCATTATTGGTGATGATGGTAGCCTCTTTATTTTCTCCTTCGAGGGTAATCTTATGTTTGGAAGACGGAATGACTACTTTCTCTTCATAGATCCCGGATCTGATAAAAACCAATGCTTCTGCAGGGCCTAAGTCGCGGATGGAATTGACGGCTTTCTGAATGGAAGTAAAATCTCCGCTTCCGTCCCGGGCTACCGTTATTTTTACATAAGGCTCATTTCCTGCGAAAAGGAAATTGATGATTGAAATGAAAAGTACGACCAGTAATTTTTTCATGAGCTGAAGGTTGGTTTGTTTTTAACGCAAAATTTTTATTTACTCTTCTGATATTGATTCGATACTTTGGGTTTAAAAAAAATGTTATGCGAGTGTTTGTTTGATTATCAATAGGGGCGGGCTTTAGCCCGGCTTCATGGGAAATTGGAATTCGGCTTTAGCCAAACCTGTCAATTTAGCCAAAGTTTATTATTTCAAAACCCGGTCTAAAAAACGCACGGTGACATTCAGCGTTTCGGTAAACCAAGGGTCCGCCGACCAGAACGAGTGCGGTGTATCCTTGATTTCGTGAACCTCCGTATAGGTCTTAAAACCTTTCAGCTTATTCATCATATCGTCCCGTCCGGCATGGAAACGCGGCTGCGAACTGTTGATGAACAGGGTAGGCGGTGTCTTTTTATCAACGTACTCCAGTGGTGATGCTTCGGTCCATTTCTTCAGATGGGTTATACGGTCTCCGCCCAGCCAGTAAGCGGCATAGGTACTTTCTTCCGCTTCCGGGTGAATGAACGAAACGATTCCGTCTACATTTACAATCGCCTGTATTTTATTTCCGGCTCTTACCCCGACCAGCGTGGCGATCTGGGCGCCGGCAGATTCTCCCAGGACGGCTACTTTCTTTTTATTTAAACCATATCTGCGGTGATTTTTCTTCAGCCATTCAATACCGGTTTCAATATCTTCCACACCGGCAGGGTAGGGCGCAACATCTGCCAGCCGGTAACCGACTGCAATGACCACATAGCCTTTTGAAGCCAGCTCCACGGCCATGAACTTTTCATTTTCCTTGCTCCCGGAAATCCAGCCTCCGCCGTGAACCATGGCCACGCCGGGATATTTTCCGGAACGGTCTTTCGGATAATAGACATCGGCCTTTAAAGAGAGTCCCTTGATATGGCCATATTCCACATCCTGATCGATGCTGATGTTTTGCGGCACCGGCCGGTCGATCGGTGTGACGAAAGGATATTTCTTTTTGAATTTTTCAAATGTAGCTTCGTTGGTATAGGGAATGGCGTTCGGGCGTTGTATCTGCCCGAAAGCCATAGTCCCGATAACAAAAATAGAAATATAAGTAAGTCTTGCGCTAAAAATCATCCTTGGGCGGCGTTTTTATTGAACTGCATTTTTATTAACATCGGCTCCGATGGAAACCAGGTTTCTATCTGCCGTAATTTCTTTCGGCAGCAATACTGCTGTTGTTTTATTTCCCAGAACCTTCACATACGGTTGGTTAGCCGATTCAAATTTCACGGTGGATAGGTTGATGTTTTTACTGTTGTAAATGGTGGCTCCCGTTCCTTCGGAATATTTCAGCTTCACATTTTTCAGCCGGATTCCGTCCGCATCCACAATGGTTAAAGCCTTTCTGGTGTCAAACTGTGAATCTTCAATCACGATATTCTTAAGGTTCATTTCCGCCAGTCCGGATAAGGTAATTGCTTCATCGGAGTTTACGGCCGTAATGTTTTTAAAAAAGATATTCCTGAATACCGGGGTTTCCGCAGTTACCGGATAGGTTTTTTCAGGAGCTTGATTGCCTTCTTTTTTCTGCCCGTCTTCCAGTACCGGCGAAGCTCCTTCGTAAAACATATTGAAGCCGATCACCTGGGTCGGGATGTTAATCATGTCGATATTTTTGATGTAAATATTTTCCACGATGCCACCTCTTCCGCGGGTAGTTTTAAACCTCAATCCGATATCCGTCCCGATGAACGTGCAGTCGGAAACGTGGATGTTCCGGGCACCTCCCGACATTTCGCTGCCTACCACGAATCCTCCGTGGCCGTGGTAGACCACATTGTTTTTAATGATCACATTTTCCGTAGGCATCCCTCTTTTCCTTCCGTCTTCATCTTTTCCGGATTTGATGCAGATGGCATCGTCACCCACATCGAAGCGGTTATCGTAGATCAGAACGTTTTTGCAGGATTCCAGGTCGACCCCGTCGCCGTTCTGCGAATACCATGGGTTTCTTACGGTCAGGTTTCTTAAAATCACATTGGAGCACATCAGCGGGTGGAGGTTCCAGGCCGGTGAATTCTGGAAAGTAGGACCGTCCAGCAGGACCTTATCACAGCCTACCAGGCTTACCATCACCGGACGGAGGAAATCTTTCACCGTCACCAGCTGATCTTTGGAAATCTTATCGGGAACATTGAAATTGGAGCTGCTTTCCAGTCCTTTCTTATAGCTCTCGGAAGGATACCAGTTTTTGCCGTCGGAGGAAAGTATTCCGCCGGATGCGGTGATTTCCTTCCACTGGGATTCCGAAACCTTGCTTTTTTTAACGGCCCTCCAGGCATCGCCGCTGCCGTCGATCACCCCTTTTCCGGTAATGGCAATATTGGTGGCGTTCTTCGCAGAAATGGGCGACTGGCAACGGATGGTATTCAGCCCCTCAAAACTTACGTCCACCAGCGGATAATCGTTTTTATCTTTGCTGAATACGATAAAAGCCCCTTCTTCTACATGAAGGTTGATGTTGCTTTTCAGCTCGATGGGCCCGGTGAGCCACATGCCGCGAGGCACCACCAGCCTGCCGCCGCCTTTTTTGCTCAATGCGTCAATTGCTTTTCTGAAAGCTTCGGTATTTTTTACAGTTCCGCCGGGCACACCGCCAAACTCGGTAAGGAAAACCCTTTTGGCAGGAAAAGAAGTTTCCGCTACCTTCGACATTTTAAATTCAATATTTTTATAAAGATCTATATTCTGGGCGAATCCCTGTGTTGAAAACAGCAGGGCTGCTGCCAATCCTATTACTTTAAAAGACTTCTTCATTTTATTTTTTTTGAGTGCTGAGTATTTTTTTTAATTCACGGTAAACGATCGCTGCGACGGCTTTTGCGCCTTCCGGCTGGAAGTGGGTATTGTCCTTCTGGCCTTCGGGATACGCTTCGTACGTATGGGCAGGAAAATTCATGAAATACTGGCGGGTGGTAAAATCCTGTCCTTTTTCAGTAAAATAATCCATGGAAAGTTTGTTCAGATCGATGCAGGGAACCTTCATTTCCGATGCTACTTCGGCAGGTGCTTTCCAGTATTCGCCGTGCACATTTTCCAGCCTGCCGTCTTTCCACGGATAATTCCGGGCAACGGGTGTCAGGATCACCGGGTTTCCTCCTTTCTGCCGGGTCTGGCTGACGAACAGGCGCAGGAATTCCTTGTACCCCTGGATGTTAACGTAACGATCCGGATGTTTTTCGGAACCGTCGTTGTGACCGAACTGCATGATGACATAATCTCCGGGCTGCAATTGCTCATACACCTGCCGCCATCTTCCTTCCTGGAAAAAAGTACGGGTGCTCCTTCCGCCATGGGCTTTATCGATCACCTGAACCGAATCGGTTGTAACGGCAGGTTTCAGGAAAGCCAGGCTGTCTTTCGCAAAAAACGGCTGAAATACCTGTCCCCAGCCGGTAATCGGGTAGCGTACTTTCATATAATCCTTTCCGGGATCGTAATCGCCGGTATAATCCGCCATGGTGGAATCACCAATCAGGAAAATCCGGGTGATTTTTTTATTGTGTTTATCCGCTGTTTTCCGGGCAAGGTTTTGTGGCTGACATGCCGACAGAAGCAGGACGAAAGATAAAAACGGAACGATATGATGTATTTTTTTGTTCATAAGTACCGGAAATCGTTTAATAACCCATTTTTTAAATTTAAAATTTTTATTTTAAAGCTAATAGCCATTAGTTTCATATTTAATCCATCATTACTTTTTCGTGATCCTGAACCAGTCGAAATCCGCATAGCCGCCGCGCGTTGCCTTTGCCGCACTGATGCTGTAAACGCCCACTTTAGCTCCGATCCATTTTCCGGGCCTGGCCTGGAAAACATCACCGGCTTTTATAAAGTCTTCTCCATTTTCGCTGTAGCTGAACCGGCATCTGCCGTTCGGTTCGTTCACCTGTACTTTCAGGTAAGCTTCATTGCCTTTCAGCCGGGTTTCAAAAAGGATTTTTTCTTCACCGCCTCTATCCGCTTTTTCGGCTCTCCTCACCTGGAGATAAAATCCGTCAGATTTATTCGTTAATACAATGGACTGATGATCCAGTCCCATGACCAGCAGTCCGGCGGTTTTTCCTTCCGGGGCCTCTTCCGGGATTAGCTTCACTTTGGTGGTGGCTGTAAATTCCGGAGCGGGGAATTTCTGGGTTAAAAGGTTCGGCACATTCCACAAATTCTTTTCGCCTTCAGGCACTTTCATGGAAAATAACCGTAAGAATTTCTGTCCGGGAAGCCTGGAAGACCAGACGATATTTTCATTGGCGCTCCATTGCCATTGCAGGCCCAATTTTTCACCATCGAATTCATCGGTCTCCGCCGGCGCAACGGTAGGATAGGTTTTGCCGACATCGGGTTTTTTATAAGTGAGAACCGGTTCGCCGACTCCGTTTTTGTTGTTGTCGGTACCTATCACCGGCCAGTCTTTTTCCCATTTCATCGGCTGCAGGTGAACCACCCTTCCACCGGCATCCACATCCTGGAAATGATAGAACCAGTTTTCCCCCGAAGGTGTATCGACCCACGCGCCCTGATGCGGTCCGTTGATCTTCGTTGAACCCTGTTCCAGGACAATCTTTTCTTCATAAGATCCGTAAATGTTTTTCGACCGGAGTGCCAGCTGCCATCCCGTGGCCACGCCGCCGGCCGGAGCAAAAATATAATAATAGCCGTTTCTCTTGTACATTTTCGGGCCTTCTACCGTCGGATGTGCATCATGACCGTCAAAGACATGGGTTCCTTTATCGAGCACCTTTGTCCCTTCGGCATTCATCCGGTTGAGGGTCAGCAGGCTTTTCACGCCGGCGCGGCTCCCGGCCCAGCCGTGCACCAGATAGGCATTGCCGTCTTCGTCCCAGAACGGGCAGGCGTCGATCAGTCCTTTGCCTTCCATCACAAGCACCGGTTTTTCCCATTCACCAAGCGGATCTTTGGTTTTCGCCATATAAATTCCGAAATCGGGGTCGCCCCAATAGATATAAAATTCGCCTTTGTGGAAACGGATACTGGGTGCCCAGATGCCGTCACCCCGTTTCGGAACGGAAAAATAATCAGCCGGTAAAACATCAATAACCGCATAATTCACCAGCTTCCAGTTTACCATATCTTTGGAATGGAGGATCGGAAGCCCCGGCGCTTCATTGAAGCTGGAGGCGGTCATGTAATAATCTTCCCCTACGCGGATTGCATCCGGATCGGAGTAATCGGCATAGAGGACAGGGTTTTTGTAGGTTTTTCCCTGGTCGGCTGTCCAGACTTCGGAAACATACGGTTTTTCCTGTGCGTTTAGGTATACCGAAGCGGCTGAGACGAGAATAATGGTTATTATGTGTAAAATGTTTTTCTTCATAAATCCGGACATTTCATAATAGGTTTTTGGTTAAATCCGGTCATTGCATGTCACAAGTTGAATGGGCTTCCTTCGATTGGCTCAGGATGGAACTGCCCATTTCTATTGATACAATATCCATCTTTATCTTCATATCTGATTAAAATGAATTATTTCTCAAACTCCAGGCTGGCCAGGATGAACGGCCCTGTTCCTTTGGCATCGTTGGAGCGGATTTCTTCATTCACATAATATTCGTAGGAACCGTCGCGGTAGGGCTTTCCGCCCAGTCCGGCAACGGCACAGCATTTATTTAAATTCACGACGCCGTCGGGATCTACTGTAATCAGGTTTTTAATAATTCCATCATAGCCTTTTTGGGCGTAGGCTTTATAAGATTTCGGCAGATAACCTTTGTTCACGGATTTGATCATGGTGTACACAAACATCGCCGAGGCTGTTGCTTCGGTGTAATTTCCTTTTTCCAGCGGTTTGTCCAGTATCTGGTACCAAAGTCCGTTGTCTTTATCCTGAACTTTAATGACCGCATCCGCATAATCCCGCAGATAGGTAATCAGTCTTGCCCTGCCCGGATGGTTCTTCGGCAGGTAATCGAGCACATCCACCATGGCCATGCCGTACCAGCCCATGGATCTTCCCCAGAAATTCGGGGAAAGCCCGGTCTGCTTATCCGCCCATGCTTCGTTCCTGCTTTCGTCCCAGGCGTGATAGAGAAGGCCCGTTTTTTTATCCCGTAAATTCTTCTGTACCGAATCGAACTGGAAAACGATGTCGTCATAAGCTTTTGTAGCCTCGGCACCTTTGCTGAAATCACAGGTATAATGGGCATAGAAAGGCATTCCCATATAAAGCCCGTCCAGCCAGACCTGATTCGGATATATTTTTTTGTGCCAGAAAGAACCTTCTTGGGTCCTCGGCTGTCCGTTGATCTGCCGTCGGAGCGTCTGCAGGGCTTTCAGGTATTTTTCCTTTTTCTCTTTTTCGTAAAGGTAGAGGAGGACGTTTCCGCTGTTGAGAAGGTCGATGTTGTATTTTTCAAGCTCGTAGGTCAGGATGGTTCCGTCTTCCATCACCAGTTTGTCACCAAAATCGCTGATGTACTGATAATATTCTTTTTTGCCTGTTTTAGCGTATAAAAGTTCGGCACCGTCGAGGACAATGGCGGTAGGGTAGGTCCATTTCGGGCTTTTGCTGAAATCGAGCATCCAGGCTTCCGGGAAACGGTGCATCTCGGAAAGCATCATTCTTTCGGACCATTTCAGGTTAACCGGAACCACTTTACCGGATGGCCGGACGGAAGTTTCTGCGTTTGCCTGCACCGCCTTTTTCGATTGGGCACAGGACAGGAAGATTCCCGAGCCTAAAGCCGCAAACGCGAGTAATTTGATGGGGTGACTGATGAAATTCATATTGCCTGATTTTAAAGTGAATTGTTGTTGTCCAAAGTTTCCAGTTTTTGGTCGAGTTCCCGGTAAAAAGCTTCTTCCGTAGTCAGTCCGTTGGGTTCCAGCGACCAGGCGGCCAGAAAATAGTAGGCTGCCCTTTTCGTTTTCTTGAAAACAATGGTGTGGGTGGATTTGGTCTTTACATATTGAGCAAAGATATCAACAGGGTAGAACACCGCCATGCCGAGGTTGTCGTCTTTCTTGGTTTCGGTCTGGTTGCCGTACGTGGCAAGATACGCCCATTTTTTATTTTTACTGATGCCCTGTCTGGCCGGAATGTTTTTAATGGCCACGATTCCGGTACACAATCCAGATATGGAATTGCTGAGGTTTAAATCCACCCTTACGAAACGGTCCCTGTTGAAGATCGTCAGTTTAGAATCCAGATCGATGGCGTCGCCCCAGGTTTTCCAGCCTTTATAATGAATGGTTGCGTAGGAAAGTCCCTTTTCGTTGGTTACTTTGGCCGTTGTGCTTTTTACGGTTTTGAAAGTTTCTACATAATCGTTCTGTTCATCATACCTTCCGTACGAACCGATGCCGATGGTGCGGCCCGATTTCAGGATGTCCTGTCCCCAGGGTGCATCGTGATGATACGACTCAAAGCCGTCCTGTCCGACTTCAGGCAAAACCAGGGTACTTACTTTTTTCCCGAAGATATCGGTTGCGTTTCTCCAGTCGAGGTACAGTCGGTAACCGATCCTGTTGTTTTCCAGTCCGATTCCTTCGTAGCGGATGTAGGTGGAATGATCGGTGTGGGATTCCGGAAGGGTAAGCTCCTGAACATTCTTAAACATTCCGCCGACGTATTTGTCGCCTTCCCATTTTCCGCCTTCCTTTACCGAAAGTTCGGCATAGGAAAACGGAGCCTTCGGATTTTTTTTAATATTTTGGATGACTGAGTTCTGAGCGTTTACCAGAGTTGCACTTAGCAAAACCCCGCCACAGATGGTTTTAAATACATTCCGCTTCATATTATTTTTCATGGGATCATTTATTTAAAAAGTTTTCATGGTGACCGGTTTCCGATTGGTTATTTTTTACAGATTAATATGTAAGGGTTTTTGGGGTTAAAAAGTTTTTGGGCTAAAATTTATATTTCATACAATCACAGATCTACACGGATTTTCACAGATGACGAGGTTTTAAATTTCCGAAAGCTTAAATAATCTGCTTTTCAGAATTCAGATAATCTTTAATCATGTACTTAAAATTTTTACAAACTTTTATGCTAAATCATCAATAAAAATCTTTGATTTTTAACCTTATGTGATCTGAAATATGCGCAATATGATAAACTAAAATCTCATGTGACTGATGTGTCAAAAAGCTTTTTTACCTTTTTGTGGTCAAATAAATCTCATTTCAACTGTTGTTTAAAATTCCAATGGTCTCCTCCTTTCAGGACATTTTCTGCGGTATATTTTTTCCGGTCCGATCTGTTCAGCTGGTGTGACCAGGAAATCCGTTTTAAAACGTCTGCTCCAGGACCTTTTGAATTCAGCTCGGCGTAGAAAGTGGTCTTTTCAGCTTCCGGCTTGCTCCAGTTGTGCCAGCCTTCCGGTTTTATGGTTGCGCTCATTTCACAATCGATAAAAACCGTCTTTGCAAATGGCCGCCAGGGCCTGCCCAGATAAACGGAACCTTCCTTGGCATTCCCTATGATTTTAGAATCAATAAACACAAAACCGAACCCGTTTTCCTGTGGAGTGGAAGCAGCGGTTATGTAGCTGGCCGTCTCTTTTGAATAAATAGTGCAGTTCTCGAAAACGGCGGTTGCGGCTCCGAAAATATAATCGGTGGTGCCTTCGATGTAGCAGTTTTTAAAATAATTCCTGGATGGCCGGATTTTGTCCGGTGAATCCTGGACGCCTTTGAGGTAAAGGGTGTCCTGGTTTCCAATAAACCGGCAGTTTTCAAAACTCATCCGGTCTCCCGACGTGAGTACGGCAACGGCCTGCCCGACACACCCTGAACTGTTTTCAAAGGAAATATTCTTCGCTGTGAAATTTTTGGAATAAACAAAAACGGTAGCGGAATTGGTGGTCCCGATCTCTTTTCCGTTCATATCCTTTTTTGACGCAAAATCGTCATAGGTCATAATCGTTGTTTCCGGGTTTTCCCCCTGCAGTAAAATAGGGCCTTTCTCAGAAGGTACCGTGATCTTTTCTTTGTATGTTCCTGCCCTGATCAAAATCTTCGTTCTTATATCCTTATGGGTTCCCACGGCATCAATGGCTTCCTGTACGGTTGTGAAATTGCCTTTTCCGTCTTTTGAAACCACGAGCGTTCTGTCGTTGGTTTGAAAAGAAAGCAGGCTGAGCCATACCATCGAAAGCATTGAAAAAAAAGTTGCATTTTTAAGAAAAACGGAAACTGGCATTGAAAAATTTTTTAGTTAAAATACAGACTTCTCTTTTGGAAGGAAGCCTGTATTTCTTATATGAATGTGAAGTGGATCTAGTATCCGTAGTCCTGGGTTAAATTATAATTGGAGTTGATGACATCCAGTGCGATCGGCAGGAGTTCCTTTCGGTTGGCCTGGAAATAGTAGGCATAGCTCTTTACCGGATCGCCGCTGATGTAAGGCTGCGTCATGGCTAACCTCCAGTTGACTTTCGTATAACCTGAAGGCGTGGCTACGCTCTGGTTAGGGCTGTAGAATATATCCGCTTTTGCGGTTCCGGTGGCCGTATAAAAATCAATGTCAGAAACGTTCTGCTGGGCGGTTTTATCTTTATTGTACGCTACTTTTTTATAGAAAATGTATTCCGGGACATTGGCATAGGCACCGGTACCGTTCATAAACTGAGTGAGCTTTGTCCTCGTCTCGTTGATCTTCGTTTCCAGAAGGTTCCATCGGATGAGATCGTATTTCCTGAGTCCTTCACCACCAAATTCCAGCTGTCTTTCTTTTACGATATAATTAAAGAATCCGGGCTTGTCGGTCGGGATGGTTCCCACCTGTCCCAGGTTTCCGGCATAGGCTCTCTGTCGTACGGCCATTACGGCATTGATGGCTTCCTGTGAAGGTCCGTTATGGATTTCGTTGTCTGCCTCGGCAAACATCAGCAAAATGTCGGAATACCTCAGCAAAGGCCAGTCGATCCCGAGATTTTGTGAAGTTCCTGTAATGGAAGTCCATGATTTCCTGAACTTTCCGTCGTTCCAGTTGATGGACGTCTGAAGCTCTTCCTGTTTTGAAGTATTCACCCTGAAGATGGCAATGTTGATGTCTCTTCTCAGGTCATATTTGGTAAATTCATAGAAGTATACCGGGATGGCACTGATCCCGCCGGAAGATTTCCAGTCGGTATCATCATGTCTCAGCCCGTTGTAGTAACCGATTTTACTGTCGGTTCTCGAGTTTCCTCCAAATGCACCGATCGAGTAGATAATTTCATTGGTGGCATCCGGTGTATTCGTATGCAGGGATCTGAACAAACCTTCGTAGCTCGGGTTCAGCTGGTGCTGCCCGGAATTGATGATGTCTTTACATTCTTCGTAAGCAATCTGATAATATTTCTGCGGGTTGGAACCCTGCATCATCATCTGCGGGCTTCTTCTCAATGAATATCCGCCTCTTGCCAGTGCAATTCTGGCCCGAAGGCCTTTCACGGCAGCTTTGGAAATTCTCTGGGACGTTGTGCTTCCTTCGGATCTCCACGGCACGAGGCTTTCCGCTTTCAGCAGATCGTCCAGGATTTTATCGTAAATCACATCACGGTCCGTTTTAGAAAGGTACACACTCGGAAGATCCGAAGACGGAACATCCTGGAAGGGTACGTCGCCCCAGTTTTTGATCAGATCATGGTAGAAGTGTGCTCTCAACGTCAGCGCTTCTCCGAGATACCGGTCCATTAATTTTTTGTCGGCATCCGAACCCGTCTTGTAAACCGGCGAGATCGGAATGTTCTTAATCACGAGATTGGCTCTTTCGATTCCGGCGTAGGTATCCAGGAAAGGGCGCAATAATTCAGTATTGGTTGGGATGGCCCCGAAGCAGCTGACTCCTCTCCGGTCGTTGGCATTGTAATCTCCCGAAGTCCTCAGGTCGTCTCCCGACTGGGAAAGGATGAGGTTCATCCGCTGTCCGTAGGTATTGTCACCCATTGTCGCATTGTAAACTCCCACTAAAGCGGAGAAGGTGTCGGAGGCAGAGTCGAACTGCTGCGCTTCCGAAGTATTGGATAAGCTTTCTACATCCAGGTAATCGCCGCAGGAACTTACGGAAAGCAGTCCTGAAACTGAAAAAAGAATGGCTAAAAATTTATTTTTTTTCATAGGATTAGGTTTAAAAAGTAATATCGACACCCGATAAAATGAATCTGCTTCGCGGATAAGCGGCATAATCCACACCCGGGGTCAGAGGATTTCTTCTGGTATTGGCTTCCGGGTCGTATCCCGAATATCCGGTAATGGTAAATACATTGTTCATGGTAAAATACAGCCTGAAGTTGGAAAGCCCCAGCTGTTTGGCAAAATCCTTATTCAGGGAATAACCGATCGTCAGGTTGTTCAACCTTAAAAAAGATCCGTCCTCGATGGCGTAGGAATGCAGGAAGTAGGCTCCGGCAGGCGGTGTCCACATCGTCGTGTTGGCGTTCAGCGCAGCCAGTGCCGTCGGGTCGTTAACTTTATTCCCGGAATCGTCAAACCATCTCCACCGGTCGGCTACTTCAGCCAGCATATTGTTGTCGCGGTACAGGTATTGGGTAGAATATTCGATCTTATTGGCATTATACACTTTGTTGCCGACGGAGAAATTGAACAGCAGGCTCATATCCCAGTTTTTGTATCTAAATGTTTGGTTAAACCCTCCGTAAAATTTAGGCTGGGCATTCCCGAGATCCGTCATGTCCTTATTGTCGATCACGCCGTCACCGTTAAGGTCCTGAAGCTTGAGGTCACCGGGCTGTACGGCTTTTGCTCCGTTGGCTGCTGCTGCAGAGCTCGGCACTCCTGACTTTAAGGTGTAGACCTGTGTGGCCGGATTATAATTGAAATCACTGATTTCATATCTTCCGGCAGTTACATATCCCCAGTAGGTTCCGACAGGCTTGCCCACTTGTACAAGGAAGTCGTTCAGGTTGTTCTGCCAGCCGGAAGGGTAGTAGTAAAAGTTGGCACTTGCCGAAGCGCTGTTTCCTAAACTTTTAATCATATTCTTATTGGAAGAGATATTGGCATCGATATTCCATTTGAAGTTTTCCTTATTGATCACCGAAGCTCCTACGGAAAATTCAATTCCTTTATTAGTCGTGCTTCCTGAGTTCTGGTACTGGTATTCGTATCCCGAAGTCTGCGGAATTTTAGCCAAAAGCAGAAGGTCTTTGGTATCGGTCTGGTAAACATCAAGCGTACCGTATAGTCTTCCTTTAAAAAAACCGAAATCAAGCCCTGCATTTTTCGAAGCCGACGATTCCCATTTCACGCCGGGATTGGACATGATGTTTCCGGTTGTGGCTCCCGGCGTTACATTGCTTCCGAAGGCATAGCCGTAATCCGATGAAGTCGTGAAAAAGGTATTGTACAAAAAGGCCCCGATCCTGTTGTTTCCGGACATTCCGTAGCCGGCACGCAGCTTCAGCTCGCTGATGGTTCTGCTGTCTTTCAGGAAATTTTCTTCATTGATCTTCCAGGCGACGGAAGCGGCAGGAAAGTAGCCCCATTGGTTTCCGGGACCGAAGACACTGGAACCGTCGGCCCTCATGGAAGCCGTCAGGATATATTTGTTCCGGAAGATATAGTTGGCCCTTCCGAAAAATGAAGCCAGGCGGTCGGGCAGTACATTCGTACGCGGAATATCCTGCACCTGTCCGGAAGGAGGGGAAGCTGCCTGGATGTTGGCAAATGCTTCCTCGGCACTGATGGATTTCGGGAACCATTTGATGTTCATCGTCAGCGATTCGGCATCGGTTTTTACGATTTCCTGTCCTGCCAGTAAATCCAGCTTATGGCTTCCGAACGTTTTTCTATAGTTTAACGTGTTGGTGTTGGTAATTCTTCGGGATTGCGTTTTGCTGAGGAAAACCACCGGCTGGTCGTTGTTCTGCCGGGCAAGACTGGTGATCGGGCCGGAGAACTGGTTGACGAATTCGTCCCGCTGAACATAGCCGATAACGCTCCTGAAGGTAAAGTCTTTGGTAATCCTGTATTCCAGGGTTCCATTAAGGAGAAGGTCGTTCCTGCCGTTTTCCTTGATTTCATTATTGGCCAATAACACCGGGTTTACCAGGTTGGTCTCGTTGGCGAACAAAGGATCGAAGTCATCCACATTCACGGTGGATCCGCCTTCAAACGGCTGGTACCTCACGGCATTTCTCAGACGGTTGGTGCTCTGCGAGCCAGTAGAAGAAGTCCCTGCGCCGAAAATGGTCTGCCGGCTGTAGCGGGCGTTCAGGGTCATGCTTACTTTCTTGGATAACTCATAGTCATACTTGAAGTTGGCCATATTCCTTTTGAACCCGGAACCGATCATGATGCCGTCTTCCTGTACATTATTCAGGGAAAGCGAGAAAGAGGAGTTGTCCGAACCGCCGGTTACCGCAAGGTTGTGTGTGAAGTTGAACGCTTCCCTTCCGAAGACTTCATCCTGCCAGTCCCTTCTCTTGATGGTTTTGTATTTTTCCAGATCGGCATAGGTGCCGTACCGGTTTTTGAACAGATCGATATCGGTCTGTACTCCGCCCCTGTTGTAGAGTTCATATTGGTAAAGAACGTACTGATACGGATCCAGTACATCAATGGTGTTCTGGATGCTTCTTACGCCTAAAAACCCGTTGTAATTAATGGAAGTCTTTGCTCTTTTACGGCCTCCTTTTGTGGTGATCAGTACAACCCCGTTGGCTCCCCGGGCTCCGTAGATGCTGGTGGAAGACGCGTCTTTTAAAACTTCGATGGACTGAATTTCTTTCGGTGACAGGATCGTCAGCGCATTATCCATCTGTACCCCGTCTACGATATACAGCGGGGCATTGCTTCCCGTAATGGAATTTCCTCCTCGTATCACAATGTCCACATCAGCTCCCGGCGAACCTTCACTCAGTGAGACCTGCACTCCGGCCATTCTTCCCTGGATGGCTTCCGCGGCGTTGTTGGACGGCATATCTTTGATAGCTTCTCCTTTTACCGAAGATACGGCATTGGTAACGTCTTTTTTGGAAACCCGGGTGTAGCCCACCAACACCACCTCATCGATATTGGTCTCTTTTTCCTTTTTGGTTTCCTTTTCCTGGGCCATAGCCAGAACAGGAAGCAGAAAGAAAGTTAAATATAACCACTTTACGGATTGTACTCTTTTATCCATTTTGTATCCTTATAGTTTTAGTTTGGGTTGAAAAATTTTCAATCTTTGTTTTTTGTTGGATCTGGAAGTATTCTACTGGGTTTTTAGTGGCAAAATATTTTTAAAAACGATACGCTTTCCGGAGTGCAATCGATTGCGTAAATTTTCATATCAAATATTCTGGCTTCTAAACTAATATTATTTTTTAATACGCAAAGAAAAAAATATTATTTTTTCATTAATTCGATCTCTGTATATATTAATTTAATGAAAATATAGACTCAAAAATATTTTTCAAATTATTGATTTTTAATTGTTTAAAAAGAATAATATTAAAATAAAATAGTGCTCGGGTTTATTAGAAAAATTTATTATCCATTATGAAAAACTTAAAAATTTATTAAAATAACCCTGTTTTTTTAGGAAAAAAAATTCCCGAAACAGGCACTGAAAATCGAAATTTTAGTTATTTTACTGATTTTTGTCAGCTTTTTGCTTGAAATTTTTATCCTGATTCTTAATCGGTGTTTTTTATCATGTTTCATTATTATTAATAGAGAAATATGATATTATTTTTAGTAAATA
This sequence comes from uncultured Chryseobacterium sp., assembly GCA_913774355.1. Classification (GTDB taxonomy): domain Bacteria; phylum Bacteroidota; class Bacteroidia; order Flavobacteriales; family Weeksellaceae; genus Chryseobacterium. The sequence continues at coordinate 123,043 of CAJYGB010000006.1, read as the reverse complement.
TTTATTTAATGTCAGATATTGTATTTTCCGTTTGTCTATTCATAAATTTATAAGTTGCATGCGGATTTTGGTTGAAAAAATAAGGGTTCAACTTATGTTATATCTCGTATTTAAAACGTATTTTAATTTTTAATATATTATATATCAGATATTTAAAAATTAAAATTAAATTTTTGTTAACGGATTAAATAATAATTCTATATTTAACCCAGGAGTATTTCTACCGAATTTTAGTGTAATTTAATGCAATCGATTACACAATGTTGAACCGGGTTTATCAAAACCGAAAAAAAAGAAGTAAAGGAGTATGACAAAATCAGAATTTCGCTACGCCCATCATCCGGAAGATGTGAAAAAATATACCACTGAAGACCTGAGAAGGGAGTTTCTGATCCATGATTTATTTAATGAAGATCAGATCAAAATAACCTATTCCATGTATGACCGAATGATCGTCGGAGGAGCCATGCCTGTGAAAACGGCATTAAAGCTTGAACCGACAGATGATCTGAAAGCAGAACATTTCCTGGACCGGAGGGAGCTGGGAATCATCAATGTAGGAACCGCCGGAAAAATTACTGCAGACGGTGAAGTTTTCGAACTGAATCATAAAGAAGCTTTATACATCGGTAAAGGAACAAAGGAAGTTATTTTTGAAAACGGCGCCGAAGGACAGGCTTTGTTCTATTTCAATTCGGCGCCGGCACATCATGCCTATCCTGCAAGGAAGATCACGAAAAATGAGGCTGAAGTCGTAGAACTGGGTGAAACCAAATATGCCAACCGGCGTACGATCAACAAGCTGATCGTCAACAGCGTACTGAAAACCTGCCAGCTACAGATGGGCATGACCGAATTGCACGAAGGAAGTGTCTGGAACACCATGCCGTCCCACACCCATACGAGAAGGATGGAAGCCTATTTCTATTTCGATCTGGAAGAAGGGCAGGCGGTGAGCCATTTTCTAGGCCAGCCCCACGAGACCCGTCATCTCTTTATGAAGAACAATGAAGCGGTGCTGTCTCCGGAATGGTCGATCCACTCTGGCGTAGGCACATCCAGTTACACTTTCATCTGGGGAATGGCAGGCGAGAATATGGATTACGGCGATATGGATGCCGTGAAAACAAACGAACTAAAGTAACTTTTACATGAATTTATTCGATTTATCCGGGAAAGTCGCCGTTGTTACCGGCGGAACCCACGGATTGGGAATGGCTATGGCAGAAGGCCTTGCTGCGGCTGGAGCCGAACTGGCCATAACGAGCACAACGCCTTCAAAACTGGAAGAAGCACTGGAGTATTACCGTTCCAAAGGTTATCAGGCTACCGGATACATTTTTGATGTGACCGATGAACGGGAAGCTACCCAGAAAGTAGCTCTGATGGAAGCGACCCACGGAAAAATAGATATCCTGGTGAACAATGCCGGGATCATCAAGAGAATTCCTGCCATTGATATGGAAATAGAAGATTTCAGGAAAGTGATCGACGTCGATCTTACCGGGCCTTTTATTATGTCTAAACTCGTGGGAAAATACATGATCAAAAGGAAATCCGGAAAGATCATCAACATCTGCTCCATGATGAGCGAACTCGGCCGCGACAACGTAGTGGCCTATGCTTCGGCAAAGGGCGGACTGAAAATGCTGACCAAAAACCTGGCCACCGAATGGGCAAGACACAACATCCAAGTAAACGGAATCGGCCCCGGTTATTTTGCCACTTCACAGACCGAACCGATCCGCGTAGACGGAAACCCTTTCAACGAATTTATCATCAGCCGTACCCCGGAAGGAAGATGGGGCAACCCGGAAGACCTTGCCGGAACCGCAATTTTCCTGGCTTCGGACGCCAGCCGGTTCATCAACGGACAGATTATTTATGTAGACGGCGGAATCCTGGCCACCATCGGGAAACCTGCGAATGAATAACCCTTTAACCTTACCAATGAAATCATTTATCACCGATAGTTTTTTATTGCACAACTCCTTTGCGGAGGAGCTGTACTTCAATTACGCTGAAAAGCAGCCGATCATCGATTACCACAACCACCTGATCCCGAAGGATATGGCGGAGGATACAGTCTTTGAGAATATCTCGAAGGTGTGGATTGCCGGGGACCATTACAAATGGCGTGCGATGCGTACTTTGGGCATCAACGAAAAATTCATCACCGGGGATTCTTCCGATAAGGAGAAGTTTGAAGCCTGGGCCAAAACGGTGCCTTACACATTAAGAAATCCGCTTTACCACTGGACGCACCTGGAATTAAAGAGGTATTTCGGGATCGATGAGCTACTGAGTGAGAACAACGCTTCGGAGATTTACGAAAACATTACCGCCCAGCTGCAGACCCCGGAAAAATCCACCCGGGGCCTTCTGGAGCTAATGAACGTGGAATCGCTCTGCACCACGGAAGATCCGCTGGATACCTTGAATTACCACCAGGACCTTTCCAAAAGCGGGTGGAAGGTTAAAGTGACCACCGCCTTCCGTCCGGACAAAGCGATCCTGATCGAGAACCACAACTTTGCGGATTATATTTCAAAACTGGGCGAATCGGCCGGTATTGAGATCCGTTCGTACCAATCGCTTTGCGACGCCCTTTTAAAAAGGATAGAATATTTCCATGAAAACGGCTGCCGTTTGTGCGACCACGGACTGAACAATATCTCTTTTGAGGAAGCTTCAGAAGCTGAGGTGAATGCCATCTTCGCGGATAAACTGGCGGGAAAAGTCATTGCTGAGAAGCAGGTGAACCAGTTCAAGACGGCGATTTTACTTTTCCTGGGCGAAACGTATCACCGGTTCGGCTGGGTACAGCAGTTCCACCTGGGCGCTTTAAGAAACAACAACCACAGGATGCTTCATCTTTTAGGACCGGATACCGGCTGGGATTCCATCGGAGATTTCGTCCAGGCAGAGACCCTGTCCAAATTACTGAATGCCCTGGACGGAAAAGATAAACTCACCAAAACGATTTTATACAATTTAAATCCTGCCGACAACGAAATCTTCGCGACCATGATCGGGAACTTTAACGACGGGAGCATCAAAGGAAAAGTGCAGTTCGGTTCCGGGTGGTGGTTTCTGGACCAGAAAGACGGGATGATCAAACAGATGAACGCCCTTTCCAATATGGGGCTGATCAGCTGTTTTGTCGGGATGCTGACGGATTCCAGGAGCTTCCTTTCCTTCCCGAGACACGAATATTTCAGAAGGGTCTTATGCAACCTGTTCGGGGAAGAGATCAAAAAAGGCGAGCTGCCGGAAGACATCGAGCACATCGGGAAAATCATCTCCGATATCTGTTACCACAACGCGAAGAATTATTTTGATTTTTAAATAAATAATATCCCAAGCAGATTTTACAGATGACGGAGATTTTTTAGTCTGAATGCTTCGCTTGATTTGTGATAGAGTAATTGAACCATTAAGGTTTGTGAAGAGGTTTAGGGAAATTAAGAAGAACTTTGTTTTAAGCATGCCGCTAAATAAAATCTTTGATTTTTCCTTAATCTTATCTTAATACCTTCATTCTTCTTAATGGTTCAATGACATAAACTGTTCTGCTTAAAGTCTTTGTGATCTTGGCTGAGTAGAACGGCTTTGCGAACTTAAAAACAGTTAGTAGTCACAAAAATCTTTGCGGACTTTGCGTTCAAAACAGCAGCAGCCAAACAAATTAAAAGTTATGAACAAAATACTTACTTTCGGAGAAATCATCCTTCGCCTTTCGCCGCCCGGCCACCGGATGATGAAGCAGAGCCATGCGCTGGAATTTTTCTTTGGCGGGACGGAGCTCAACGTGGCGGCTTCCCTGGCAACGATGGGTTGCGGGGTCAAGCATGTGAGCTGCGTTTCGGATGATTTTGTGGGGGAATCGGCTTTGGCTTTTGTGAAAAGCTTCGGGATCGATGCTTCTTTCATCACCAGAAACGAACATCCTTTAGGATTATATTTCCTGGAAGTAGGCGCATCGGTGCGCGCCAGCCGGATTGCGTACAACCGGCTCAACGGCTCCTTTGCCAACATTCAGTCCGGTAAGACCGACTGGAAAAAGGCGCTCGAAGACTGCAGCTATTTCCACTGGACGGGCATCAGTCCGGGTATTTCAGAGGCCGCTTACGAGAGCTTAAAAGAAGGACTGAAAACGGCCCGCGCCATGGGAATCGAAATAACCGCCGATCCGGCCTACCGTTCCAACCTCTGGAAATACGGCAAGAGCGGGAAAGAGGTGTTGAAGGAACTGGTGGGGTATTCCACCATCTTCATCGGTGGGGTGAATGAGATCAATGAAATTCTGGGAACAAATTTTCCATCGGATCAAGAAGGTTTCCTTAAAGCCTGTAATGAATTGAAGCGGCAAATTCCTTCCATCCATAAGATTTTCGATAAAATCAGGATCGGGGTAACGGCCAGCTCGCAGCAGACGCAGGGCAGGGCTTTGGCAGATGGAAACTATTTTGAAACCGGATTTCTGGAAGTAAATCCCGTGGTCGACCGGATCGGGACGGGGGATGCCTTTGCGGCAGGCCTCATTTACGGTTTGCAGCATTTCGATGATGAAAAAGCACTTCATTTTGCCAACGCCGCCTGCGCGGTCAAGCACACGATATTAGGCGACATCAATTACAGCAGCGTGGAAGACATCCTGGAAGTAATGAACGGGGATTCCGGGGGAAGAATAAAGCGGTAGCGGATAGCTGCCGGCTTTTGGCAATTTGCGGATGGCGGTTTGCGATCAGTCGCGATCAGATAGTAATGTCAACTTGCTTTTAACTAAAATTTTGAAACGAAGGGAAGTGTAAAATAGGTTTTGCGAGTTTTTATAATCAGTAGTATATGCTAAACTTGTCAATGTAGTTTAGTGAATTTTACAGTTAGTAGAAAGCTTTGCGAGCTTTTATAAGCAGAGCGGCTTTGTGAACCTTATCAACATTTAGTAGTAAATAAAAAACTTGGTGTGCTTCGTGCTCAGGAAAGCCTTGAAAGTTTTTAAATTCCCAAAGGGACGGCTTTTTTAAAGGATAGGATGCAATCCTATCCGCCGCGAACTTAAAAGCAGTTAGTAGTAAAAGAAAACTTTGCGGACTCTGCGTTAAAAACCAGGATTATAAAATAAAAATTAAAAATGACAACCATTCAATCAACCACCGATACCATCATCAGCCAGGGGGTTTTGCCTTTGTACTACCATGCGGAGGAATCGGTCAGCTTAGATATTTTAAGATCCCTGTACCGGGCCGGGATCCGCGCGGTGGAATATACCAGCCGGGGCAAAGCGGCATTGGGCAACTTCACCAAAATGGTAGAAATCCGCAACGCTGAAATGCCGGAGATGCTTTTAGGTATCGGAACCATAAAAACACTTCAGCAGGCGGAAGAATACCATGCCGTTGGCGCGGACTTTTTTATCAGCCCTGGTTTTGTACCGAAAGTGGCTGACTTTTTAATCCCGAAAAATGTACTCTACAGCCCGGGCTGTATGACGCCCACGGAAATTATCGCTGCTGAAAAAGCGGGGGTGACTTTTATCAAACTATTTCCCGGGAATGTTCTGGGAGCAGGATTTATGAGCGCGGTCAAAGACGTATTTCCGAACCTGAAATTTATGCCGACGGGCGGCGTGGATACCACTAAAGAAAGCATCGAAAGTTGGTTCAAAGCAGGCGTATCAGCCGTCGGGATGGGCAGCAAGCTCATCAGCAAAGAACTGATGCAGGCAAAAGATTACGGAACGATGGAGAAAGAAACCCGGAAAGTCCTTGAAATGATCCGGGAGTTAAAAGATTAATTTGATTTAAAGATGGTTGGATGTCAATATAAAGATAAATGGTATTAATAGAATGGAACTTTATCTATTTACATGATGATACAAAGGGCTGGCCTTAGCCGAAACGTACGGTAAATTTCGGCTGAAGCCGGATCCTAAATCCGCAATAATGCCATCGGGCTAAAGCCCGACGCTAATGATAATCAATAAATCTGTTCGTATATCAGAGATATGCAGATAAATAATGATAAAAAATGCAAGCAAATAAAAAGTCCCGAAGGGACGGCTTAATGCATATCAAAAAAGAAAAATCTTTACAGGCTTTGCATTAAACAAGAATAGCAAAAAACAAAAACTAACTAAATTCTAAAATAAAGTATGGGTTCAGTTAACTCTCTTAAACCGAGCAGCTTCCGGTGGACCATCTGCGTGCTGCTGTTTGTAGCCACTACGATCAATTACCTGGACCGCCAGGTGCTGTCTCTGACCTGGAAGGATTTTATCGCCCCGGAATTCCACTGGAACAACAGCGATTATGGGAATATCACCGCCCTGTTTTCCATTTTCTATGCCGTGGGGATGCTTTTTGCAGGGAAGTTCGTCGACTGGATGGATACCAGAAAAGGCTTTCTATGGGCCATTGCGATCTGGTCGGTGGGTGCGGTTCTGCACGCCTTCTGCGGGGTGGCCACTTCGGGGATCCTTACCGGAAACTGGCTGGTCGGATTCCGGGGATCCAAGGAGCTGATCACAAAAGTGTCCGACACCTCGGCCATCATCAGCACCAGCGTGACGTTATTTGTATTTGCAAGGTTTGTCCTGGCCATCGGTGAAGCGGGGAACTTCCCGGCGGCGATCAAAACCACGGCGGAATATTTCCCCAAGAAAGACCGCGCCTTTTCCACCAGCATCTGGAATGCGGGTGCAACGGTGGGGGCCTTGGCCGCGCCGGTTACCATTCCTTTTATTGCCAGGGCGATGGGCTGGGAGTGGGCCTTTATCATCATCGGGGCTTTAGGTTTTCTGTGGATGGGGCTTTGGGTATTTTACTACAAGAAACCGCATGAGCATCATAAGGTCAACGAGCATGAACTGAGCTACATCAACCAGGACCACGCCGAAATCCCTGCTGAACAAACTGCAGTTCCGGAAAGAAAATTCTCTTACAGGGAATGCTTCAGCTACCGCCAGACCTGGGCCTTTGCCTTCGGGAAATTCATGACCGACGGGGTGTGGTGGTTCTTCCTGTTCTGGACCCCGGCTTACCTGAGTTCAGTTTACCAGATGGATTCCACGCAGAGTGCTTTCCCTTTATTTGTTTTGTATGTGATTACCCTGCTTTCGATTATCGGGGGTTGGCTTCCGAAATACTTTGTGGAGAAAAAGGGGATGAACGCGTATTCGGGACGGATGAAAGCGATGCTCATCTTTGCTTTTTTCCCTCTCCTGGCCTTACTTGCCCAGCCTTTAGGCTCGATTACCTACTGGATCCCGGTTCTGATCATCGGGATTGCCGGAGCGGCGCACCAGGCCTGGTCGGCAAACATCTTCTCCACGGTGGGCGATATGTTCCCTAAAAAAGCGATTGCCACCATCACCGGAATCGGCGGCATGGCCGGCGGGATCGGCTCGTTTATCATCAACAAATCCTCAGGGGTACTCTTCGACCATGCCCACAAAGCCTGGTCTACGGTCAACGGTGTGCCGCTATTGGAAAAATACCCGCAGTACATCAATGAAAGGCTTCCGGACGGTTTTTTCGAGGACCTGAAGAAATCAGGAGCTGTGGTAGTCGACGGGATCGACAAAGGCTACATGATTATTTTCTCCATCGGCGCCGTGGCTTACCTGATCGCCTGGGGCGTGATGAAAACGCTGGTGCCGAAGTATAAGGAGATTAAATAAACAAACATTAAACCTTCAGGGTTTCAAAAACCTTGAAGGTTTGGGTAAAAGTTTTGAGTGGAAGCTTTAATGAAATTAAGAAACATTTAGTAATAAAAATCCTCACGCACCTTGCGTTAAACAATAAAGATGGAAAATCAGACAAAACAGAAACTAAACCGTGAAACAGTCGGTCAAAATAACAAACTACCCATTAAAATCGTACAGTTCGGCGGAGGAAATTTCATGCGCGGATTTACCGATTATATCATCGATAAGATGAATAAGGAAGCCGGTTTCAATGCAGGAATCGTCAATGTACAGCCGACACCCAACGGCTCGGTTCATAAACTGGAAGCGCAGTACAACCTGTATACGCTTTTTACCAGAGGGATCAAAAAAGGTGAACTGATCGATGAAAAACAGATCGTTTCCGCCATTCAGAAGTCGGTAAACCCTTATGCGGATTATGAGGAGTTTCTGGCACTGGCGAAAGAAGAAGAACTGGAATTTATCTTTTCGAATACCACGGAAACAGGAATCGCTTACGACAAAACCGAAACTTCTTACCAGGGTCCGCACCGGAATTTTCCTGCGAAACTGACCGTTCTGCTGCATGAACGATTCAGGCATTTCAAAGGGGCAGCCGATAAAGGGGTACGGATCATTCCGTGTGAGCTGATCGAAGACAATGCTTTTGCTTTGAGAGAGATGATTATCAGATATGCCCGGCTCTGGAATCTGGAAAATGAATTTACGGAATGGATCAATCAATACAATTATTTCCACAATACACTGGTAGACCGGATTGTTCCGGGATATCCCAAAGATGACGTTTCGTCCTATGAAGACCGGCTCGGTTATGAAGATCCGATGGTGGTGGTTTCCGAAGCTTTCCTGCTGTTTGTCATTCAGGAAGCGGGAGATTTAAAAGAACGCATTCCTTTCCATAAAATCAACGAACAGATCCTGGTGGTAGATGACATCCGGCCGTACCGCCTGAGAAAAGTGAGAATCCTGAACGGCGGCCATACCCTGATGCTTGCCCCTGCGATTTTAACTGGACTGGAAACCGTAAAAGAAGCGATGGATCATCCGTTTACAGGAACATTTTTAAACGATGCTATTTTTAATGAAGTCAATCCCACTTTAGGCCTGGATGAGACTGAACTGAAAGATTTTGCGGAAGAGGTATTCGACCGTTTCAGGAATCCTTTCATCAAACATCAGCTGGCAAGTATTGCTCTGTATTTTGTTTCCAAATTCAAAGTTAGGGTGCTGCCAAGCCTGTTGCAGTATGTTGAAATAAATAACAGATTACCGTTAAACCTTACTTTTTCCCTGGCCTGTCTGATCCGGTTTTACCAGGGAAATTTCGGGGATAAATCCTTACCTTTAAATGATGAAGAGACAATCATCAACCGGTTCCGGGAGATCTGGTCGAACGAGGATTACCACATGGTTGCAGAACTGGCTTTAAGTGAAAAAAGCTTCTGGGATACCGACCTTACCCAAGTAGAAGGCCTGAAAGGAGCGGTTGCAAAAGCACTGTACGAAATCGATCATCATGACATGGGGACAGCTTATGAAAATTTGATCCAATTTTATTCTTAAACATCATGCAGAAGAACATACTGAAAGTAAATCCGAAAGACAATGTGATCGTCGCATTGGTGGACCTGGCTGCCGGAACTTCGGTTCATCTCGACGGAGCAGATTATACGGTATTGAGAGAGACCAAAGCCAAGCATAAATTTGCGGCGGAAGATTTCTACGAGGGCGACCAGATCATCATGTACGGCGTAATTGTCGGAAAAGCAAACCGGTTCATCGGAAAAGGTGAAGTGATTACCACCGAAAATGTGAAGCACCAAAGCGCAAAAGTAGAGGGAAAAACCGGTACCTTGGGTTGGACTCCTCCGGATATTACGAAATGGCAAGACCGTACGTTCATGGGGTATCACCGGGAAGACGGGCAGGTGGGAACGGAAAATGTATGGCTGTTTTTCCCGCTCGTATTCTGTGAAAATAAAAATATAGAGACTTTAAAGAATATTTTTGAAAAAGAGCTGTTGCACGATAAAGCGGGCAAGCATCAATTGTTACTAAGATCCTTGCTGAACGGAGGATCGGGAACTGACCTTGCCATGGAAGAAGAGGAGAAGGACACGCGGATCTTTAAAAATATCGAGGTCCGTTTCATTACCCATCAGGGCGGTTGCGGAGGGATCCGGCAGGATGCCGAAGCGCTGGGAAGACTGTTTGCCGGTTATGTCAATAATCCGAATGTGGCAGGAGCTACCGTCCTCAGCTTAGGATGCCAGAACCTTCAGGTTCAGCTTTTTATGGATGCCCTTAACGATCTTGCCCCAAATAACAAAAAACCGATCGTGGTGTACGAACAGCAGAAATCGGGTACCATCGATAAAATGCTGACCGGCGTTATTAAAGATTCCTACGAAGGCATTAAAAAAGCCAATGAGACGGAAAGAAAACCGGCCTCCATCACAAAATTAAATATCGGACTGGAATGCGGCGGATCCGACGGTTTCTCAGGAATTTCCGCGAACCCTGTACTGGGCGAAGTTTCCGACATTATGGCTGCTATAGGCGGAATAACCATGCTTGCCGAATTCCCAGAACTCTGCGGCGTGGAGCAGGAGCTGGTCAACCGTTGCGTACATGAGGAAGACGGCGTGAAATTCCTGAAACTGATGAAGGATTTTGAAAATTCCGTGGTGGCGGCAGGATCGGGTTTTGATATGAACCCGTCGCCCGGAAACATTAAGGACGGACTGATTACCGACGCGATGAAGTCGGCAGGGGCTTCCAAAAAAGGAGGATCTGCACCGATTGTCGACGTACTGGATTTTACGGAATACGCATCGAAACCAGGACTGCATCTTCTTTGTACACCCGGTAACGACGCCGAATGCACCACCGCTTTGGTAGGATCCGGAGCAACCGTGGTCCTGTTTACAACCGGCCTCGGAACCCCTATGGGAAATCCGATTGCTCCCGTGGTGAAGATTTCCTCCAATACCACCCTGGCGGAAAAAATGCCCGACATTATCGATTTCAATGCCGGAACCATTATCAGTGGGGAGAAAACCATCCCCGAAACGGCAGAAGAACTCCTGGAGTTCATCATCAGAATAGCCAGCGGCGAAGTAAAAACGAAAGCCGGTCTCCTGAAACAGCATGATTTTATTCCCTGGAGAAGAGGGGTCAGCTTATAATTTTGAATTTATAATTATATAAATATTAGGGTTGAAAATGCTTCCTCTTCCGGGAGGGGCATTTTCTTTTTACTTTAATTACATTAGCTTTATATTTACCGCTTCCTTTGAATCTGGATTTATACTAACCCTTTTAAATTAAATTTTAAAACCATTCATCATAAATGTCTGCATTTCCTTTCCCGTAGACAGAATTTGATTAAATTTACGTCTGTATTATTTCCTCCCGCAGAGGCCTAATTACCACCTGTATGAATAAAAAAAACGCGACCATCTATGATATTTCGAAGAAACTCAACATCAGCGTGGCGACGGTTTCACGAGCACTGAACGACCATCCCCGGATCAGTGTGGCAACCAAAGAGCTGGTGGCGAAGACGGCCAAGGAAATGAACTACAAGCAGAACAACCTGGCCAAGGCTTTAAAAAGCGGGGAAACGAAAAACGTGGGGATTATTGTTCCTTATGTGAATACCAACTTCTTTTCCTCCGTGATCCGGGGAATTGAAGAAGAACTTTCTCCTTTCGGCTATCACGTGATCATCTGCCAGAGCCATGAGGAGGTGAATATCGAAAGAGGGCACCTGAATACTTTGATGAATGCCCAGGTGGACGGCATTTTTATGTCGGTTTCCAGGACCACCACCGATACGGAACATATCCGGAACATTCTGGAGACCAGCAATACCCCGATCATCTTTTTCGACCGTAAAAAAGATATTCCCGGAATCAGCACGGTGACCATCGACGATTATCGGGGTGGCTATATCGCTACGGAACAGCTGATTAAAGAAGGCTGTAAAAACATCTGTCATTTTTCAGGAGACCTTAACCTTGAGATTTACCAGAACCGTCTCAACGGCTATAAGCAGGCTCTGGCCGACCATGGGTTCCAGGTGAAAGAAGAAAACATCATCCCGACGGGAAGCTCTATTGAAGCGGGAGTGGAAGCCATCAAAAAACTCTGGGACCGGAAATCGGTTCCGGATGCCATCTTTTCAGCCAGTGATTTTGCCGCGCTGGGTGCATGCCAGGAACTGAAGAAGAAAAAAATCAAGATCCCGCAGGAAGTAGCGGTGATCGGGTTTTCCAATGAGCCTTTCACCCAGTTTATGGAACTGCCGATCAGCTCCGTCGATCAGACGCCGGTGATGATGGGGAAAATGGCAGGCCAGGTATTCCTGGAAAATATCAAGGAAAACAGTTCGGGAATTTCAATCGAAAAAAAGGTAGTGCTTACGCCTCAGCTGCATATCAGGAAATCATCCAAACGGAAGTAATTTCTGCTGAATTACGCAACGTCACAAAGAATTTGACGCTGTCAAATTTCCATACCGCTTATATTAAATACTGAAATTTACGATTCTTGAAATCAACGGTATCCAATTTTATCAAAGATAAAATCCTTGCGCCTTTTCATGTAAAACATTAAAAAACTTTTGCGCCCTTGCGTTTTCCAACACTTAATCTTTTCTGTTGGATGACACAACGGCATAAAGATTATGGAGCAGGCACCGTGTAAAGGCGCAAAGAATTTGACGCCGTCAAATTTTAATACCGCTCAAACCAAGTACTGAAATTGGACTTTTTTCAAAATAAGCGATATCCAATTTTATCAAAGATAAAATCCTTGTGCCTTTTCACGTAACTTTTTTCATAAAGTTTTAAGGTTAAAAGATCCATCGCTTCACTTTCAGGCTGGGAAAGCAAAGAGACCGAACTTAAAAAATCCGTTGCACTGGAAAACTGATGGATTCTCATAACCGCAATTTACGAAAACAACAGGCTTTCCGGAAAAAGGTTTTAATATAACGTAAATTCGATAATATTCATTTTGTTTTGAATCACTTAACAAGACAAAAAGAAAATACAAGATTTCAGTTAAAAAAATGGGTTGATTTCAAAACTCTAACCAGACTCTAACATAAGGTGCTTCCAGCATCCAGCACCCCTCTTCCTGCATTTTAGTACCGTTTGTACTTCAAGTTACGTTAATATAAAAATAATCATTAAAAGAAAATAAATCAACTCAGGTTTTTTTTCTGATGTATTTTCTCTGAAGATTTTTTATATTCTGCAGGGCCGCATCGGAAAACCTGAAGGGTTTTTCTCTGTCGTGCCGGGCCGCCTTGTCGTAAATGAGGAAAAATGCAAAAGGATCGTCCAAAGATTGTAAAAGTTTACTTTTGAAGCCGTTTTTTTCGATATAATGAGCCATATAAGTTCCCGGAACATGGCCGCCGGAATACGGTGTTCCTTTGAAAAAGTCTCTAACCTTAAGGTCTTTCCATGTTTCGGGATTCTTCTGTAAAAGAGAATCCATATGAGGAAGGAGTTTTTTTCCTTCGTCGAAAAATTCCTGGAAGTACCGCTGTTCCGGAAGCAGGAGCGTGGCCTTCTCGGTCATATACTTTTTATCCACCATATCGGCAGAACCTTCGTTCAACACACGGTACATGGCCATTACCGGGCTGTTATCCTGAGGGGAAACGTCAAATAAAGGCTGGGGCCGGAGCATGTGGTGAAGTTCATGGCCACCCAGGGCACCCATTTGGTTCTGGTCATTTTTATAGGCGCAGAGAAGGGTGTAGATAATCATATCCTTCTGGGCGTGTGCATCGTTGTGGATCGGGATAATGGCTACCTTGAGAGCGGGCAGTTTCCGGTGTGCTTTTTTCGGCAATGCGGCATAAGCATATTTGTAGGAAATGTCAAAATAGGATTTGGGGTCCTGGTCTATTTTCCGGAGATACGCTTTCATGTCGTCCTCATTGATTTTATATTGATTAATCATATAGGTAAGCCAATAGGAACCCGGGTCTTCCAGCCTTTTTTGCAGGATGGCCGCATTTTTCGGCATATAAACGATCTGCATGCTTTTGCGGTACGACTCAAAATATTTTTCGTCTACGCCCTGATCGGCCATATAATCCTGAATGGCTTTATCGGAAAGGAAATTTTTCCATTCGGCCCTGCTGAGGCTGTCGCCTTTTTTGAGCCTTGCCGTAATTTCAAAGTATCTGTAGCAGGTAGAATCTACGAAAGTCTGTGCGGAAAATAATGAAGATACCGTTATAAAGGCTGTTATGAGGATAAAGGTGAGCAGATGGAACGATTTCGTTCGGAAATGTATCATGGATTCTTATTTATCCGGTAAATATACTCAAAATGAGCAGTGACCCGTCAGGAATTAAAAAAAAAGGGCAAACGCTGTAAAAGATGGGCTGCTTTCCCGCTTTCCCGCTAATCGGTACATCTTTTGGTTATACCTAAAACAGCTGTTGCCTTCATCCTTTTATTCAGTTATTTAGATTAAAAAATATAAGGAAAGAGTAAAAGCGATTTATATCAATCAAACCAATCACAAAAAAAATTAAAATGAAAAAAGCATCACTGGAAACCATTGCAGAAAAGATGAAAGATCTGGACTTCTGCATGATGATTACAAAAGACGAAAAGCAGGTGCCGTATTCGAGGCCCATGAGCAACAACGGAAAGGTGGAATACGACGGCGATTCCTGGTTTTTCACGTATGAGGACAGCAACAAAGTCAAACAGATTAAAAACGACGATACCGTAAGCCTGATTTATCAGACCGACGATATGCTGTTCATCGACTGCTGTGGAAAAGCGGAAGTCATAACGGATAAAGAAACCCTGAAAGACAAATGGGTCGACGGTTTAGAACAATGGTTCCCGGAAGGCACCGATACCCCGGGAATCTGCCTGCTGAAAGTAAGTGCGGAACGGGTGACCTTCTGGCACAAGGAAGAGGAAGGGGAATACACTGCGTAAACTGATTTTGGGTGGTAGAATGAAGTTTTTTCTTCCAGGATTACTAATCAACTGATCGTTAAACCAAGATGATAAAAACCCAAAAAAGTATAGCAGGCGATTTTCCCTGAAGAGGCTTTATAATAACAACCGGGTTGAAACCTGGATTTTTACGAAAGCCTATACCAAAAACACCGGAGCTGATCTTCGGTGTTTTATTTTAACGCAAAGCTTATGGTACGGTATGTAAAAGGTAAGGAAGCAAAAATAGGATCAGTAAGCTGATGTGATGAAGCATACGCATGATCCGCCCGCTTAATCAGCGGCTTTGCCGCTTTACTTTGCTCCCTTTATTTATGCGGAAAGAATCATTAAACTTTGCGTTAAATTAACGTGAATTCGAAGTAGAATCCGTATAAAAAGGCTGGAAGAGGGATGCCGGAAGTTTCTTCTGTCAAAAAATAGGATCAATATCCCGATGATCAAATTACCATCTTTTATCATCATGGCAAAAATTATTGTATTTAATATCCCGACTGAATTATCCCTAATTCCGTTTTGATTAATTAAATATATGAATTACAGCGTTTTATTTGTTTGTAATGTATAAGTTTATATGATTAACTGTTTTTAAAGATTAAAAGTTTCTCCGTCAAGCGGCAGGACAAACGAGAATACCGAACCCTGATCCGGTGAACTCTGCACTTCAATGCGGCCGTGGTGAAGCTCGATGATTTCCTTGCAAAGGTAAAGCCCGATGCCGAAACCTGCAATGGAGGTACTCTGGATGTCCTTGGCGCGGTAATAGCGTTCGAAAATCCTTTCCCGGTCTTCCTCGGCAATGCCCTGGCCCTGATCTGTTACACTGATTTTCAAATGGTGATCATCGGTGACGGAATATTCTGCCGTGACGGCAGTTCCGATGGGGGAATACTTCACGGCATTCCCGATCAGGTTATGGATCACATGGGAAATCTTCTCCCGGTCCGCCGAAACCAAGAGCGGGCCGGAGGTATTGAAAATAAACTTGTGGGTATGAATCACCGAAAGCACTTCATCCTCGATTTCCGAGAAGAACAGCTGAAAATCGAAAGGCTTTTTCTCAATATGCATCTGCCCGGAATCCAGGCGGGAGACATTCAGGAAGCCGTTGATCATGGCGGCCATGTTATCCACCTGCTTCAGTGATTTTTCCAGGGTATTCTGCTGCATGAGGTTTTCCTCTTTTACAGCCATGCGCTGCAACACCTGGAGGTAGGCTTTCAGGGAAGTGATAGGGGTTTTCAGCTCGTGGCTCACCATGCCCATAAAATCGTCTTTCCGTTCTTCCTCTTTTTTCTGTTCCGTAATATCCCTCAGGGTTCCGTTAAGGCTTAAAGGATTGCTCTTCGTATCGTAAAACACCCTGCCGCGGGCCTGCAGCAGCCTTATTTTATGATCTGTTTTATTCCGGATCTTGTACTCGATGAAATAGTGGCCGTCGGAATTTGTACTCAAAGTCTGGGCAATGGCGGAAGCCACGCGTTCCCGGTCTTCCGGAACAATGACTTCCAGAGCAATCGAAAGGTCCAGGTTTTCACTGGAAGAAAGGCCGAACCAGTTTTTAAGCAGAAGATTCCCGGAAAACAGGTTGGTTCCCGGCTGGTAATAGAAGGTTGCTAGTTCCCCCGCATCGATAGCCAGGGCCAGCATCTGCTGGTCGTTTTCATTTTTTCGCCTTTCCAGAACCTGTTGGGTAATCTCTTCAAGGATGATCAGTACTCCGGAAATTTCCCCGTTTCCTGAAAATATGGGTTGATAGATGGAATTTACGATGGCTTCCCGCAGGCCTCCGTGATGATGTAATTTAACGACAAATTCATTGTTGATTTTCGGGATCCCGGTTTCATAAACTTCCCGGAGCCATCCGTTTACCGGCTGGCCGCGCAATTCGGGACGTATCAGTTCATGCGGCTGATCGATCACTTCCGATTCCGTACGTCCCCAGGTTTTCAGGATCGCCGGATTGGCAATCTCGATCAGGAGATCGGGGCCTTTCAGCATCGCGATTCCTACGGGAGCCTGTTCGATGATGGCACGGACATATTCCTTACTCTGGGCGAGCTGCTGGATGGAATTGCCGAGTTCTTCATTGCTGTAAGTTAGTTCTTCCAGAGTGGTGGCCATTTCTTCATTCAGGGCTTGTTCCCTTTCTTCTTTCACACGGAGCTGTTCCAGGAATTCACGGCGCGAAGTCACGTTCAGGGCGGTATTCAGGATGCACCAGGTTTTTTGGCTTTCATCTAAAAGGGCCCGGTATTCGTAATCGAAATAATCCAGCGTTTCTTTGCCGTTCCTGATCAGCTTTGCCGGAGCCCCCGATACCGAATAGGTTTTCCCGGAATGCCAGACCTGCTGCAGCAAACCCAGAAAGGGCTGTCCTTCCAGTTCCGGAAGCGCCTCCATCAGCGGTTTTCCGATCACGGTAGCATCCTTGCCCCAAAGTTCCAGCATGCCCTGGTTCGCAAAACGGATGATGATGTTTTCGCCCGAATAAAGGGCGGTGGGTGCAGGAGAACAGGCCAGTGCCTGAATCAGTAAATCGGAAGTAAAGTTTTTTTCGAAGGAACGTTCTGCAGTACTCATAAATCAACAAAACTTGGTAGAAGCAATTTTGTTGCCAATGAGGTGGAATAGGCTAAATTTATGAGAAGCTAAAAAGTAGTTGTAAACTAGTGATTATGCGAAGTAAATTTGTGTACTTTAGTATAAATAAATTCTGATATGGTTATTGTAAAAATCTTATTTTTATGTGTCTTCTAGATTTATATAAATTATTCAACATTTTTTTCATTCAAAATAATTTTTTGGAAATTATTTATTATAGTGCAAATTAAAAATAATATGAAAATTTATATCATAGCATTTATTTTATTTTTTAATAATGCTATTTCACAAACAAAAAAGAGTGATTGTTTTTCTCTAAATCCTTTTGTAAATGTTTTTATAGAAAACCTAATTAGCAAAGAAATTAATTTGGATAAAAATTATTTAACTTTAATAAGTTTGAAGGATAAAGATGGAAACTATAATATTGATTTTGAACTTACTTCTGGCGATATTAAAACCCTTAAGGTTGTATCATCGAAAGAAGTAAAAAAAGCATATGGTAACATTACAATCTTATTAGTAGGGAAAACTGATGAAGATCTGAAGTTTTTAAAAAAATCAATCGGGAAATCCAATAAAGTGTTTTTAAATAGAGATAAATCTAAAAATAAAACATCTTTTTATGATGAGGATTATGTTTGGAGTACATTTTTTGATACAAAAAAAGAATTAATCAATTTTTATATACCTGAAGAAAAAGAATCTGCTGATAAAATCTTCAATTATATAAAAAACAACATTCATATCAGCCCTGATTTTAAGAAAATAGACTGTAACTGTTTTTAAATCTTAATAGAAGTGATAGCAATTCACTGTGCTAATTACAACTATTGTACACTTCCATTACTAACAAATCGGATCACTTCCGGAATTACCTTGTTTCATCATCAGCAATTTTTTTAAGAACAGTTTTTTGTAATCCTGATCAGGAATTCTCCTGATTAAGAAACAGGATGTATCCAGAACCTCTTATAAGTATTTCTACGGAATCTACCGATTGGTAGCTAATACTGAATACTACCTGCTGTATTCTTCGTTATTTTGAGTCAGTGAAGCTGTGAATTTTAACTAATCGTATTTGTTTAAAATCACAAATTAGTGAATAAATTTATTGATTTTCCGATGCTTAATTCAAATTAAAAACCATTATATCATGTCTCAAATTAAAAAAGTCATCATCCATCCGGCCATAGGGGTGGCCAGAGTAGGAAACAGCCCGGACGAATATTTCCTGATTCCGGAGCAGATCAACGAACCGATTACAGATCCCGGTAATTTCCGCGACGGTAAAGGCCGCATCAAACGACAGGCAGCACGGTTCCGTCTTTTCGGAGCCGATGAAAACGGTAAGATTATCCGGGAGCTGACTGCGGAAGACGGGGAAATTACCTGGACGGTCCACGTAGCGAACAAAAAAGCGGCCTGGTACGATTTCGATCTGGCGCTGGATATTCCGCAGGCCAGAGGCGTTTACAAGAAGGAAGGATACCCCGCCGTTAAAAGTACGTTGCGGAATGCTTCCATCACCGATCATCATCGGAAGAGGCTGATCATCGACGGCGGAAAAATTGAAATCTCAGGAAAGAGTACAAATGCCGACGGTAAAGACAGTCGGTTTGCATTCGATAAAGGAACTTTTTATTCCTTAGACTGCAACGATAAACCGGTGTATCTGGGGGAAGTCCGCACCGATGCCGAAGGCCGTCTTCTGTTTTTGGGAGGTCGCGGTCTGTCTGCTTCCTACGCCAATCTTCCGGCGACTACTTTTGCTAACAACGAGACCTGGCATGACGATACCTCGGATGGGCCGGTAGATGCCAGGATCAAACTGAAAACGGGAGAAGTGCTTGAAGCTAGCGGATCATGGGTGCTCACGGCACCGCCGGATTATTCTCCGGGCGTGCAGGCCTTTGTAACGGGTTATGACCTGCTGGCACAGACCGCTGCCGATATGGGGAAATCCGTATTGCCGGAAACGCCGGAATTCTGGGAGCATATTTATCCGATGCTGGAGCGGATGCCGCTGAACGGTTGGGTAAATGCAGGAATCTTCAAGCAGAACGGATGGGGAAGTCCCGGCAACCTGTCGACACCTGAAATGATCGCCAGGCTTTCGGATGCTTCAGACCGCTATTTTGAATTACGCCAGGCCATCTTCCGCCAGTTCCGTAATCCGGATTATGTAACCATGCAGGCGGAACTTTTTCCTCCGGTCTACGGAGACGGTCTTCAGAAATTCCTGAGCACCGATACAGATCCGCGTAATTTCATGGCCGTGCTGCCGTTCCAGTACGAGTATATCCGGCAATGGGCCAACGGCAATTTTACCCTGGGGAATAAACCCGGAAGCGTAGAATGGAAAGACCTTTCCCCAGAAGAACAGGCCGCCCAGCTGGACCGTTCGGCTCTTGATGAAACCATCGGCGGACCTTTCCACCCGGGATGCGAATTTACCTGGCCGATACGGCAGCCGATCCTGTATTCTGAACCTTTCCGGATCAAACGCAGGCTGGATGATCCGCTGACCTTCGGGCCGGTTCTTGACTCTGAAATAGCTTTGGCACCCGGCGGACCGCTGGACGGCTCGGCAGCAGGGGATATTACCAAGTGGATGGCCGTACCGTGGCAGACGGATACCTCAAGCTGCCTTAGCGGTTATGTCGGCATCATGGGCCAATATGTACCTACTTTCTGGCCGGTACGGGTACCGAATGATGTAATGACCGAAGCCGATTATGAAGTGATGATGAATAAATCGGCGAGCCTGGAAGAAAAGAATAAAGCTTTCAGCAACCGTTTAAAATGGCTGCGGGGCATCGTTTATGAATATGGTTACCCACCGAAAAAAGTAAGCCCTTACACCAAAGGCATCAATGAATTCATTACCAAATGGCCGGATGTCGGCATCCTGATCCAGAAGGACGGAAACGGCGATGCCAATTTCCCGGATAAACTGTGGGTGGAAAACGGACGGACAATAATAGAGCATCCGAAAATGAAATCATCAATGAAAGGGGCTTTCGATCAGTCGCCTGCTGAAGAAGATCCGGGCTACCTCTGGATGGTCAGCCGTGCAGAGAAAAGAAGAGGCGAATGATTGATGTACTGATCATAGGCAACGGTCCGGCCGGGCTGGCTTCGGCCATCACTTTGCGTCAGCAGGACGCATCGGTGATGGTCGTACACCGGCCGGCCGAGACCAACAGACTCCGGGTGGGGGAAAGCCTTGCTGCTTCCGCCCGGAATTCTCTGACGGAACTGGGGGTATGCGAAGAATTTCTGAACGACCGCCATAAGCCCTGCTACGGGAACGCCTCCTGCTGGGGAGACGACCGGCTGTACTTCAATGATTTTATCCAGTCGCCATCCGGGCAGGGATGGTATGTCGACCGCGCGGCTTTCGAGTCGATGCTGACCCGGAAAGCCTCTTCTTTGGGAGTACCGTTTCATGAAACGGACCGTAGTTTCAGGATTTACAGGAAAGACAACATTTGGGAATATACCGGAGACCCATTAAAAATCAGTGCAGCGATGGTCATCGATGCCAGTGGCAGAAACAGCTGGCTGAGCAGGCAGCTTGGCATCAAACGTATCCGCAGGGATGAGCAGGTAGCCGTCATCGGCATCCTCGCCGCTGCTGAGCCTCTGAATAACCAACAAAGCCTGATCGAAGCGGTTTCCGATGGCTGGTGGTATGTCTCGGACATCGGCGAAGGAAAAGTAGCCCGGATCTTTTTCACGGATCCCGATCTGCATGACCGGAACTCCTGGCTGGATCCGCAATATTGGCAAAATAAGAGCTTGCAGACAAAGTTCATCAGGCACCGTATACCCTTAAGCCGCTACACAGAGATCATACCGTTACAGTATACTTCTGCGGGAAGCCACCATCTGGAACATTATGCAGGAGAAAGCTGGCTGGCAGCGGGAGATGCCGCCTGTTCGCTGGATCCTTTGTCGTCACACGGCATTGCCTTTGCCCTGCGTAGCGGTATCGACGCTGCCCTGGCTGCAAAAGATCAGCTCACCGGTATTTCATCTGCCGGCAAAGATTATCATGGAAAAATCGATCTGGCTTTCCGGTTGTATAATGAGCAGCGAACCGGATTCTATCAGCGGGAAAACCGTTGGAAGGATGATCCGTTTTGGATAAGAAGGCATGAGGAGCAGCTGGTGGTAAAAATCGAAGAATAGAATATCTTAACGTGAACCCGAAGTAGAATTCGGACGAAAAGGCTGGAAGAGGGATGTTGGATGCTGGAAGTTTCCCATGTCAAAAAATAGGATTGAAAGTTCAGATGATTAAACTTATCGTTTTATCATTCTATCAAAGAAAGTTATTATCTAAAATCCTGACTGAATTAGCCTTAATTTTATTTTTAATTAAATAAGAGCTTGAATATAAATTGAATATGATCAAATTTATACGATCTTAAGTCCTGAAGGGACGGCTTACTAGAGGACAGAATAAAATCCTATCGGAAGCATGAACCATCGGTTTATCCTACCGAGAGCTATTCTATTTAATATCCTGACTGAATTATTGTTAATTTTGTTTTGGATTAATTAATTGCCTGAATATAAGTTTAATACATTCGGATTTGCGTATCTTAAGATCTAACAAAGCCACAAAGTGGCGGAATCATCAGTATAGGGTGCAGCCCTATGTTAATGCAACAAATCGTTAAGCCCTGAAAGGACAGAACTGATATTCTTTGGTTTATTTTCGGAAATTAACGATATCATACTAGAAGGATTTAAAGCCATATAATTTCTTAACATCCATGAATAAACAATTGCGTATTTATACCGAATATTTTTTCTGAAAGATCCTTTATCTTTGGAAAGCATCAACGTAAAACCAGACGCTATAATTTTAAAAAATAACTTTTAACCACTGTATTACAATTAGACATGACAACATTTACAAGAAAGAATGCCTGGAATAATAACGGGACATTCGACAATCCGGATCTTTTATGGTACGCAAGAGCTGTACAGGTTATGCAGTCAAGGCCGATAAAGGACGCCACAAGCTGGTGGTTCTATGCCGCTGTGCATGGGCAGTATCTTATCAATAACAATACCGGGGAACCGCCTGTCGGTTATCCGAATTGGAAGGATATTCCGTACATCCCTGAAGTTGCGGACCTTTCTTCACTTCCTGCGGCTAATGTTTATGAGCTTTTCTGGGACCAATGCCAGCACGGAACCTGGTTTTTTCCGCCGTGGCACCGTGGCTATCTGGTGGCTCTAGAAAATCTACTCCGTACCATTATCGTAGAGCATTTGGGTGGCCCTGCCGACTGGGCCCTGCCATACTGGAACTATTTAAACCAGTCCGGACCGGATAATCAATCCAAAATTCCACCTGCATTTACCGTTACAACATTACCTGACGGTTCTCCGAATCCATTGTATGTGCCGGAAAGATATGGCCCGAATGGTGACGGTGATGTATACGTGGTGGTAGGACCAGACAGCCCAAACGATCCGATGGCCAACGACAAATGCCAGCTGGATACCATTTACAGTGAATCGTCGCCCGGCCAGACGGGAACAGGTAATCTGTACGGCTATTATTATGGCGGGCAGGAAACCGGTTTCAGCCATAGCAACGGCGGCTTCGGAGATCTTGAATCCAATCCCCATAATTTCGTCCACGTTATGGTGGGCGGTTTCGACGGTGATTCTTGGACGGATCCCAATGCTTCGGAAAAAAACGAAGGTCTGATGTCTGATCCTCCTACAGCCGGGCTGGATCCCATCTTTTACCTACACCACGCCAATATCGACCGTATGTGGGATGCCTGGAATGTAACCGGTAAAAATAATAATCCGAGCCGGCCGGATTGGCTAAAAGGACCTTCCGCCCACGGTAATTCGCAGTTTGCGATGCCTATGGATGCTGTAGGTACACCCTGGTATTATACCCCGGCGGATGTAGACAGCACAACGGATCTGAAATTTAACGGATCTTCCTATTCTTATATTTACGATGACCTTTCTTTAACCTCATATGAAACTGCTGCTCCACAAACAGAGCCTGAGAATTTATCAGAAAGATTAAGTAAATTAGGTGCGTCTGTGGCTCAAAATAAAATTCCTATGAGTGAAAAGAAGAGACATGAAATCATTGGGGCAAATGCCGGTTCCCTTTCGCTGAACAGCGGAGAAACGGAAGCTGTGGTAAAGCTGGATACCCCATCGTGGAAAACGGTTTCAAAAAGCTTGAAGAATGCTTCCGTTTCCAAATTGCCGGATGAAGTATTTCTTCAGCTGGAAAACGTGAAAGGAACTAACAATTCCAATTTCCTTTCGGTATTTGTGAATGATAAATTCGTACGGTCGGTAGCGCTTTTCGGGATCAGGATGGCTTCCCAGAAAGACGGTGCCCACGGCGGATCGGGCCTTACCTTTACCTTGAATATCACCAATGTTATCGATGAATTGTACCTGGACAACGATATCGATCTCAGTGCGCTGAATGTGGTGATCAAAACCAAGAATCCTCTGCCTGAGAATAATGACCTGACGATAGACCGGATCAGTGTTTACCGTGTAGCCCAATAACCGGATCATGAAACTTTCAGGAACTGACCGTCTTAAGATCAACCTGGTGATCCTTGGGATCAGCATGATCACCTGGCTGTTGCTTTTGGTAAATCCCGGGCATATGATGACTATGGAGCATTGCCACGTTTCTGCCGCCGGACCATCGGCTGCTTCCCTGAAAATGCTGTTGCAGATGAATCCCTTTTCTTCTCAACTCATGGGCTGGGGATTGATGGTGGTGGCCATGATGCTGCCTAAGCTGATTGTGCCTGTTCAGACCATTTATCTCCAGAGCCTGAGAAGGTACCGGTTGATATGCTCTCTATTGTTTGTGCTGGGCTATCTTACCATCTGGATGGTAGCGGGTGTGTTTATGGTAGGAATCATCATCGGTCTGAATCTGCTGATGCCGGGATCTTACCTTCCTGCATTGGGCGTGTTGATCATCGCGATGATATGGCAGTTTTCGCCGGTGAAGCAGAAGTTTCTTAACCTCAGCCATGACCATTATGCCCTGCGTGCATTCGGATGGGCGGCCTGTTATGATTCATTGGAGTTCGGCGTTAAGCATGGTCTCTGGTGTGTAGGTTCCGGATGGGCATTGATGCTGTTTCCGATGTTGCTGCCACAAGGTCATAACCTGGCGATGATTATAGTGACCTACATCATGATCGCCGAGCATATGGAGCATCCTGCTGCCAAAGTGTGGCGCATCCGCGTTCCATTCAGGCTGTTGAAATATGTGCTTGCCCGGACCCAAATGAAATTGGAGGGACTGAGATAACGAAATCAGCTATGCCCGAACCGCCTGTATGGATATTATTTAAATCATTAAAATCAATATTGAATAAAACCCACTTGCAAAAGTGGGTTTTATTATTTGGTATTGTTAATTTTAAATAGGCTTTGAAAAATTTTGTCAAAGTTCAGAACTTTGACAAAGTTGAGATTGAATACGTTGATAGTTCCAGTTGGATTGCTGTCTTTGACGGCAATTCCCACGACCGCATGTTTTGAAGTAATGATCCCCTCCATCTTTGCTTTAAGCCTGTTGATCTGTGCAAAAAACTGACAGTAAATAGTGAAAAAAAGAATAACGGTAAGCTTGAAATGAATTTTCATTGTTTATTTTGTTAATGATCGTTCTTATTTTAAGAATAGGAGCAAACAGCTAAAATCCCTTCAGTAAAGAAGTAGATATGAATCCCTTTTTTAATCCTGAATAGATGAAATTATATGACTTCTGTCTGTGATATCGGAAAATTATATTTGTTAATGAAATGGATTTGGGAAAAACTTTGCATTTTCGTAAGAATAAATAATACTCACGATTTTCCATTTTCCTTCCGCTTTGATAAGGTGCCAGGATTCGGTGCCCCAGTTCGTTACTTTATCTTCTTCCAGAAATAAATAATCAAACGTAACGCTCGCAACCACATCGTCATTGATGATCCTGATGTTCTTAAATTTCTCTTGTTTATGGCCTTTTTCCATAATGTAGCGGAAAAAGTTTTGGTAGGTGTCTTTAAAATAATTTTTACGGTTTGCGGGATTTTTTTCCAGTCGTTTCTGCTGGGACCGGTTTTTAACAACGCCGGTCCAGACCAGCGGGTTTTCATGGAACAGGCTGTGGAAGGCAGCCGAATCTTTCCGGATAATGCTTTCTTTGAACTGCCGGATAACGTTCTGGATTTCAGTTTTCTCCGTATTATACTTCTGGGCTACGGCAAGATGAGAGAATAGCATGAAAATGCTTAGTATAAATGTTTTCATAAATAAAATAGGTGTTGTTTTAGAACTTGTTAATGTCTGTTCGTTTTTTTTGAAGCGCAGCGGAGAACAATGTATCTGGAATTCGTAAAGTGGTATATTAGGTTGCTGGTTCCATAACTTCCGGGTACGATTTATCAATGGTGATGGTTTGATGAGCTAAGAATTTTATTTTTAAGCGCAGCAGATGGTTTCTCAATACAATAGCGGTAAAACAGTCCGGCCAGAACACAGAAGATGAAACAGGTAATAATTCCTGAGGTACCGGATACCGGAAGTTCAGTTTTTTCAGCAAGCATCTGTACCAGGTGAATCACGCCTTTATGCGATAAATAAACAGAGTAGGAGAGTACTGCTAAGTGAGTGGTGATGATATTGGGTTTCCTGCTTAGAAACGAAGTGTCCGAGACGGTTCCTGTTACCAATATTCCATAGCTGATGGCTACCATGGTAAATCCGAAGAGAGAAGCCTGTTGTGAATATTGATCTCTGCAAAACCATAGGGAAAACGCAACAGCCATTATTCCGGTAAAAACCAGAAGATTCCCGTTCCGGTTGATGATTGTCCTGAAATTGGAGGATTGGAACAGGAAACCGATCAGAACACCGACTGCCAGGCCGTCCAGCCTTGTATATGTAGGATAATAGATATTCATATACCATTCTTTCCAGAAATCAGGGGTTTCCAGATAGGGGAGCACAAATCCATTCCAGCAAACAATACGCAGTAGGAGGGTGGTGATCATCACTGAAACAATGATGAGCTTCAGGTATTTTATTTTTTTTAACCTGATTAAAAGCAGCAGTAAAAGCGGAAGTATCAGGTAAAACTGTTCTTCAATGCACAAGGACCAGGCATGGGAAAAGGTTCCCTGACGAATGACATCCAAACCAAAATTCTGGGTGAAGGTAAGAAACTTCCACAGCGGCGGTAAAGCTTCCCGTTCCCGGAACACCGGAAAGAAGAAATACAGCCCAAGCGTAAACAGATACGGCGGAATGATCCTGAAAAAACGTTTGGTGAAAAAGACTTTCAGCCGGATAGTCCGGTATTTTCGGATTTCCTGGAATAGCTGGTTGGAAATTAAAAAACCACTCAGTACAAAAAACAGATCAACGCCCGTCCAGCCAATCCATCCGACAGCATCCACCCAATCGGGATGCTCAAACATCCGGTAATGATAAAGGAAGACAAGTAAGATTGCAGCCGCCCTCAGATGATCCAACCCAATGAATTTTTCTCTTTCCATTCTTTTTTTGTGACAAAAGTCTTCTTATTTACAAAAGAGTTGAAACAAAGCATGCAGAACTACCGATTTTTTCTGTATACAACAAATTCTGCTTTTCAAATGCCTGTTGCTGTTATTCATCACCAAAATATATCCTTTTAAAGCCGGTCAGCGCATGCAAAGCTTTTTAGTAATATCTTTACGCATTGTGAAAAAAACATCAGGCGAGAAACTAAAAAACGAAATCATCCGGCAGGCGGTATTCTGGATCGCCTTATTCGTGTTCGGGATATTCCGGAATTACGGCGAGCATGAACAGCCGGATTTCCGTGAATTATTTTACTATGACGTATGCCACTGGATTTTTCAGATCATCGGGGCCAACTGGATTTATTCCGTTCTGATCCGTCAGTTTTTTGAGGCTAAGCGGTATTTTCTTTTTACCGTTTATTTTATTGGCAGCATCTATATTTTGGGCGTCCTGAACCGTCTTTTTATTGTGTATGCTGCCGAACCTTTGTTCGCCGACTATCCTCAGGACCGTATTTACGATATTTTCACCGATATAAAATACCTTTTGTTTTCTTATATCCTGCCCGTTATTTCCGGATCTTTTATTTTCATTTCGATGAGGTTTATGCTCCGGTACAGGGATCAAAAACAGCATGCTCTCCAGCTTCAGAAAGAGAAATCCGAACTGGAACTGAAAGCCCTGAAAGCACAGCTTAATCCCCATTTTCTGTTCAATACTCTGAATAATATCTATTCTTTGTCCGTTACCGGTTCAGATGCGGTTTCACACTCGATCAGCCACCTCTCGGACATTTTGGATTATCTTTTATACCACGGACAAAAAGAGAGGGTTCCCATTGCCGAAGAATTAAAAATAATAAGAGATTACATTGCTCTTGAGCTACTGCGTTACGACGAACGCCTGACCATCGAAATGCAGGAAAAAACAGGATTTCCCGGCCTCATTCCACCTTTGCTGTACCTGTCTTTCGTTGAAAATGCCTTTAAGCACGGCGCTGAAAAAACAAGTGGCAAGGTGACCATCAGGATTTCTGTCAAAACCGATGAAAAGTACGCTGTTTTTACCGTAGACAATCCGCTTTTAGAAAAACATCAGGACACCGACACCGGAATCGGACTGGAAAACATCAGAAGACAGCTCGATCTGTATTATCCGAACCAATATTCATTAGAGATAAAACAAACGGATAACCGGTTTAATATCGAATTAATGACTCCCTTAACATGATCAACTGTATTATAATAGATGATGAGCCTCTGGCGGTAAGGCTGCTGGAAAACCATGTTTCAAAAATAGCGGAACTGAATCTGGTAGCCACGGCCAAAAACGCGCTGGAAGCTTACCGGATCTTACAGACGCAGGAAATAGATCTTCTGTTTCTTGATATTCAGATGCCGGACCTGAACGGGATTGAATTTTTAAAATCGCTGAGTAAAAGACCGTCGGTTATTTTTACGACCGCTTACCGCGAATTTGCCATCGATGGGTTTGAGCTTGAAGCGGTAGACTATCTCCTGAAACCGGTCACCTTCGAACGCTTTTTCAAATCGGTGGACCGGATACTGAGAAGGGCAGAAAACGAAAACGACGAGGATTTTGTTATTTTTAAATCCGAGGGATTCAGCCGCAAGCTTCTGCTGAAGGACATTCTTTATTTTGAAAGCATCGGCAATGATATTAAGGCGGTACTTCAGGATGAGGCGGTTACCGTTACTAAAATGCCGGTTTCCGAAATGGCTGCCCGTCTTCAAAATAAGGGTTTTTTAAGAATCCACCGGTCGTTCGTCATCAATCAGAACCGGGTAACGGCCATCAGCCATCATGAAGTTTTGATCGGTAAAGTTTCCGTTCCTGTCGGCCGGAGTTTCCGTGAAGCATTTGATGGTTTCGCCCGGCTGTTTTCGGCGAAAAGGTTGCTTTAAAGTAACAGGCGGTTTATGGGCTGGAAGAGGGAAGACGGATGCGGGAAGTTTTTGTGTCAATGGTCAATTCCCTCGGGGTCAATGGTTAATTTTTATTATTTAAATTCACTTGCGGAGCAGAATTCACCGTTCACATCAATTATAAGAACCCCGGAATTCCAGCGGCGAAAGGCCCGTCCGGAGCCTGAACATCTTACTGAACGACTGCGGGTGTTCAAAGCCCAGCTCATAGGCGATCTCTGCTACCGTTAAACCGGTTCCGATCAGTTTTTCCTTTGCTTTTTCGATAAGTTTCATGTGGATGTGCTGCTGGGTATTGAATCCGGTAACCGAACGGAGCATATCCCCGAGATAACGTAGTGAAACTTTCAACTGATCCGACAGGTATTTTACGGTAGGGAGTCCTTCGATGACGGCTTTTTCCGAATTGAAATACGCATCGAGCACCGTTTCCATTTTGCTCAGCAAATCGTTGTTGATGATTTTACGGGTAATGAACTGCCTTTTGTAGAACCGTTGGCTGTAGGTCAGCAGAAGCTCTACCTGGGAGATCAGCACATCCTGGCTCAGGTCATCGATCGATGTTTTCAGTTCGTCGTTGATCGTACCGGCAATATTGGTGATGATATTTTTCTCTTTGTCCGAAAGGTAAAGCGCTTCATTAATCGAGTAGGTGAAGAAGCCGTACGTTTTGATTTTACGCTCCAACGGATAGCCCCGGAAAAAGTCAGGATGAATCAGCAGGGTAAAACCGGCGGGGTCTCCTAAAGATGAGATGCCGGCCAGAGACTGTCCGGGTAAGGTAAAGCAAATGCCGGCCTCATTAAAATCGTAGGTGGTCTGGCCGTATTTCATCCGGCATCCCGAAGAATCATTGTAGGTAATGTGATAAAAATCCATCACAAAATCAAACGACAGCATCTCATGTGTAATGGCGGCTTCCCGATAATCCAGCAAGCTGATTAAAGGATGTGCCGGCTTGGGCAGGTTCAGGGCGTGCTGCATTTCGGAAAGCGTCCGGAAATGCCTGGGATGATGAATTTCTCTGGATTTCATAATTTCAAATGTACATAAAAATCCAACGGCCGGAATCGTGGCCGCCGGATTTTTTTGGAGGGCTTAAATAATGTGAACTCCCGGTACCAACCGGACTGACAGAATGGGAGAGGGAAGCTGGTGCCTGGAGCATCTTAGGTTACGATTGCCGGGAATTTTGAATATCAACTGATTTTTCACTAATGTAAAGTCTTTCAGGTGTTCACTTTTCTTTTAATTCCATTAAATCGCTTAAAAATAAATAGTTACCGTCGAATTCACATTAAGCAAAAACCTTTAAAATTTCCACTTTTTCTCTTGTTTCCTTAGGTCGCTAAAATAATCCATAATTTCCTTATGCTGCTATATTTAAGATTTTAAATAAGAGATCTGCCGCCATTCAGCATTTCGAAAATTCCCTCGCGGAAGGCCTCGTCGCCAACTTCAAGGCGGTGTGTGTACATCGCGATGGCATCTTCACCGCAGACGTACCTCAGTTTCTTTGAGCCATCGGTAGCCGCTCCGTAAACCACCTCGGCAATCTGTTCGGGGGTTGTCATGTTTTCCTGCTGCATGACCGCCGCTACAAATTTATTCAGCAGGGAATCGTAGGCAGGATGGGAAACCACCGGGGATTTGTTCATGATTTCCGTAGATACCATACCGGGTTCAATGGTTTTGATCCCGATATTGAATTCGGAGAGTTCGTAGGACAGGCTTTCACTCCATCCCTCGATGGCCCATTTGCTGGCATCATACATCGATCCCATTGGGAATCCTGCCAGGCCTGCAGACGAACCGGTCGTAATAAACAATCCGTGGCCTCTTTCCCTGAAATACGGGATAAAGGCTTTGGTTACCCGAACGACGCCAAAGAAATTGGTTTCCATCTGGGCACGGATCTCTTCGTCGGACACGGCTTCCAAAGCACCCATCAGCGCATAGCCCGCATTATTGAAAACCACGTCCACTTCATGTTCCTGCAGAATATTCTGTACCGTTTCCTGTATCTCCTGCGGTACGGTTACATCCAGTTTCAGCAGGGTAATCTTGCCGATCGTGTTGAGTTCCGTTTCTTTTTCCGGTGTACGCATCGTAGCGATGACGTTCCAGCCTTTTGATGCGAATAACCTGGCGGTTGCTTTTCCGATTCCGGAAGAAGCTCCGGTAATGAAAATGGTCTGATTCATAATTTTTAAGATTTAATACCGCAAAGGTATCTTACCGGCCAGGCATGGGAGAAGCCTAAATGGTAATTGTCGTAGCCAAAATGGCGATGTGGTGTTTTGTACAAAATGAGGACAGGAGGAAACGGATCAATTGATATTGTTTTTGCATAGCATGAAATATTGAATTCTTACCAGCTAACCGGCTGTAGAAGCATCAGTTTTTTTGAAACAGACTTCCGGCAAGATAATTTTTATTTCCTGGTTCGTATTTTCTTTCATCCAGTAAACGATAAAGTTTACTTTTACCGTTTTTAATTCGTATGACTGTTGTTTCAGGGTTTCTATTTTTTCGATAAAACGCTGAGAGAATTGCAGAACAGGCTGGTGGCGGGAATTCATACAAATATTTCCATGAAAAATTAGCAAATCACCGCAGATAAGCCCCGGAATCAGGTGTTGGCTGTTAAGAAAAAAGTCCAGATAGACATCCTGATACGTAAGGTGCATGGCTAACTCGTCCGGCTGGGAATATGTTTCTTTATTATGGATCCTGATCAGGTTTTCAATAAAAAAATGATCCAGAAATGGAGCATCCGTATGGATGGTTAAGTTGTTTTTTGCTCTGGTCATGGCTACATATAATTGCCTCTTGGCCTCATCTGTTGAGAGGCTGAAATTCTCAAGCAGCATGAAAACGTTGTCGAATTCCCTTCCCTTGCTTTTATGAATGGTGGAAACAAAAACCGTTTCACCGTTGGTATTAAAAAAATCTTCCAGCTTTGATTCCCTGATAAATGCATCCAGATCGGATTTATATTTTCTCTTTGTATTGATCGCTTCAAATTCTTGAATGATGTTGATACAGATCTCTAATTTATTACTGCTGTGAAATTTATTTTTTACCTCCTGTTTGGCGGAATCCCAGACTTCATCGCTGATGGTAAAAGCATCACTGTATAAATTCAACCGGTCCAGGAAAAATCTGACTTCCGAAAGGTTATATAAATTAAAATTGTCATTGGTCTGGATCAGTTTTGCCGGTATTTTATTTTTTAAAAGCAAGCCGGTAATCTGCAAAGCTTCATGGTTGGTTTTCGTCAGTACGCAGACCGTGCCGGACAGACCGGTATGAAGCAGGTCTTCAATCATAGGGACAATGAGATTTGTATTTTTGTAATTAACGATTTTTATTTTTCCGTTATCATTTTGCACGGGTACGATCGGGATATTCTTCAGTCGATGAGGGATCTGCTTTACAAATTCATTTGCTAAGGCTACTAGGTTGTTTTTACTTCTGTAATTTTCAACCAGTTCGTGCTTTACGGCATTGTTGTTTGAAATAAATGCTTCCAGATATTTTGAGCTGGATCCTCTGAATTCATAAACATTCTGATCGTCATCGCCTACTGCAATCACACGCATCTCTTCATTCTGTTCCATCAGTGTATTGATAAGCAGGTATTCATCCTCATTCATATCCTGGGCTTCATCAATCACCAAAACGGTTTTGGTGATCCTGCTGGCTTCCACTTCACCACTTCTTATTTTCTCGATCGTCTTTTTAATAATCAGATCTGATTTTTCCAGGTTTCCCACTTTACCCAATAAATCAAAACAATACGAATGAAAAGTCTTTATCTCCACATATTGCGCTGCATTCCCGATCAGTCGGATCAGCCGCTTTTTAAATTCTGTTGCCGCCGCCCTGGAAAACGTAATCATCAGCAACTGTTCCTGTTTCACATCTTCCATTAAAAGCAGAGCGGCCAATTTATGAACAAGGACCCGGGTTTTTCCGCTTCCCGGTCCCGCCGCTACCACAATATGCTGTGCTTCCTTATCATGGATAATTTTGAGTTGAGTAGGGGAGAGTTCTCCGAAAAGCTGTCTGAACTTTGCCGGTGTAAGATTACGGCAGATCTCCTGCTGCCGGCTGCCTTTAAAATATTTACTGAGAAAAGATGAATAATTTAACTGAAAGTAATCTTCTACAAACTGTAATGCATGCTGATAATCGGTAATCATCTTCTTCGCATATTCTCCGACAATATGAATTTGCTGGACTTTATTTTCATAAAACTGATGCAGCCTCTGATAGTCATCCTTTGTATACCTTTTATTGTTGTTCTGTTCTGTACGTTCGATGGTCAGCCTGTTATAGATCACCATAAAGCCGCCCTCGATTTTTATCGCTTCAATTCTTGATAAATAAAACAGGGTATCTTCGACATCTTCCAGGACTATATCCCTTTTAAACAGATTCGGGCTGTTTTCGTAAGCAGATTTAAGTTCGTGAACGGAAAATTCCACCAGTACTTCCTGTTTGCCTGCGTCATCTTCTGAAGTTTCCGAAAGGCTTTTTTCATACAGGAAATCAACAATAAAACCGGCCAGTTCATGCCTTTTTTCAAGCTTGTCTTTTAAAAGTTCCGTGGGATACAAAGCAGCAAGGGCCAAATGGTTTTTAGAATATTCCATACTGCGTCTTTTGATCCAGTTTTTGATCGACCAAAAGTTAAAGACTGTTTTTATCCGTTGCGTGCTGCTGTTTGAACATCCTGCCTGTTCCGCTTTTTCATTAAGTTCCTTGATGTGGAAAATTTTTTCCTGTTGTTCGACAAAAGAGAGCAGGAACTTTTCAATTTTACAGAAAGTCTCCAGAATACTGAGGGAGCGGTTTTTATTTTCTCCTTTTTTTATAAAAGCGGAAAGGTCTTTGGTATCGGCTAAGATTCTTTCTTCGCGTAGAAGATTGATGATATTGATTACTTCCTCCTTCACGATACCCAAATGGTCGCTGATATAATCGACCCTCGATTCTGCCGTTTCTTCGTTTGTCTGCTTCCTGCTTTTGCTCGAAAAAAGCTTCTTGATGATCCTGATGCCTTTCTCTTTCTGCTTCTCCGTAAATCTTGCGGATCGATTGATTTTGTCGATGGCTTCCTGGGCGTTTTTGGTTAAAATACTGTTGGCAAAAACCCTCGGCATATTCTGTCCTCTTTTAAGGTATCCGGCATCTTCCAAGGCTGCAATAGCAGTTGTTACTCTCGTTTCGATCTGCATGATATTATCGTCCCAACCTGCTTTTCTGGCAATTTCCAATGCAGAATGGGAAACCGTGTACCGGAATTTGGTAATGGCTTTAATGGCCTGCCAAACCTGCTGTATTTCCTTAATGGAGAGTTTGGTCTGATTTTGCAGGATAAAGTGTTTGCCAAGATCTTCTTCGTTAAACAGCACATAGCATTCGGCAACGATATTTTCATCTCTCCCGGCTCTTCCCGCTTCCTGGACATAGTTTTCAAGCGAATCCGAAATTTCGTAATGAATCACCATACCCACATCTTTTTTATCTACGCCCATTCCGAAAGCAGACGTGGCCACCATAATCTGTGTTTTACCGCTGATAAAGGAATTCTGGTTTTCAGATTTTTCCTGCTTGTCCATTTTTCCATGATATGGCTTTGCATCAAAACCGTCCCTGGTTAATCTTTCTGCAAGCAGGTAAGCTTTCCTTGTCCGGGAAACGTAGATAATAACCGGGCAGTTTTTCTCCTCTATCAGATCGCGGACGGCCTGGTATTTTTCTTCTTCATCAGCTTTCTCAAAAACTTTGTACCGGAGATTCGTCCTTGATGCTTTTGATGTGAATAATTCAAGGTCAAGATCCAGTTTTTCCCTGAAGTAAGTCCGGATATCTTCTATTACTTTTTGTTTTGCCGTAGCGGTAAAACAGGAAACGGGTATGCGGTAATCGAGGTTTTTCTTTTCCTGGATGGATTTGATAAAATCACCTATATAAAGATAATCAACTCTGAAATCCTGTCCCCATGATGAAAAGCAATGCGCTTCATCGATGACGAAACGGATGATCTTTCTTCCCAGCATCAGTCGCTCGATGCTTTTCGAACGCAGTGATTCCGGAGAGATGTACAGAAGGGAAGCGGATCCGTCTTCCACCCTTTCAAATGATCTGGCCCTTTCGATAGGGTCGAGTAATCCATTGATTGTGACGGCATCCGTAATATTATTTTTTTCCAGGTTATCCACCTGGTCTTTCATCAAAGACTGTAAAGGTGAGATCACAACCGTAAGGCCCTTTGAATTCTCTCCGCTCATCAGAGCAGGTACCTGGAAAGTAATGGATTTTCCACCGCCCGTCGGGAAGACGGCAAGCAGGGATTTATTGTTTACGGCAGCCTGCACTGCTTTTTCCTGTAGGGCCTCACCACCGTACATACGGTATGAATCGAAGCCGAAAAACTTTTTCAGACCTTTGTACACGTCCAGTGCATCGTTGCAATAGGTACACCCTTTGATGCAGGGCGTGTTTCTTAGCATCAGCATTAATCTTTCCACCTCCGGATAATTCTTCAGCACCCAGGTCGGAGTAATGGAGTGGATTTTTTTATGATGAACGAAAGAGTTAACCAGTGAGAGGCAGTAAGCTAATTCGATAGGATAGGTCTCTATTATTTTTGCCAAATCGACATGTTCACAGAATTGATTCCTGAATTTCTGCCGGATCTGCTCTTCGGTATCACGTTCCTTTCCGGTATAATTGATAAAACGGAAAAAACCCGCAAACTCTTTTTTGTCTTTCAATAACAGATAGAAGATCTGCCTGAGATTCTCATCGGTCCGGTAAAAAGCTTCTATTTCATCGTGGAACAAATCCCTTGCTTTAATCGAATCGTAAAGAGGATTATTAACCTCTTCTGTCTGAATTTTATCGTCTTTTAAAAGGGCATGATAAGGTTTTGTAGGAAAGAGTAAAGGGGAAAGGGGCAGGGTGTCGATAATGTTTTTAGCATCAATTCCTGCATCACGGATAGCTGTCCGGAGATATTGAAGGTCGTGCTTGATGATATTATGCCCGCAGATAAATGGAGTTGTTTCAATAAACTGAATAAATTCTGCAACAGAAGTCTTATGAAACGAACTTCCGTCTTCTTTTATTCCTCCGATATCAAGGATTTTGCGACTGGTAGGTTCAATTTCCGTATCGATATAAGAAATAAGGCCAATATGCTTCTCTATTTCTGTCAAAGTAAATCAATAGTTATTTTGTTTTTTATGTCTGAATAAAAAAAATGCTTATTAATCTTTGTTTAATTTCAGATGAGTTAAATTAAATAAAATATAATAAACGGAAAAACAAAATACCATAATATTTGGGTATTTTGTAAAATAAAATTTTCCTTTTATACCATTCGGGTTTAAAATCTTAATTAAATGTTCTTTTTTGAAAAATCTGTAGATTTCCTGTCTCATTCAAAAGAGCCCCTAAACTCCAGCGGCGACAGGCCTGTCCGGAGCCTGAACATTTTGCTGAACGACTGAGGGTGTTCAAAACCCGGCTCATAAGCGATCTCCGCTACCGTCAGATCGGTTCCGATGAGTTTTTCCCTGGCTTTTTCAATGAGCTTGCTGCGGATATACTGCCGGGCGTTCTGCCCGATCAGCGAGCTGCTGTTCTTCCTTTTTGCAGGTCGCGGGAGCCTGTATACACCGTGTATCCGTTTTCTATAAGGGCTTTGCTGGTCTGGAAGCTCACCCCGGTATTCGCACCCGATACCAGCGCAACTTTGTTTTTGTGGTTCTGCATAATTCTAAGTGATTTTAAAATTTAATGAAACAAAGTTGATTATTTACGGGCGTAGGGATGTAACCCGATCGAGACTATTTGAAGCCGACTTGAGATAAGTGAAATTTCTATACAATTTAATCTGATTTTTAAAAAAGCAGCCGGACTGGATTTAGCAAAGTTGCTTTTCCGTTTGATAAAAGAACATTAATGGGATCTGTTATAATAGTCAGACCATCATAAGTGATTGTAGACGCCCTGCCCATTACAGGTATACCCGTTAATTTTAATTACATCCGATTTTAAAAGCCTTCCCGCATCATGTAAACATTTACCAAAATTCCACTTTTTATAACTTTAGTGAGCCTTACATACAAAAACGGTAAAAAAATTAATGTTTTTTTAATGCTTTTTTGGCTATAAAAGTGTTTTTTTTACACTTGTTTATGTTTTTTTTAAAAATATTTTTTAACAATTCTTATCATATTATTTTACCGGAAAAAATAAGATCATTTTTGTGTGGATTTTTTATATAAACACTTGTTAAATGATCTTTTACATTATTTTTAAGTGTGTTTTTTATGATAAGCTTATCATCAATTATATACAATTGTTATCATAAAAAATCGATATGTAAATTGCTGATATTTAAGTGTTAGCAACAAAAATATTTTTTTTATTCATCTGAATTTTTATATTTGTCATGTTACATAAATGTTAACACCTTAATGAGCCCTGAATTTATACATACCTATGTTTCTGTTGACTGTGTCGTTTTTGGATTTGACCATGAAAACAGATTGAATATTTTACTCGTAGAAAGACATCTGGATGCGGAAAAGCAGATCAAGCTTCCGGGAAGTTTGATTTTCAGTGATGAGGATGTAGACGATGCAGCAGAAAGAGTTCTTCACGAGCTTACAGGGATCAGAAAAATGGTATTGAAGCAGTTTAAATGTTTTGCAGACCCGATGAGGGCAAATAATGAAAAAGACATTAACTGGATGGGAGAGGAGTATAAACATCATATCGACCGGATCATTACCGTAGCGTATCTGTCGCTTTGCAAGATCGATCATAAGATCAACAGCACCAAGTACAGTACGGTAGACTGGTTCCCGATCGATCAGGTGCCTTCACTGCCCTTCGACCATAATAAAATCATCAGTGAATCGCTGATCGAGATCAGAAAGTGGATCGAGTCGGATTTCTCGATTATTTTCGAGCTTCTGCCGAAAAGATTTACGATCAGACAGCTTTACCAGCTGTACAGCGCATTGAGCGAAAAATATATAGATATTAAAAACTTTCATAAAAAAATATCATCCTTCAACTATATCGTGCCGTTGGATGAAATTGAAAAAAACGTATCGCACCGTGCCGCCAGATATTATAAGTTTGATGCCAAGGTCTTTAAGAAAAACAATACGAAACTAATTAAATAATACCCTCCTTTATACTATGTACTTATTAGGCTATGACATCGGCAGTTCTTCTGTAAAAGTGTGTCTCATCGAGGCATCCAGCGGAAAAGTGATTGCTTCAGAATTTTCTCCGAAAAAGGAAATGAAAATCACGGCGATCCATCCGGGCTGGGCAGAACAGAACCCCGGCGACTGGTGGACGAACCTGAAGCTGGCGCATGAAGCGGTGATGCACGAATCCGGTGTACAAGCCGAAGATATTAAAGGGATCGGGATTACCTGGCAGATGCATGGGCTGATTCTTGTAGATAAGGACCAGAACTTGCTGAGGCCTTCCATCATCTGGTGCGACAGCCGTGCCGTTCCTTATGGGGAGAAGGCTTTTAAAGCCATCGGAGAAGAAAAATGTTTATCGCATTTATTGAATTCTCCGGGAAATTTTACCGCTTCAAAACTGGCTTGGGTAAAAGAAAACGAACCTGAGATTTTTGAAAAAATAGATAAGATCATGCTTCCGGGAGACTATATCGCGATGAGACTCTCCGGGCAGATCGGAATTACGATAGAAGGATTATCCGAAGGGATTTTCTGGGATTTTAAGAACAACTGCATTTCGGAAGATGTCATCAATTATTACGGAATCCCGAAAAGCTTTTTCCCGGAAATCGTACCTACGTTCGGAATCCAGTCTACGGTTTCTGCCGCGGCCGCTCAGGAACTGGGATTAAAGGAAGGAACTCCGATTTCCTACAGGGCAGGGGACCAGCCGAATAATGCATTGTCACTGAATGTTTTCAATCCGGGGGAGATCGCTTCCACCGCGGGAACTTCAGGAGTGGTGTACGGAGTGCTTGATCAGCTGGAGTACGATAAACTATCCAGAGTAAATACTTTTGCCCACGTAAATTATACACCGGAACAAACCCGGTTAGGCGTTCTGCTTTGCATCAACGGAACCGGAATCCTTAACTCATGGCTGAAGCACAATTTCGCCACTTCGCTTTCTTCTTACGGAGATATGAACGATATGGCTTCGCTTTCGCCGATCGGTTCCAAAGGATTAAGCATCATCCCATTTGGAAACGGTGCGGAAAGAGTGCTGGAAAATAAGGATACCAGCTGCTCGATCCACGGGATCAATTTCAACATCCACTCCAAAGGGGATATTCTACGCGCGGCGCAGGAAGGAATCGTTTTCTCTTACGAATACGGAATGAATATCATGCGGAACATCGGGATGGATATCCAGGTGATCCGTGCAGGAAACGCCAATATGTTTTTAAGTTCGATTTTCCGCCAGTCGCTGGCCAGTGTCAGCAATGCGGTAATTGAACTGTACGATACGGACGGAGCCGTGGGTGCTGCCAGGGCTGCGGGAATGGGAATCGGATTCTATGCGGATTCCAAAGAAGCTTTTTCATCACTCGAAAAAATCGCCGTTATCGAGCCGGAACATGAGAAGCGCGAGCAATATACAGAAGCCTATTCGAGATGGAAAAACCATCTTAACGAAATCATTTAATAAAAATCACAAAAGAAATTCCAATGTACTTGCTGATCTTCAACAATCAGTGAGCCGGGAGTTTCCGTGCGAAAAATTAAAGAAAATAAAAAATAAATAAGACAAAATATGAACACTTTAACAGGTACAAAAGAGTTTTTCACAGGGATCGATAAGATTAAGTTTGAAGGGAAGGAAAGTAGAAATCCGATGGCGTTCCGCTATTATGATGCAGAAAAAGTAATCATGGGGAAACCGATGAAAGACTGGACCCGTTTTGCAATGGCCTGGTGGCATACATTATGTGCCAACGGAAGCGATCCGTTCGGTGGAGCAACTATTCACCACCCTTGGGATATCGGAAACGATGCCGTTAGCAGAGCAATGCACAAACTGGATGCAGGTTTTGAATTTATGTCCAAAATGGGCTTTAACTTCTACTGCTTCCACGATATCGACTTGGTAGATCCTGCAGACAACTGGAAAGATTATGAGAAAAACCTTCAGGCTGTGGTAGAATACGCCAAGCAGAAGCAGGCAGAAACGGGAATCAAGCTTCTTTGGGGAACGGCAAACGTTTTCACCCACGAAAGATACATGAACGGAGCTTCTACCAACCCGAACTTCGATGTATTGGCATGTGCTGGAACTCAGGTTAAAAACTCAATCGATGCAACTATTGCATTAGGCGGAGAAAACTATGTATTCTGGGGTGGAAGAGAAGGATACATGAGCCTTTTGAACACAGATATGAAACGTGAGAAAGACCATCTGGCTCGTTTCCTTACCATGTCCAGAGATTATGCCCGTCAGCAAGGTTTCACCGGAAACTTCCTGATCGAGCCTAAGCCGATGGAACCGACCAAGCATCAGTACGATTACGATTCTGAAACAGTAATCGGATTCCTGAGACATTACGGATTAGACAAAGACTTTAAATTAAATATTGAAGTAAACCACGCTACACTGGCAGGCCATACTTTCGAGCACGAACTTCAGGCAGCGGTAGATGCAGGAATGTTAGGAAGCATCGACGCGAACAGAGGAGATTACCAGAATGGTTGGGATACCGATCAGTTCCCGGTGGATTACCTGGAAATGGTTCAGGCCTGGTTGGTATTGCTTCCGGCAGGAGGTTTAGGAAAAGGAGGGGTAAACTTCGATGCTAAAATCAGAAGAAACTCTATCGATCCTGAAGATTTATTCATCTCTCACATTTCAGGAATGGATGTATTTGCAAAAGGTCTTTTGGCTGCTGCCGATATTCTTGAAAACTCGGACTACAACAAATTAAGAACAGACCGCTATGCTTCTTTTGACAACGGGCACGGAAAGGCATTTGAAGAAGGATCTCTTACCCTAGAGGATCTTCAGAGAATAGCACATGAAATCGGGGAACCTCAGCCAAAAAGCGGAAAACAGGAATTGTTTGAAGCTATTGTGAATATGTATATCTAAAAATAAGTAGAAAGGCTGCTAAGCACTAAGGATTTTAAAATAATTATTACCAGCCTTTTTATTTCAACACTAATATTTAAAAATAATAATTATGAACCGATTTTATTTTGCTAAAACCAATAAGGCCGCCCTCTTTTTTGCTATGGCCTTATTACCTGCCGGCATGGCGTATGCTCAGGTTAAAAAAGATACGGTGCCGAAGGAGAAAAAGATAGAAGAAGTTGTTGTCATCGGATATGGTACCCAGAGAAAAGAAGCTGTAACGGGTTCGGTAGCTTCCGTAAAAGGTGATGTTCTTCGTGAGGTGCCTACCGCCAATATTACGCAGGCATTACAGAGCAGAACTGCGGGGGTAGATATTTCCCAAACTTCTACTAAACCGGGTGCAACAATGCAAATTCGTATTCGTGGAGTAAGATCACTAAGTGGTGATAATGATCCTCTGATCGTTTTAGATGGAATCCCATTTGTTGGTTCGCTCTCAGATATCAGCTCGAGTGATATAAAAAGTGTTGACATCCTAAAAGATGCTTCTGCTACTGCAATTTATGGTTCCAGAGGAGCAAACGGGGTTATTTTGGTAACTACTAATAGAGGCTCAAAAGGTCAAAAGCCAAGATTTACTTACAATTCTTTTACAGGTGTTCAGACTTTATTCTCAAGATATCCGATGATGGATGGTCCTACCTTTGCTAAGCTAAGAGCTTATGCTATACCTGCAGGAAATACTACACCTTTGTATACTAACGGTGCTGATGAAAGCAGTACAACCAATACCGACTGGCAAAAGCTTTACTATAAGCCTGCTATGATCACCAATCACGATATCGGTGTGTCCGGAGGTACGGAAGGAGGAAATTATAACGTAGGTTTATCTTATTTCAAACAGGATGCTGTAATTCCTTTACAAAGTTATGAAAGATTTGCACTTCGTGCTGCTATTGATCAACAGGTAGGTAAAGCTTTCAAATTTGGATTAACTTCAAATACCAATTATGCTATATCAGAGGGGAATGGAGTAAATCCAGGAGCAGTCTTAGGATATTCTCCATTGGTAAATCCTTATAATGCTGATGGTAGTATGAAAAAATTAATGACTACAGCCGGAGGTATTGATCAAACCTGGATTTATTCCCGATCTAATTTGGAAAGTCTGGGGAATAAATATGTTGATGAGACAAAATCTTTTGCTTCCTATAATAATTTGTATGGTGAAGCAAACCTACCTTTAAATGGATTAAAGTACAGATTAAATGTAGGTTTGGATTATCGTACTTCCAATAGTGGAAACTATACAGGGGTAGGTGTATTTAGTACTAATCCTACTGCTCCCTCTAATGCAGGAAGGGGTAATGATCAGACTTATCACTGGACATTGGAAAACCTTTTAACATATGACCGTACTTTTGGTAAACATAAAATTAATGCAGTTGGTCTATATTCTGCGGAAGGTAGTAGATATATAAGTAGTTATATAAGTGCTAAAAATGTACCTGCAGACTTTTTTCAATATTATAATTTAGGCCAGTCACCACAGGCTGATATTACGGTTGATCCAAATAATCAAAATTATGTTCAATGGGGATTGTTATCTGCTATGGGGCGGGTAATGTATACTTTTAACAATAAATACATGCTAACTGCAACTTTGCGTGCAGATGGATCTTCTAGACTAGCCCCAGGAAATAAATGGCATACTTATCCTGCTTTGTCTCTTGGATGGAATGTTACCAATGAATCTTTCATGCAAAATGTGAAGTTTGTTAACCTCTTGAAATTCAGAGCTGGATGGGGACAGACTTCAAACCAAGCTGTTACTCCATATTCAACTCTTGGCAGACTTACTATTACACCATATAATTTCAATACTACAAATTCTACAGGTGTATATGTAAGTGTTGCTCCAAATTCTACCCTTGGCTGGGAATATTCCAAAACGCAGAACTACGGGGTTGATTTTGGATTATTTAATAATAGGCTTACGGGAAGTGCAGAATACTATAGAACCCATACTTTTGACCTTTTAACCAACAAAAATTTACCACCTTCTTCTGGTCTTAGTTATGTAACAAAAAATGTTGCTGAAACCGAGAATAAAGGGGTAGAAATAGCACTTAATGGGATTATTTTTGATAACAAGAATGGTTTCTCTTG
This sequence comes from uncultured Chryseobacterium sp., assembly GCA_913774355.1. Classification (GTDB taxonomy): domain Bacteria; phylum Bacteroidota; class Bacteroidia; order Flavobacteriales; family Weeksellaceae; genus Chryseobacterium. The sequence continues at coordinate 79,880 of CAJYGB010000006.1, read as the reverse complement.
GGATGCAGGGGTGAATTTTTATTCCAACCAAAATAAAATCTTATCTTTAGCCTCTGGTTTAGACAAAGATCCCGGTAACTTATGGTTTGTAGGCCATAATATCAACTCGCTTTATGATTATCAATATGTTGGTCTGTGGCAGGCTGGTGATCCTTATCAAAATATATTAGAGCCAGGATCTGCAGCTGATGTCGTAGGATCGATTAAAGTTCTCTACACCGGCGGCTATAATGCTGATGGAACACCTGTTAGGGCAATTAATGCTGACGACCGACAAATTATTGATACTGCTCCAAAATTCCAGGGAGGTTTTAATATGCGTTTTGCGTACAAAAATTTTGAATTAAGTACTGTAGGAGCATTTCAGGACGGTGGTGTGTTAATCAGCACATTATACGGATCTGCCAGTTACCTAAACAGACTGACGGGTAGAGGAAATAACGTTGATGTAGATTACTGGACTGAAGATAATACAAATGCTTATTTTCCACGTCCAGGCAGACATTTGAGTGGAGATAATCCAAAGTATGCGTCTACATTAGCTATGTTTGATGCGTCTTATGTTAAATTGCGCACAATTACCTTAGGATATAATGTAGATAAAGATTATTTGAAGGATTTGAATATTACCAATTTAAGAATATATTTTACAGTAACAAATCCGCTAATTATCTATTCTCCTTATCATAAATTCTCAGGAATGGATCCAGAACCAAACTCGACAGGTAACCAAAATCAGGCCGTAAGTGGTTATGCGGCACGTCAATTGGTAATTGGTACAAATAATCCTACAACCAGAAATTTCTTAATGGGAATTAATTTAACTTTCTAAAATTACAAGGTCATGATAAATTTCAACAAAAAAATATTAATCGGATCAATATTTCTGTCATTAGCATTTACAGGGTGTAATGAGATCCTTGATGAGCAGCCAAGATCAATCTATACTGTGGATTATTTTAGCACTGCCGATGGTGTTAATCAAAGTTTTACTTCATTATACAGAGAGCTACGTTTATTATATGGAAATGGTTATTTCATGAGTAACTGTCAAAATGGTACTGATGAATCAACCTATGCACAAAGTGCTGATGGAAACTTCAGAGATTTAGATATGTCGCCTGGAAGCGGGGCAATCAATTCAAATACTTTTCCTACAAGTATGGTTTGGGGAGCTGTTTTTCCATATATCAATACGGCAAATGGAATTATTGAAAAAGGGCCGGGTTTTGGAATCGCAGAATCAAAAATATCAGAAGCAAGATTTTTTAGGGCATTTGATTATTTCATGCTCGTTCAGACTTATGGCGGAGTTCCATTGGATCTAGGATCTGGTGAATTAAAATTTAATATAGAACCTGTAGCTACTTCCGTAAGAAATACGGTGCCGGAAGTTTACACAAAATCAATTTTCCCCGATTTACTTAAGGCAATTGATAATTTGCCTACTTCACCAAGAGTACCAGGAGGAGTTACACAGAATGTTGCAAGGCTATTTTTGGCAAAAGCTTATCTAACATATGGTTGGTGGCTTCAAAATCCAAATAATATTCCTACATATCCAAATGCCCAGCGAGTAGATCCTAGCGGTCATGATGCAAATTGGTATTTTCAACAAGCATATAATGTAGCTCTTACAGGGATCAGTAATCCTGGCCCATATGCATTGCAGCCTACATTCTACGATGTAAACGTAGGTTCAAATGATAGAAGCAATAGTGAATCAATGTTATACGCTGATCATACTGCATCAAGTTTATATTATAATGAGTCTGATCCTGTTGGCTTTGGTTCTGGCTGGGCACCAGATAATTTTGCAGCTTGGATGCAAACCTGGAATTATACGGCTATTAAAAGTAGTTCTTCAGCAACAACTTTTAATGGAGTAAGTTCTGTGCAACGTGAGGCAGCTCAGTCTTTAGGACGTCCTTGGGTACGTATGTGTCCTACTATTGGTGTTATCAAAAATACATTTGCTGATAAAACCAATGATTCTCGATATGACGGTACTTTTGTAACAACTTACAGAGGTAACTGGAATAAAGGAGCGGCTCCACTTTCTACTACTCCAACATTGTATAATGCTAATAATTTGCCTGTACAGCCTGGAGGAGCTATCCTAAGTTTCCTTAGTGATGACTCGCAGACGCCTACTTACCCTTCAGGAGCAGGACAAAACGCTGTAGGAGCTGGAACATTACCTGGAAGAGCAGACTGGGTGATTGCACCAAATGGAATAAGCAGAATTGTATATCCGGGACTTTGGAAAATTGGTACTTATCGTACAGATGATCCAAATGGATTAGGATATCCAAATGCGGGTCTTACTCGTCCTTTTAGCGTAGCTAAGTTTTCAGAATTTTACTTTATTGCAGCAGAAGCAGCCGTGAAAGGAGCTTCTGGAACCATGAGCGCCAGAGATCTGATTAATGTGATCCGAGCAAGAGCGGGTAAATGGAAATTTAATAATGCTCAGAATACAGCTTATGTAGCTGATAACAGCGCAGCTATGATTGCAGCAACACCGACAACAATTACTATTGATTACATACTTGCAGAAAGATCTAGAGAATACTATGGAGAATTCTACAGATGGTATGATCTGGTGCGTACACAGAAATGGGGCGAATATGCGGCTACTTATCAAATTGGAGGATCTTCATATGGAAACCATACTCCTCAGACGGTTACAAGAACGATTCAGCCATATCATTATTTGAGACCAATTCCTCAAAATCAATTGGACTTAATGGAAATGTCTGCGGCAGATAAAGCAAAATACCAGAATCCTGGATACTAATTAAATTTTATTCTACATTCATATTAGCAGCAAAATAGGTGTTGAAAAGCACCTATTTTGTTTAGTATGAAGAAAAATTCAAAACTTATGGAAAAAACCTGGCGTTGGTTTGGCAAAAAAGATAAGATCACATTGGAGACACTCCGTCAGATCGGAGTTGAAGGAATTGTTTCGGCACTACACGATATCCCGAACGGGCAGGTCTGGAGTTTGGAGGCGGTGAATGATTATAAAAACTATATAGAAAGTTACGGTCTTCGCTGGTCTGTGGTGGAAAGCCTCCCGGTAAGCGAAGCGATCAAGTATGGAGGTGGAGACCGCGACTTTTTGATAGAAAACTACATCACCAGTCTTGAAAATCTGGGCAAAGCAGGTGTAACAACCGTTTGTTACAATTTTATGCCGGTGCTCGACTGGGCAAGAACAGATCTTTTCCATGCATGGGAAGACGGTTCGTCATCCTTATATTTTGACAAAGCCAAATTCGCTTATTTTGAGATCCATATCTTAAAAAGAAAAGGAGCGGAAAACGATTATACACAGGAAATCCTTCAGAAAGTAGAAGGGCTTAAAAATACTTTGACCGAAGAGGACAACAATGATCTTATTGATTCGGTGATTGTAAAAACACAGGGATTTGTAAACGGAAACATTAAGGAAGGCGATCTGAACCCGGTAGAAAAGTTCAATAATTTATTGGCTTTGTACGATGGAATCGATAAAAACCAGCTGCGTGAAAACCTGAAATATTTTCTGGAAAGAATAATGCCGGTTTGTGAAGAATGGGGCATCCAGATGTGTGTACATCCTGACGATCCGCCTTTCGCTTTACTTGGCCTTCCAAGGATTGTTACCAACGAGGAAGATATCGACTGGTTCTTAAACGCCGTAGACAATCCTCACAACGGACTGACGTTTTGCGCAGGATCACTAAGCGCAAACCTTAACAATGATGTTCCGAAACTTGCGCAGAAGTTTGCGCACCGCACGAAATTCGTTCACCTCAGAAGCACCAACGTTTTCGAGAATGGAGATTTTATTGAAGCGCATCATTTAGGCGGAAGAGGAAAATTAATCGATGTCATCCGCGTATTCGAAAAAGAAAACCCGGATCTACCAATGCGGATTGATCACGGAAGACTGTTAACCGAAGATATTGATAAGGGTTACAATCCTGGCTACTCATTCCTGGGCAGAATGTTGGCTTTAGGACAAATCGAAGGCGTAATGGCCGCTGTTCAAAACGAAATGTCAAGATAAAATCGGCATTCGTTTTCGATCAATTATCAATCATCAATTATCAATCATAACAATGAACGAAATATTCAGCATAAAAAATAAAGTAGCCGTAATTACAGGTGCTTCCGGCGTTTTAGGCGGAAGCCTGGCTAAAAGTTTCATCGAAGCCGGGGCAAAAGTAGTGGCACTGGGCAGAAGCCAGGAAAAACTGGATGCTTTTGTTAAGGAATTAAAGACATCAGGCGGTGATGCCTTTTCCGTAGAAGCCAATGTGATGGACATTTCAAGTCTTGAAGAAGCTTCAAAAAAAATTATTGAAAAGTACGGTAAAATCGATATCCTCTTAAATATTGCAGGCGGAAATATTCCCGCAGCGACCTTATCTCCCGACCAGTCATTCTTTGATATGGATATGAAAGGATGGGATGAGGTGATCGATCTCAATATCAACGGAACCGTTTATCCGAGCTTTGTCTTCGGAAAAGCAATGGCGGAACAGGGAAGCGGTAGTATCGTCAATATCTCTTCCATGGCAGCCTATTCAGCGATCACCAGAGTGGCGGGATATTCGGCTGCAAAAGCAGCCATCACCAACTTTACCCAATGGCTGGCTTCGGATGTAGCCCTGAAATTCGGGGATAAAATCCGGGTGAATGCCGTAGCGCCGGGATTCTTCATCGGCGATCAGAACCGGGCGATTCTTCTGAATCCGGATGGTTCGTTAACCGACAGAAGCAAAAAAGTAATCGCCAAAACTCCGATGCAGCGTTTCGGTGAAGTGCAGGAACTCAATGGAGCTGTACAGTTCCTTTGTTCTGGAGCCGCAAGTTTTATTACCGGTGCCTTATTGCCGGTAGACGGAGGTTTCAGTGCCTTTAGCGGCGTTTAACAAAGTTTGTTATTTTTCTTCATATATAGTTAGAGAGACCTTGACTATAACACGTTGAGGTCTCGTTTTTTTAAATTTTGTTTGTCAATACGCAGATGATGATGCCTAAAAAGAAACTGTTAAGTTTAACAGACAAAATAAAAATTAATGAAACCCAAACATTGCATATTTATCCTCTGTCTACTTATAAGCGGATTTTCCTTTGCTCAGAAAGGAGGAAAATACAAGCTGTGGTATGACAAGCCTGCCAAACAGTGGGTGGAAGCATTGCCGATTGGAAACGGGCGGCTTGCAGCAATGGTTTTTGGAGATCCTGCTAAAGAAAAAATTCAGCTGAATGAAAGTACCTTCTGGTCCGGCGGCCCTTCGCGGAACGATAATCCTGACGGTCCGAAAGTCCTCGATTCGATCCGGTATTATTTATTTAACGTAAATTACAAACGCGCCCAGATTCTTGCGGATAAAGGTTTAACGGCAAAAACCCTTCACGGTTCAGCCTTCCAGAATATTGGTGATTTAATTCTTGACTTTAAAAATAGTAGTGATTTTAAAAATTATTATAGAGAATTAGATATTGAAAAAGCAATTACAACAACCACTTTCTCAGCCAATGGGATCAATTTTAAAAGAGAAGTTTTCGCTTCGATTCCTGATAATGTAATTGTTATCAAATTAAGTTCAAACAAAAAAAATGCACTGAGTTTTTCAGCTCACTTCAACAGTGAACTCAAAAAAAACAGCAAAGCAATTGATACTAATACATTGCAAATGGACGGTTTGTCTTCAACTTTAGACGGCGTTCAGGGAGAAGTCAGATTCAGTGCAATCGCAAAAATCCTTAATAAAGATGGCAAAACGGAAGTTTCAGAAAACAGTATTGGCGTAAGCAACGCCAGTGAGGTAACCATTCTGATTTCCATTGCAACCAATTTTACCGATTACAAAACTTTAAACACCGACGAAGTTTTAAAAAGCAAAAAATACATTTCGGAAGCAGAACCTAAAAGCTTCAGCACTTTACTTAAAAATCATCTGGTTGCGTATCAAAAATATTTCAAAAGAGTATATTTCGATTTAGGCACTTCCAATGCAGCTACAAATCCGACTGATATCAGGATTAAAAACTTTGCAACCAGCTACGATCCGGAGCTCATTTCATTATATTACCAGTTTGGACGCTATCTTCTGATTTCCTCATCACAGCCAGGCGGTCAGCCCGCCAATCTACAGGGAATCTGGAACAACTCCAACAAACCGGCCTGGGACAGCAAATATACCATCAACATCAACACGGAAATGAACTACTGGCCGGCCGAAAAAACAGGACTTCCGGAAATGCACGAACCGCTGGTCCAAATGGTAAAAGACCTGAGCGAATCCGGAAAGGAAACAGCAAAAACCATGTACAACAGCCGCGGCTGGGTGGCTCACCACAATACTGATATCTGGAGGATCACCGGAGTGGTGGATTTCGCCAACGCCGGAATGTGGCCGATGGGTGGTGCCTGGCTTTCCCAGCACCTGTGGGACAAATATCTGTACAGCGGGGATCTGAATTACCTCAGATCGGTTTATCCGGTTTTAAAATCGGCTGCACAGTTCTACGAAGATTTTCTTATCGAAGAACCGACGCACCACTGGCTGGTCGTAAGTCCGTCGATGTCTCCCGAAAACATTCCGCAGGGTCATCAGGGCAGTGCTTTAGCTGCATGCAATACCATGGATAACCAGTTGGTTTTCGACCTGTTTACCAAAACCAGGAAAGCAGCACAGCTTCTTCATATGGATGATGACAAAATTCCGGTCTGGAACACCATCATTTCAAAATTACCACCGATGCAGATCGGAAGATACGGACAACTGCAGGAATGGATGGGCGATTGGGACGACCCGAAAGACAATCACCGTCACGTTTCCCATCTGTACGGATTATTTCCGTCCAATCAAATTAACCCGTTCACCACACCGGAACTGACAGACGCAGCCAAAACCGTTCTCATCCATCGCGGCGACGTTTCCACCGGCTGGTCGATGGGATGGAAAGTGAATCTCTGGGCAAAATTACTCGACGGAAATCATGCGAATAAATTAATCAAAGACCAATTAACTTTGGTGGAAAAAGACGGCTGGGGAAGCAAAGGCGGAACCTACCCGAATCTGTTCGATGCCCATCCGCCGTTCCAGATCGATGGAAACTTTGGCTGCACTTCGGGAATCACCGAAATGCTCCTGCAGACCCAGAACGGTTTCATCGATATTCTTCCCGCCCTTCCGGATGAGTGGAAAAACGGCAATATTTCCGGGCTGAAAACCTACGGCGGATTTGAAGTCAGCATCAATTGGACCGGCAATAAAGCCAAAGAAGTCATGATTAAATCAACACTGGGCGGAAATTGCAGATTGAGAGTGCCCAATCAAATGCAGCTCACCGGAAATATAAAATTTGAAAAAGCACAAGGTAAAAACCCGAATCTCTTTTTTGATACCCCGGAAATAAAAACACCGCTGATCTCGAAAGAGGCAAAACTCAATCCGACCGAAATTAAAAACGAATTCATCTACGATTTCCCAACGGAACCCGGAAAAATATATAAATTAAAAATGAAATAATAACACAAAAGGGTGATGCCATCCTGAGCTCGAGTTTATCCTGAGCTTGACGAAGGGAAGGAAGCCCGTTCAAAAAAAATGGACGTATCAATTGGCTTTAGCAAAATTTAAATAATAGTCATCGAAATCCAGGAGGTACGGCTTAATATAGGATAGGATGAAAATCTTATTAACGGGATCATCAAAAAACTTGAAAAGGTTGAACAAAGGTAGCCACAGGTGAAACCCGTATGAATGAATAGGAAAAAATTGCGAATCCTGAAAAGGTTCAACGATCATAACCCCATTTTAAACCTGTGGGAATTTATAACAAAACAAGAAGTCCCGAAGGAACGGCTTAATGTAGAATAGGATGAAATCCTATTAACGGGATCGTCAGAAACCCTGAAAGGGTTGAATAAAAATAGCCACAGCTTCGACCTGTGGCAAAAAGAAAAATAAACTACGAACCCTGAAGGGGTTCAACAATTATAACAACAGGTTCGACCTTGGTAAAACAACGAACCCAATTCAATATTTAAAGCAAAAATTAAGAAATCTACATATGAAAAAGAGACCTATGAATCCGAATTTTTTAAAGAACAAATTCACCCTGCTGACGGCAGCAGCGTTCTTAAGTGTGAGCAACATTTCTGCCCAGACCTTTTCCGATTTCAACTACCGTGGAAACGATAAAATATACAATGACAATCCACTGAAACCGGACGAGTTCTATTCGCCGATCCTTCAGGGCTGTTATCCGGACCCAAGCATCACCAAAAAAGGGGACGACTATTACCTGGTGAATTCTTCATTTTCGATGTTTCCGGGAGTTCCGATTTTTACGTCGAAAGATATGGTCAACTGGAAGCAGATCGGCCATGTGCTGGACAGGCCTTCTCAACTTAAAGTAGAAAAAGGCGGTGTATCCCAGGGAATTTACGCACCGGACATCAAATACAACAAATACAACGATACATTTTATATGATCACTACTCAGATCGCGGGAGGAGTTGGAAATATGGTCGTGAAAACCAAAGACCCAGCCAAAGGGTGGAGCGAAGTACAGAAGCTGAATTTCGAAGGGATCGATCCTGCGATCTTCTTTGACGATGACGGAAAAGCCTATATCGTACACAACGACGCTCCACCAAAGGGAACCGAGCAGTATCAGGGCCACCGTGTCATCAAAATGTGGGATTATGATCTTGAAAAAGACCAGGTGGTAGCAGGCTCCGATAGAATTATTGTTAACGCCGGTGTCGATATTACCCAGAAACCGATCTGGATAGAAGGGCCGCATTTATATAAATACAAAGGAAAATATTACCTGATGTGCGCGGAAGGCGGAACCGGCGGATGGCACAGCGAAGTGATCTTCATGGCCGATTCTCCTAAAGGACCGTTTGTTCCGGCTAAAAACAACCCGATCCTGACACAGCGTTACTTCCCGAAAGACCGCAAGGAAAAAGTAGACTGGGCGGGCCACGCCGACTTGGTGGAAGGATCGAACGGGCAATGGTACGGCGTATTTCTGGCCATCCGCCCGAACGTCAATAACCGCGTGAACAAAGGCCGGGAAACCTTCCTGCTTCCGGTGGACTGGAGCGGAACTTATCCGGTATTCCAGAACGGATTGGTACCAATGAAGCCGAAATTGAAGTTACCCGAAGGCACCCAGAACCAGACCGGGCAAAACGGATTCTTCCCGAACGGAAACTTTACCTACAACGACAAACTGACCGATAAAAACCTGGATTTCCGTTGGATCGCCATGCGCGGGCCGCGTGAAAACTTTATTACTTCCACGAAAAACGGGGTAAAAGTGAATCCGATGGATACGAATATCAAAGCTTTGGCTCCGGTATCCGCCTTGTTCCACAGGCTGCAGCATGAGGATTTTGAAACGTCCGTAACCCTGGATTTCAAACCGAAATCTGAAAAGGAACTGGCCGGAATCACTTGCTACCAAAGCGAAAGGTTCAACTATGTGTTCGGAATTACTAAAAAAGACAAAGATTATTATATTGTTCTCGAAAGAACCGAAAAAGGAGCCTCCAAACTGGTTGCCAGTGAGAAAATTTCATTGTCCAAAACCATTAAACTGCAAGTAGTAGGTGAGAATGATAACCTCAGCTTCAACTATACCGTGGACGGAAAGAGCTTTAAAAACCTGGGAGGACCGGTTTCCGGAGACATCTTATCCACCGATGTGGCCGGCGGTTTCACCGGAAGCTTGATCGGGCTATACAGCACGTTGTCTAACGATATTGTACCAAATTAATTTTAACGTTATTGGACATCAATAGGAACGGGCAACGTCATCCTGAGCTTGTCGAAGGAAGCCCGTTCTCAAAAAAACAGCATCCATTTGGCTTTAGCCAAAATCTAAAGCAGGATTTGAAATAAAGCCAATGATAAACAGAAATTGGTTATCAGTACAAAGTGGATGCAATAAATTGATACATTGCTTTGCTGAGTTGAAGTCTATATTGAGCCTGCCGAATTGCTTCTAAATTTAAAAAGCAGTGGGTAGTCAAAAAATCTTTGCGGGCATTGCGTTTAAATAAAAATTTCAAATCTTGAATATTAAAAAATCATTTTATATAGTTTCTTTTTTGGGATTTATCGGGCTGAATTCACTTTCGGCCCAGATAAACCCTTTTCAGAAAAAAGCGACAACAGAATTTAACAATCCCATCATCTGGGCCGACGCTCCGGACTTGTCCATCACCCGCAACGGTGACGATTTCTATCTGATCAGCACCACGATGCATTTGATGCCGGGCGCTCCGGTGATGCATTCCAGAGACTTGGTGCACTGGGAAATGTCGAGCTACGTTTTTCAAACTCTGAATGACAATTCCAAATACGATCTGCTGAACGGAACCGTCTACGGGCGCGGACAATGGGCATCGTCCATCCGGTATCACAAAGGAAAATATTATGTTCTGTTTTCCCCGAATGACGAACCTTTCAGATCCTATTTCTATGTCACCGACAATCCCGAAAAAGGAAACTGGAAGCTGTTGACCAGAACAAGACATTTTCACGATGCGTCTTTGTTGTTTGACGATGACGACCGGGTGTATGTCTTCACTTCAAACAAAGTTTTTGAGCTGAGCCCGGATTTTAAAACCATTATTGGGAATCAGGACGGTACAGAGGTTTTCCAGAGAGATGCCTCTGAAACCGGGTTACTTGAAGGCAACCAGATCATTAAAAAAGACGGAAAATATTACATGATGATGATTTCCTGGCCAAGAGGCGGAAAACGTCGTCAGGAAGTGTACCGGGCGGATCAGGTAACCGGTCCTTTTGAGAAAAAAGTTGTTCTTGAAGATAACTTCCTAGGGTTTTCCTACGCCGGGCAAGGGGCGCTGATTGATGATAAAAACGGCAACTGGTATTCCCTGATCTTTCAGGACAGAAACGGCGTAGGGCGGGTTCCGATTTTACTTCCCGTGAAATGGGAAGACGGCTGGCCGGTGTTGGGTGACAACGGAAAAGTCCCTTTAAAAGGAGAGATTCCGCTTCCGCCGTTCAAGCCGAAAAACCATCTGGTAGAAAGCGATGAATTTTCAGATAATAAAATGAAAATCCAGTGGCAGTGGAACCATAATCCGGTGAATGAAGCCTGGTCCTTATCCGAAAGAAAAGGATTTTTAAGACTGAAAGCCAGCAGGATCGTGGACAACCTTTACCTTGCACCGAATACATTGACGCAGAGAATGGAAGGCCCGAAATCCAGCGGAGTAGTAGCCTTGGATGTAAAAGGAATGAAAGACGGTGATGTGGCCGGGTTCAGTGCATTCAACGGTGATTCCGGGATTCTGTCTGTCGTTATGGAAGGCGGTAAAAAATACATTGTATTTTCGACTGATGAAGTCAGCCTGGATAACAAAACCAAAGCAGTGACGGACGTTAAAAAAGAAGAGAAAAAACGGATTCCTCTGAATACTGACAAAGTGTATTTCAGAATTGATGCCGATTTTAACTTAGGTAAAGATCTGGCGGATTTTTACTACAGCACCGACCAGAAAAACTGGACCGAAATGGCGAAAGACTACAAAATGATCTTCGATTACCGGAGGTTTTTTATGGGATCTAAATTTGCGATCTTCAATTATGCCACCAAAGATCCGGGCGGTTTTGTGGATGTCGATTTCTTCAGGGTCAATACAGATGTAAAATAAAATTGAATAATCTGGAAAATTTTAGATATTAAAGTTACAGTGGCAAAAAATACCATAAGCCATGAAATGGCGAAATCAGCAGCATAGGGTGTAGCCCTGTGAAATCTATGGAAAAACAGATAAGATGAGTAACCAGGCAGAATTTCAAAGCCCTGAAAGGGCGAAATCAACAGCATAGGGTGCAGCCCTAATTATGCTCAAGATCCGAGCGGTTTTGTGGATGTTGATTTTTTTAGGGTTAAAACAGATGTAAATAAAAACTGAATAATCTGGAAAATTTAGATATTAAAGTTACATTGGCAAAAAACACCATAAGCCATAAAATGGCGAAATCAACACCGTAGCGTGCAACCTTATGAAATCTATAAAAAACAGGTAGGATAAGTAACCAGGCAGAATTTCAAAGCCCTGAAAGAGCGAAATCATCAGCATAGGGTGGTAGTCCTATGACAAAAAAGCACAACATAAAAACTCCTGAAAGGGCGGCATCATCAGGATAGGGTGTCAGCGTTGTGACAAAAAGCGAGAAATAACCAATCACTAAGACTCTCTAAAAACAGTGTGATAATATATTATGATAAGAATGCTCCGTTGGAGCATCCTGCTAGTAGCAGAATGTTGGCAATATCTGCCAAATCATAGCTCCGTAGGAGCGTCCTGTTAATAACGCATCCGTTAATAAACCAACGGTAAATCAATAATAAAAACAATAAAAAATAAACCCTTCCCGGTATTATTTTTTTGTCTAAATTAATAAGTGTAAAAATTACAAATAAAAACCAATGAAAATTACCTCTCTACTCATCATAGGCGCATCACTGATCGTGGTACCGATCACCGCCCAGAATACACAGCGTCAGGCCCCTGCAGGATTTGATGTGGCCAATACCGGAATTCCTCATGGTAAAATCGACTCCATTCAATATCCCTCAAAGACTGTAGGCGTAACCCGAAAAGCACTGATTTATACGCCGCCGGGCTTCAAAAAAGGGAATAAATATCCGGTACTGTACCTGCTTCACGGGATAGGCGGGGACGAAAAAGAATGGTACAAGAACGGGACGCCGCAGATTATTCTTGACAACCTGTATGCACAGGGAAAACTTACCCCGATGATTGTGGTACTGCCAAACGGAAGAGCGATGAAAGACGACCGCGCAACCGGCAACATCATGGCCAAAGACAAAGTGGAAGCCTTTGCGACTTTTGAAAAGGATTTACTGAATGATCTGATGCCTTACGTAGAAAAGAAATTACCGGTAAAAAAGGACCGTGACAACAGAGCGATTGCCGGACTTTCGATGGGAGGCGGACAAACCCTGAACTTCGGGCTTGGAAATATCGACAAATTTGCCTGGGTGGGCGGTTTTTCATCCGCTCCTAATACTAAAGAGCCTCAGCTTTTATTGCCGAATCCTCAAAAGGCAAAAGAATTAAAGCTGCTCTGGATTTCCTGCGGTGATGCAGACGGGCTCATGCCGTTCAGCAAAAGGACCCACGATTACTTGGTCCAGAATAAAGTCCCGCACATCTTTTATATCGAACCGGGTGGCCACGATTTCAAAGTCTGGAAAAACGATTTGTACATCTTTTCACAATTGATCTTCAAGCCGGTTGACAAAACCTCGTTCTCCGATTTTACGGTCCTTGGGCTGCCTGCTGAAACCAATATCAGAAACGCACAGTACCCGCAGATCATGCCCAATGGAAAAGCGATTTTCAGGGTGAAAGCTCCGGAGGCACAGAAAGTTCAGATCGATCTCGGCAAAAAATATGAACTGACCAAAGATTCGGACGGCGTTTGGAAAACCACCACCGATTCTTTAAGCGAAGGATTCCATTATTATTCGATGGTCATTGACAATGTACCGGTGGCAGACCCTTCCAGCAAAACCTTTTATGGGATGGGAAGATATGCCAGCGGAATCGAAGTGCCGTTTGCGGGCGATGGCTATTACGCCATGAAAGACGTTCCGCACGGCGATATCAGAATTCAGAATTTCTTCTCGAAAGTAACCAATTCGTGGAGAAGGGTATTTATTTACACGCCGCCGGGCTACGACAAAAATACTGCTGATTCTTATCCGGTGCTGTACATCCTGCACGGAGGTGGTGAGGACGAAAGCGGATGGGCCATGCAGGGAAAAACCAACCTGATTATGGACAATCTGATTGCCGAAGGCAAAGCCAAACCCATGATCGTTGTAATGCCGGATGCCAATATCGGACCTGCCGGATTCGGAAGCTTTGGAGCGAGAAACCTGCAGATGTTTGACAGAGAACTCAAAGAATCCGTGATCCCATTTGCCGAAGCGAATTTCAGAATTAAGAAAGATGCAGCGAACAGGGGGTTGGCCGGACTGTCCATGGGCGGGATTTATACCCTGCATACGGGCGTTCAGAACTCAGAGATGTTTTCTTCCTTGGGCGTATTCAGTTCGGGCTGGATCCTGCCGTCGCTTCAGGAAGTAGCCGATAGCGAATATAAATTTATGACGGATAACAAAGCAAAAATCAATTCCAACCTGAAGAATTTCTGGATTTCCATGGGCGGAAAAGAGGACATCGCCTACAAAAACTGTCAGATCATGATGAAAAAACTCGATGATGTAGGCATTAAATATACTTACTCCGAATATCCGGGCGGTCACACCTGGCCGGTTTGGAGAAATAACCTGTACAACTTTGTCCAGCTACTTTTTAAATAAACATTAAAAAAAAGAATGAGAATTTGTCTTATTTAACTTAATAAAAACAAATTTTTTTGTTCTTAAAAAAGCATCAAAGCATTAAGTGTTTTTTTATAGTTATTTAAAATGAAGAAAATTGATAAATCAATTTGATTTGAGAAGCTTAATTTCTTAATGTTTTAAACAAAACCCCACCATGAATTTCAACCATATTAAAAATACAGCAGTAATCGGTACAATGGTCGTACTGTCGGTAAATTTCAGTGCGCAATCATATCAGAAAACAGATTCAGGATTGAAATTTTCTGCCGATAATTTGAATGTTGAATTGAAATTGTATGGCGAAAATACGGTTAGAATTATTAAATATCCTGAAGGAAAATCATTTGAGAAAAACAGTTTGTCGGTTATTAAAAAAGAACAAAAAACTAAGTTTTCAGTTTCAGAAAGCAAGAATATTATTTCATTAAAAACGAATGGTTTAAATATTCTGATTAATGCTGAAAATGGAATGATTACCTATACCTCAGCCTCGGGAAAAGAATTGTTGAAGGAAACCGGAAGCGATTTTAAACCGTTTAATGATGCCGGAAATCAAACCTATTCTCTTTCCCAATCTTTTCAATTGGAAAAAGATGAACCGATCTACGGTTTGGGAATTCTTCAAAACGGGAAAATGTCCCAGCGGAATACGGATATTAAGATGATCCAGAACAACACCTGGGATTTTGTACCGTTTTTCCAGTCGGTAAAAGGTTACGGTATCTTCTGGGATAACTATTCTCCTACGCAGTTTACCGATACACCACAAAAAACCTCTTTCTCTTCGGAAGTTGGCGAAGGCGTGGATTATTATTTTATTTATGGAAAAAATGCCGACGGCGTCGTGGCAGGAATGCGGAATCTGACCGGTAAAGTACCGATGATTCCGCTTTGGACCTACGGCTACTGGCAAAGCAAAGAACGCTACAAAAGTCAGGAGGAACTGGTGGATGTCGTGAAAAAATACAGGGAATTGAAAGTTCCCCTAGACGGGATTATCCAGGATTGGCAGTATTGGGGAAACAATTACCAGTGGAACGCGATGGATTTCATCAGCCCCGATTTTTCCGATGCCCAAAAAATGATGAAGGATATTCATGACAGGAATGCACATCTTTCTGTTTCCATCTGGTCGTCATTCGGGCCGATGACCAATCCGTACCGGGAAATGGATCAGAAAGGAATGCTCTTCAATTTCAAAACATGGCCGGAATCGGGAAGGGAAGTCTGGCCGCCGGATATGAATTATCCTTCCGGAGTACGTGTCTATGATGCCTACGATCCCGAAGCCCGGAACGTGTACTGGAAATATTTAAACAAAGGCATATTCAGTTTCGGCGTAGATTCCTGGTGGATGGATTCTACCGAGCCCGACCATCTCAGCCAGAAACCGGAAGATTTAGATACCAAAACTTACCTTGGTTCATTCCGGAAAGTGAGAAATGCCTATCCGCTGATGGCGGTCGGCGGAGTCTATGATCACCAACGCGAAACAACGAGTGACAAAAGGGTTTTTATTTTAACAAGATCAGCTTTTGCCGGTCAGCAGCGATACGGGGCCAATACATGGTCGGGCGATGTCAATTCTTCCTGGGATATGTTGCGCAATCAGGTTCCTGCGGGTTTGAATTTCAGCCTTACCGGAAATCCGAATTTCAATTCCGATATCGGCGGCTTCTTTGCCGGAGTCTATAAAAGAAACGGAGGTGCCAAAAACCTGCTGTTTCAGGAATTGTACGTGCGTTGGCTTCAGTACGGCACTTTCACCCCGATGATGCGTTCCCACGGAACCGATGTGCCGAGAGAAATCTATCAGTTCGGGCAGAAAGGGGATGTGGTGTATGATGCCATAGAAAAATTTATCAGGTTGAGGTACAGCATGCTCCCGTACATTTATTCGACCTCGTGGGAGGTTTCTGAAAATAATTCAAGTTTCCTGCGGGCTTTATCAATGGATTTTTCTTCAGATAAAAAAACATGGGACATCAATAATGAATACCTTTTCGGGAAATCATTTTTAGTGGCTCCGGTTCTCAATGCTCAGTATACTCCCGAAAAGCTCATAACAACCGATGAAAACGAAGGATGGAACAAAAAACAGGAAAGCGGAGAAAATGCTCTTTCCAAAGTAGATTTCACACAAAATAAAACCGTAAAGGTCTATCTTCCAGCCAGAGCCGACTGGTTTGATTTCTGGACGAATGAAAAACACAAGGGAGGTCAGGAAATTCAGAAAAACGTTAATATTCAAAGTATTCCGTTATACATAAAAGCGGGAAGTATTATTCCGTTCGGTCCTGATGTGCAATATGCAACGGAGAAAAAATGGGATTACCTTACCGTAAAAATCTATCCGGGAACAGATGCCGATTTTGTTTTGTACGAAGACGAGTTCGATAATTACAACTATGAAAAAGGAGCCTTTACTGAAATCCCTTTTCACTGGAACGAAAAATCAAAAACACTTACCATTGAAGCCAGGAAGGGTAAATTTAACGGGATGATGGAAAAAAGAAATTTCAGTTTACTTTTTCCGGACGGTCAGCAGAAAACCGTGAATTATTCCGGGAAAAAGATCAACGTAAGTTTTAAATAATCTTAAAGTATGACAATGAAATTTTTAAGTTTAACCATGATATTCGGATGCTTCCAGGCCGCATTTGCCCAGAATCCCATCATCCAGACCAAATTCACTGCCGACCCTGCGCCGATGGTTTATAAAGACACGGTTTTACTTTATAGCAGCCACGATGAAGACGATGCTTTTGGATTCAAAATGAAAAACTGGCTGCTGTACACATCTACGGATATGGTCAACTGGACCGATCATGGCGTTGTAGCTTCCCTGAAAGATTTTAAATGGACCGATCCCGAAAACGGAGCCTGGGCACCACAGGTTATCGAGAGAAATGGCAAATTCTATATGTACTGTCCGATGCCTGGGCAGCGCGGAATCGGCGTTCTGGTAGCAGACAGTCCGTACGGCCCTTTCAAAGATCCGATCGGGAAATCTTTGGTTAAAAATTCATCCGATGACATCGACCCGACCGTTCTGATTGACGACGACGGACAGGCCTATCTCTATTGGGGAAATCCGAATCTTTGGTATGTAAAGCTGAACGAAGATATGATTTCGGTGAAAGGCGAAGTCGTAAAAGACCCTTCCATCACCAAAGTGAAAGGGGCTCCGGATCCGTTCCATTATCAGGAAGGACCGTGGGTTTGGAAGAAAAATGGACATTATTATCTGGCTTATGCGTCCACTTGCTGCCCGGAAGGAATCGGTTATGCGATAGGAAAATCGGCGACCGGACCCTGGGAATTCAAAGGAATGATCATGGACAGCGATAAACGTTCCAACGGAAACCATCCGGGAATCATTGATTACAAAGGCAAAACCTATGTTTTCGGATTCAATTACAACATTGGAAAGCAGACCATGAGCAAACATTATGAACGCCGTTCGGTTTGCGTAAGTGAAATGAAATACAATGCCGACGGCACCATCCAAAAGCTGCCGTTCTGGAATCCTGAAGGCGTAAAAAGAACAGGAACCCTGAATCCGTACAACCGGGTAGAGGCTGAAACCATTGCCTTCAGCGAAGGCCTGAAAACAGAGCAGATGACCGAGTGGGAAAGGAATAATCCTTACGACACCGGGAAAAAAATCACCGACCGGATCGTCGTTTCTTCTATCAACAACAGCGATTATCTCAAAGTTCAGGGCGTGGATTTTTCTAAGGGAACCCAATCGATTGAAGTTTCCGTAGCGCCTCTGTACGGCGGAATGATCGAAATCCATACTGATGCGGTGGACGGACCGATTTTAGGAACCGTAAAAGTAACCGGAAAAGCGGAAGGCGATGTTTTCAGAACGATTAAAACACCGGTAAAAAATACCAGAGGCATCCACGACCTCTATTTTGTTTTTAAAGGAGACAAAGACCTTTTCTATTTCGATTGGTGGAAGTTTAATAAAAATTAATGTTGAATTCAGGAATATCTATAGAAATGGGCAATGTCATCCTGAGATTGTCGAAGGAAGCCCATTTAACACAGAGAATAACGCGTATGGCTTTAGCTAAAACATATTGTTATGAGTTATCTTAATTATCAGTTAAAATTTTAAAAATGTTCAGATTTAAATTTTTTGTTCTCAGCTTTTTCATTGCCGGATGTTGTTTAAATGCACAGTCAACCGTTTGGCTGGATAAACTGGACCTCAGTGTTGCCACGCAGGGAAACGGAAAACCGGGCGTCAATACTTCGGTGGACGGAAAAAAACTGATGATTGCCGGCAAAACGTTTGACCGGGGTTTCGGAACCCACGCCGAAAGCTCTTTACTGATTAAACTCAATGGAAAAGCTACAAGATTCTCAGCGTTGGTCGGACTCGATGATGAAATGAAAGGCCACGAGCCCGCGGTGGAATTTGAAATTTACGGCGACAATAAAAAACTCTGGTCAAGCGGCGTTATGCATCTCGGAGACCAAGCCAAACCCGTTTCGGTATCCTTAAAAGGAATCAAACAACTGGAACTGGTCGTTTCAGACGGCGGAAACGGTCCGTATTACGATCACACCGATTGGGTGAATGCCAGATTTGAAACCACAGGTGTTTCCACTTTGCAGACCTTCAACCCGATTGCTTCGGAACCTTATATTTTAACTCCAAAACCGGCAGCCACCCCAAAAATCAACTCGGCAACGGTTTACGGCGTGCGCCCGGGTTCACCTTTTCTGTTCAGGATCGCAGCCACAGGCGACCGGCCGATGACTTTTGCCGCAAAAAATCTTCCGGAAGGATTAAAAATAGATCCGCAAACCGGAATCATTACCGGAATCATTCCCTTAAAAGGAATGTATGAAGTTGAACTGACAGCAAAAAATGCCAAAGGTTCAGCCTCAAAAAAATTAAAAATAGAATCCGGCGATCGTATTGCCCTGACGCCGACGATGGGATGGAACAGCTGGAACTGTTTCGGGCATGAAGTATCGGCAGACAAAGTGAAAAGGGCAGCAGATGCGTTAGTGAGAACCGGACTTGTGAACCACGGCTGGAACTACATCAACATCGATGATTCCTGGCAGTATAACCGGGACGGAAAAGACACGTCTTTCAAAGGGCAGTTCCGGGATAAGGACGGATATATTTTAACCAACTCCAAATTTCCGGATATGAAAAACCTCGGCGACTACATTCACGGGAACGGCCTTAAAATGGGCATTTATTCCTCTCCCGGACCGTGGACCTGCGGCGGATGTGCCGGAAGTTACGGTTACGAAAAGCAGGATGCCGAAAGCTACGCCCAATGGGGAGTCGATTACCTGAAATACGACTGGTGCAGCTACGGCGGCGTGATCGACGGTCTGCCCAATAACGACCTTGGCAAAGTTCCTTCACTGGCATTCAACGGCGGCGGCGATCTGGATAAAGGGGTAAGGCCATTTAAACTGATGGGCGACCTGCTCTACGGACAGCCGAGGGATATTGTCTACAACCTCTGCCAGTACGGGATGGGCGATGTCTGGAAATGGGGCGATGAAACCCATGCCCAGTCCTGGCGTACCACCAACGATATTACCGATACCTGGGCCAGCGTGAAAAGTATTGCGCTTGCGCAGGACAAAGCCGCTCCGTACGCAAAACCCGGCAACCGGAATGATCCGGATATGCTGGTCGTAGGCGTGGTCGGCTGGGGAAATCCGCACCAGAGCAAGCTGAAACCCGATGAACAGTATCTCCACATCAGCCTTTGGAGCATTTTCTCCGCACCGTTGCTCATCGGCTGCGACCTTGAAAAGCTGGACGATTTTACCTTAAACCTTTTAACCAACGATGAGGTAATTGCCGTCAATCAGGACGCTTTGGGAAAACAGGGTGTATGCCTGAATACGATCGGTGAATTGAGAATTTATGTCAAAGACCTTGAAGACGGCGGAAAAGCGGTGGCCTTTGCCAATTTCGGAAGGGAAAAAGCGAAACTTTCCTATAAAGACTTCAAAAAACTGGGGATCTCCGGCCGACAGACCGTAAGGGATCTCTGGAGACAGAAAGACCTTGCCGGAATTGATGTTTCCGCCCAAAGCCTGCCGCTGGATATTCCGGCGCATGGCGTTGCTTACTATAAACTGAGTCCATTAAAATAATAACAGATTATGATTCAACTACGATTAAAAGATATCACCTTATCTTTTCTTTTGGCAGGCTTTGCGCTCTCAGCACAGAATCCTGTCATCCAGACGCATTTCACACCCGATCCCGCACCAATGATTTACAAAGGCAAGATGTACCTGTACACGGGAGACGACCAGCCGGGATTCGATTTTTATACGATGACCAAGTGGCATGTCTATTCATCGGATGATATGGTAAACTGGACCGATCACGGATCTCCGATTTCGCTCGAATCCTTCAGTTGGGCAAGAGACCGGGCCTGGGCCGCACAGTGTATCGAAAGAAACGGCAAATTTTACTGGTACATCTGCGCACAGACGGTAGACAATAATATGGCGATCGGGGTGGCGGTGTCCGATAGTCCGACCGGGCCGTTCAAAGATGCTTTGGGAAAACCTCTGGTGAGCACGGGAACCTGGGATAATATCGATCCGACGGCTTTAGTGGATGACGACGGGCAGGCCTATCTGTATTGGGGAAACAGCAAATTGTTTTATGTTAAACTGAATAAAGATATGACTTCCTTCAACGGGAAAATCACGGAAATCCCGCAGTCGGTGGAAGCTTTCGGCGGCATGCGGCGGCCCGGAAAAAGCGATGAAGTTTTGCAGAAACAGGAAAAATTCGACGATGTCTATGTGGAAGGTCCGTGGTTCTACAAACGGAATAAACAGTATTATATGATGTACGCCGGAATGACCAACAGAACGGAATGCCTGTCGTACGCAACAAGCAATTCGCCCGCCGGACCATGGAAATACCGTGGAAAGATCATGACCGATCAGCCGACCAACAGCTTTACCAACCACGGCGGAATCATCAATTACAAAGGGAAATCCTACCTGTTCTATCACAACGCTTTATTGCCGAACGGAGGCAGCTACGGTCGTTCAACGGCCATTGAAGAATTTAAATATAATCCTGACGGCAGCATTCCGAAAATCACCATCACCAAAGAAGGAGTAAATCCTGTAGGAACCTTAAATCCATATCAGAAAAACGAGGCCGAAACCATGGCCTGGTCGGAAAAATGCAGCACTTCCGGAAATAAGAAAACCGGTGTCCATGTTTCTGATATCCGGACCGGAGGCTACATCAAAGTCAGGGTAGTGGATTTCGGAACCAAAGGGCCTGCCGAATTTTCAGCTTCGGTCGCTGCGGGAATCGATGGTGGGATCCTGGAAGTTCATCTGGATGATGTAAAGGGAACCAAGATCGCCCAGATCGAAATCCCGAGAACAGGCGGCTGGGAAGACTTCAAAACCTTAACTGCAACCCTATCAGAACCGGTTTCCGGTATCCATGATGTCTATTTTGTCTTTCAGGGAAAAAACATCACCGCCGGAAGAAAACTGTTCAACTTCGATTCCTGGAGTTTCCAGAAAAAAATAAGATAAAAATTCCCCTCCTCTGGAGGGGTGTCGAAAATTCAAAGAATTTTTGACGGGGTGGTTTATACAAAACCAAAACAAGAACATTTAACCACAAAAGCTACAAAAGATAGTAACTCCGATTATTAAAGATGTATGTCATACGTTAAACAAGCTCACAAAGTTTTTAAAAAATCAAAGATTTTTAATCTGATGTGATCTAAAATATGAGCAATAATTAAAACTAAATCTTATGTGTCTGATGTGTCTTATGTGTTAAAAATTAAAATGAAATGTAAATTGTCAAATATCAACGGAATAAAAATTCCCCTCCCTCGGAGGGGTGGCGAAAATTCAAAGAATTTTTGACGGGGTGGTTTAAATAAACCAAAAAGAGAACATTTAACCACAAAAGCCACAAAAGATATTGATGCTGCATAGTAAAGTTAAATGTGATATGTTAAGTAAGTACACAAAACCTTTTAAAAATTTTTGATTTTTTAATCTCATGTGATCTAAAATATGCGCAATAATTAAAACTAAAAAATCTAATGTGCCTCATGTGTTAAAAACTTCAATTATTTTCACATTAGATCCATGGTAAAACGCTCTTATAAGCTTCAGCGGCTTTGTGAAACTAAATACATGCAATTTTTAAAATAAAACTTAGTGCGCTTAGTGTTCAAATATCCCAAACAAAAAAAATGAAATAGAAAATATGAAAAAGCCCCTACAATCCATACTCGGTCTTCTCCTGATCGGATGTTCAGCGAACCTGTTCGCCCAGAATCCCATCATTCAGACCAACTATACCGCTGATCCGGCACCGATGGTCTACAACGGCAGGCTGTACGTCTATACGACCCACGATGAAGACGATTCTACCTGGTTTACCATGAATGACTGGAAAGTCTATTCCACCGACGATATGGTGAACTGGACCGATCATGGAACCATTCTTTCCTATAACGATTTCGATTGGGCCAAGCGGGATGCCTGGGCGGCACAATGTGTGGAAAGAAACGGCAAATTTTTTATGTATGTGCCGATGTGGTCCAAAACCAATAACAAAGGCGCGATCGGCGTAGCAGTGGGCGACAGTCCGTTCGGGCCGTTTCATGACCCGCTGGGAAAACCGTTGGTACAGAGCGAATGGGGCGACATCGATCCGACCATTTTTGTGGATGATGACGGTCAGGCCCATATGTACTGGGGGAACCCGAAGCTGAAATATGTAAAACTCAATCAGGATATGATTTCCTATTCCGGCGATATTGTGGAGGTTCCGATGACCGATGAATCCTTTGGGAAGAGGGACGGAAAAGAAAACCCGGAAAGACCGACCAAATACGAGGAAGGACCGTGGCTCTACAAAAGGAAAAACCTGTATTACTTGTTCTGGCCGGGCGGTCCGCTTCCTGAATTCATTGGTTATTCCACCAGCAAAAGCGCGCAGGGACCGTGGAAATACGGCGGAATCGTGATGCCCACCGAAGGGAAATCCTTTACCAACCATCCGGGAGTGATTGATTTCAAAGGCAAAACCTACTTTTTCTATCATAACGGCGCGTTGCCCGGCGGAAGCGGATTTACCCGTTCCGTCAGTGTTCAGGAATTGGAATTCAATAAAGACGGTTCCATTTCGCCTATCAAAATGACGAATGGAATTACTAAAGCTATTGCCTCCGTGAATCCGTACCGCTTCAACCAGGCTGAGACCATCGCCTGGTCGGAAAACGTCAAATCCTATCAGAACAAAGAAGCCGGTGTGTTTGTCAAGGCTAAAAAAAGCGGCGCTTACACCCGTGTGAAAAATGTGGATTTCGGCAAAAAAGGAGCAGCGGGTTTTACCGCAAGGGTAGGAACTACGCATAACAGCGATGTGACGATGGATGTCCGCCTGGACAGCCTTACCGGGCCGGTGATTGCTACGGTAAAAGTACCGCTCACCGGAGGTGACGACCGTTGGGAAACCGTGAAAACCCAATTGAAAGAAAAAATCACCGGGGTTCACGACCTGTATTTTATATGTAATGGGAAAGCAGCAAAGGATGTGATGTTTTTCGATTACTGGACCTTTCTTGAAAATAAATGATTATGAATAAACTATTTTTAAAACTATCAATCATCCTGGGTATTCTCTTCATGAATACCGTTTTTGCCCAGGTCGCCGAAGTCTCGAGCCCTGACGGAAAGCTGAAGCTGAATGTCTTTTCAGAAGACGGAAAAGCGCTTTACAATGTGACTTTTCAGGGGAAAACCATGCTGGGAAAATCACCGTTGGGCCTTGTTACCAATGAATCTGATTTTTCCCAAAACCTGAAATTTGCCGACAGCAAAACAGACCGGGTTTCAAAAACCTACACCAACGAAAAAATCAAAAAATCTCAGGTGGCTTACAACGCCAATACCCTGGCCGTTCATTTTATCAATGCCGACCAGTACCAGCTTGGTATAGATTTTCAGGTGAGCGACAACAACATCGCTTTCCGGTATGATCTTCAGCCGATGAAAAACCGTTTAAGCGCTGTGGTACAGTCGGAAATAACGGGATACCGTTTTCCTTCGCAAACCACAACGTTCCTTTCTCCGATGATGAAGCCGATGACCGGTTTCGCGAGAACCGCCCCAAGCTATGAAAGCGGCTATAAAGCGGATGCGGAATTGGGAACAAAAGCGGATTACGGTTACGTTTTCCCGGGCCTGTTCCATATCGGGAACGATGGCTGGATTTTACTGTCTGAAACCGGTGTGAACAGCCTGTACTGCGCTTCCCACCTGGATACCACACCGGAAAAGAATCTTTATAAAGTCGCGTACCCGGATATGGCGGAAAACAATGGGTTCGGAAGCACCGGAGCGGCCATTTCACTGCCGGGAACAACACCGTGGAGAACCATTACCGTTGGGGAATCGTTGAAACCGATTGTAGAAACCACCGTTCCTTTCGATGTTGTGGAGCCGATGTATGCGCCTACGCAAAAATATGGCTTCGGAAAATCGACCTGGAGCTGGATCCTGTGGCAGGACAACAGCATGAATTACGACGACCAGAAGAAATTCATCGACCTGGCCGCGGCCATGAACTACCAGTTCATCCTGATGGATGCGCTTTGGGATAAAAATATCGGTAAAGAACGGATGAGGGAATTGGTTCAGTATGCCCGATCTAAAAACGTAGGCGTTATGCTTTGGTACAACTCCAACGGAGCGGCGAATGATGCACCGATGGGTCCGAGGAATAAAATGAGCTCTGCCATCGAACGTAAAAAAGAAATGAAGTGGCTGAAAGAAATCGGCATCAAAGGGCTGAAAGTGGATTTCTTCGGTGGTGATAAACAGGAAACGATGCGCCTGTATGAAGATATTCTTTCCGATGCCAACGATTTCGGTATTACCATCATTTTCCACGGGGCCACTTTACCGAGAGGCTGGGAAGTCATGTACCCGAATTACGCCGGAAGTGAAGCCGTTCTGGCTTCCGAAATGCTGTATTTTTCAGAAGATGTCCGTAAGCAGGAAGCCTTTTTTGCGGCGTTGCATACGTTTATCCGAAATACGGTCGGAAGTATGGAATTCGGCGGAACTTTCCTGAACAAGTATTTAACCAAATCCAATAAAGAAAAAAACAAACGTTACACGACAGACGGCTTCCAATTGGCAACGGCGGTATTATTCCAGAACCCGTTTCAGATGTTTGCCGTAATGCCGAACAACCTGGAGGACGCTCCGAAATTCGAGCTTGATTTTATGAAGGAAATCCCGACCTTGTGGGACGAAACGGTTTTCATCGACGGCTACCCCGGAAAATATTCCGTTATTGCCAGAAGACATCAGGACCAATGGTATGTTGCCGGCGTAAATGCTGAAAACAACGCTCAGAAATTAACGCTGAAACTTTCGATGTTGGCCGGAAAGACGGTAAAACTCATCAATGATGACTCAAAAGGAATGACTTCAGAGAAATCCGTGACCATTAATAAAAACGGGGAATTAAAAATAGAAATCCAGTCCAAAGGCGGATTTGTTATTCATTAATCCTGATTTACAACTTAAAATAAATCTAAAATGAAAACCGGATATTTCAGGCCGTCGCTGATTTTTAAGATACTCTTTCTGATGGCTTTTTTCAGTCATCAGCTCTCGTTCGGAAAAATAAAACTCCCGGATCTGGTCAGTGATAAAATGGTTCTGCAGCGTGATGTAGAGCTAAAAATCTGGGGCTGGGCGGATCAGGGCGAAAACATTACCATTAGGTTCCGCAATGAAACCTACAATACTTCGCCGGATAAGAACGGGAAATGGTCTGTACAGTTGAAACCGCAAAAAGCAGGTGGTCCGTTCGTAATGGAAATCAATGAAATTACGATCCGGGATATCCTGGTGGGCGATGTCTGGCTGGCATCAGGACAATCCAATATGGAAACGCCTATTGCCCGGCTAACCGACCGTTTCCCGGAAATCAATGTTTCGGATTTCAATAAAATCAGATACTTCAAAGTACCTACCCAGAACAATGTTGAATCCGTTCAGGAGAATATTGCAACTGGCGGAAAATGGTTCACCGGAACGGCTTCGGAAGTGATGAACTGGACCGCTTTTGCTTATTTTTACGCGCTGGAAGCGTATGAACATACCAAAATTCCGCAGGGAATGCTGGTTTCCAGTCTGGGCGGTTCGGCCATTCAGAGTTGGATCAGCCAGGAGCATCTGAAGGATTTTCCCAATGACCTGATTGACAAGCAGGCATTGGCTGCACTCAATTCCTCAAAACTCGACAAAGGAAGGAATCTTTGGAATCAGAAGGATTTTAACGACGCAGACTGGAAAAAAGCAAAAGTTCCCGGAAGGTGGAAAGACAACGGCATCCAGGCCAAAGGTACCGTTTGGTTCAGGAAAAATTTTGAACTTCCGGCTTCTATGGACGGGAAGTTTGCCCGGCTCTATCTGGGCGTCATGGTCGACAGCGACTCGGTTTTCGTCAACGGAAAATTCGTAGGCGCCACCTCATACACGTATCCGCCAAGGAAATATGATATTCCCGGCGGAATATTGAAACAGGGGAAAAATACCATTGCCATCCAGCTGACGTCCAACTTCGGGAACGGTGAATTCGTCGCCGATAAGCCTTATAAGATCGTAGGAGACGGTGTTGTCATTGATCTGACGGGCGAGTGGAAATACAACATCGGCCGGGATATGAGTAAGGATGAAGACTATAAATCAAAGCTGAAAAACCTGCGGAATACGCCTTCCGGATTGTATAACGGGATGATTTACCCGATCCGTGACTACAAAGTTAGGGGAGCCATCTGGTACCAGGGGGAAAGCAACGCCGGTCAGTCTGAAAACTATGCCGGTTTACTGAAAAATCTGATTGAAAACTGGCGGGAAGTATTTCAATGGGACCGGATGCCGTTTTTATTGGTTCAGCTTCCCAACTTTATGGAAAAAACAAGCGATCCCAACGAACCAAGCGGATGGGCGGGGATCCGTGAAGCCCAGTTTAAAACCTCACAGACGGTTCCGTACACGGCAATGAGCGTGAATTATGATCTCGGGGAGTGGAATGACATTCATCCGCTTAATAAAAAAGATATGGCAAAACGACTGTTCCTGGCTGCCCGGAAACTGGTATACGGTGAAAAGCTGGTCAGCAGCGGCCCCGTTTTCAGGTCGATGAAAGTAGAAAATTCAGCGATTATCCTTTCATTTGACAACATAGGAAAAGGATTGAAAAGCAAAAACGGAGCATTGAAACATTTTGCCATTGCCGGAAGCGATAAAAAATTTGTCTGGGCCGAAGCCAAAATTAAAGGCAATAAAATAATTGTCAGCAGCAAAGAAATCAAAAATCCGGTGGCCGTCCGGTATGCATGGAGCAACAATCCCGAAGAGGCGAATCTTGAAAACGCAGAAGGTCTGCTGGCATCGCCGTTCAGAACCGATGAATGGTAAGTTTTGGTTTACCTTAAATATTAAATAAATACGATAAAATAACGATTATGAAGACGATATTCAATTATTTTTCTCTTTTGGTCACTTTGGTTTTTACAACCATGGTGAAAGCCGCCGACCCGTTTATTTCTGTTGTGAAGACCGAAAATTCGGTGGTGTTGAAAGAGGGTAATTCAGGGCTGACACTGTTCTCGGACAGCGATTCGGACAAAGGGATTCTCCGTGCAGTGGCGAACCTTCAGTCCGATTTCCAGAAAGTTACCGGCATTCAGCCCCATCTCATTTCCCAGAATTCCGGGGTCAACGGAATGCTGATCATCATCGGCGAGGCTGGTAAGAGCAAGGCCATCGATGCTTTAATTAAGCAAAAGAAAATTGACGGAAAATCCCTAATGGGAAAAAATGAGAAATTTATCATTCAAAACATAAGCAATCCGTTTCCCGGTGTTTCCGAAGCGGTTGTCATTGCCGGAAGCGACAAACGGGGAACGATTTACGGAATCTACGAAATGTCGCAGCAGATCGGCGTTTCACCCTGGTATTACTGGGCAGATGTTCCGGTTGAGAAAAAGGAAAATATTTACTTTAAAAAAGGAATCTATACCGACGGAGAACCTGCCGTGGAATACCGCGGAATTTTCCTGAATGATGAAGAACCTTCCCTGGGAAGCTGGGCAAGAGCAACTTTCGGCGGTATCAATTCCAAATTTTACGAGAAAGTTTTTGAACTGATCCTGCGGATGAAAGGAAACTACATCTGGCCGGCGATGTGGGGGAAAGCGTTTTATGACGACGATGCACTGAGCGGTCCTTTGGCTGATGAAATGGGAATCGTCATGGGAACTTCGCATCACGAACCGATGGCACTGGCACAGACCGACTGGCACCGGTACATCAAGAGAAACAACCTCCCGAATGTCTGGGATTATGCTAAAAATGCCGATGTCCTGAAGAAATTCTGGAGATCCGGGATGGAAAGAAGCAAAAACTGGGAAAAGCTGGTCACCGTCGGAATGCGCGGCGACGGTGATGAGGCGATGGGAGAGGGTACCAATATTGCCCTGCTGGAAAAAATCGTGAAAGACCAGCGGAAGATCATTGCCGATGTCACCGGGAAAAAACCGGAGAGAACACCGCAGGTCTGGGCTCTGTATAAAGAAGTTCAGGATTATTACGACAAAGGAATGCGTGTTCCTGATGATGTGATTCTGCTGTTCTGCGACGACAACTGGGGCAACGTGAGAAAACTTCCGGACCTGTCAAAACCACTACACAAAGGCGGTTACGGAATGTATTACCACTTCGATTATGTGGGCGGACCGAGAAACTCCAAATGGATCAACATCAGTCCGATCCAGCGTGTCTGGGAGCAGATGAACCTTTCTTATGAGCATAAAGTGGATAAGGTCTGGGTGGTGAATGTCGGTGACTTGAAACCGATGGAATTCCCAATCAGCTTTTTCCTGGACATGGCCTGGAACCCGAAGCAGTTTAATGCGAATAATTTATTCCAGTACACGGAAAAATGGTCGGCGCAGCAGTTTGGTGAAAAACACGCGAAAGAAATTGCAGAAATGATCAACACTTACGTCAAATATAACCGCCGCGTAACACCAGAAACCCTGAACTTGAATACCTACAGCCTGCAGAATTATAACGAGTTTGAAACGGTTCTCAATGATTACCGCGCTTTGGCATTAAAAGCATTGCGTTTGAAAGAAGACATTCCGGCGGAATATCAGGATGCCTATTACCAGCTGGTATTGTATCCGATTGACGCTTGCAGTAACCTCTATGAAATGTATTATGCTGTTGCTAAAAACCGGGAACTGGCTGCTAAAAAAGATCCTGAAGCCAATCAATATGCCGATCAGGTAAAACAATATTTTGAAAGAAATGCTGAGCTGGACAACTATTATAACAATGTGATGGCCGGCGGAAAATGGCAGCACATGATGGATCAGATGAGGATCGGTTATAAAACCTGGGCCGACGGAAAGGAAAATATCATGCCCGAAGTAACCTATGTTTCTGAAGCGGACATTCCAAAAGAGAAGATTTTCCAGGAGAAGAACGGCTATGTTTCGATAGAAGCGGAACATTTTGCCCGGATGCAGAATTCAGACCGGATCCATTGGGAAGTGATTCCTGATTTCGGAAAAACCAAATCCGGCGTAACAACCTTTCCGCAGAATGCCTATCCGAAAGCGGATGAAAACGTTTATCTGGAATACGACATAAATTTTGAATCCAAAGGTGAATTCGAAGTCCAGTTGCTGCTGGCTCCGACGTTGAATTTTAACCACAACAAAGGACTGCGCTACGAAATTTCGTTCGACGGACAGGCACCACAGGTGGTGAATTTCAACGGTCATTACAAAGGAGAATTGGGAAGGTGGCAGTCGGAACACATCATCCGGTCGATGACCAAACACCAGATTGCACAGCCCGGAAAGCATACGCTGCGGTTCAGGGTGCTGGAACCGGGAATCGTCCTGGAGAAAATCCTGGTCGATACCGGCGGACTGAAACCAAGCTATCTCGGTGCCCCGGAAAGTGATTACACCGGAAAATAATGTTATAAAATGTAAAGCCATCGGAATTTTTCCGGTGTTTTTTTTTGGTAATTTCTAAATTGTCTAAACTTCCTCTTCAATTACAAGCAGAAGTTTAATGAAGTCAAAGACACAAAAATTTGTTGATAATTAAAATTTTAATAGTCAGCGGTATAATAATTTCCCTCCGGCACGAAGGGGTGGCGAAAATTCAAAGAATTTTTGACAGGGTGGTTTTTCATGTTGTTGCCTTGATTTAACCTATATTCTTGCTCAATAACCACCCCGTCTCCGGCCTTTGGCCGTATCCACCCCTCCGACGAGGGGAATTGTGGTTAAGAATACGAAAAGTGGTGAGAATAAGAAAATTTCTATTTTTTGAAGTAAATTTTTATTTTGGATTAATCAAATTTATAATGCAAACTTAATTTTAATCTATTAAATAGAAATATTAAAACATTTATAATAAAAATTTCTGAGAGTTCACAACGCTCAATGCTATAACCTAAAAATTAAGAACGGCAAACATTCCCCTCTTTTGGAGGGGTGGCGAAAATTCAAAGAATTTTTGACGGGGTGGTTTCAGTTGTCTCCTTGATTTAGCCTATATTATTGCTTAACAACCACCCCGTCTCCGGCCTTTGGCCGGAATCCACCCCTCCGACGAGGAGAATTGCGGTTAAGAACAGGAAAGTGTGAGAGTAATAATATTTCATATGTTTCTGGAGTAAATTTTATTTTGGATTAATTAACTTTATAATGTAAAACTATAAAATCCTCCAGGTCTTTCATCACTACACTAATGTTATTCCTCACATCAAAATCTGCGATCCTGAAAACCTTCAGGCCCAAAGATTCAAGATACTTTTGCCTCAATCCATCAGCAACCTGATTATTGTCATGGCTCCAGCCATCAATTTCAATGACCAGCCCAAGAGTCCTTACATAAAAATCAACAATGTAATTTCCAATGATCTTTTGTCGATCAAAATCGATCTTGTGAAATTCTCTGGCACGTACCTGTTTCCAGAACAATACCTCACCCAAAAAACCAGCCTTTCGTTTATCTGAAGTAAACTGTTTTAGTTTTGGATTGTATGGTAGGTTTTTTATGTAATTTATTCGGATGGGAATTCCATGGATATAGGTTAAAATACTTTTCATCATCTACTGTTTTGTGTTTTTTCAAAAATAAAAAATTTCTAAATAAATTCACTAATCCAATCGGATTAAAAAATATTAGTAATACAAATATTCCCCTCCTCTAGAGAGGTGACGATTTCAAAGAATTTTTGACAGGTTGGTTCCGGGATGTTCCCTTGATTTAACCTATTCTTACTTAATAACCACCCCGTCTCCGGCCTTTGGCCGGATCCACCCCTCCGAAGAGGGGAATTGCGGTTAAGAACAGGAAGAATTGTGAGAATTAGGAAATTTCATATGTTTCTGAAGTAAATTTTTATTTTGGATTAATCAACTTTATAATGCAAATTTAATTTTAAGCTATTAAATTCATTACATAGAAATAATGAACATTTATAATAAAAATTTCTGGGGATTCACAAAGCTCAATGGGATAAACTAAAAATTAAGAACGGCAAACAATCCTCTCAGACAAGGAGGGGTGACGAAAATTCAAAGAATTTTTGACGGGGTTGGTTTAGAGAATAAATTTGTTTAAATAGATTTTACAATTGAGCTTAAACAAACTTTTCAATTAAACAGGGAAATTCGATAACTTTAATCTATTGATTTTTTGACAAAAATGAAGCAAAATACAGAAACAAAATTCAAATCCTGAAAAATGAAATTCCGAAAGAAATCGACATTGGAATCGCAAAATATTTTGATGCTGAAAAACACCTTTAGTCTTTAAAAGACAAAGCGAAAAAGAGCAATTAATTAGGGCCAAAAACAAAATGGGTTAAAATTAAATTTATTTATCCTCCTTTAAAAGCATCCTGTTATGATACACTCAACAAAAAATCACCTGGAATATACTTCGCTGAAACCTGATGGCGTACTGAAAGACCTCGTGGAAAGCATCTGGATGATGAAGTATCATACGGATGAAACAGAAGGAAGCATGATTGTGCCGGACGGAAAAATAGATGTAGCATTCTTAGCCATGGAGGATGGAAGTTTTGAGATATTTATATCCGGCATCTTTACCGGTCCGGTGATCAAGCCGCCGTTTCCGAAATCGACCATGGGGGTAATGAGCTTTCACCCGATAGCCGCTGAATATATTTTTCAACGGTCCTTTGCAGATTTAAAAAACAACAGGCAAAAACTTCCCGGCGATTACTGGGGATTCCGTGCAGAAGATCTTTCGGATTTTAAACACTTTTACAAAAAAGCGTGCAACCGTATTGAATTGCAATTGACAAAAGAAATAGATCCCCGCAAACTCAAACTGTTTGAACTGATTTATTCCTTAAAAGGAGCCGTTACGGTAAAAGAACTCGCACAACAGACCGGATGGAGCAGCCGGCAGATCAACCGGTATTTCAATCATTGGCTGGGGGTTTCCTTAAAATCATACCTCAACATGATCCGTTTTTCAAATTCCCTGAAACAGCTGAAAAAGGGTGATTTTTACCCGGAACTGAATTACGGGGACCAGTCCCATTTTATCCGGGAAATCAGGAAATTCGCAGGCGTAAAGCCCACGATCTTAAACAAAAACGAAAATGACCGATTTATCCAATTGAGCATGATGCCTGAAGGCTAATTTTGTCTTGTTAATCAAACAAAAGAAATCATGAATCTAAATCATATCAATCTGGTCGTGAAAGAGGTAGATCAGGCCGTGCATCTGTTTACCCACGGTTTAGGGTTTCGCCTGATTGTCAACCGCAGCAGCAAAATGGCCGTACTGGAAAACGACCATAACTTCGCCCTGGTTATTTGGGGACAGGTCCTGAATAAGAAAGAAGAAGTGCCGGAATATCCGGAAAATTTCCATATCGGATTTTATCAGCCGGATGAAGAGGCGGTTTGGGAACTGTACACGAAACTCAAAGAGGACGAAAGTCTGAAATTGGAAGCCGAACCCAGGAAAATCAGGAATACATTCGGGTTTTATTTTTACTTTGAACAATTGATGATTGAAATAAGCGTCGATCCGTTTCAGGAAAAGACCGCTTAGAATTAAGCTGTAACTACCAATTTCAGCAGATCTTAAGTTTAACTAAAACGAGCTTCCATTAAAGTCATTTGATGGAAGTTTTTTTTGATTGTTTGTCATTAAGTAAATAAGAAAATCCCGGACGGATAATCCCGCTTAATGCTCATCCTGTACATCCATTCTTAATCCGACAGCATATTTCAAGTCTTGCCCGATTTATGGTGGCAGACCCTGTTTTTGGTTAATTTTTTTTCATTAAAATAAGCCTTTTGGTGGTGAAAATAACCTGTAATGTGGTTTCAAAAGAAGAATGTATGAAATTTAAATCATTATATTTATGATATTTATAATTTTGATTTTCAGATATATACATTTTAATCTTAACAGGTTCAATATCAGGATATAAAGGTTTTAAAAAATAAAGTGTAATTTATACATTTATTTAAAATAGAATGTTATATTTGTCTGTAACGGAATATGAAATTTTGTTCATAAGGAAATATTATTTCAGATTTATTGAATTTTTTGGGTAAGGATGTGTTTTTTCACAGATGATTTAAAATCATAGTGAGCATCCAATAATGAAGGGCTGCATTCGATAATCATTTCCGGGAGTAAATAATAATAAAATAGGCCGATACAACCCCAATCTATAAAATAATATGAATACATAGTTCCGCTTTGCCTTTTGTATTGAAATGGTTTCAACAGATTACAAGAATACAAAAGGAACATTTCAAACAAATTTGTGTACCGATTTTAGCCTGACTATATAACAGCCAGGAAGGTTTCTCAGTGACAAAACCGATCATTCTGAAACAGATATAAATACGCTTCAGCGGCTTGCTGGAGCTTAACCTAAAACAACAAGACTATGAAAAAACTTGCTCAGCGCATTGCCCTTGCTGCCGTCTGTATCCTTACAGGCATCAGCATTTCCGGGCAGCTTACCACAGTAAGAATCAACAAAAACACGACCTATCAGAAAATTACCGGATTCGGCGGATTCGTCTGCAGTCCGCAGTTCGAGTACAACCACATGACGACTTCGGAAATCCAGACCCTTTGGGGAGCCGGCAGCCAGGGAGGATACAACATCATGAGGCTGTACATCCCGGAAGACAGCAACAACTGGAGTTCCGTACTGGCTACGGCACAGTTGGCCAAATCCATGGGACTCACCATCTTCGCCAGTCCGTGGACAATGCCTGCCGCCTGGAAAACAAATAACAGTGTGAATGCAGTCTATACCGATGCCAACGGCGTACAGCAGATCGGTTACCTGAAAACCGCCAATTACCAGGATTATGCTCTGTATCTGAACAGTTTCGTAACGTATCTGCAAAATAACGGGGTAACGCTGGATTATATTTCCATTCAGAACGAGCCCGATGAAATGGCGCAGTACCAGGGATGCATCTGGACACCTACCCAGATTGCCAATTTTGTACGCGATTACGGTCAGCTGATCAACTGCAAAGTGATTGCTCCTGAAAGCGTAGGCCTTACCGATAATTTCGCCAGTGCCATGCTGAATCAGGCCACCATGGACAATTTTGAAGTCTACGGAGGTCACCAGTACGGACTCATGCAGTCCACTTACAAACAGTTTCAGAATTACAACAAAGAAATCTGGCAGACGGAATATCTGATCAACTGGAACCCTTCTACCGGGACACCGCGCGACTTCAGCTGGAACCTGGATGCCTTTAATTTTGCTTCCGGCATCAACAATGCCATGCTTGGAAATGTGAATGCCTGGATCCATTATTCAGCCAAAAGGTATTATGCGCTGATGGGGGACGGAACCAACGGAACAACCACCGGGGTGATGACCAAAAGAGGCTATATTCTATCCCATTATGCCAAATATACGACCGGGAAAACGCGTATTGCCGCAACCTGGGGCGACGCAACCGGAATGCTTCAGGGGTCTTCATACATTTCCCTGGATGGAAATCAGGTAGTACTGATGGTGATCAATCCTTCGGCAAATGCCTATAACCTGAAGGTGGATCTTCCGTTTTATTCCACATCAGGAACCAAAGTGCTGACCGATGCACAGAACAACATGGCCACTATGCCGATCACGATGGCTCAGACCTTCCGTCCGGGCGTGACGATCAACGCATCAAGCGTAATGACTTTCGTATTCAATAAGAGTGCGGACCGCCCGGTGTCAACGATGACCGGAAGCGACATCCGTTACAACAAGATTGAAACCATGACACCAACCAATTCCGCTTTCGGAACAGGGTTTAACATCAGCAATACAACGGCAACATTCTCCAATGCCAGTCCGTTGATCAGCACCAATACCACTGCGGCCAACGGCTATTTACAGCTGAACGACCGCTACAACAAAATGGTGCTTCATGTGAACAGCTTTACCACAGCGGGACAGAGCTATTCAGACAATACCACGTTGTATTACATCAACAGCCAGGGGCTTACGAAATCCTACAATTACGGAAAAATTACGTTCCCGGCAGGAGGAAATTTCGATATTACGCTGGATATTTCAAGACAGGTGCTTACGGACGGCTGCAAAGGGATCTTAGGATTACGAAACTCCAACTACGGCTCGATACTCACCCTGAATTTAGGTGATGTCTATTTCAATGTCGGAAACGAGGTGGCTTCCAGATTTGCAGGTTCCTATTCCGATGGCGACAGCAACCTGATGGATGCCTTGGAAAACGGTTATTATACTTCCGTTGATTTCAGAAATACAACCGGAACAACCTCCGCCAACAACTGGCAGACGATAAGTGCCAATTCCAATAGCATTTATTATGTGCCGGCTTCGGTAACTTCCTCCAACAACAATGTGATTTCCGGAACCAGTGCTGCTAATCTTGTCCTTTCAGACCAGGGGAAAGATTTTCAGGTTCCGTTTACCTTCAGTGCATCAGCTGCATCGTATTCCCGTACGTTCAACGGATTTGAAATGCTGCTTTTGCCTTTCACGGCAAATATTCCTTCCGGGGTAAGTGTGTATCAGTTGACACCGGGTGCTACCGGAATCAGCTGTACAGCCATTACCAACGGAACCGTTCCGGCCAATATACCGGTACTGGTAAATGCCACAGGAACCGTTACCTTCCAGGGAACCGGAAATGTTTCCACGCCGAAAGCCATCACCGTCAACCAGATGAACGGCGTCTACAACACCATCAAAGTACCGGCCAACAGCTATGTTTTACAGACCGTTAACGGAACTCCGCAATTCTCTAAAGTGGTTACAGGAAGCGAACCAATGATCAATCCTTTCAGAGCGTATCTTTCCGAGGAAAATACCTACACGGCATCAGTCCTTCCGTTAAGCTTTACGACACTGGCTACCGAAAATCTTCTTGCCGATAAGAATGAACCTGGCCTTTATCCAAGTCCGGCAAAAAATGAAATTTTCATCGACCTGAAAACTTTGGGCACGGCTTCCATATTCGATGCCAAAGGTAGTCTGGTAATCAGAGAAACGACGTTACGTTCCGGTAAAAACCGTATCGACATCGGCCATCTTCCTGCAGGAATGTATCTGGTGGAAATTTCCCAATCCGGAAATAAATCCGTTCAGAAAAAGTTTATTAAACAGTAAATTTAAACCAGGATTATTTTTTATACTTCAAAGCCACCATAACCGGTGGCTTTGTTTTTTGAAGTTTAACCCTCACAGGTTTTGAAAACCTGTGAGGGTTTTTTAGCGCTGTCAAGCGTTATAGTTCATTAATAAGGTTGAATGTAAGTCCGATTTACCAGGTGCTGATTTATTTTTTCTGATCAATCAGTTCCAGTGCTTTTAAAAGAAGAAGATCTTCCTTGTTACGGGTGCTCTGGATCGTGGGACGTACTACGACATCCGGTTTTATACCGATACGCTGGGTTTCCCCTCCGTCCGGATAATAAATACCCAGTCCAGAAAAAATGATCTTATTGCCGTCAGTCAGTTTTATAGATGTTTTATTGCCGTCGGCTCCTGCGGTCTGGCTGCCTACAAAAATAACATTAGGAACTTTCTTGAAAACCATAGCCCACATTTCCTCCGCACTTACGGTATGTTCATTGATAAGGACGACCACCTGTCCCTTGTACGGATCAGGATTCTCTTTTCCTGCAAACTTATACTCTTTATTCACGATATTGTCTACAAAACAGAATTTACCAGGCTGGCTGAAGTTGGGTTGGGTTTTTATCCCGTATAGAACGGGATTGGCCAGTAAATAATCAAACACTTTAAGCAGGGAACCGTTGTTGTTGTATCCACGCAGGTCAAAAACCATCCCCTTGGTATTTTTGTATTGTTCCATCAGGGAAGGGATTTCTGCTCCCTTCAATGAAGAAAACTCGAAATATACCTTATCATCTATGGGAAAGCTTGGGTTTAGACGGCTTTCTTTTTCATTGTACGTTAAATAATTGTAGGTTTTTCCCTTGTATACAAGGTGAAGATCCGGGATTCCGTCTTTATCCCATTCATTGTTAAAAATGCGCTTCATCCGTTCCACGGTGGTCCGGAATTTTTTCCCGTTCTTATGAATTCCTTCCACGGCAATGGTTTCTTCGTCACCGCTGAAAAGGTAACTGTATGCCTCACGCAGTTCGACGGATTTATTAGAAAAGGCAAAATACTTTGATTTTTTTGGTATGTTTTTAAGAATAGATTGGCCATTAATTTTAGTAATCAGGTCGCCAACTTCAAGACTGGCTTTTTTCATCTTAGTCTCATCCTTTATTCCTGTGATAAGCACCTTATTTTCAACGATCTGAAAAGTAAAAGGAGAAGAAAGCTTCCCGACTACGTTGTACTGATAAGTCTTTTCAATTCCGACATGGGTATCCTGAAGCTCAGCAGCAAGCTGCATCACTGCAGATTCGTAATCTTTTTCGTTATTGATTTTTCTGAATAAGGGAATGTATTTTTTCAGAACCTCATCCCATTGATGGTCAAGCAGGTACTTATAAGGATAAAAATACTCGACGGCATTCCAGATCCTGAACAGATCCAGCATTTTAACCGCTTTTGAAAAACTTTCATAAACTTTCTCATTGGCACTGCTAAAGTAGATACCGCTTTTAGCCGTATTGGAATAAAATGAACCGACATCCGCCGGTTGATTAGCCAATTTTGTCAGGCGGGTTTTATTTTCAGGCGAAATTTTTAATTTATTAACCCACGAAGCGTCAAAATTACGGAGGGTGATACTGTCGCATTCATTATTTTTTTCAGTGATCTTATCAAACTTTTGTTGGTCTGCCTTGGTCATCCAATTTTTAACAATGCCTTCAACTCCTTCTTTTGGGCCGGAACGGAAACTTTCCAGCAGAACACCATCCCAATCGGTTTTTCCCTGCGATACGGCGGGGTGATAATATTTCATCAGTCCCCAGACTTTTCCCATTTGGTACAATTCGCGGTCGGAAAAAGTACTCAATTGCGCAGAAAGGGTAGAGGTAATCAAAAATGAGATGAGAATAATGGATTTCATATTCGGATTTGGTTTTGCTTTTGGTGAATAAGTGATACTAATTTTCAAGGCCTTAATTTAATGTATTTTGTGAAATCAGAACCATTTATTATTGAAATAAAATTAGGAAGCAGTACAGGTTAAAAATATTCCCTCAAATGACAAGAATTTTCACCAATTATTTTGCATAATAACTGCTTCTTTATTCAGTTTTCGCAAGTTTAGTTATTCGGATTGAATAAATAGATGAATAGAACGCCCGCTTCATCAGATCAGCTGGCCGATCAAATCTTTGCTCACTAAATAATGCGTAAGGAGAATAAGATCTTTGCGTTAAAGAAATTCTCTTGACTCAACTTTACTGAATCATTTCAAGTTTTTATGTTTTAATTTCTATGTCAAAAGTTTTTATCAGTGAAAACTACCACCTGAAATGCAAGGCATCGGCAATATTCTCAAAAATTAAGTGTTAATTACACATTTATTTAAAAGAGAATCCTATATTTGTGCTTCTTACAAAGATTACCACAAACCCTTGATGAATTTTAAATGATGAAAAGCTTACACAACGTTTGACCATTGACATTCATATATGAAAAAGATCACTTTAGGCATCAGCCTCCTCATCAGCACTGCATCGGCAGTATCGGCACAGACCGCTAAAACGGAACCGTTCCGGAATACCAAACTTCCGGTAGACCAGCGGATTGAAAACCTTCTCGGACTGCTCACCGTAGATGAAAAAATAGGCATGATGATGGACAATTCCAAAGCTGTCCCAAGACTCGGCATTCCCGCATATGGCTGGTGGAATGAGGCCCTGCATGGGGTAGCGAGGGCCGGAACGGCTACCGTTTTTCCACAGGCGATCGGGCTGGCAGCAAGCTGGGATGTTCCGGAACACCTGAAAACCTTTGAAATGATTTCCGATGAAGCCCGGGCCAAATACAACCGCTCATTCGATGAAGCCGGCAAAACCGGACGCTACGAAGGACTCACGTTCTGGACGCCCAACATCAATATCTTCCGTGATCCGCGATGGGGAAGAGGCCAGGAAACTTACGGAGAAGACCCGTTCCTGACGGCAAGCCTAGGTGTAGCAGCGGTAAAAGGATTACAGGGAAATGACCCCGACTATTTCAAAACCCATGCCTGCGCCAAACACTTCGCCGTCCACAGCGGCCCGGAATGGAACCGCCATTCCTACAACGCCGAGATTTCGCACCGCGACCTTTACGAAACCTATCTTCCGGCTTTTAAGGCTTTGGTGATCGAAGGAAATGTAAGGGAAGTGATGTGTGCTTACAATGCTTTCGACGGACAACCCTGTTGCGCCAATGATTTCCTGGTGAGCGACATCCTTCGCGGAAAATGGAAATACGACGGCATGGTCGTGTCCGACTGTTGGGCACTCGCCGATTTCTACCAGAAAAAATACCACGGTACCCATCCGGACGAAAAATCGACCGCCGCAGATGCACTGAAACATTCCACCGACCTCGAATGCGGGGATACTTATAATAATCTTAATAAATCCCTTTCAAGCGGATTGATCACTGAGAAAGATATCGATGCTTCCATGCGCAGAATCCTGAAAGGCTGGTTTGAATTAGGTATGCTCGACCCGAAATCTTCCGTTCACTGGAACAGCATCCCGTACACAGTAGTCGATTCCGAAGAACATAAGCAGCAGGCCCTTAAAATGGCTCAAAAATCAATCGTTCTCATGAAAAACGATAAGAATGTTCTGCCATTAAACAAAAACATCAAAAAAATCGCCGTCGTAGGGCCAAATGCGGATGACGGACTGATGCAGCTCGGGAATTACAATGGAACGCCTTCTTCGATCGTGACCATTTTGGAAGGGATCAGAACCAAATTCCCCAATGCGGAGATCATTTACGAAAAAGGAAGTGAGGTGACCGATCCGTCTTCAAGAACATCATTGTACCAGAACTTTTTAAGTCAGAAAAACGGTGAAAAAGGTATGAAGGTGGAGTTTTTCAACAACAATGAATTCAAAGGATCACCGGCCAATATTTCCGTTAATAAAACCGGAATCAGCTACAACAGTTTCGGCGGTACCCAGCTTGCCCCGAACGTCGGCAGGGAAAATACCTCCGCAAAAATTTCAGGAATTTTTAAAAGTACCTATACCGGTGAAGTAATCTTTTCCGCATCCACTTCGGATGTGTATACACTCTTTGTAAATGGGAAAGAAGTGGCTACCCGAAAAGGTCCCGATGCAAGGCATCCTTCGGAATTCCCGGTGCAGATGCAGAAAGGAAAAGAATACCAGGTAGAACTCCGTCACAGCCAGAAAGGAAAATATGTAAGTATCGGTTTTGAGGTATACCGTAAAGATCCGGTGAATTTTGCCGCCGTAAAAGAAAAAGTAAAAGACGCCGACGTGATCGTATTTGCCGGCGGACTTTCCCCAAGCCTGGAAGGAGAGGAAATGATGGTGAATGCAGAAGGTTTCAAAGGCGGTGACAAAACCAATATCGAGCTTCCGAAAGTGCAGCGCGAACTGTTGGCAGAATTAAGAAAAACCGGAAAGCCTGTTGTTTTCGTGTTGTGTACAGGAAGCGCCCTTGGATTGGAGCAGGATGAAAAAAATTATGATGCCCTGTTGAACGCCTGGTACGGCGGACAGTCCAGTGGAACAGCCGTAGCAGATGTCCTGTCCGGTGATTACAATCCGTCCGGAAAACTGCCTGTTACCTTCTATAAAAGTATTGAGCAACTGGATAACGGGCTGTCTAAAACCAGCAAACATAAGGGATTTGAAAACTACGATATGCAGGGAAGGACCTACCGATATATGAAAGAAACGCCGTTATATCCATTCGGTCACGGATTAAGTTATTCAACCTTTTCTTACGGAAATGCGACCCTCAGCAAAAACAGCATCGGTACGAATGAAAATGTAACCCTTTCAGTTCCGGTAAGGAATACTTCCGGAAAAAACGGGGAAGAAGTCGTTGAAGTTTACATCAAACGGAATAATGATCCGTTGGCTCCTGTAAAAACACTCAGGGCATTCCAAAGGGTAGCCGTTCCGTCCAAAACCTCTAAAACGGTCCAGCTCACCCTGTCTCCGGATTCGTTCATGTTCTATGACGAAAAAGCGGATGACCTGGTCTCCAAACCCGGCGATTATACCATCTTGTATGGCGGAACCTCTGCCGATGCAGGATTAAAAAGCCTTCCGCTCAAAGTAAAATAATGATTCACCTTACCAAACCTCATAGGTTTCTAAAACCTATGAGGTTTAAATGAGGTCTATCTAATTGATAAAAAGACTTTAATGAAAACAAAAAATATCATCTCAACTGCCGCGATCTTCCTGACGGTTACTTTCTTTTCTGCTCAGTCTCAGAAGTCAAGCTATGTGCTGGATCTGAACGGAGCTTCCACCGGTATTAAAATCCAGCCCACGATGTACGGGATTTTCTTTGAGGATATCAACTTTGCGGCCGATGGCGGAATTTATGCCGAACTGATCAAAAACCGCAGCTTCGAGTTCGACGAACCGCTGACAGGCTGGAAGCAGCCTAATACCAAAACGCTTTCTCCTAATCTGGATTCCGGGTTTCTGACCATCATTACCGATACATCCAAAACCAATAAAAACTACGCAAGGATCACAATTCTGAATGATAAAAACTATTCGCTGGAAAATGAAGGTTTCCGGGGAATCGGGCTGCATCAGGGGGGTAAATATGACTTAAGTTTTAATTTGGAAAACGTTTCAGGAAACATTTCTGCCGTCAATATCAGTCTTGTCGACGAAAACGGAACGGCAGTTTCTTCAGTTTCCAACATCATAAAAGGTACTGGCTGGCAAAAATA
Source organism: uncultured Chryseobacterium sp. (assembly GCA_913774355.1). GTDB lineage: Bacteria > Bacteroidota > Bacteroidia > Flavobacteriales > Weeksellaceae > Chryseobacterium. The sequence goes on along the minus strand of CAJYGB010000006.1, from coordinate 36,924 downwards.
CAATGCGGTTTTTACTCCTTCCAAAACGATTGAAAAAGCAAAGCTCCAAATCACATTTACCGGAAATGGAGTCGTGAATATGGATATGATCTCCCTGTTTCCCCAGGATACCTGGAAAGGGAGAAAAGGAGGCTTACGAAAAGATTTAGTGCAGAAATTGTATGATCTGCAGCCGGGATTTTTACGTTTTCCGGGGGGCTGCATCGTAGAAGGAAGAACCCTTGCTGAGCGTTATCAATGGAAAAAAACAATTGGGAAAGTAGAAGAACGGGAAAATTTAATTAATAAATGGAACAACGGATTTGCGCATCGCCTTACCCCTGATTACTGGCAGTCTTTCGGTCTTGGCTTTTTTGAATATTTCCAGCTGGCAGAGGACCTGGGTGCCGAACCGCTTCCGATTTTAAGCTGTGGAATGGCTTGCCAGTTTAATACCGCCGAACTCGTAAAAATGGAAGATCTGGATCCGTATGTTCAGGACGCTTTGGACCTGATTGAATTTGCCAACGGGGATTCCCAGACGAAATGGGGAAAGATTCGTGCTCAAATGGGACATCCGCAACCTTTTAATATGAAATTCATCGGGGTTGGAAACGAACAATGGGGAGCAGATTATATCGAACGCTATAAAGTTTTTGAAAAGGCTATCCATACCAAATATCCGGATATTAAGATCGTTTCCGGAAGCGGACCTTCTCCCGACGGCGAATTTTTTGATTACGGCTGGAAAGAGCTTAAACAGCTTAATGCCCAGATCGTTGACGAACATTACTACAACTCCCCGGAATGGTTTATGAAAAATGCAGGAAGATATGATAAATACGACCGTTCCGGACCCAAAGTTTTCGCCGGGGAATATGCGGCGCAATCGGTGGGTGTCGTAAAACCGGACAATAAAAACAACTGGCTTACCGCACTTTCGGAAGCCGCTTTTATGACCGGACTGGAACGTAATGCGGATGTGGTGACCATGACATCTTATGCACCGCTTTTCGCCCACGCAGACGGATGGCAGTGGACGCCGGATTTAATCTGGTTTAATAATCTGAAATCTTATGCGACCCCGAATTACTACGTTCAGAAACTCTTTTCCAATAACAAAGGAACGGAAGTCCTGAAAATTACTGATCATCGTAAACCCGTAACCGGTCAGGATCAGCTGTATGCTACGGCGGTAAAAGATGCTGATAGTAAAGAAACCATCATCAAACTGGTGAATACGGATGCTAAAAGTAAATCCGTAACCATCAATCCGGAAAACATCAGTCTAGGCAAAAAACTCACCAAAATTACGTTAACCGCACCGCAGCTTTCTACTGAGAACAGCTTTGAAAATGAACCTATTCAGCCCAAAGAAGAGATGTCAGTAGTAAAAAAGGGGAAGCTCACAATAGAAATTCCTGCACAGTCATTGGTGATTTTAAAAATAAATTGATTTTAAATAATTGATAATCAGATTTTAATAAAAATTAAGTGTGATTATTACATTTAATTAAAAAGAATCTTATATTTGTTTGAATCTCTGAAATGAACAGATAAGAATTGTAAAGAGTTATGATCGCCCGCAACTTGCTGATGTAAATACAAAATCTGTTGAGATGGTAAATCGGCTTTTATGATATTGAATAACCCTTATACGGGTCTTAATTAATTTTTTAACGATTTAACATCAAATAGAATTTCAGTCAGAATTTAAAACAGATAATCAAAAATTAAGAATTCCCATTCATGAAAAAATATGTTATAGGATTAGATTACGGGACCGATTCCGTTCGGGCAGTCCTCATCGATACCGAAAACGGAGCGGAACTGGCTTCCTCCGTAAGCTACTACCAACGTTGGAAAGAAGGCCTTTTCTGCAATCCTGAAAAGAACAGGTTCAGGCAGCATCCTTCAGACCATATCGAAGGGTTGGAAAAAACCATCACCGAAGTGGTTCAGCAAAGCGGTGTACACCCGGAAGAGATCGTCAGCATCTGTATCGACACCACCGGATCTTCTCCGTTGCCTGTAACTCAGGAGGGAATAGCTCTTTCCTTGACGCCGGACTTTGAAGAAAACCCGAATGCCATGATGGTGTTGTGGAAAGACCATACTTCCATTCGTGAAGCGGAAGAAATCAATACCCTTGCCAAAACCTGGGGCGGCGAAGATTATACCCGTTTTGAAGGCGGTATCTACTCCTCCGAATGGTTCTGGGCTAAAATTTTGCACATCAACAGGGTAGATGAGGACGTAAAAAATGCAGCGCACAGCTGGATGGAACACTGCGATTACATTACTTTCCTGTTGTCGGATCATAAAGATTTAAAAACATTCAAGAGAAGCCGTTGCGCAGCCGGACATAAAGCCATGTGGCATGAAAGCTGGGGCGGACTTCCTTCCGAGGATTTCCTCAACAGGCTCGACCCTTCTTTGGGAGAACTGAGGGACCGGTTATATGATAAAACCTATACCTCCGACGAAATCGCCGGCCATCTTAATGAAGACTGGGCGCAGCGGTTAGGCTTAACGACTTCCACCGTAATTACCGTCGGAACTTTTGATGCCCATTCCGGTGCGGTAGGCGCCAAAGTGGAGGAGAATACCCTAATCCGGATCATGGGAACTTCCACCTGCGACATCATGGTAGCCCAAAATGAGATTATCGGCGATAAAACCGTAAAAGGAATCTGCGGTCAGGTAGACGGTTCCGTTATTCCGGGAATGGTTGGACTTGAGGCGGGACAATCCGCTTTCGGAGACGTACTCGCTTGGTTCCGCGACATTCTGATGTGGCCGGTAAACAATATGCTGCAACATTCCGAGATTATTTCTTCAGAACAGAAGGCACAGCTTAAAGAAGAATTTGAAAATAACCTGATTAAAAATCTAACCCATGAAGCGGAAAAAATTCCGGCCGATGAAGCTTTACCGATAGCTCTTGACTGGGTTAACGGAAGAAGGACGCCGGACGCCAACCAGGAACTGAAAGCGGCCATCAGCCATCTTTCCCTGGGAACCAAAGCCCCGCATATTTTCAAAGCTTTGGTAAATGCCATCTGCTTCGGATCGAAAAAAATCGTCGACCGTTTTGAGGAAGAAGGTGTAAAAATCGAAAAAGTGATCGGAATCGGAGGCGTTGCCAGAAAATCGCCGTTCATTATGCAGACGTTGGCCAATGTGCTGAATATGCCAATCATCGTTGCCGCTTCAGACCAGGCTCCGGCGTTGGGTGCCGCCATTTATGCTGCCGTAGCTGCCGGCGTTTATCCTGGTGTTCAGGAAGCCAGCCGTCACATGGGTTCCGATTTCGAAGCGGAATACCATCCGCAGCCGGAACTGGTTCAGCAATACGCCCGATTGATGCAGCAATACCAGCAGCTTGCCGATTTTACGGAAAGCGCTGTTAAGAGCCCTGTTAAGGTTAAGAACCTTAATACGGCCTAATCCCAAAAAACAAACAACATGAATAAATATAAAGAACTTCAACGGGAATGCTACGAAGCCAATATGCAGCTCGATGCATTGAAGTTGGTGGTTTATACCTTTGGAAACGTAAGCGCTGTTGACCGCAACGAAGGCATTTTCGCCATCAAACCGAGCGGCGTTCCGTATGCCGATTTAAAGCCGAAAGATATGGTGATCCTGGATTACGATGCGAATGTCATCGAAGGAAAGCTGAGACCGTCTTCCGATACCAAGACCCATGCGTACCTGTATAAAAACTGGGAAAACATCGGTGGGATTTCCCATACCCATGCCATTTATTCTGTGGCCTGGGCTCAGGCGCAGATGGACATCCCGATTTTCGGAACCACCCATGCGGATCACCTGACATCTGATATTCCGTGTGCACCTCCGATGGACGACCGCCTGATCGAAGGCAACTACGAATACAACACCGGCATCCAGATCCTCGACTGTTTCAGGGAGAAAAACCTCTCTCCTCAGGAAGTGGAAATGGTGCTGATCGGAAACCACGGTCCGTTCACTTGGGGGAAAAATGCAGAAAAAGCCGTTTATAACAGCAAAGTGCTGGAAACCATTGCTGAAATGGCCTACCTCACAAGACAGATCAATCCGGACGCGCTCCGGTTAAAAGATTCTTTAATCAAAAAGCATTACGAAAGAAAGCACGGCAAAGATGCTTATTACGGACAGTAACAGGCGGCTGGCTGTTGGCTTTTAGCTTCTGGCTGCTTTAAAATATAAACCTCATAGGTTTTAAAAACCTATGAGGTTTGATGAAAAACGAATCCAAAAGGTTCAACATAAAATAATCATATAAACCTAACGGGTTTCTAAAACCCGTTAGGTTTCATGAGAAACCGCATTAAAAATCAATCATCAATTATCAATCATCATTTATAAACTATGTTAACACCTCTCAATACGAAAGAAATCTGGTTCATTACCGGAAGCCAGCATTTATACGGCCCTGAAACACTGGCGCAGGTAGCCGAACATTCAGCGAAGATCGTGGAAGCGTTCAATGCTTCGTCACAGATTCCTGTAAAAGTGGTTTTAAAGCCTACCGTAAAAACAACGGAAGAAATTTTCGAAACCCTGGTAGCCGCCAATCACACCACGGACTGTATCGGGGTGGTGACCTGGATGCATACTTTTTCACCGGCTAAAATGTGGATCCGTGGACTGACGGCTTTGCAGAAACCTTTGTTGCACCTTCATACCCAGTTCAACCAGGATATTCCATGGTCGACGATGGATATGGATTTTATGAATCTGAACCAGGCGGCGCATGGCGACCGTGAATTCGGGTTTATGGTGAGCCGCCTCCGTAAGAACAGGAAAGTCGTGGTAGGACACTGGGCAGAGGAAAGGGTACAGAAACAGATCGGTGACTGGAGCCGCGTGGCTGCAGGCTGGGACGACTGGCAGGGTGCCAAGTTTGCGCGTTTCGGTGACAATATGCGTTATGTTGCCGTAACCGATGGTGATAAAGTAGAGGCGGAAACAAAATTCGGTTTTTCGGTAAATACCTGGGGAATTGGGGATCTTGTAAGTGTGATCAACGGAATCGGAGACGGCGAGGTAAAAACCCTGATCGAAGAATACGAAGCATCATACCGAATGGCAGAATCCCTGCTTTCAGGAGGTGCCAATAGAAAATCACTGGAAACCGCTGCCCGGATTGAACTAGGATTGGAAAAATTCCTGAAAGACGGAAATTTCAAAGGATTTTCCGATACTTTCGAAGACCTTCACGGGATGGAACAGCTTCCGGGAATTGCCGTACAAAGGCTGATGGAAAAAGGATACGGTTTTGCCGGCGAAGGCGACTGGAAAACAGCAGCCCTGGTAAGAGCCATGAAAACGATGGGACAGGGGTTGCACGGCGGAAACGCATTTATGGAAGATTATACCTACCATTTGAATCCATCCAATCCTTCGGTGTTAGGTTCTCACATGCTGGAAGTGGATCCTGTTTTGGCAGCCGATAAACCGTCTTGTGAGATTCATCCGCTGGGAATCGGTGGTAAAGCAGATCCGGTTCGTCTGGTATTCAATTCCCGGGGAAATATTGATTCCCTGAACGCTGCTTTAATGGATTTCGGAAATCATTTCAGATTATTAATCAACAAAACCAAAGCGTTGGAGATCACTGAAGAACTACCTAAACTTCCGGTGGCAAGAGTACTCTGGAAGCCACTTCCGGATTTATACACCGCAGCAGAGGCATGGATCCTGGCCGGTGGTGCACATCATACGTGTTACAGTGAAAACATCAGCGCAGAACAGTTGGAAGACTTTGCAGAAATGGCTAACATCGAATCGCTGGTGATCGATGAAAACACGAAAATCCGTGATTTTAAGAACACTCTTCGCTGGAATGAAATCTATTACCGTTAATTCTTCAACAAATATCATGTATTATGAAAAAAATAGGAGGCAGTTTATTCATTTTATTGGCAGTTTTATGTATTTTCGGCTGCAATAAAAAGGAAAACAACAATAAAACGAACTCGGATACCATGGAAAATGTACAGGTTTCAGATTACGGAGTTACCGCAAAAGGAGATTCCATCAAAAAATATACGTTAAGCAACAAGAACGGGATGAAAGTGGAGGTCATCAATTACGGTGGAATCATCACTTCGCTTACGGCTCCCGATAAAGACGGGAAATACCAAGACGTGGTTCTTGGATTTACGAAGCCTGAAGATTACTTTAACGGTAATCCATACTATTTCGGTGCATTGATCGGAAGATACGGAAACCGGATTGCCAACGCCAAGTTCACCCTGGAAGGCAAAACGTATGATATTGATAAAAACGACGGACCGAACAGCCTTCACGGAGGAAAAGAAGGATTCCATACTAAAATATGGACGGTAGAATCTATAAGGGATGCCAAACTTCCAACGTTGAAATTAACTTATGTAAGTGCTGACGGTGAAGAAGGATATCCGGGAAAACTTACCACAACGGTTCTGTATACGCTTACCGACGATAATGCCCTGGAAATTTCTTACGAAGCGGAAACGGATAAGGCAACGGTCGTAAACCTGACGCAGCATTCTTATTTCAATCTTTCCGGAAACTTTTCCAACCTGATTACCGATCACGAATTGCAGATCAATGCCGATAAATTTTTACCGGTGAACAAAACGCTTATCCCTGTAGGACAGCAGAAAGAGGTGAAAGGAACTCCTTTTGATTTCACCGCTGCTAAAGCTATCGGAAAAGATATCAATGCGGAAGACGAGCAGCTTAAACTGGGTGGCGGATACGACCACAACTGGATCCTGAACGGAAACGGAATGAGAACCATTGCAACCGTATACCATCCGGCCAGCGGAAGGGTGATGGAAGTAATGACCGATCAGCCGGGTGTACAATTCTATTCAGGAAACTTCCTGGACGGAAAATTTGATACCAAAACCGGCGGGAAATACGAGAAAAGAAGCGGCTTCTGCCTGGAAACACAACACTATCCTGATTCTCCGAACCAGCCTGCTTTCCCTTCTACAGAACTGAAGCCGGGACAAAAGTATCAGACCAAAACCATTTATAAATTTTCAGTTAAAAAATAAGTATGGGAAAACTAGCAACCATTGATATCATCATCTTTCTTATTTATTTTGTGGTGGTAGCCTCTTACGGGATCTGGATTTACAGAAAGAAAAAATCCGAATCCACAGGAAGTAAAGATTATTTCCTTGCCGAAGGTTCACTGACCTGGTGGGCCATCGGAGCCAGCTTAATTGCGTCCAACATTTCGGCGGAACAGTTTATCGGAATGAGCGGCGAAGGGTTCTTCGTTGGGGTAGCGGTTGCCGCCTACGAATGGATCGCTGCTGTAGCCCTGATTATTATTGCCGTATGGTTTATTCCGATCTATCTTAAAAACAAGATCTATACGATGCCGCAGTTTCTGGAAACCCGTTACAACAAATCGGTTTCCCTGATCATGGCAGTATTCTGGCTGTTTTTATATGTCATCGTAAACCTGACGTCCATTCTGTATCTTGGTGCATTGGCCATCGATACGTTGTTGGGAGGTGAGCATCTTCACATGATTATGATCGTCCTTTTGCTGATGGCTTTGCTGATCGGGTTGGGAGGAATGAAAGTAATCGGGTACACCGATGTGATCCAGGTAGCCGTATTGATTATCGGAGGTTTTGCCACCGTATACATGGCATTGCAGATTGTTGACCAAAGGATCAACGGTGCTGCGGTTGGAAATGCTTTTGCAGGATTCAATACCCTGATGAACGAAGCGCCGGGCCATTTCAAGCTGATGCTGAATAAGCCAACGACAACCACGACTACTTTAGGAATGCCTCAGAACCTGGACGTTCAGAAGTATGTGGTATTGCCGGGACTGGCGATGTATTTTGCGGGGCAGTGGATCGTAAACCTGAACTATTGGGGCTGCAACCAGTACATTACCCAGCGTGCCCTCGGAGCAGATCTGAAAACGGCAAGAACCGGGATTCTGTTTGCCGGATTTTTAAAGCTTTTCATGCCGATCATTGTAATGCTTCCCGGAATTGCAGCTTACGTTTTGTATACCAAAGGACAGCTTCCGGGATTCAGCGGGGTGAAAGACGGCGCGTATTCAGCAATTTTAGGATTTTTACCTGAAGGTCTGAAAGGACTTGCCGTTGCAGCTTTAACCGCAGCGATCGTAGCTTCCCTGGCCGGAAAAGTAAACAGTATTTCAACGATTTTCACCTTGGATATCTATAAAAAATACCTGAAAACGGATGCTACCGAAATCCAGATGGTAAGAACAGGAAGATGGGTAATTATTTCAGCCATGGCTATTGCCCTGCTCTTTACCTGGACGGACGTCTTAGGCATCGGAGGAGAAGGAGGGTTTACCTTCATCCAGAAATACACCGGATTTATCAGCCCGGGAGTCTTTGCGATGTTCTTACTGGGAATGTTCTGGAAGAGAACAACAGGAACGGCTGCTTTGGTAGGAGTAATCTTAGGTTTTGTATTAGCGATCTTCTTCAACAGCTTTGCCATCGGCATCTTTGGAAAAGAAACATGGCTGTATACGGCATTCACGTATGAAAAACTGGAAAACGGCGTGGTGCATACCATCACCGAAATCCCGTTCCTCATCAACATGGGGTGGTCGTTCTTCATCACCATCGTCGTGATGGTCCTGATCAGCTTAGCCGGCCCGAAAGTCAACCCGAAAGCTTTTGCCATCGACAGCAAAATGTTCAAGGTAGATCCAAGAACGATGATACTGATTGTAGTTACATTATTACTACTTACGGCTATTTATGTAAGATTCTGGTAATTTTCAATACCATAAAAATAGAAACAGGATGCCTCAAGGTGTCCTGTTTTTATTTATTTCTCTGACTATACAATGGTTGACATACTTTTGATCAATTGAAGATGTTTAGCCGATTTAAAAGATCGGTTGTTTCTGAAAAAGATATTTAAAATCACCATTTCATTATTTAAAAATTATTCCGTAGGAATACTATCTGTGTAGCATATGATCAGAAGCATACATTGAGCACGCCGTAGGTGTGCTATCTTATTTTAGTGATCAGAATTTGCAATTAGGTTAGTGACTATTTATTTTATGATGTAATTTGTAAATTTGATCAATCATAAAAAGATTTAGTTAAAAGATAAAAGAGGAAAGTTATGGATAAAGATGAAAAAGCCAGAAGAAAACGGATTTTAAGTGAATTACGTCAGAAACAGCAACAGGAATTTGAGCAAAGCTTACCTATTGATAGGGAAATATTAGCAAATCTATTCGATTATCTGGATGATCAATTGGAAGAAAGCGGATGTGATGATACCAATATATTAACAGCTACATTTTTAAAAAATAAAAAAATAGAAAACATTGAGATGGTTCTGGATTGGTTAGCTGAAAATGGTGGATATTGTGACTGCGAAATCTTAGCAAATGTTGAAGAAAAATTTGAAAATTAAAAAATTCTAAATTGTATTGTATACCTAAAAAGTTTAAATGACCGACTTTACCACACTGATCCAGCAACATTTCGGGGCGCTCAGCGCCAACGACCTCAATACCATCTGCATGTATTTCCGGGAGGAAAAGCTTGGTAAAAATGAATTCTTCACCCAGACAGGCCAGCGATGCAACCGGTTGAGTATCGTGAAATCCGGCATATTGCGCATCTATGCTCTTTCAGAGGAGAAGGAAATCACCCAATGGCTTTCTGTTCCTGATTCATTTATTACGGAAGTAGTGGGTTTCTTTTTCCATCAGCCTAACCGGTGGAATATACAGGCTTTTACCGAAGTGGAATTGCTGACTATCACGAAAACGGACTATCAGAAACTTTGTAAAGAATTTCCGAAGTGGAACGAAATCGAGAAACAGTTCATCATCAAATGCTTCATGATGATGGAGGACCGGATTTTTTCTCACCTGTCAATGACAGCAGAAGAGCGGTATAACAGGTATTTTGACCATCAAAAAGAGCTTTTTACCCAGGTCCCTTTCCAATATATTGCCTCCGTATTGGGAATGACGCCTGAAACGTTCAGCAGGATCAGGAAACGGCAGACAGAAAAATCTTGACTTTTGTCAAGCGAAAAAATTTCAGGGCGACGGATATTTGTATCATTCAAAGACAACATATCACAAATCCAATGAAAAATCTCCTGATACTTGAAGAAATTGCACAATTCTGTTTATCAGTCTTTCTGTTCAGTCAGCTGGAATTTTCCTGGTGGCTTTTTCCCCTTTGCATCCTGCTCCCTGATGTTTCCATGGCCGGTTATCTCTTCAATCCTAAATCAGGAGCATGGCTTTACAACTTTTTTCATCACAAAATGACAGCCGTCTTCGTTCTGGTTACCGGATTTTTCCTTCATCTTCCGGAAGTAGAATTGGTAGGAATTATCCTGTTGGGGCATTCTTCCATGGATCGGATTTTCGGCTACGGACTGAAGTTCACTGATGATTTCAGGCATACGCACCTGGGATGGATCGGTAAAAGAAACTAATGGTACCCTCTAATGAATCAGTTTAATTTGTTAATTTTTTGAAATCATCATCAGCTCATCAAAAATGTTTTCCGCCTATGATCATAACAAGCATTTTAGGCTTACATAAAGGCTTTTATTTTATATTTGTGCAAAACATTAAAGATTTATGATGAAACTCTACATACTGCTTACCCTGGTTGTTTTTCAGCTGTCCTGTGCCCAGACTCAGGTTGACAGCATCCTGGAAAAAGGATTTTCAGACCATCAGTGCAATCATCCTGAAATAGCGATATCTGATGCCAGAAAAATTATTGCGAACCCGGAAGCCACTGCCCGGCAGAAAATGAGGGCATATCAGCTGATGAGCGGATCTTATTCTGTCATGGGCAAAAACAGATTATCGCTCCATTCCTCTTTCAAGGCAAAAGAAATTGCGGACCAGCTTAATGATACATATTCATCAGCAGTTTCCTTATGTTCGGTCGCTGAATGTTACAGGCGCCTGGACCTCAATCATGAAGCCCTGGAAAATTACGGCAAGGCGTTGGTAATGCTCGATCAGCTTCCGGCAACATATAAAAGCCTCCATACAAAGGCATCTGTCTTTTATGAGATCGGGAATGCCAGATACGGTGAAAATCAATACCGCTCTGCCGCCGGGAACTATAAAAAGTCCCTTGCCATCCTGAAAAACCTGAAGAAAGATGCCAGAAGGGCAGAGAAGGAAGCCCAGGATTATTTGTTGCTGGGCGGGTCTTATCTGTTCATGAAAAAATATGATTCTTCCGAAATATGCTTTAAGATCAGCCAGAATATTGCTTCGGCATACAAAAATAAGTTTATTGTTCCCTACCTTATGGAAAGCTATGCCAAGCTTTATGATGAAAAAAAAGACTACAGGCGGGCGGTGAATTATGCTGAAAAGGGGGTACATTTGATGGATTTTCCAGATACGAAGCTTAGAAGTTCTCTGCATGAAGTGCTGGCCAAATCTTATGGGGAGTTAGGGGATGTTGCCAATGCGAGAAAAAACTACAATATATATGTAACGCTTAACAACAATTACACTACTGAAAAAAACAATGCCGTGTCTCTGGCATTCAAACAATCGAAGGAAGGACTAACAAAAGAAATCGCAGTTCAGAAAGATGGAAAAGTGATTCTGGGATGGTTACTCTTACTGATACTGCTCATCTCAGGCATGATTATTTTTCTGTACAGGAAGAAAGCTAAAAAAAACAGGGAACTATACATGCGGGCCGTTGACCGGCTGGTGCATCATTTCATTGAGGATACTCGTCCCGTTCAGGAAAAAAGGGAGGTTGCTTCCCCTGTGGTATCACTTTCGGAAGAAAAAGAACAGGAGATCCTGCAAAAACTCGAAGAATTTGAGAAGTCAGAGAGGATTACCCATAAGAAACTGACGATTGCATCTCTCGCTGCGTCGCTGGGAACCAATGTTACTTATCTGTCCAATATAATCAGCAGGCATAAGGCTGCTAATTTCAATCACTACATCAACAAACTGAAAATTACTTACATCGTCAATAAACTGTATACCGAACCAAATTACCGCAATTACAAAATTACCTATCTGGCAGAGGAGTGCGGGTTGCCGTACAGCTCATTTACCTCTGTTTTTAAGACCATAACAGGCATGTCGCCCTCTGCATTCATTAAACAGATTAATGAAGATAAATATTTGATTGTTAGATGATTATAGATATTATTTTTTATTTTAGCTATGAAATAACGTATTTCAGAGCTATGATTCTTTTTTTGCTGATCCGTTAAGTCGTTATTTGCTGTAAAATAGAATTATGATCAAAAATTTAACACTTACAGCCGGAGTTCTGTTCAGTTCCATGCTCCTTTCACAGGTGGGTATTAATACAGATTCCCCAAAAGCAACATTAGATGTACGGTCTGTACCGGCAGACCTTACCAAAACAGACGGTATTATAGCCCCAAAGCTGAAAGGTACAGAACTTAAAGCTAAGGATCAGCTGTATGCAACCGATCAGACGGGAGCAATAGTTTATATTACAGAAGCCCTTGATGCTTCCAATGCTACAAGCTCTACAGCCGATGATGTTACCGCAAAGACAGCAGAGGTCACCACTATTGGATATTATTATTTTGATGGCGCCCTATGGAAAAAAATAGGAGGAGCAGGTCCGTGGAATATTTCAGGAACCAATCTGCCTGCCGCTTTGAATACACAGAATATTTACCAAAAAGGAAAGATCGGGATAGGACTGGATCCCGGAGCTAATCCCAACACCAGCCTCTATGTTAATGAAAATAACACTTCAGGCGGAACCGGGAGTTCTTTCGGAATTCAGAACAAGATTATTTCAAATAAAGAGGGAGCCAAAACAGGGATGTATAACTACCTGCTGGATAATTCTGAATCAGGAACAGGAGGTGTAGTCGGGCTGGATAATACAGCTGTCGACGTATCAAAAGTCGCAAGGGGAGGGCAAAGTGCCACTTTCTCCTATTATCTTACCGGACAGAAAGACAATTCATCCAAATCAGTATCCGGAATTGCTTCACTCGTTTCCGTAGCAGCTGTGGGAGGAGAACTGAAATCGGGTACGGTATCTGGAAATGCTTCCACTACTCTGGTGAGTGCCAATATGGGAAATTTAAGCTTAACAGGTGACCTGTACGGGTATAGTGGTTACAGTACCCTCACGGCTCTGCCGGGATATGTTCTGAATGCCTCAGGAAATGCTTCAGGCGGTAAGTCTATAGCTCAGGCAGATGTTAGGGGTGGGACGGTAAATACCGTTAATATGACAGGGACAACCTCTGGTATGGAAGTGACTGGGACTTCCGGAACTGTCAATGTATCAGATTATGCAGCACCGTTAAGATCCTACATCAATTTCGCGTCTACCAATAATATTACAGCCAATATCAATGCTTTGTACGGATTATTAATTGACGGAACGAGCGGACAGTCACAGAATACCATCGGGAAATCATACGGGATTTACATAAAACCGTTCCGGTTTACCGGGGATACGGAAGCCAATGCCTTTAACCTGTACTCGGAAGGTGAAAACACAAAAAATTATTTCCAGGGCAGGGTAGGCTTGGGAACCAATGCACCGGCAGCTAAACTGCATGTGGTAAAAAGTTCCTCAGATCTTACCCCGGCCATTATTTCAGGCTGCAATGAGTATGCGGATAATGCTGCGGCGTCGGCAGCCGGATTGCCTGCAGGAGCATTGTACCGTACAGGAGACATCCTGAAAGTGGTCCACTAAAGCTCCCGTATGTCCCGGTAACTTTTCTTTTTCTTTTGATTTAAGAAGGCTGCTTAACAAATGTTAAGCAGCTTTTCCACATGATCATCGCTAAAAAAATAATGTGCAGCTTTCTGCCTGTTCACTAACACCAATTGGTATGATCATAGCCAGTCAGGGAAAAAATGAACCTGAAATCAACGAAAGATGTATTTTAAGGATTTAGCTGGGCGGCAAACTGTATTTTAATACTTACATTTGTACTTAAACATTTCCTGTGAACCCTTACCTCTTATTTATCGATACAGAAACCACTGCCGTTCCCAAACGCTGGGATCTGCCGTATTCCGATACCGGAAACTGGCCTTCTGCGGTTCAGGTATCCTGGATCGTCTGTTCGGAAGACGGAACGGAGATAAAAAGGGAAGACCGGTATATTTTTGAGGAAGACCTCACCATCAGTGAAGAATCCTTCCGGGTTCATGGGATCACTGAAGAGTTTTTGCGGTCCCGTGGGAGGAGCAGGAGGGAAGTGCTGGAAATCCTCGCAGATGATATTTCAAAATACAAGCCATTGATCATCGGACATTTCCTCGAATTTGACCTTCACATCCTCGCTGCTGATTTTCTGAGGGCAGGGCTACCGAATCCTTTTGAAAACAGCCGTTTTTACTGTACCATGCTGAAAAGCAGTCAATATAGATCTGGAAGTTCAGCCGCCTGCATGCGGTTGCCGGAACTCAGCCGGTACTTACTGAACGAAACGGGAGAACCTTCCCACAATGCCATGATCGATGCAGCAACAACAGCCCGCTGCTTCTTTGAAATCCGCCGGCAGAACCAACTGTCTCAAAAAGATCTGGATGAAAAAGACCGACTGATCACTGAAAAACTACATTTTCCCGTTTTAAAATCTTTATAAATTTATGGAACATCTAATCCCGCTTTTACAAAAAACACCGCCTTTCAGCCTTTTGCCGGAAAGCGTATTGCAGGAAGTATCCGAAAGTATGCAGAAGAAAACATTCTATAAAGAAACCCTGGCCTATCGTCAGGAAGTGACGGAGATGCAGGGCGTGGATGTCATTATGGAAGGCGAATACGAAACTTTTTTCTTCGATGCATCCCAGGATAAACGTTGTATTGAAGTTCATCACTCACCGTATTGTTTCGGAGGGATTTCCGTTGTGCTGAACAGGGTCCGGGCCTTGAAATCGGTGATGGCGAAGAAAGGAACGGTGGTGTACACCCTGCCCAAAAAGGAATTTACGGAGCTTTGTAATGCGTATGAAGAATTCTTTCATTATTTCACTTCAGATTTCGGGAAGAAAATGCTGGATGAAGAATTCGCGCATTTTGTGAAAACCCCGGCGTCTTTTGAGGAAAGTTATTTTGCGGCGGATCAGTTGTACTCACGGAAAATAGAAAGCATTGCTTTTAAAGATATTGTTTCATGCACCGAAAGCACCCCGATTTTTGAAGTGGCCCGCATCATGGCGAAAAACAAGGTAAGCTGTTTATTTATCCGTCGGGAAACCGATCAGAAAATTATCGGTTACGTTACGGATATTACGTTGCGGGATAAAGTGATTGCAGAATGTATCGATCCTCAGAAAGCCGTTTCAGAAGTCATGGATAATCCCATTGTTTCCATTTCCAGCGATGCTTACCTTTATGAAGCGGTTTTGATGATGTTTAAAACCAAAACAAGATATTTATTGGTGGAGAAGGACGGTGATATGGCGGGATTCCTCAGTCGGAACCGGTTGTTGAGCGAGCAGGCACAGTCGCCGCTGGTTTTTATCCAGTCGGTAAAGCAGGCCGGAAACACCATCGAGCTCCGTAAAAAATGGCTTCAGGTTCCGGATATGATCAATCAGTTGCTGGGCCGCGGCGTTCATGGGGAAATTGCCAGCCAGATCATTACCACCATTGCCGATACCATTACCGTAAAAGTGATCGAAAATGTGATCCGTCAGATCGGGAAACCACCGGCGAAATTCGTGTTTATGGTCACCGGAAGCGAAGGGCGGAAAGAGCAGACACTCAGTACCGATCAGGACAACGGCATCATTTACGAAGATAAAGCCAACGAACAGCGAGAAACAGTGCGTGAATACTTTCTCGACTTTGCCAAAAGGGTTTCCGATGATCTCAATACCATTGGTTTTGTGTATTGCAAAGGCGAATTTATGGCCAGCAATCCGAAATGGACCCACTCTTTATCGCATTGGAAACGGAATTACGAAGAATGGATCAATGAAACCGTTCCCGAAAATGCCATGAAATTTTCCACCCTTTTCGACTGCCGTTATATTTACGGTGAAGAATCCATTATCAACGAACTGAAAGATTTTATCCAGGAGAAATTGCAGGTGCCAAACGAAAGATTTTTTACTTTCATTGCTAAAAATGCATTGCAGTACGAACCGCCTCTAACATTCTTCAAACGGATCAAAACACAAACCATCGGAAAAGCGGAAGTCTTCGACATCAAAACCGCCATGAGCCCGATTGTCGATCTGCTTCGTGTGTATGCTTTAAGGCATCACATCGACAGTGAGAATACCGGCGAACGGATGAAAAAATTACAGGAAACAGGTGTGTTCAGCAAAGAACAATATCAGGAGCTGCATCATTCGTATTATTATCTGATGGCGTTGCGCCTGAAAAACCAGGTTTACCAGATCAACATCGAAAAGAAAATGCCGGACAATTATATCGAGATCAGCCGCCTTACCAAAATCGAGCGTGTCACCCTGATTGAAATTTTCAAAACAATCAGCAATTTCCAGCAGGGCATCCGGATGAAATTCACAGGAAGCTTGTCTTAATTTACGTTTTTTGACGGTTAACTTTTTTTCTGCTGGGTGTTACTACAGGAATAGAAGTAAAAAGAGAAATACAGCATAAAGTCCTGAAAGGACGACTTATATCAGCTCGGGTACAGCCCGATGATCAGAACGGTCATGATTAAACCAAATCCTGAAAAGGCGGTATAAATCAGCATCGGATGCAGCCCGATTAACGGAACGGCGTCATTCTCCCGAATTAATTTAAATACCATTTATTTTATTTCAATTGATTTAAAAGAATAAATCTGGAAATGATCAGAATTTTTAAATAGAAATGCACTTTATGAGGTGCAATAAATATCATTTGATATGTAAAGTTGTCAGAAAAAACTTCCAGCATCCAGCTTCCTTTCTTCCAGCTCTGTAACTCGGTTTCTGCCTTCGGATTCGTGTTAAAATATTACCATATTAAATTTCAAAATTCTGTAACATATTCCCAGGTCTATTCACTAATTATGAAAAATAAACTCATGAAATTATTAAAAATTCTTCCACTGCTTATAATGTTCCAGCCTGCTTTTTCCAGTGCCCAACAATCCGTTCAAACCCCTGAAAATAATCAGGTCGACCGTTCATTGATCAAAAATGAATCGTATTCAATGGTTTGGTATATGATAAAAGGTACGGAAAAAATTGAAATCGGTACCGTGGATACCGGCATCCTGAAATCCAGAGACCGCATTACCGTAAATTCAACGGTGAAAATGAAAAATATGCCCGACTGGAAAGACGAGACCATCGCGGAATTTTCGGATTTCTCACCGGTAAAACACACTTCGTTCAATACCCAGCGCGATATGCTGCTGGATTTCGGAAAGAAAAATACCGTAACAGGATACTATCTGGATAAAGCCAAAAATAACAAGACTGAAATCAGTGAAGTTACCGACGGGAAATTCTTCGACAGCAATTTATACACCCAGCTGATCCGCTGGCTCCCGCTGAAAGAAGGATATACAACGGAACTGGCGATATTCGATTATAATCCGGATCTGGGAAAAGGTATTATGAAAGCTTATGTTACCGGAACAAAAAAAGGTACCTATAAAAACAAAGCGGTGTGGATGGTTTCCGTAACGGACGACATTTCACAAAAGAAAGCACAAAGCACATATTATATTGATGTGAAGACCCGTGAAGTCCTGAAGCAGGAAATTGACATGGGACCGAGAAAAATGGAAATGGAAAGAATATAAAAGTAAAGCCTTTCAGCGTATCATGCTGAAAGGCTTTATATTTTCAGGGAAGGATTGTTATATTTTGAACATAAACCCTTCCGCAAGCTTTTTCTGATATTTACCTTCGTCAAAGCGGTATAGGAAAGAGCCTTTTTTGGATGAGGTCATATCCTTTTCTTCGGTTTTCACCAGAATATCCAGTGCATTGATTTTACTGATGAAATTCCGCTTGTCATATTGTTCGTTGAAGATGGCTTCGTACAGAGTCTGCAGGTCTTTCATCGTGAATTTTTCCGGCAGGAGCTCAAATCCGATCGGCCTGGTGGTAGCTCTTCTCCTCAGCCGCAGAATGGCATCCTTTACCATATCATTGTGGTCAAAGATAAGTTCAGGACGTTCATTCAGGTCAAACCATTTCGCATTATACTTTTCATTGATCTGGATATTCTTTTCAATATTAATCAGGGCATAATAGGAAATCGACATAATCCTCGCAGTCGGTTCTCGGTCGATCTGGGTATAGGAATTAAGCTGTTCCAGATAGATGTTTTCCAGTCCGGTAAGGGTATTTAAAACCCGGTGCGCCGCTTCATCAGACGTTTCTTCATCACCGATGAATCCGCCCATCAGAGACCATTCTCCCATTTTAGGCTCAAAATTTCTCTGCACCAGAAGGATTTTCAGATGCTCGCCATCGAACCCGAAAATAATGCAGTCAACTGCTACCAGATGCCTCTGAAATTGAGAATAATCTTGCGTCATCTTTTATTTTTTTACAAAGGTAAGCCTTTACCCGAAGATTTTCATTACCCTGAAAAAAATATAAATGTATTTTTTACACTTTATTATATCATTTCAGAGGATATTTATGAAAATTTTGTCCTTGAGCTTTGTTTTGGGAACAATAAAAACATCAATTCCATGGAAAATTCTCATAAAAGACATTAAAATCACATGAACTTAATGTTAAAAATATGTTAAAATATAATCAGACAATGTACTTTTTTAAATCCTTTTCATTCGTTATGCTTAATGTTAAAAATACGATAAGTACCGGAAATAAATATAATGAATTCCTTTTGAATTTGCGCTATCTATTTTTTATACTATTAATTCCAGCACAATTATCTGATAATCGCATTATTTAATAATCTTATTTTTTATGATAAGCAAGGGTGTTTAAACAAGTATTTTATGCGGGCATGATCATGTTACCTATAAATTTTACTGTCCGTTTCTGTAAAATTCTTTGTCATATAGATTCTTTCTTTTACTTTTAGAAATGTTGTAAGGACATTTATTAATGAATAAAAAATCGCTGATATGTATTTTGGGTTTGGGCTCACTCGCTTTCGGGCAGGTGAATAAAACCGTCAGTTATTTCCCGTTGAATCAGGTGGCTTTATCAGAAAGTGTTTTTAGTAAGGCCATGCAGACAGATAAGAATTATATCATGTCCCTGGATCCCGACCGTTTGCTTGCCCCTTACCTTATAGAAGCCGGCCTTAATCCTGAAAAGCAAAATTACCCGAACTGGGAAAATACGGGCCTTGATGGCCATATCGGCGGACATTATCTCTCCGCATTGGCACTGATGTACGCTTCCACTGGCGATGTAAAGGTAAAACAGCGCCTTGATTATATGATCGATAAACTGGAACGTTGTCAGGATCTTTCCGGCAACGGCTATTTTTCCGGTGTTCCGAACGGTAAAAAGATCTGGAAGGAAATTGCTGAAGGCAACATCCGCTCCTCAGCTTTTGGGCTGAACGACCGTTGGGTTCCTTTATATAATATCCATAAAACCTATTCCGGGCTGCGCGATGCTTATTGGTATGCGGGAAGTGAGAAAGCAAAGAAGATGCTTGTGAAACTCACCGGCTGGATGGCCAATGAAGTTTCCGGACTTTCCGATGAGCAGATCCAGGATATGCTTAGAAGTGAACATGGCGGACTGAACGAAGTTTTTGCAGATGTATACGATATTACGAAAGATAAAAAATACCTGAAGCTTGCACACCGTTTTTCCCATCAGGCGATCCTGAACCCGCTGCTGAACGGTGAAGATAAACTTACGGGAATCCACGCCAATACGCAGATCCCCAAAGTGATCGGTTTCAAACGCATTGCCGATCTGGAACATAATCAGGAGTGGAACAGTGCTGCCGATTTTTTCTGGAACAACGTTACGCACAAACGTTCTTCGATCATCGGCGGAAACAGCGTGAGTGAACATTTTAACCCGACAAATGATTTCAGCGGTATGATAAAAAGTATCGAAGGTCCCGAAACCTGTAATACTTATAATATGCTGAAGCTTACGAAAGCTCTTTTCGCCACGCATCCTGAATCATCGTACCTGGATTATTACGAAAGGGCTTTGTATAACCATATTCTTTCCACACAGGATCCCGATAAAGGCGGTTTTGTGTACTTTACGCCGATGCGTCCCGGCCATTACAGGGTCTATTCCCAGCCGGAAACCAGCTTCTGGTGCTGCGTCGGGTCAGGAATGGAAAACCATGCCAAGTATGGGGAAATGATTTATGCGCATACCGATAACGATCTGTATGTGAATCTTTTCATCCCGTCCGTTCTCAAATGGTCGGAGAAAAAAATGGTGCTCAGACAGGAAAACAACTTCCCGCAG
The DNA here is from genome assembly GCA_913774355.1 of uncultured Chryseobacterium sp. Lineage (GTDB taxonomy): Bacteria > Bacteroidota > Bacteroidia > Flavobacteriales > Weeksellaceae > Chryseobacterium. The sequence continues at coordinate 16,535 of CAJYGB010000006.1, read as the reverse complement.
AATCCTTACACCAAATTGGTTTTTGAAGTAGCTCCGAAATCTGAAATCAACATTAAACTGAGAGCACCGGAATGGACAAACGCTGCACAGATAGCGGTTTCTATTAATTCAAAAAATATAAATGTACCTGTTGATTCCGACGGCTATATCAATATCAAAAGAAAATGGAAAAAAGGAGATGTTGTAGAAATGAAAATGCCGATGCACCTTTCCGCAGAGCAGCTTCCCGATAAATCGGATTATTTTGCTTTCCGGTATGGACCGATCGTTCTGGCAGCGAAATACGGCAAAGAAAACCAGCAGGGACTTTTTGCCGATGATAGCCGTGGCGGGCATATTGCTCATGGCCCACAGATTCCTTTGAATGAAATCCCTGTCATCGAAGGCAATGCTTCGGAAGTACTGAACCACGTACAGCTGGTAAACGGTACCAATCTTTTATTCAGCATCAACGGATTGTATCCTGCCGAAAAGTTCGGCAAAGGACTTCAGCTGGTTCCTTTTTATACCATTCAGGAAGAACGCTACATCCTTTACTGGCCGCAGGCGGACCGGGATAAGATACAGGCCGTACAGCAGCAGAGAGCTCAGGAAGAAGCCGAAACCCGGAAACTCGACCTGATTACCGCCGATAAAATCCAGCTGGGCGAACAGCAGCCGGAGTCCGATCATTTCTTTGAAAGCAAGGATTCCAACACCGGATATATGGAAGACCGCCATTTCCGTGATGCCAAAGGCTGGTTTAGCTACCGCATGAAGAACCCTGCGAAAAATGCAGCTTTCCTCTATGTACTCTATTTCGATAATAACGCCGGACGGGTACTGAATGCCGAAATCAACGGTAAAAATGTTTTTGCTAAGAAGCTTGAAGGGAAAGCCGGAAGTGCGCCGCAGTATCTGCTTTTACCGGTACCGGATTCTGAGAAAAGCAAAGAAAATCTTACCGTTAAATTCTTTGCGGAAGATCAGGCCACAACCTCAAGAATTATTGAAGTCCGCCTTCTCACCCAAAACTATGAAAAATCCATCAAGTAATTTAAATAACAGTTCATATCATTCCATGAATATCCATAAGTCTAAAACAGCGTCTTTTCTGATTGTCAGCATCTTCAGTTTTTCTATGATGGAAGCCAAAGTAAAACTTCCTGCCCTGGTTTCGGACGGGATGATCCTGCAAAGGAATATGCCGCTGAAGATCTGGGGTTCTGCTGATGCAGGCGAAAAGGTAAACATTAAATTTTTAAATAAAACCTATACCACCAGTGCGGACAAAAGCGGGAACTGGAACATCATGCTTCCCGAACTGAAATCCGGCGGACCTTACGTAATGACCATCAACGAAATTACGCTGAAAGACATCCTGATCGGTGATGTATGGGTAGCTTCCGGACAATCCAATATGGAACTTCCAATGCGCAGGCTGACCCCTTTGTACGGTGATGAGATCAAGAAGGCGAACAATAAAAACATAAGGTTCTTTACGGTACCGCAAAAATATAATTTCAAAGCACCGCAGACGGAACTCGATGGCGGTAAATGGCAATCCACTGATCCGCAGACCATTCTTGATTTTTCAGGCGTGGCCTACTTTTTTGCCAAAGAAATCAATGCTGAAAATAAAGTTCCGGTAGGTATCATCCACACCAGTCTCGGAGGATCTCCGGTTCAGGCCTGGATGGATACCAATTCCCTGAAAAAATATCCCGAATATCTCGATGAAGCCCAAAAATGGCAGAACGATGATCTTATTAAATCCACCGAATCCGGCGAGCAGGCAGCAAGCAAAACCTGGTACACCGAACTTGACCAGAATGATCCCGGACTGTCGCAGCACTGGGAAAAAGCGGATACCGATGACTCCGGATGGAAAACCATGAAGGTTCCAGGATCGTGGGAAGACCAGGAAGGATCGTTTGACGGAACGGTTTGGTTAAGAAAAGAAATCAATGTGCCGGCCGGATCAGGCGGGAAACCAGCATTTTTAAATTTAGGAAGAATCAAAGACGCCGATGTAACGTATATCAATGGGGTAAAAGTCGGAAATGTGACGTATGAATATCCGCCGCGCTGGTATGATATCCCGGCAGGCATACTGAAGGATGGTAAAAACATCATCACTGTGCGGATTACCAACGGAAGCGGGAGAGGGCAGTTCATCGCCGACAAGCCGTATTATCTGGAAGTCGGAGGAAAGAAAATAGACCTTACCGGAAACTGGAAGTATAAAGTAGGCACAAAAATGCCGAGAGTAGCTCCCGGACAGACCTTTATCCGCTGGAAACCGACCGGATTGTACAACTCAATGATCAATCCGCTCACCAATTATAAAGTAAAAGGATTCCTCTGGTACCAGGGCGAAAGCAATACCGGAAAACCAAAAGAATACGGCGACCTGCTTACGACCATGATTACCGACTGGCGCAACAAATGGCATGAACAAAATGCACCGTTCCTGATTGTGCAGCTCGCCAACTTCATGGAAACGAAAAGCCAGCCCATAGAAAGCAACTGGGCCGAGCTGAGGGACCAGCAGCGCATGGTTTCCCAGACCATTCCGAATACCGGACTTGCCGTAACCATCGACGTAGGAGAGTGGAATGACATCCATCCGCTGAATAAAAAAGCAGTCGGTGACCGCCTTGCTTTCCAGGCACTGAAAATAGCGGATAAGAAGAATATCATAGCAGACGGACCAGTGTATCAGTCGATGAATACGGAAGGAAACAAAATCGCAATTTCTTTCAAAACCGGAACAGATGATCTTGCACCGGTTGCCGAACTGAAAGGCTTTGCTATCAAAAATTCAGACGGAAGCTGGGCCTGGGCGAAAGCAAAAACGGAAGGTAAGAAAGTCATTGTCTGGAACGATGCCGTTAAAAATCCGGTAGCTGTACGCTACGATTGGGCAGATAATCCCGATGGCAATCTGAAAAACAAAACTGGGCTTCCCGCTTCACCGTTTACAACAGAAAAAAATTAATTTAATTTCCATATTTTAAAATGACTAATCATTCACAGAAAATATCAGTATCCGAAAAAATAGGCTATAGCTTAGGTGACCTTGCGGCCAATCTTGTTTTTCAGACCCTGGTTACCTACCTCGCTTACTTTTATACCGATATTTACGGACTGAAGCCGGAAGATGCTTCTATCATTACCCTGATTGTCGGTCTTATCGCAGGATTCGGATTCAATCCGGTCATCGGTGCTCTGGCAGACCGTACCAAAACCAAATGGGGAAAATTCCGTCCGTGGATCTTATTTACAGCCGTTCCGTTGGGAATTGCTGCGCTTCTGGCATTCAGCACACCCGGCTTTTCCTACAAAGGAAAAATGATCTACGCAGCCATTACATATTCTTTGTTATTGTTATTATATGCGGCCAACAACCTGCCGTACGCCGCATTAAGCGGAGTAATTACAGGAGACATGGGAGAGCGTAACAGTATTTCTTCCTACCGTTTCGTAGCGGTAATGTTCGCCCAGTTCTTCGTGCAGGTATTCATGCTTCCGATCATCCTGTCCGCAGGGCATGGCGACAAAGCAGCCGGTATCGAAACGGTAATGACCTGGCTTGCGATCATCGGCTCGGTGATGTTGCTGATTACTTTTTTTACGACGAAAGAAAGGATTATTCCGACTTCCGATCAGAAATCCAGCCTGAAAGAAGACCTGAAAGACCTTTCCGAAAATAAGCCGTGGATCATTATGCTTACTGTAACGGCATTGATCTTCATTACCCTGGCGATGAAAGGAGGTTCGTACGTTTATTATTTCAACAATTACGTAGATGAAACGGCTCTGGCCTCTTTCATTTCACCGATCACCAACTTTTTCAATTCCATCGGGATGAATTTCTTCGGGGAAGACCCGAGATCGGCAGGATTCGGTTTATTCAATGCCGGGGGGATCATCATGATGATTGTCGGAATTACTTTCTCCAAAAGATTTGCCGATAAATACGGTAAAAGAGATGCATTTATTGCTTCTTTATTTATCTCCACCTTATTCATTGTCGCTTTCATATTCTATCCGCCAAAGTCGGTAGGATTGATGTTCCTGTCTCAGATTCTTCACGGATTCTTTTACGGGATCAGCACACCACTGCTTTGGGCTATGATTGCCGATGTAGCCGATTATTCCGAATGGAAAAACAACAGACGTGCGACAGCAATTATCTTTTCAGCCATGATGGTTGGGTTAAAAGTTGGGTTAAGCATCGGAAGTTCGCTGGTTTCTTCCATCATCGGGCATTACGGATACATTTCGTCCCAAGGTACGGAAAACGTGATCCAGCCTGAAACCGTAGCCAGTGGTGCCAAAATGCTGGTGAGTATTTTCCCGGCCATTCCGTTCTTCCTGTCCTGTGGCCTGCTGTTTTTCTATAAAATCAATAAGAAAATGGAAGTTCAGATCGAACAGGATCTTAAAGAAAGAAGGAAAAAAGAGAATTGATACTGATCTCTTTGATTTTAGCTCCCTGGGAGCAATCTGTTAATAGCAATGATATCAGACAACCCATCAAGCCTCGTAGGGGCGGCCTGTTAATAGACATCGGGATAAATTATAAAAAATTAATTATGAAGAAAGCCATTGCATTATTAGGAATTTTAGCCATTACGGCCTCGTGTAAAACAGCACAGATCGCATCTTCCGGCGATTCCCTGAAAAACGCTTTTAAAAATAAATTCTACATCGGAACGGCAATGAGCCTTCCGCAAATTGACGGAACCGATGTACAATCGGATGACATCATCAGAAAACAGTTCAGTTCCATCGTGGCCGAAAACTGTATGAAATCCATGTTCATTCAGCCGCAGGAAGGTAAATTCTTCTTCGGTGATGCCGATAAATTCGTGGCTTTCGGAGAGAAAAACAAGATGTTCATCATTGGGCATACCCTGATCTGGCATTCCCAGTTGCCGAAATGGTTTTTCGTAGACAAAGACGGAAAAGACGTTTCACCGGAAGTCCTGAAACAGCGGATGAAAAGCCATATTTCCACTTTGGTGGGCCGGTACAAAGGCCGGGTAAAAGGCTGGGATGTAGTTAATGAGGCCATTATGGAAGACGGAACCTACAGAAAATCTAAATTTTACGAAATTCTGGGTGAAGAATTTATTCCGTTAGCTTTCCAATATGCACAGGAAGCCGATCCGAATGCAGAACTCTATTACAACGATTACAATGAATGGTTCCCGGAAAAAGTAAAAACCGTAACCAAAATCGTTAATAATTTAAAATCCAGGGGAATTCGGATTGATGGTGTCGGAATGCAAACCCACGTCGGACTGGACAACCCGAAACTGGATGAATATGAAAAAGCCATCACCGATTACGCCGCCGCCGGAGTAAAAGTGAATGTTACCGAAATGGAAATCAGTGCTCTTCCGTCACCATGGGGGACTTCGGCCAACGTTTCCGATAAAGTGGAATATGAAGCGAAAATGAATCCTTACACCAAAGGACTTCCGGAGAATGTTCAGAAAGAATGGGAAAACAGGTACCTGGATTTTTTCAGATTATTTATTAAGCATCAGGATAAAATCAGGAGAGTCACCCTTTGGGGCGTTACCGACAACCAGTCCTGGAAAAACGATTTCCCGGTGAAAGGCAGAACCGATTACCCGCTTCTTTTCGACCGTAATGATCAGGCAAAACCTGTCGTTCAAAAAATTATTGATTTAACAAAAGAAAAGTAATCATCTGTTAATCAAACCTCATAGGTTTTTAAAACCTATGAGGTCTAGCAAATACAAACAAACCTTCAAGATTTAAAATATCAATTTATCTAAAAGTCTAAACTATAAAAAATGAACAAAGCAAAATACCTTTTCCCGAAAGACTATATGGCTGATCCTTCCGTGCATGTTTTTGAAGGCAAACTCTATATCTATCCGTCCCACGACCGTGAGAGCGGCATCGAAGAAAATGACAACGGTGACCATTTCGATATGAATGATTACCATGTATTTTCTCTGGATAATGTAGAGAGCGGAGAGATCACGGACCACGGGGTGGTACTTTCGGTAAAGGATATTCCATGGTCGGGCAGACAGTTGTGGGATTGTGACGTAGCTCATAAAGGCGGAAAATACTATCTGTATTTCCCATTAAAGGACAAAAACGACATTTTCAGAATCGGAGTAGCCGTGAGCGATAAGCCTTACGGGCCTTTCGTTCCGGAAAAGCATCCGATGATGGGAAGCTACAGCATCGATCCTTGTCTGTTTGAAGACGAAGGGAAACATTATATGTATTTCGGAGGCATCTGGGGCGGACAATTACAGAGATACCGAAACAACAAGGCTTTGGAATGTGCCGTTATTCCGAATGATGACGAACCGGCTATCCCGTCAAAAGTAGTAAGGCTGAGTGACGATATGCTGGAATTCGGTGAAGAGCCGAAAGACCTTCTTATTCTTGATGAAAACGGAAATGCTTTATTGCATGGCGACAAACACCGTTTTTTTGAAGCTTCATGGATGCACAAATACAACGGAAAGTATTATTTCTCCTATTCAACAGGCGATACACATCTGATTTGCTATGCGACCGGTGATAATCCTTACGGACCATTTACGTTTCAGGGCGAAATTCTGACACCGGTTGTCGGCTGGACCACCCACCACAGCATCGTGGAATTTGAAGGAAAGTGGTACCTGTTTTTCCATGATTCCGTTCCAAGCGGCGGCAGAACATGGCTGAGAAGCATGAAAGTCGTGGAAATCGAATATGATAACGACGGAAAAATAAAAACCATCGAAGGGCTGGAAGAAAATCAGTAATCCTGGATCAACCATGTCAGGGTTTAAAGCTCTGACATGGTTTTAAGCACCCATCATCGAAACCCATACGGTTCAACAACAATAGCCATAGGTGAAACCTATAAAAAATACCAGCCGTAGATAAAAACCTACGGAAAATCAAATTTAAAGCAAATCCCAATGCAGCATTTCCGAATTTACCTTGTACTATTACTCATGATCCCATTAACGGTTTTTGCGGAAGACGGCAGTCAGCTCTGGCTGAGGTTTCCGGCAAAGAACGGCATTTCGTCAGATAAGATCGTTTCCCGCGGAAAAAGTCCTACGCTGGCCATTGCCAAAAAAGAACTCATGAATCATTGGCAGGGCAGGGAAATTGAACTCCGTACCGAAAGATTGCTGAAAAACCTGAAGGACGGCTATACCATAAAATCCGTTCAGAATAAAATCGTGATCGCTGCCGGAAAAGAAATCGGACTGCTGTACGGTGTGTATCATATCCTGAGGCTGCAACAAACCAATGCTTCAACGGATCATCTCAATATCACCGAAAAACCTTCTTTTGATGTAAGGATCCTGAACCACTGGGACAATCTGGATGGAACGATTGAACGCGGTTACGCCGGCCATTCACTGTGGAAATGGGAAGATCTGCCCAATACCGTTTCACCGAGATACGAAGAATACGCAAGAGCAAATGCTTCAATCGGGATTAACGCTACCGTTCTCAACAACGTAAATGCTTCTCCGAATATGCTTCGGGAAGATTATCTAAAGAAAGTCAAAATTTTGGCTGATATTTTCCGACCTTATGGCATCAAAGTTTACCTTTCGGTTAATTTTTCCTCGCCAAAAGTTTTAGGAAATACAAAAGACTCTGACCCACTAAATAAAGATGTTCAGAAATGGTGGAAAGACAAAGCTGCTGAAATCTATAAGCTGATTCCTGACTTCGGTGGATTTTTGGTAAAAGCCAATTCCGAAGGCCAGCCCGGCCCGCAGGATTACGGAAGAACCCACGCTGACGGTGCGAATATGATGGCTGATGTCCTGAAATCTTACGGAGGAATCGTGATGTGGAGAGCATTCGTGTACAGCCCAAGTAAGGAAGACCGCGCCAAGCAGGCCTATCTGGAATTCGTTCCGTTGGATGGGAAATTCAGGGATAATGTGATTATTCAGATCAAAAACGGTCCTATCGACTTCCAGCCGAGAGAAGCTTTCAACCCTTTATTCGGAGCTTTGAGAAAAACATCGGAAATGGTGGAATTCCAGATTACCCAGGAATACCTTGGACAGGCCAATCATTTGGCATTTCTTTCCCCTTTATTTAAAGAAACGCTGGAAAGCGATACCTATTCGGACGGCAAAGGATCTACCATTGCAAAAATTACGGACGGTACGTTAAGACCGGCAAAGTTAACCGCGATTTCAGCGGTTGCCAATATTGGAGAAGACACCAACTGGACCGGCCATCAGCTTGCCCAATCCAACTGGTATGCCTTTGGAAGACTGGCATGGAACCATGAACTTACCTCAGATCAGATCGCTGACGAATGGATTAAAATGACTTTTACCGACAAGCCGGAGTTTGTAAGTCCGGTAAAACAGATGATGCTCACTTCCCGTGAAACAGTGGTGGATTACATGATGCCTCTGGGTCTTCACCACATTTTTGCCGGGAACCACCATTACGGTCCCGAACCGTGGGGCGATTACAAAGGCGGAAGACCTGACTGGTCACCGGTGTATTACCATCAGGCCGACGCAAAAGGAATCGGTTTCGACAGAACCAAAACCGGAAGCAACGCCGTGTCCGAATATTTTCCGCCGTTAAACGAAATCTACGGAAACACTAAAACCTGCCCGGAAAACCTGATCCTTTGGTTCCATCATGTACCTTGGGATTATAAAATGAAAGACGGCAAAACCCTTTGGGACGAATTGTGCTACAAATATGATTCGGGTGTTCATCAGGTAAGGGAATATCAGAAAACCTGGGACCGGATGCAGCCGTATATCGATGAGCAGCGATTCTCTGAGGTTCAGTCTAAGTTAAAAATCCAGGCGAAAGATGCGGTTTGGTGGAAAGATGCCTGCCTGCTGTATTTCCAGACTTTTTCCAAAAGGCCGATTCCGTATGACATCGAACGTCCGGTGAACGAACTGGAAGACCTGAAGAAAATCAAACTTAATATGGGACACCATAATTAATTAAAACCTAAGCGAGAACTTTCTGAATCTTTTTTTAAGACAGGAAGTTGTTTGCTTAATTAATTAAGTGTAAATTTAACACTTAAATAAAATAAAAGTTGTTTGGCTAGTTATAATAAAATTTCAACAGCACTTTTGACATAGAAACCGGAATGATATTCAGAGCGCTATAATATTGAAATAATAAAAGCTGGTCGTTAACTCTTACTACTTAAATAAATAATTAATAACAATAAAAATCTATAATGAAATTTTTTATCGACACTGCCAATTTAGAGCAGATTAAAGAAGCCAACGACCTGGGAATTCTGGATGGCGTAACTACCAATCCGTCACTGATGGCAAAAGAAGGCATCAGCGGGAAAGAAGCGATTCTGAAACATTACAAAGACATCTGCGACATCGTAGACGGCGACATTTCGGCAGAAGTTCTTTCGACAACCTATGAAGAAATGATTGCAGAAGGCGATATTTTAGCCCAGATCCATCCGAATATTGTGGTGAAAATCCCAATGATCAAAGACGGCATCAAAGCTTTAAAATATTTTTCCGACAAAGGGATCAAAACAAACTGTACCCTGATTTTCTCTGCCGGACAGGCACTCTTAGCCGCAAAAGCCGGAGCAACCTATGTTTCGCCGTTCCTGGGAAGACTCGATGATATTTCTACGGACAGCTTACATTTAATTCAGGAAATCAGAACCATTTTTGATAATTATGGCTATGAAACTGAAATTCTTGCAGCATCGGTTCGTCATTCAATGCACATCATCAACTGCGCCAAAATCGGTGCTGATGTTGTGACTTGCCCGATTCAGCCGATACTTTCATTACTGAAACATCCATTGACAGATTCAGGTTTGGAACAGTTCGTCAAAGATTCACAAAAAATGCAATAACAGTATGCATGATATTTCAAAATTAAAAAGCATCGCTTCACAGGTCCGCAGGGATATTGTAAGAATGGTTCACGCCTGCCAGTCGGGACATCCCGGTGGTTCACTCGGCTGTACCGATTTTCTGGTCGCTCTTTATTTCGATGCGATGAAGAGAAAAGAAGGTTTTGATATGACGGGAAAAGGCGAAGATGTCTTCTATCTTTCCAACGGCCATATTTCACCGGTTTTTTACAGCGTTCTGGCGCATGCAGGCTATTTCGACATATCCGAACTGGCTACTTTCCGGAAACTGAATTCCAGGCTGCAGGGCCATCCTACCACGCATGAACATCTTCCGGGGGTCCGTATCGCTTCCGGTTCGCTGGGGCAGGGCATGTCGGTGGCAATCGGCCATGCGGTCGGAAAGAAATTAAACAAAGACCAGCATCTGGTTTTCAGCCTTCATGGCGACGGCGAATTGCAGGAAGGGCAGAACTGGGAAGCCATCATGTACGCCTCTCACAATAAGGTAGATAACCTGATCGCTACGGTAGACTATAACGGACAGCAGATTGACGGGCCGACCTCCAAAGTACTTTCTTTAGGTGATCTTAAAGCTAAATTTGAAGCTTTCGACTGGAAAGTCCTGGAAGTGGAAAAAGGAAATGATATGCAGGATATTCTGAACGTCTTGGACGAAGCCAAATCTTTGAAAGGAAAAGGCCAGCCGATCTGTATTCTCCTGAAAACCGGAATGGGCTACGGAGTCGATTACATGATGGGAAGCCATGCCTGGCACGGAAAAGCCCCAAACGACGAGCAATTGGCAAAAGCATTGGACCAACTGGAAGAAACTTTGGGCGATTATTAATTGAATAAGGATTTGGGCAGCTTAATCCGTTTGGAATTAATCCTGGCTTGTCGAAGGCCTCCCGCTTTGTCACTCTGAGTTTGTCGAAGAGTTCACTCAAGCCGGGCTGCGAGAAATCAGGTAAGGAGATTCATCGATTCAAATAAAAGAATAACTCAGAAGAGATAGATTTGCCGGTCCAAACAAATTAATTATAATAAAAATCAGAAGATAAATATTTTTTCTCGAAGGACAAGTGAATTTGCTCTGATGTTTACTTATTACAGGTCGCTCCTACGGAGCTTGATGCTCTGGAATCAATTTTCTATTAACAGTTCGCCACGCTGTGGCTTTAATTTAACAGGCTTAGAATAATAAATGCTCCATAGGAGCAAACTGATAATAGATTTAGAGAATTCAGCATCACAAAACCTCGTAGAGGTGACCTGTACAGTTTTTTAGTATACATTAAAAAAGAAATATTTTGTCAAACAGCGAATAAAATTCCCTTGAGAAATGCACTTTATTAGCTGAGCAAAGCGCCTTTGCGAACGAAAAAGATTCTCAGTAAGAAAAAAAATCTTTGCGGGCTTTGCGTTAAAAACCAACAACAACCAACAGATTCAAAAATGAAAAAATATACCTACACAGAAAAAAAAGATACCCGGAGCGGTTTCGGGGCAGGCCTTGCAGAACTTGCTGATAAAAACCCTGAAGTCGTGGCCCTTTGCGCCGACCTTATCGGCTCCCTGAAAATGGAAAAGTTTATTGAAAAAGCACCGGAACGTTTTTTCCAGGTCGGAATTGCTGAAGCCAACATGATCGGAATAGCAGCCGGTTTGGCTATCGAGGGGAAGATTCCGTTCACCGGAACATTTGCCAACTTTTCGACCGGAAGGGTTTACGACCAGATTCGCCAGTCGGTGGCATATTCCGGGAAAAATGTGAAAATTTGTGCTTCCCACGCCGGGCTTACCTTGGGAGAAGACGGTGCGACCCATCAGATCCTGGAAGACATCGGGCTGATGAAGATGCTGCCGGGAATGGCGGTGATCAATACCTGCGATTACAACCAGACCAAAGCGGCTACCATTGCGATTGCGGATTACGACGGTCCGGTTTATCTGCGTTTCGGTCGTCCTGTGATTCCGGTTTTTACCGATGAAAATCAAACCTTTGAAATCGGGAAAGCCTGGATGGTGAACGAAGGGAAAGATGTAACCATTGTTGCCACCGGACATTTGGTTTGGGAAGCCATCAAAGCCGGCGAAATCCTGGAAGAGCAGGGAATCGATGCGGAAATCATTAACATCCACACCATCAAGCCGCTGGATAAGGAAGCAATCCTAAACTCCGTTAAAAAGACAGGCTGTGTGGTAACAGCTGAAGAACACAACCGTTTAGGAGGACTGGGCGACAGTGTAGCACAGCTGCTCATTACAGAACATCTTGCTCCTCAGGAATATGTTGCGGTAAACGACAGCTTCGGAGAAAGCGGTACCCCGGAACAGCTGATGGAAAAATACGGATTAACAGCCAACGATATTGTAGAAGCGGCTAAAAAAGTAATGAAAAGGAAATAAGCTTTAAGTATAATTTTAAATCCTGATGAATTAAATGTTCATCAAAAAAGATGAAAAAAATACGTTGGGGAATTCTGGGAACGGGAACCATTGCCCATAAGTTTGCATCGGACCTGAAATGGGTGGAATATGCCGAACTGTTTGCCGTGGGCTCCCGTTCGCTTCGAAATGCGGAAGTTTTTTGTGAAGAATTTGATATTCCATTACGTTTTGGAAGCTATGAAGAACTGGCAGCATGTAACGAAATCGATATTGTTTATATTGCAACGCCTAATAACCTTCATCATCCCAATACTTTACTTTGCCTGAACCATGGTAAAGCGGTACTTTGTGAAAAACCGTTTTCCCTCAATACAAGACAGTCTTCGGAAATGATTGAGCTGGCCCGACAGAAAAATTTATTTCTGATGGATGCTTTGTGGACTAAATTTCTTCCTCATTATCAGAAAATGATCGGACTGGTTAAAAACGGAGAGTTAGGAGAGATCAAAACAGTTCGGGCGAATTTTGGTTTCCGATCCAATGCCGAACCACATTCCCGCCTGTTAAATCCTGAATTGGGCGGCGGCTCGTTGATGGATATCGGGATTTACAATGTATTCACCACTTTGGATATTTTAGGAAAGCCTGATGAGATCAGCGTCAGCATTAATCCTACCGACCAGGGAATAGACGAGCAATGTGCTGTTGTTTTTAAATATTACAATGGGGCAATGGCCAGTCTGTTTTCTTCGATCTCGGCGAATCTGGAAACGGAGGTCGAGATCTGCGGAACGCTGGGCCGATTGACGTTAACATCGCCTTTCTACGATGCAACGTCTTTTCTGGAACATGAGGCGGGTGGAAAAAAGACCGTTGTCCAAACAGAAAAAGAAGAGGGTTCAGGGTATCAGTATGAAGCCCGGCATGCAACTGCTTGTCTTTTGAAGGGAATTACCGAAAGTACGATAGTTCCTCATGCTTACAGTATTTTATTGATGCAGACTTTAGACCGGATCCGGAATCTTGCAGGAATCGTTTTTCCAAATGAGTAATGCTCTCAATCGTCCGGAAATGGTTAACTTTATCCATCATTTCAAAACTTAACTTTTTTATCCAAAATATATTTGCAGATCTATGCAGGAACAATTAATCAGCGATACTTCGCAAGCATTCCGGTCGGTATTTCATTCAGAGTCGGAACGTATTTTCCTCGCCCCGGGAAGAATCAACATCATTGGTGAACATGTGGACTACAGCGATGGTTTTGTATTACCGGCGGCTATTGACAAGCATATCTGTTTTGCTGTAAAAAAGACTGTGGATTCAGACATCTGTACTTTTTATGCTAAAGATTTTAATGATTCTTTCAGCTTTAAAGTCAATGAAAAACAGGTTCCGGTTGCACAGATGTGGGTTAATTATGTACTGGGCGTATTCAATGCCGTGCAGGAATCCGGAAAGAGTATAGGAGGTTTGCAAATCGCTTTCGGCAGTACCATTCCGATGGGTTCGGGCCTGTCTTCATCTGCGGCACTGGAGTGCGGGTTTGCTTATATTCTTAATGAACTTTTTAATTTGGGGTTCACCAAAAAAGAACTGGCAGTTATCGGGCAGAAAGCCGAACATACTTTCGTAGGTGTTAAATGCGGAATTATGGATCAGTTTTCATCCGTTTTCGGAAAGGAACATCAGGTGATCATGCTTGATTGCAATTCGCTGGATCATCAGTATTTTGAAGCCAATGTGGATGGATATAGTTTTGTTCTTTTCGATAGCTGTGTGAAGCATACACACCTCACTTCCGGTTACAACGACCGGAGAAGAGACGTAGACAATGGCAAAAAAGTATTGTGGGAAAGATTTCCCGATGTACAGAAATTCCGGGACTTCAGCTTTGAAATGCTTGATGAAGTACGATCCGAAATAGGGGAGATTTCCTACAAAAGATGCATGTATCTTCTAAAGGAAATCAAAAGAGTAGAGGAAGCTGCCAAAGCTTTATCGGAAGGCAATGCAGAATACCTTGGAAAGCTTTTAAATGAAACCCATTCAGGACTTTCCACCGAATTTGAAGTCAGCTGTAATGAACTCGATTTTATGGTGGAAGAAACCCGGAAGGAAAGTGGCGTCCTGGGGGCAAGAATGATGGGCGGCGGCTTCGGAGGATGCAGCATCAACCTGATTAAAAATGAAAATGTAGAAGACGTTATTGCAGCGGTAGCTGCCAGATATAAAGCTGCTTTCGATATCGAAATGAAAGTCTACCGGGTAAAAATCTCAGACGGAATAAATGAATACACAGGAAATGAAATCCTCATTTGATCAAAAAAAACATCCGCACAGAAGATACAATCCGCTTTTGGACGAGTGGATCCTGGTATCTCCGCAGCGGGCCAACCGGCCTTGGCAGGGACAGACCGAAAAAAGAGAAGAGAAAACACTTCCCGAACATGATGAAAACTGCTATTTATGTTCCGGAAATCTACGCGTCAACGGCGACAGAAATCCTGAGTATAAAGGGGTTTACGTCTTCAATAACGATTTCGGATCTCTGATGAAAGAAGAGGTTGAATCTTCCGGGATATCTTCCGGATTTTTTTCTTTACATCCCGAACGAGGCATTAACCGGGTGATCTGTTTTTCGGAAAATCACAGCCTGACGTTGCCGGAAATGGAAACCGGCGATATTAAGAAAGTAGTCGATGTCTGGCAGCAGCAATATGAAGAGCTGGGAAACCTGGATTACATTAACCACGTCCAGATCTTTGAAAACAAAGGCCAGATGATGGGCTGCAGCAATCCGCATCCGCACGGGCAGATCTGGGCGCAGTCTTCCATTCCATCCATCGTTTCAAAAACGCAGGATAATCTTAAAAAATATGCTGATAAAAACGGAAGATCTCTGTTAGAAGATTACGTGAAGCAGGAACTGGAAGCTGATGAAAGAATCATCCTGGAAAACGAAGATTTTGTGGCATTCGTTCCTTTCTGGGCCGTCTGGCCGTACGAAACAATGATCGTAAGCAAACGTAAGATTGAGAATCTGCTGCAGTTTTCTGAAGCGGAGAAGCTTTCCTTAGCATCCATCATCAAAGATCTGACGACGAAATACGATAATCTCTTTGAAATCCCGTTTCCCTATTCAGCCGGGATTCATCAATCGCCGACCGACGGTGAGCCTCATCCGGAATGGCATTTCCACATGCACTTTTATCCGCCACTGCTCCGGAATGCCGAAGTGAAAAAATTCATGGTCGGTTATGAAATGCTTGCGGAACCGCAGCGTGACATCACTCCGGAACAGAGTGCTGAAGTACTGAAAGGTCTTTCGCTCGTACATTACAAAAGCAAATAAAAATAAAAGGGCTGTTATCAGATGATAAGCAGCCTTTTTAATGTCAGACCAATTAATATGTATCGGATCATTTTGAATTTATTTCATCAAGTTAAAAGTAAGCTAGGTGATAATGCAGTATGAACCATTAAGAGATAGGAAGGAATTAAGATTTGATTAAGAAAAATCAAAAATTTTTGTATAGTATGAAGCTTAAAGCAAAGTTCATTTTCATTTTTCTAAATACCTTATCAGTTCTTAATGGTTTTAAAATCTCTGAAAATAGATTGTATATCAGTATTTTAAGGCTATATGCTGTGAATGAAAAATTTCGGCATCATGTTTTCTTCTTCCAACCTAATCGTCTGGTTTCTACTTCTAAAATTACGCTCTGAATTTTTCTACAGCTTCTTTTGAAACAGGCGTAAAGAAATTCACCAGGTTACCGTCCGGATCACGGAACAGTAGGGATTTATTTCCCCATGGCATCACATTGGGTTCCTGGATAAGATCTAAAGGAAGGTCTTTTTTCAGGCGTTCAAATTCCCCGTCGACGTCATCTGTCAAAAATTCAATGATGGCGGTACGGTTTTCAGCCGGTCGGGCAATATGGTCACCACCAAAAAACTGCAGGGTACGGGTACTGCCGATTGCAAGGGTCGCAGCAGGTGTTTTTATTTCTGCAAAATCCGGTGTATAACGTACGGCCTTAATACCTGTTATCTTTTCATAAAAGTCGGTAAGTTTTTGTGCATCATCCGTAATGATGCGTAAGGAAACTAAATTCATGCTTTATTTTTAGAAGCTGTTTGAGTTAAATTTTCTTAGCCAATCTCATGATGTTCGCTATGATCATATAAGCATTGGCATTTTCAGTTTTTCTTTCATAATCTTTGGAACACCTTCTATTATTAAGCGTCCAGGCAA
>CAJYGB010000005.1 GCA_913774355.1 uncultured Chryseobacterium sp. | reverse complement strand
ACCATGCAACTTTTTCTCTAATATAAAACGTGGGGAGAGCAGGATTCGAACCTACGAAGCCGAAGCAACTGAGTTACAGTCAGTCCCATTTAGCCACTCTGGAATCTCCCCAGATATTTTATATTAATGAGCCTCCAGAGGGATTCGAACCCACGACCCCGAGATTACAAATCACGTGCTCTGGCCAACTGAGCTATGGAGGCATATTAAAAAGAATTCAAAAGAACGCTATTCCCTTTTTGCGAGTGCAAATATAGAACGGTTTTTTTGAATTCTCAAATTTTTCAATGACTTTTTTTAACTTTTTTTATTAAGCCATTTCTTTTTTCTTGATTAAGAGCTTTTTAGCTGCATCTACGCACAAATCCAAACTTTCCTCGAATGAAGTAGTCGTCTTTTTTACGACGATATCGTCTCCCGGAATCGCCAGAATAAGCTCGGCTGTTTTATTCGCTTTATCCGAGTTGTTCTCTACTTTTAAAATTACTTTGCAATCCTGGATCTTATCATAAAAAGTTTCCAGCTTGCTTACTTTTTTTTCGATGTGTGATTCTAGTGGTTCGTGTGGAGTTAAACCAATTGATTGTACGGTGATCTTCATAAGTCGTCATTTTTTGAAGCTCTTGGATGAGCCCGATTAAACACTTTTTTAAGTTGTTCGACATTGGCATTCGTGTAGACCTGCGTGCTGGCAAGGCTGGAATGGCCCAATATCTTTTTTACTTTGGATATCTCTGCCCCATTGTCCAATACGTGCGTTGCAAAGCTGTGCCGCAGGATGTGGGGACTTCTTTTTTCTTTGGTTGTTACAAGACTAAGGTACTTATTCACCAGCAGATAAACAAATTTTTCCGTAAGTTTTTTGCCTTTTCTATTGACAAAAAAGTAGGATTTGTATTCTGCCTGCGGACTCCTTGTTTCCAAGTAACTTTTGAGCAGATCCGAGAGTTCTCCGGAGATCGGGATGTATCTTTCCTTATTCCCTTTCCCGATAATTTTCAGTTCGTTTCCGCTAAGATTTACATTTTCAAAAGTCATACCACAAAGCTCCGCCTTCCGGATTCCGGTCTGGTACAGCACTTCAATCACGCATTGGTCAAGTACCTCGTGCGTTTCCTCAAAAATCTGGTCGCTAAGGTTTTGCATTTCCTCTTCCGACATCGGGATTTGCTTTTCGGGATAGAATTTTAATGACGAAATATTTTCTACCGGCGAGACTTTGATCTCCCCTATTTTCAAAAGGAAAAGATAAAAGCTGCGAAGCGAAGACAATTTCCGGTTAATGCTTCTTTTGGAGATCTCCTTTTCGCTGAGATCAACGATAAAGTTGCGGATGATCTTTTTGTCGGCTTTGATAATATCTTCGGAAGATTCCGTTTTAAGGTAGAAATAGGAAAAATCTTCAAGATCTTTCCGGTAGCTTGTAATGGTGTGCGGAGAATAGCGTTTCTCCAGCTGTAAGTAGTTCAGGAATTTGTCCAGCATCATGAAGTATATAAAAACAAAAATTCACTCTTCAAATATAATCATTTAAAGAGTGAATCTTGTATGTGGATAAGAAAATTCTTAAGCCTGTTCTTCCTTGCTAAGATTTCTTTGCTTGTGAGCAGCCTTTAATCTCGCTTGTCTTAAAGTTACAGAAGGCTTGATAAACGCTTGTCTTGCTCTTAATTGACGAACAGTTCCTGTTTTATCAAATTTTCTTTTATATTTTTTTAATGCTCTGTCGATGGATTCACCATCTTTTACTGGAATTATTAACATATATTACATCTCATTTTGGATTGCAAAAATAAACATTATTTGTGAAACCGCAAAACTTTATTAAAAAAATGCTTTAAGAGAGAGATAGGCTAAGGTAAATATTAAGTTAAAGATATTCTTATCTACAGCTGTTACGAGGCTGAAATAAATAACCTTTTAAGTGTAAATATTTCAAAAATTTTAAATATTGACTATAATCACAACTTAAACATTATAACGAGTATTTAAAAAAGCAATACCCATTCAGGAATATTGGAACAATTTTCGTATCTTTGCTTTCACTTTATTTATGGGGTTGACTGGTTTCGACAGCAAGGTCAATGGGTAAGTAAGCATGCAGAGAACCGTAGCGCGATCTCTATAATCCCTTGCTACAAAATTTTAACTGGCAACGAAGAGTTCGCTCTTGCAGCTTAATATCGAAGTATAGTAGATCAAGCGTTTTCCCGAAGATTTCAGTAGGGAAGCAAGATGTCCCACAAATGCCCTGTTCTGCGGCGTTTGATCCTGGGATATAGGAATGCAGGAATAAGGCTTTGGACGCTTCGGCCAACGCTCGAAAATCTCAGAAGATAAGCTGGAAGTTGGGTGTCTGCTCTCTGCCTCCAGTCGAAAACCAATAGCAGAATAAGCATGTAGAAAGCTTATGTATTGCTTGTTTGGACGAGGGTTCGAATCCCTCCAACTCCACTGATATCAAAAAGAGAAAACGCTGTGTTTTCTCTTTTTTGGTTTCGAGAATGCTTTATATATAACTTTTTATATGTTTAAATGCTATAATTTACTTAATTATACTATTCCTCTTCATCAATATCCAGATAGCCATGAGGTGTAATGATATATAATATTTCTCCAGATTTTGCATGAATTAAGATGCCCATACTTCTTTCTTCCATTCCCCAAATTTCACCATAAGAAATTGCATAATAATTAATCTTTTCTCCTTTATACTTTCCGTAAGCAATCGGATACGCCATCTCATCTTTTAAAGTAAGTGCAATTTTATCAACACTATCGATACTTGAATAATTAATATTCTTATCCAAATAGCTTTTAATTTTATGATAGGCTTCTTCTTTTGTAATCATCATTATTTAATTTTAAACACAGCCTTTTATCAAATTATTCTTCAACATCCATATACCCATGAGGTGTCATAATGTAAAGTATCTCACCTGTTTCAGCATCAATATCTACAAACATGCTCCTTTCTTCCATACCCCATAATTGTCCAAAACAAACAGAATATATATTCAATTTATTTCCTTCATACTTTCCATAACTGACAGTTTCATTTTCCTCAAACTTAATACTGTCAACATCAATAGTTGTATACTGTGTTTTTGATTTATCTAAATATTCTTTTGCCTTTTTATATACTTCCTCTTTTGTTATCATATTATTGAATTTTTAAAATTTCACTTACCCTAATTTCCTTTCTAAATTTGGAATCTCTTTTTATTGGTAGATTTTCTTAATATGTTTTCATGTATTACCTTAACCGAATCTTAGAAGTTCTACTTTCTAGAATATTTTCCATCAGCATTTTTTAAGATTTCAGATATTTTATGTTTGCTTCTGATAAAGAGCGGTTCTGCATCATCGTCAGAAATATATAAAAAAAGTGAACTGTTGAAGACAGGCTCATGGATAACTACAGTCCATAAGGCCAATTTCATTGTTTTAGATCCTGTAACTTCTTTTTCGGAACTAAAATTTACTTTTTCAATATTTTTTTCATTATATATTTCTCCCTGCAAATCTTTTAATATAATCTTTGCTTTTTCTAATATTTTTTTCTCTGTATTTTTCATTTTATTATTATTTCTAAAGGTTCTAAACCATATTCTTCAACTCTAATTTCATTTATGTAATCTAATGAACTTTGTAATTCAGCTTTTGTCCATCTATCTTTATTTTCATAAACTTGATTCCAAACGTACGTTTCTTTTTCTAATCTGCTTAAATTGTGATAAGCTTCTCCATATATTTCAAAATGTTTCACATGAGCCATTTCATGAAAAATTACAAGTTCTGAAGCTTTATTAGTTGCTCTCATTTTTCTGATTATGTCCTGCACAGAACAAAATGTTTTATCAGTAAGATTGTATTTAATTCTGGAATGTAAAATAAAGCTTAGAGACTTCGGCTAAAATCTCAGAAGATAAGCTGGAAGCTGGGTGTCTGCACTCTGCCTCCGGTCGAAAACCAATAGCGGAATAAGCCTATAGAAAGCTTATGTATTGCTTGTTTGGACGAGGGTTCGAATCCCTCCAACTCCACTAAAACCTCTGTAAATTATTTATTTACAGGGGTTTCATTTTGGAGAACAATGTGGTTTAGTTAAAGTGCTAATATTTTATCAGAATAATCATCGTTTTGGATATTACGATCTTCTTGAACATCATATCATAAATAAAAGCTATCCTCATGGATAGCCTTTATGCAACAATACTCAATCAAATATATTATATATTATCCACTTATTGCTCTTTAACTATAATCTGCCTTAATAATCCATTTCCCGTATTACCTGTTAACTGTTGTGCCTTTCCATTTTTCCAATAGGTAGCTACAGTTCCGCCTCCCTGGACCTGCTGGTATCCTGAAATATAAATATCATTTCCAAAAAGACAAATGCCCAGACCAAATGATCCTTCCTGCCCTATACTAACCGGCAAACCATTTTTCCAATACTTTGAAACGAAAGATTGGCCAGTAGAAGAAAGGCCGGTACCGGCTATATAAACATCATTGTCTTTAACAGCAATGGAGGTCCCACCTACTTCAGGAGTTCCATCCTGGATAAGCACCGGTGCTGAAAGGTTTTTTGAATATCGAGTCTGCAGCTGTCCTGAAGAATTATAAGCTACAGACCACATCATATATACATCATTACCTGATACAGTAATATCTTGTTCAGAAGCGGTCGTAGTCTGATCTGAAAGATCTGATCGCTGGCCGTTTTTCCAATAACAGGTTACCGGCGTAAGCGAGTTCTGCATCCGGCGTTCACCAATTACATAAACATCGCTTCCAACTAATGCTATACCGGAAGCTATTGCATTTTCAGAATCGCCTGCCAATACTACAGGAACTCCATTTTTCCAATACTTGGCAGCATACGTGCTTTCTCCGGGTTTAAGTTCCTGGCCTGCAATATAAACATCATTTCCACTTATAAAAATGCCGTTAGCGAATGCATCCCTGGATCCGTCAGTTAAATCAACAGCCACTCCGTTCTTCCAATACCGAGCCACATACTTTCCGGCAGCATTTGCTTCATAACCGACAGCATACACATCATTCCCTGCAATGGCAATATCCATAACTTCGGAGCTGCCGGCGCTTTTTCCCAGGGAAATGCCAGTACCGTTTTTCCAGTATTTGGCTTTATAATTCTCACGACCTGCCGCATAAATGGTTTGTGCATTCTCATTTATTGCGTCTTCATCCTCTCCATTATTATTACGGCACTGTATGGTAGCAACACCTGTTAATAAAAGCAAAGAGCCCATATAAAAAAAAGATCTTATTTTCATAAAAATTTATTTATTAAATGATCTCTTTTCAAAAAGTACACCAGAAATAAAATGGAATACTTAGATGACTTATGATTATCTTTTTTAATGAGATGAATAGCTAAGAATAGTATTCCTCTTAGAATTGATAGCTTATCAACTCTTCTGAATGAAAGAATTTATACCCACAATTACACAGTTTTTCAAATGACTTATTCTCATTATAATACTCTAATAAATGCTCTAAAGAATTGAGTTTTTGAAAGGTTTGAGAAGCAATATCACACCATTTAACTCTCCACCCAATCCCGGAAGGCAGCCGTCGTCGCCTGGCTGGTTTTCAAAAGATCAGTACAACCCGTTACCTTAACAGCCAGTATATTTTTATTATATCGTTGAACGTTTTCCACATAAATTTTGTGGACCAGCTCGCTCCGGTTGATACGGAAGAAGTCTTCCGGGTTCAGCTGTTCTTCCAGCTCCTTTAAAGAAAAGCCGGACAGCAGGTGCCTTTTTCCGTTCCGGTCATGAATGGAAACCATCCCTTCATCGGCCTCGAAAAATGCGATCTCTGTCGTTTCCAGGAAATACATTCCCTGTGGGCTGCTGATACCGAAGCGCTTTTTGTACCGCGTTCCGGAGATATTCTGCCGGATCAGATGCGCGAGGTCGTCAAGGGAGGTTTTTTCCTGCGATGGAGATTTCGTGAGCAGAATATATTTATCCCATACCTTCTGAAAACGTTCCCGGGAAAAGGGTTTCAAGAGGTAAGCAATGCCGTTGGTATCGAAAGCATCCATCCAGAAATGATCATAAGCCGTGGTAAAAATAATGGGACACGCCACCTGAACTTCGCTGTAGATTTCAAAGACATTCCCGTCCAGCAGCTCGATATCCGAAAAGATAAGGCCGGGCTGATGGTTTTTCAGAAAGGTGACGGCAGCCTGCACAGTGTCCAGTTCAGCCATGACATGAACAGGGGTTTCCAACTCTTCAATAAACCGTCTCAGTTTTTTTCTTGCCGGGATTTCGTCTTCGATGATCAATATTTTTGTCATAAGTCATGGGATTGGATGATGGGAATATGCACGGAAAATGTTTCGCCTGAAGAATGGATGTCAACGGATTGGCGGACTAGGATACGGTACTGTTCGTCCAGATTTTTCAGGGCACGGCCGGATTCGGGCCTGGCATTCCTTTTCAGGTTGATGTTGTTGGTGGCCAAAATAGACTCCTTGATTTCAATCGTAATAACTACCGGGTTTTCTTCGGTTCCCAGATTATGCTGGACGGCGTTTTCGATCAGTACCTGAAGAGTTAAAGGCACAATAAACCCATTGCTTTGTTCCATATTTAGATTAAGCTGATAGGCATTGCCATAGCGGTGGCGGATCAGGCTGAAATACTGTCTTGCAAATCCGGCTTCTTCATCGATGGTCACCAGTTCTTTTTCCGAAACCTTCAAGACATACCGGTAGATGTCAGCAAATTCATTCAGGAAACCGGAGGCCTTTTCTTTATCTTCTTCGATAAACTGGTCCAGGACGTTGAGGTTGTTGAACAGGAAATGCGGGTTGAGCTGGTTTTTCAGCTGGTTAATTTTGCTTTTCGCCAAGGCTTCGTTATAGACAAGCAGCTTCTGGTATTGCTTCCTGTTGTGTTGATAGTAATAATAGGCCAGGAAAAATCCTCCATAGATCATCCCGTCCAGGAAATCGGAAAATATGGAAAGCCTGTAAGCATGAAGGTTAAAATTCCGCTCTACCGTACCGAAGGCGAAAGCAATCGCCAGCCTGATGAGGTTCATCGATAAGAGATACGTCAGCATCGATACTGCAGATATTTTCAGCAGAACCGCCGCTTGCCAACTACCGGAATCCTGCCATTTCCTGATGAAATACAGGATGACCCCAAACAGGATCCCGGCATTCAGTAACGTTGCCAGGGCCGCTTCAGGCGTAAAGATATAAGCATCGATTTCCTGCCGGACCATCATCCGGATATAAATGGACTCGACATAAGCAAACAGCAGGATGAACAATAGAAAATACCTGTTCTGATAAGCCTTTTTTAGAATATTTTTCATTTTTTCAGAATGGCAATGTACAAAATAGTCCCGTTGGTCGACAGGACTATTTCTTAATTTTAACGTGAGTTCGACCGTAGCAACATCATATTCACTCTATTATTTAATTCAAAAATAAAAATAAGACTGATTCAGTCGGGATTTTAATTAATACTCATCTTGCCGGAACCAATATACGATTTATGCTTCTGACAGGGTTTTATCCTATCCTAAACCAAGCCGTACTTTCAGGACTTTAAAACAAGAGAAATCCGTCCCTGATTGAAAAAAAAGCCGGTTATTCAGGATTGAATAAGAACTCCTCTGATAAAGCGATCACCTATTCAGTTTGATTATCAGGACCTTTGATCCTATGTCTGACAAAAGAAACTTCCGGCATCCGGCTTCCCTCTTCCAGCCTTTATATTACGGTTTGTATCTCGAATTCACGTTATTTTAATTTGAAGCCTTTTCTATTTTGATTTAATTCATTCAGCTGTAAAGCTAAGATCATTAACTGCGGCATAATAACAAGACAACTTCCAGCATCCCGCTTCCAGCCAATTACCCTACATCTTAATTTCACTTCTGCTCAGGGAATGAAGCGATCACTTTCCCGTGGTCATCATAAAAATCCAGCTTGGCCTGGTTGCTCTTGTCTACGTAAAACATTGCTTTCGGGGAACCTTTATCGTCAAAAAGAAACAGCCCGTTGTTAAGACTTCGCGATTTGCCGAGCATCACCCGCGGAACGCCGCCCAGCAAGCCTTTCGCTTCGTATTCCCTGTATTTTTGCTTTGCTTTTTCAGGATCTTTCTTTTCGATTTCCCCCAACTCCTTCATCAGTTCCATGGTCTTTCCCTGAGATTCCTTCGCCGGACGGTCGTTGAAAGCCAGCGTGGAGCCGACAAACCGCTGGTCACCTTTCCCAACATCCTGCGTCAGCAGCTGCATCACCTGGTCGCCATCATATTGGTCATACGTCAGTGAAAGCCCCGAAGAATGGCCGTCTTTTGTTTTTTTGCCGTCGTAAATGAAGCCGCCGCATTCGATTCCTTCTTCATTAAAGAACAGCATGCCCGACCGTTTTTTCCGGTCTTCATTCACAGCGAGCCCATTGACTTTAGTTTTACCATTGGGAAAACGGTCTACGTTGGTAAGGATCATTTTTACGGTACCGTCTTTCTCGATAATATTAATTCTTTCCACATCGATTTCACCGAATTTCTGATTTCCTCCTTTTGTAAAGGCAGAGGTAAAAATAAAGATCATTCCGCAGGCAGCAGCCACCGCAAAGGTTCTCAGGAACACCAACTCTCTGTTCATTTTTTTTATTTTAAAATTTAATGAAACAAAAGTATCCGGTCTCCCGTCTTCATAAAACAACAAATCCTTCAGCTCAGGAATAAAACTGATGAACTCAGGAAATAAGGCTCCGAAACGCTAAAGCATAAAAGTATATTCTTACGATTTTGAAACTTTCCTTTTGGAAGTTTTCGCTTTCCTGAAATCCCACGGCGACATGGCCATTGTACCCGCCCATAAACCAAGTTTCTTTTCTTTAGCTTCATCCTGCAGCTTCTGCAGTTCGGTATTTTTGGAAGCCTTAAAATACCACCAGCCGAAACCTGCTTTTACGACTTCGCGGGACAGATATTTATCACCGTCATAGAAAACTCCGGCCACTCCTCTTCCGTAGCGGTCGTTTCCCAGGTTGTAAAACATGACGGTCTTCCCGAAAACCTGGCCGGAGGTAAACTGTTTCGCATTCTTCCCGAAAGCCTGGCCGCTTTCCGGACAGTCGACTTCAGCGAGACGGAGGGTCTGTTCGCTGTTGTCGGAGAGCAAAACCACAATGGTATCGCCGTCTTTTATTTTGATCACCTTTCCTTTGACCTGTGAAAGCAAAGAGGTGGAAACAGCGAGAAATATAAGGTAAAAAGTCTTTTTCATTTTATGCTCGAAAAACGGTTTGCAAAGCTAGTGATAATGTTGCTTCGCAGGAAAACAGGAATTAAAATAACGGAGGAGTTGAAGAGTGACGGACTGAATGACATTCAGAACCTGTGAAATTTGACAGAGAATCAGAGATAAAGCAAGTTGTAAAATAACAAAATATAAACAACTGAAAACGAAAAGACTAAACACCAGTGTAACAAAATACATACCTACAAGCCACAAAAAAGACTAAAAAAATGTTTTATCGTAAAGAATTTTATATATTTGCACCATCTAACAATTAAAAAAAAATTTACTATGTCAGACATTGCATCAAGAGTAAAAGCTATCATCGCTGATAAGCTTGACGTTGAAGAAACAGAAGTAACTCCAGAGGCTAGCTTCACAAACGATTTAGGAGCAGACTCTTTGGATACGGTAGAACTTATCATGGAATTTGAAAAAGAATTCAACATTCAAATCCCGGATGACCAAGCTGAAAAAATTACTACTGTAGGTCACGCTATCGCTTATATCGAAGAAGTAGTAAATAAATAATATTCTTCAACAAAAAGAAATTAAACAAAGTTTATGGAATTAAAAAGAGTAGTTGTAACCGGTTTTGGAGCAATAACGCCAATAGGAAATAATGCAAAAGAATACTGGGAAAATCTTGTAAAAGGTGAGAGCGGAGCCGCTCCTATTACTCTTTTTGATGCCACAAACTTTAAGACCAAATTCGCCTGTGAAGTAAAAAATTTCGATCCGCTGCAGCATTTCGACAAGAAAGAAGCAAAAAAAATGGACCGGAATACACAGCTTGGTCTTGTAGCGGCAAGGGAAGCAGTGGAACACTCGAGGATCATCGAAGATCAGGTAGACAAAAATAGGGTCGGCGTTATCTGGGGTTCCGGAATTGGGGGTCTGGAGACCTTTGAAACCGAAGTCCTGGGATGGGCCAATACAGAGATCCCGAGATTCAACCCTTTCTTTATCCCTAAAATGATCGCAGACATCACACCGGGGCATATTTCCATAGAATATGGCTTCCACGGACCGAATTACACCACGGTTTCCGCATGTGCATCGTCGGCGAACGCATTAATCGACTCCAAGATGCTGATCCAGCTTGGAAAAGCAGACGTTATTGTGTGCGGAGGCTCTGAAGCAGCCGTTACCGCAAGCGGAGTCGGTGGATTTAATGCAATGATGGCACTTTCAACAAGAAACGACGATCCGAAAACAGCTTCCAGACCTTTCGATAAAGACAGAGACGGATTTGTGCTGGGTGAAGGCGCAGGATGCATCGTTCTTGAAGAATACGAGCACGCCGTAAAACGCGGAGCAACCATTTATGCAGAGTTAAAAGGCGGAGGCCTGAGTGCAGATGCACATCACATGACGGCACCACATCCTGAAGGACTGGGCGCTTACCTCGTAATGAAAAACTGCATGGAAGACGCGGGGCTTACTGCTGATGAAGTAGACCATATCAATATGCACGGTACCTCTACTCCATTAGGAGACATCGCAGAATCCAATGCCATTTCGAAGTTACTGGGCGAACATGCTTTTGACATTCAGATTAATTCTACAAAGTCAATGACGGGCCACCTGCTGGGTGCCGCCGGTGTTATTGAAGCTATTGCTGCGTTGGGAACGATTATTCATGGTATTGTTCCTCCTACCATCAACCATTTTACTGATGACGAAAATATCGACAGCAGGCTGAACTTCACGTTCAACGAAGCTGCGAAGAAAGATGTAAAAGTAGCCATGAGTAATACTTTTGGGTTTGGTGGGCATAACGCCTGCGTTCTATTTAAGAAAATCTAAACTTACTGAATGGAGTTACAGAAATACTTTTCTAAATTCCTTCTCAAAAAAAGAAAAAGACAGCTTACGGAGAGAGACTACTTTCTCAGTACCGAACTGACTAAAATGCTCGGCACTGAGGTACAGAATGTTGCCCTCTACCGCGAGGCCTTTTCTTTGAAAAATTCTTCTAAAAAAGACAGCAATTATGAAAGGCTCGAATTTTTAGGGGATTCCGTTTTGGGCACCGTTATCTCCTGCCATCTGTTTCATACCTATCCTCAGGCTAATGAAGGATATCTGACGCAGATGAAATCCAAGATCGTAAACAGGAAAAACCTGAATAAGTTGGGAGATGATCTGAAACTTACCGATCTGCTGCAGAAACAGAACTCCGTAGCACTGGGCGAAAATATCTCCGGAAATTTGCTTGAAGCCCTCATCGGAGCCGTCTATCTCGACTTCCAGTACGATACCTGCAAAAGGATTATCCTGGAACGGCTGCTGACGCCTTCGGAAATCAATAAGTTGGAAAATAAAATTGTAAGCTACAAAGGGCTTCTCCTGGAATGGAGCCAGAAGAAGAAACTGAATATAAAGTACGAAACCTGCGAAGAGATCCAGGTAAATAAATCGGTTGTCTTTCGCTGCCATGTCTGGCTCGGAGAAGAAAAAATAGCGAACGCTACGGAAACTTCAAAGAAAAAGGCAGAGGAAAAAGCGGCACAGCGGGCATTTTATATTTTAAACAAAAAAGAGAATATCCTTGGAAATCCAAAAACTTTATGACCTTGACGATACCGAATTTGACAATATTACCATAGGGTTGGTAAGGTTGGCAAAGCACATCCCGGATCATGAGTTTTTCTTTCAGGTAAATCAAATCAACAACGGCCTCAAATTTAAAAGAATTGAAGATCTTATCCTTCAGGGTGATTATTATGATTATTCTTTTCCCAGGTTTGAAGCCTATCATAAGTTTACCCGTACCTGTTTTACGTTCGTTTCCAACAGATCTTCAGAAAGTAAACAAAAAAAACTACAGACTGAACTCTTCTCAGAAGAAGAAAACATTAAATTTTTATTAAATAATCAGGTAGAAGTGCAATATATTTTGCACAGTTCGGAACAGTTTCCTGATTTTTCCGTAATTTTGCTCCCTGAAAATCTTGTTTTTCCGATTCAAGATTATGTATTAGGTTCTGAAGAAGAACTTTATCAAATTATCCAGTATTATGAATAAGTATTTAAAGAAGACAAAAATTATCGCGACACTTGGTCCGGCTTCATCGTCGAAGGAAGTAATGTTAGGGTTAATGAAAGCAGGTGTTGACATTTTCAGAATCAATTTTTCACACGCTGACTACGACTTAGTTCGTTCAAATATCGAAATCATCAGAGAACTTAACAAAGAGTACGGTTTCTCTGTAGGAATTTTAGGGGATTTACAAGGTCCTAAATTAAGAGTGGGGGTTGTAAAAGAAGGTTCTTACCTTAACCCTGGAGATATCCTTACATTCACCAATGAAAAGATCGAAGGAGATTCCACCAAAGTGTATATGACCTATCAGCAGTTTCCTCAGGATGTAAAAGTAGGGGAAAGAATCTTGATCGATGACGGTAAGCTGGTATTGGAAGTGACGGAAACCAACCTTACCGATACGGTAAAAGCAAAGACCATCCAGGGAGGACCTCTAAGCTCTAAAAAAGGAGTAAACCTTCCGAATACAAATGTTTCCCTTCCGGCATTAACGGAAAAAGACATTCAAGATGCCAATTTCATGCTTGACCAGGAAGTAGACTGGATCGCCCTTTCTTTCGTGCGTCACGCCCAGGATATCATCGATCTTAAAGAACTGATCTCCAAACACCCGAACGGAAAATTCAAAACGCCGATTATTGCGAAAATTGAAAAGCCGGAAGGGGTTAAAAATATTGATGAAATCTTATTGGAGTGCGACGGACTGATGGTTGCCCGAGGGGATTTAGGGGTTGAGGTTCCGATGGAAGAAGTACCTGCTATCCAAAAGACATTGGTGGAAAAGGCAAGATTCTATTCCAAACCGGTAATCATCGCAACCCAGATGATGGAAACAATGATCAACAGTTTGACACCGACGAGAGCGGAAGTGAATGACGTTGCCAACTCGGTACTGGACGGAGCGGATGCCGTAATGCTTTCCGGAGAAACTTCTGTGGGAAGATACCCCGTACAGGTAGTGGAAAACATGGCGAAAATCGTAAAAAATATCGAAACCACGCATTTCTACCAGCATAAGAACGAACCGATTGAAAAAGACTTCAACTGCATCGACGAAAGATTCATTACCAACCGGGTTTGCCTGGCAGCTGTAAGAATTGCAAAAACGACTAATGTTTCCGCAATCGTTACCTTAACAAGCTCAGGATATACGGCATTCCAACTTTCAGCACACCGCCCGAATTCCCACATTATCGTATACAGCGGTAACAAAAGAGTAATCAATATGCTAAACCTTCTTTGGGGTGTTCACGCTTATTATTACGATATGAAGAAATCCACTGATGAAACGATTATCCAGGTGAATATGCTTACCCACAACTATGGGTACATTGAAGCAGGCGATTTCGTTATCAACATCAATGCCACTCCATCTTACGAAGGCGGAAAGACCAATACCTTACGATTAACCACAGTATAAGTTTTTACAAATCTGTTGCAATAAAAAGCCTCCGGGAAAAGTGATTCCCGGAGGCTTTTGGTTTATTGAATATTTTGTATAGTCTGATTTTAAAGCTTTTTAACACTGATGTCTTAAATTCAACTATACAGTCATACATTGTATAACCGTGCCCTAAACAATCTATCTTTCTTTATCAATTTCCGACAATCGTTTTTGCCGTCACAAATTCCCTCAATGCCAACAAAGAAAGCTCTGTTCCATATCCCGAAGTCTTAGTCCCGCCGAATGGGAAACGAGGGTCTGAGCTGGTCATCCGGTTGATGTTTACCGTTCCGGATTCCAGGTTTTCAATAAAAAACAACTGGCGGGTTTTATCCTTTGTCCACACGGAATTCGAAAGTCCGAACGGAATATCGTTGGCCATCCTTAAGGCTTCTTCATCGTCTTTGGCAACCATTACCATTCCCAACGGTCCGAAAAGCTCCTCCTGAAGGATCGGATTGCCTTCTTTCACCCGAATCAGTCCCGGCTTGAACTCGTTGTCGGAAATTCTTTCGAGAGGAAGAATAATTTCTGCACCGTTTTCCAAGGCTTTCTCGAATTGCTTCTCCAGATCATCTGCCAGATCGGGTCTTGCCATTCCGGCAATTTTCGTTTCCTTATCCATCGGATCTGCCGGAACGAACTTTTTATATTCTTCGATAAATTTCGGAAGGAAAGCATCTTCTATTTTCTCATTGATGATGAATCTTTTAGCCGCCACACAGGTTTGCCCGCAGTTTTGCAGTCTGGCCAGGGCACCTACTTTTGCCGCTTCCACCAGGTCGGCATCATCCAATACGATGAAAGCATCACTGCCGCCCAGCTCCAACACTGATTTCTTGATCTTCTGCCCGGCTATGGAAGCGACTTCTGCGCCGGCTTTCTCACTTCCGGTAAGACTTACACCCGCAATGGCCTTATGCTCAAGAACCTCTTTCACATCTGTATGTCCGATTTCAAGATTCTGGAATACGCCTTCAGGAAAACCGGCTTCCAAAAGCACATCCTCAATGGCATTTCCGCTGCCGAAACAGATAGAAGCATGCTTCAGAACGACGGTATTCCCTGCCAGGATTGCCGGAACGGCGAACCGCAATACCTGCCAGAACGGGAAGTTCCATGGCATAACGCCCAGAATAACTCCCTTCGGAACATAGTGGATTTCGGAATAAGAATATTGAGAATCGATGTGTTCAGGTTTTAAAATGTTTTCCGCATCTGCATAATAATTCATCATCAAGGCACACTTTTCCACCTCAGCAATCGACTGGGCAACCGGTTTGTTCATTTCTTTGGTAATGATCGTACCAAATTTTTCCGCATTGTTTTTCAGGAGTTCCGCCGCTTTGGCAATGAGTTTCTGTCTGTCTTCGAATGGCACCTTTTTCCATTCTGAAAATGCCTTATCTGCTCTGATAAGTTTATTTTCAATTGATTGTTCCATAATATAATTTCTGTTTCTAAATCCGATCTGAGCCGGATTTAAATTATCGCTCTGTTAAAAGCATTTGGTAAGCAACAAACTTTGTTCCTTGGAATTAAATAAAATAGTGATTTTTTCTATCGGAATATTATCAGTCACTTCTAAACAATAAACCATTCATTAATTAAAGTAGCGGCCAGCCTTGCCGTTCTGTCCTGGATATCATAGGCTGGATTCACTTCGGCAACATCCAGCGCGAGCAGCTTATCGCTTTTCAGGATATGCCTGTAGAAATGCATAAATGCCGCATCGGCAAAGATCCCGTTATAAGCTGAAGCCGAAACCCCGGGCGCAATCGAAGCATTGAATACGTCCATACAGACCGTAAGATAGACATAGTCCACGCTGTCCAGGAGGTCGTTGATCCTCTGATAAACCGAAGGCAGATTCTCAAAAAAAAGCTCGTCGGCCAGGATGTATTTCATTTTGTACTGATGAGCCGTATTAAACAATTTAAGGGTATTTGAATTTCTCTGGATTCCGATATGGAGGGAATTAATATCTCCTTCCTGGGCAATCTGCCAGAAACCCGTTCCCGAGCTTGCGCCCACTCCATCTTCAGGCTTCCGGTTATCAAAATGAGCATCGATATTAATGATCCCGATCTTCTGCTCCGGAAATGCTGTTTTTACACCTATATAATGAGCGTAGGTCACTTCATGTCCGCCACCGAGTACCACAGACTTTCCGCCTTTCAGCAGCACCTTGGAAACATTCTTTGCCAGTTTATACTGTGTATCTTCCAGCTTTCCGTCTTCACAAGTAATATTTCCGAAATCCAGCAGCGCAAAATCCGGACGGATGACAGGGAAATTAGCCATGTTTTTACGAATCAGATCAGGTGCATCCTTTGCACCCTGCCTGCCCTTATTTCGCTTAATGCCTTCATCCACGGCAAAGCCATGCAAAACGAAATCTTTAGTTGAAATAAAATCGTAATTATTTTCTTCTTTTACCCGCTGAAATATTCTGTGGTAAAGAAGCTCTTCGCCGTCTAATCTTCCCTGCCAAATGGTGTTCATACTGCTTTTTTATTTTTTGGTGATGTTGTTATTCTTTATGTCTGTAAATACTTAGAAGAAATTTAATAAAAAAAATAAATAATGGATATAACGCCTCCCAGCCAGATCAATATGATTAACATATCTTTAAAACCTGACGACGGCTGGCCGACTCTTTTTGTGGCAATCTGAAAAACCAGAATAATCGACATAAAATACTGCACGATTATCAAAGCAATCATCGAGATGAAATTAATGATTATTTTTTTCATTAAATCCGCATGCCATCAACGAAAACACCCCCGCTTTTCAGGCTTCCCTGATTGTAGAGAATATTCTGGAAATTACCGGTTTTGAAAGTTACGAAATCTGCTTTCATTCCTTCTTCCAGTCTTCCCCGGTCTTCGAGCCGGAGGGCAAATGCTGAACGGAAGGTAATTCCCGCCAATACTTCCGCAGTGGTAAGCTTTTCAAAAGTTGCCAGGATGGATGCCTGCGCAATCAGGTTTCCCATAGGTGCTGAACCCGGATTCCAGTCACTGGCAATAGCAACGATTGCTCCCGCATCAAGTAATTTCCTGGCCGGGGTAAATTTTTCACCCAAGCCTAAGCTGGCTCCCGGTAAAGCGGTGGCTACCGTCTCTGAGGTTGCCAGCAACTCAATATCTTCATCAACGGTTGCTTCCAGATGATCGGCAGATGTTGCGCCAACTTCTACGGCAATCTTTGAACTTCCCGGGGTAAACTGATCCGCATGGACCGTAATTTCAAAGCCCATTTCTTTTGCCTTCAAAAGAAACACTTTGCTTTCTTCCGGCTGAAAGGCGGATTTTTCTATGAAGATGTCAACCCGTCTGGCTAAATTCTCTTCTTTTACTTTCGGTAAAATTTCATTTAAGATATATTGCAGGTATTCTTCGTTACTGCCATCAAAATCCCTCGGCTTCAAATGTGCGGAAAGACAGGTTGGAACCAACGTCGCTTTTGTTAATTCCTGAGCTTTTTTAATGATGCGCAGCATCTTCAGTTCGTTTTCTACATCCAGGCCGTAACCGCTTTTCACCTCGATCGTCGTAATGCCGAGTGCCCGTAAAAAATCAATTCTTTCCAGCAGGGTCTTCAGCAATTCATCTTCCGCAGCCTTTCTTGTATGCTGTACGGAACTCCAGATTCCTCCTCCGCTTTCGGCAATTTCAAGATAGGTTTTTCCGGCATTGCGCATGGCAAAATCATTGGCGCGGTTTCCGCCAAAGCAGATGTGGGTGTGGGAATCCACAAAAGCAGGAAGAGCAACCTGTTCGCCTACTATTTCTTCGGTTTCCACATCCGGATTTTCCAATCGTAAGGTTTCATAATTCCCGACTTTCCGGATTTTATGCTGATCTACTAAAATTCCGCCATCCTCGATAATTTCCAACTGCTCATCTGAAAGTTTTCCTCTTAAAGGTAGATTGGCAAGTGTTACCACCTGCTTAAAAGGGCCGATTAACCTCATTTATTTAGTTTAAGCTAATGTTTTAAATGCATATTGACTTCATTTATATCGGGATTCGTTAGGTATAACCCAAACATTTATCCGTTACGCCGTAGAATCTTAATAAAGAAGTTTCCTGTCTCTCAAAAATACTCAAAATATCTTAATCTTGTTAACGCTAAAAAAACATCCTCCCTAATATTCTCCTTTATCTTTACCTCCGATCTTACCCTCAAATTATTCTGCATTTTAACCTCAATTTTCCTATCTTTACGGTAAATGAAATTGAATTAATGCCTGACTTTTTACATCCAGATAAAGACAATTATTCCCGTGAAGAACTGGCACAGGAAGAACAGATCCGTCCCCAGAGCTTTAAGGACTTTGCAGGGCAGCGAAAAACACTGGACAACCTGGAAGTGTTCGTATCGGCTGCCAAAAGGCGCGGCGGAGCACTCGACCATGTACTGCTGCATGGCCCTCCCGGCTTAGGTAAAACCACACTGGCCAATATCATTGCGAATGAACTTGGAGTAAACTGTAAGATCACCTCCGGTCCTGTACTGGATAAGCCCGGAAGTTTGGCCGGACTTCTGACCAACCTTGAGGAAAACGATGTTCTCTTTATTGATGAAATCCACAGGCTTTCGCCGGTGGTGGAAGAATATCTGTATTCAGCAATGGAAGATTATAAGATCGACATCATGTTGGAAACCGGCCCGAATGCAAGAAGCGTACAGATCGGCCTGAATCCGTTTACCCTGGTAGGAGCAACGACAAGAAGCGGAATGCTGACAAAACCGATGCTGGCCCGATTCGGGATCCAAAGCAGACTTGAATATTACACGATTGAGCTTTTATCGATGATCATCATCCGGAGTGCACGGGTTTTGGGCGTAAAAATTTATGAAGATGCCTCCATTGAAATTGCAAGGAGAAGCCGGGGAACACCGAGGATTGCCAATGCTCTTCTGAGGAGGGTTCGTGATTTTGCCGAAATTAAAGGAAATGGGGAAATTGAAATCAACATTACAAAATACGCACTGGACTCCCTGAATGTAGATGAATTCGGACTGGATGAAATGGATAACAAAATCATGAGGGTTATGATTGAAAACTTTAAAGGAAAACCGGTTGGTATTTCAGCATTGGCAACTTCCATTGCAGAGAATCCGGAAACGCTGGAAGAGGTTTATGAACCGTTCCTGATCCAGGAAGGATTTATCATCAGGACCCCGAGAGGACGTGAAGTAACGGACAAAGCCTACAAACACCTGAATATTACAAGGCCTAAAAATCCGGGCGAACTATTTTAAAGAAGATCTATGTATACACCCCGATTATATAAAAGCGAAGAGCTTGCCCTGATGAAAGACATTATTAGGGAAAATGCTTTTGCTTTATTAATTTCCTCCGAAGAAAAAATCCGGGCTACACATTCGATGATGATCCTGAATGAAGACGACCCGGAAAACAGGTATATCGAAACCCATATTTCCAGAGCCAATCCGCAGGCAAAACTCCTGAAAGACGGAAGCGAAGTGCTTTGTGATTTTCTGGGCGCCCATGCTTATATTTCAAGCAGCTGGTACGACCACATCAATGTTTCAACCTGGAATTATGAAGCGGTGCAGATCTATGGAAAAGTTGAACTGATGAATGACGACGAACTGTACCGGCATCTGGACAAGCTCACCACCAAATATGAAAAAGCCCAGCACTGTCCGGTGATGCTGAACGATATGGGAAAAGCTTTTGTGGAAAAGGAAATGAAAGGAGCTTTCGGAATGAAAATTATTCCCACCGAAATTTTTATTAAACAGAAACTTTCCCAAAGCAGGAAAGAACTGGATTTTAGAAATATTATTACCAATCTTGAGGGTAGAGATGAGAACGCACGAAGGATTGCCGGAAAAATGAAACTGTTAAAAAAATAATACATTACAGAAACTTAATATAATATGAAACTATATCCAATACAATGTGGAAAATTTAAATTAGACGGCGGCGCCATGTTCGGGGTCGTCCCAAAGAGTCTGTGGGAAAAAACCAACCCTGCAGACGAGAGAAACCTGATTGAGCTGGGAACACGATCTCTGCTTGTGGAAGATGGCAAGAAGCTGATCCTGATAGACTGCGGCCTTGGAAATAAGCAGGACGAAAAATTCTTCGGCCACTACTCGCTCTGGGGTGACGATACTCTGGACAAAAATCTTAAAAAATACGGTTTCGTACGGGAAGATATTACCGATGTTTTTCTTACCCACCTTCACTTCGACCATTGTGGCGGCGCCATTGAATGGAACGATGATAAAACAGGCTACCGGCCCGCATTTAAAAACGCACATTTCTGGACCAATGAAAACCACTGGCAATGGGCAACAGAGCCTAATGCAAGGGAAAAGGCCAGTTTTCTGAAGGAAAATATTATCCCGATCCAGGAAAGCGGACAGCTGAACTTTTTACCGCTTCCCTCAAACGGAAACTACGGTTTTGCCCCGGATCTTAAAATGGATGTGATCTTTGTAGACGGACATACGGAAAAGCAGATGCTGCCGGTGATCCAATACCAGGAAAAAACCATTGTTTTCGCGGCAGATCTCATTCCTACCGCCGGGCATATTCCGCATGTATATGTGATGGGATATGATACCCGCCCTCTCCTTACACTTGAAGAGAAAGGAAAATTCCTGAAGCAGTGTGTAGACAATGAATATTTATTGTTTTTCGAGCATGATGCCTGCCATGAACTGGCCAGTCTTAAAATGACTGAAAAGGGCGTAAGGCTTGATGAAACTTTTAGCTTTAATGATGTTTTCGGATACTAATATTAGATATGGAAGAATTACATTCAGAAACTCAGCAGACGGAACCGGATCCGTTACCGGCACCCAAGATCATCGGGCTCACCGGTGGTATAGGATCGGGAAAAACTTCTGTAGCAAGATTTATTGAAGAGTGCGGATTTCCCGTTTATTATTCGGATGACCGGGCAAAGGACATTGTGAATGAGAATGAAGATTTAAAGGCGAGAATCAAAAAACTTTTAGGAAATGCAGCTTATGATACAAACGGACTTTATGATCGGAAATACGTAGCTGAAAAGGTTTTTAACGATAAAGATCTGCTCGAAGGTCTCAACGAAATTATTCATCCCGCAGTACGTTCCGATTTTGAAGAATGGGTGAAAGTACAGAAAAAGTATCTGATCTTTAAAGAAACGGCTTTGCTGTTCGAACTGAAACTTAACCGGGAGTGTTATAAATCGGTTCTCGTTACGGCAGAGGATAATATACGGATGAAAAGGGTCATGGACCGTGACGGCAAAACCTATCGCGAAGTACAGGCCATTATGGAAAAGCAGATGCCTGAAAAAGATAAGATCAAGCTGGCAGACTGCATCATCTACAACAATACCAATTTAGAAGATTTAAAGGAGCATACCGAAAAGGTTATCTTCGATATCGAATAAACAAAAGCCCGTCGGATTTTCCGGCGGGCTTTTTATTGTCATTTTTGCAGAATCAAGTTAAGGGCTAGAATATGGGTTCCGGATACCGGAAGGTGTATAAACTAACCGTTTAAATAGTATCCATCCACTAAGCTTTAGGAGATCTATTTGAAGCCCCGTTCTCTTTCAACCTTATTTTCTTTTATTCGCCGATTGAAAATGAATCAATATTATCGAATTCACTTCACTCAAAAAACATTTCAGCATTCAATAAAAAAGGCTCCCATTTCTGAGAGCCTTTAAAATTAATAATTAATGCTGATACATTTTTTTATTCTTTGATAAATTTCTTCTGAGCGGATACTGAAGTTCCGTCCTGGATATCTATCATGTAAACTCCATTGATTAACGCATGGACATCAATCTTATTGTTTAAGATGATACCGCTTGATACCAACTGTCCTGCAGCACTGTAAATCTTATAATTCGCTTTTTTGCTGATATTTTTCACATATAGTACCGAGCTTACCGGGTTAGGATAAATCAGGATATCCGTCTGGTTTACAGGGTTAGGTACCGGAAGTTTAGAGATTCTTACCGTATAATCCTCAACTTCACCATTCGGGAAGTTTGTACAGTTTACAGGAATCGC
>CAJYGB010000004.1 GCA_913774355.1 uncultured Chryseobacterium sp. | reverse complement strand
CCACGTCTTTGTGGACAAGAATCTAGGGCAGCCGATTTGCTCTTCTTGGCAAGCGTGGCTCTTCCTTTTCTTACTAATTGTTGAATAGTAGGCATTTAATTGCTTTTTATTTTAGGGTGCAAAAATAGTAATATTTTTTTAATTAACAAGCAGTTGCACAGAAATAATATTTTTATTTAAATTTTAATTAACAGCTACTTACGGTTTAATCTACGATGGTAACATGAACGTTTTTGTTCCACCTGAATTTTCTGACATTCTGCTTAAGTTCAGTTTCGCCAGCAGGATCAACAGCATAGACGGATACCTCATCCTCTGCTACCGTAACCGGATTCTTTATTTTCAGGACAGCCGCTTTTTTCCAGTTCTTGGGAATATAGACCGTTAACCACGCATCATAAATAACAGCAATATCATATCTGTTATTAAGGGCAAACCCTGTAAGAAAATGCTCAAATGCAAGGTCAGGCTTTCTCTTGTTTTCGTTGAAAGGGATGGTTTCCAGGGATGCCAGCCCTGCCGTATCCAGAAGATGTATATCCGTAAAGTAAGTGATCGCACCAATGTCGTTTGCAACCACCTTTGATTCATTATAATATGTTAGCAGAAATTTTGCCGACTGGATCTGCTGTTCATAAATATTCTTTCCGCCTTCAGACAGCATAAAATGCGCACTGAAACATTTGTAAAACAACAGAACAACATTCATTATAATAAGAAATGAAATCGCTTTTTCTTTTTTAAAATAGCACCGGGAATCCTCAATGAAACCATTAACTTTAGGAATAACAGCCATAGAAAACCCCGTCAGCAGATATGCTTCATAGCGGAACAACCCTTTCAGATCCGCAAACATGGCATGACAGACCATAACCAGGGAAATAACCATCAGGATGAAATTGTCCTGAACCGCGTCGTTAAACTTCTTCTTTTTAAAATCCCGATAGATCAGGATCGTGCAAATCAGTATCGGAAAAAAACCGATTTTGTAAAAGCTGACATTCAGCAAAAAATTATCCAGAAAAATCTGTTTCAGCTGATGCGGAAAACGGCTGTCAAATGCAAGCTTAGTTCCTTTCACCACCACCGAATTAGGAAAGAAATATCCGTCCTGCTGATAATTGATGCAACAGAAAACGGCAATGGGAATAAAACCCGCCAGCAAAATATAAAAAGACCGCTCCCATTTTTTGAGGATTATAAAAGCACTGGCCAGCACAGCGAAATAAAACATGCTTTCAAAACGAACCAATCCCATCAGCGCCAAAGAAAAATAAAACCCGAAAACAGCCTTTTTATTTTCCAGGCGCGTAAGACAGAAAATATTTAAAGCAAATAAAAAAACATGAAAAACATGCTCCATCCCCGATAAGACCTGCACGTGCAGAACAGAAATGAATAAGGTAAAAAGTACCGATAACACAATACTTTTAACTTTGTAAAAAACACTGCTGAAATATAAATTCAGAACATAAACCGTCCCCGCTCCGAAAGCGACATTCAAATACAAAGGAATCTGATTGTTATTTCCAAAGATTTTAATCAGGAAGCTCAAAAGAAGAGTAAACAGGGGAGAAGAAGAGGTTGAGGAAAACTTATACCGCGTAACACCCCACATCTCATACAATGCAAAATTTTTCGCCATTGCCAGATGGATGTAAGCATCATCGATAGGATATATATAATGTCCGTCAGTCTTCGGGATCGACAACATATAATATATAATGCAGACCGCAAAAAATATGGAAAGTGAAATCCAGAGACTTTTTAAACTGATAATCTGAGAAGATGCCATGTTTACATTCATTCTAAAAATCTCAAAGATAAGTATCATCAATCAGCCAACCATGTTTTCGGCACAATATTTACTTAATTTTGCTTTTAGAAAATAATAAACTGGTTATCATATGAAAAACGCCAACATTATCGGTCTTCAGGAAGAAGATTGTAAAAAAATCGCAGAAAAGTTAAATGTTCTCTTAGCAAATTATTCGGTGTTCTACCAAAACACAAGAGGTTCTCACTGGAATATTAAAGGAGACCAGTTCTTTACCCTTCATCCGAAATTCGAGGAACTTTACAACAGCCTGGTCCTGAAAATCGACGAAATTGCCGAAAGAATTCTTACCCTGGGCGCTACACCGGCACACAATTATACAGATTACTTAAAGGTAGCCACTATTAAGGAAAGCCAAGAAGTAAGCGACGGTACGAAAAGTGTTGAAAACATTCTGAATTCTTTTAAAGTCGTGATTGATCTCCAGCGAGAGCTGCTGGATATTACCGACGAAGCCGGAGACGAAGGGACCAACTCTCAGATGAGCGACTATATCACCGAACAGGAAAAAGAAGTCTGGATGTATAACTCTTATCTTGGAAAGTAATCTATAAAATTTTATCAGGAAAAATCAAAAAAATCACCTTACATTTAGGTGATTTTATTTTTAATGATTATATTTGCGTATAAATTACACAATTATGCACAACGTACGTTTAAACTCCATTCTGGATAACGACTTCTATAAAATAACCATGCAGAATGCCGTGGTAAAACTATTCCCCGGTTCTATTGTGAAATACGAATTCATCAACAGAGGGAAACACCAGTTTCCGGAAGGTTTTGATGTGGCTTTACGGGAAGCAGTAAATAAAATGGCAGAATTAAAACTCACAAAAGAGGAAAAGAAATTTATGGCCAGAACCTGTCCGTATATTGATCTTCCTTATCTGGACTTCCTGGAAGGGTACCACTACGATCCGTCTGAAGTAAAGATCCACCAGGAAGGCAGCGATCTTTCCGTAACGGTAGAAGGGCTTTGGTACAGAACCATCCTTTGGGAAGTTCCCCTGCTGGCCCTCATCAGTGAACTGCATTATGAAATGAACCACATGGAAAGAGATTCCAACGAAGTGGTGATGAGCAAAACCCTTGAAAAAGCAGATGCTCTTGCAAAACTCGGAGTAACTTTCGCAGAGTTCGGCACCCGGAGAAGACACTCCCACAAAGTTCAGAACCTGGTGATGGAAGCCCTTACGCAGAAAAAAGAATCTACTTTTATCGGAACATCAAACGTGCATTTTGCCATGAAGTACGGCGTAAAGCCGATCGGTACCCACGCTCACGAATGGTTCATGTTTCACGCAGCGGAATACGGATTCAAAATGGCCAATGAACTGGCACTCGAACATTGGGTAGACGTCTACCGCGGTGATCTTGGCGTTGCCCTTTCCGACACCTATACAACCGATGTTTTCTTCCAGCAGTTCGATAAAAAATTTGCCAAACTCTTCGACGGTGTTCGTCACGACAGCGGTGACCCTCTTGAATTTGCTGATAAAACCATTGCCCATTATCAGAAACACGGCATCAATCCCTTATTTAAATACATTATTTTTTCTGATGGGCTGAATCTTGAAAAAGTGGAAGAAATTACCAATTATTGCAGGGGAAAAATCGGGATATCTTTCGGTATCGGAACAAACCTCACCAATGACGTCGGCTTAAAGCCTATGAATATCGTAATGAAATTAATTGGTGTTCAGGCTCCGAATAAGGAATTAATCCCTACTGTAAAACTTTCCGACGAACACGGAAAATATACCGGTGATCCGAAGATGATTGAGTTAGCAAAAGAATTTTTAAGAATTAAAGAATAAATCATGAAGAAAATAGGGTATTTACTTATCGTCTGCAGCCTGATGATATCGTGTGTAACCGTAAGAGGCAAAGACGGCACGCCGGGAAAACCGGGAAGTCCGGGAACTTCAGGCGTAAACAGTACCAGTGGCAAATAACTTTATTTTCAGCACCACCGTCTTTAAAATAAATCTGAATGAAAAGCATTTCTCTTTTAGCACTGCTATTAGCCTTAACCGGATGCAAAAAAGAAGATTCTGTATTTGAAGTTAAAACGCATTTCATTCAGAAAAATATTGTTGATGAATTAAAAAAATTAGAATTCAAAGATGCCGCTACTTATTACGGCTTGCTGTATAAAGATGAAAAATATGAAGTCTGGAAAAGCTGTTCGGGAGAATGGGGAGGCACAATTTATTTTAAAGACAGAAAAAGCGGTCTTATTTATTATGCGATAGCGACCTGCCCTGTTTCTGTAAATAA
Source organism: uncultured Chryseobacterium sp. (assembly GCA_913774355.1). Classification (GTDB taxonomy): domain Bacteria; phylum Bacteroidota; class Bacteroidia; order Flavobacteriales; family Weeksellaceae; genus Chryseobacterium. Next base: position 137,776 of record CAJYGB010000004.1, on the reverse strand, counting down.
AATAAACGGCAAGTATTATATTTCAAATTCATTAAATCACCTGTTCGGACATTCTTACATTCTAGAGATTTCAAATCCTGAATCAATGGAATTAGCAGAAAAGATTCCACTTAATCTTCCAGATGTCATAAACAGACAATATAAAGCAAAATCAAATCAGGGAACAAAAACATTGGTTGATTCTTCTGGTGTGATCATCGCAGCAAGTTTTGTTTATAACCAGAAACTATATTCCGTTCTTTCAAGCAACGACGGAAAACAAACTACAATATCTGAACTGAAAGACAGAAAGTTCCAAACTGTTTTAAAACTTCCGGAAAAGCTGTTTTATTCTGAACCGATTATAGCAAAAAAGGCAGACAATAATCTTAGCCTATACTTTCAAAATCCTAAAAGCGGAATATTACACATTCGGGATAGTAAAATTGAATTAATATATTATCAAAAATAAAACAGGCTACAAACAATCCGCAGACTAAAATTACGGAAAATACAAGAAGCACAATAGTAAACAGGAAGACTCACTTTTATGATTATTTTATTATCTTAGATAGATGTTTAAAAACACATTATAAGACCATTAAAAACAAAATACCAAATCATAAAAATGTATTCCTATGAAAAATCTGAACACCATTAAACTTTCGAGAGAAGATCTTAAGAATATCTTTGGAGGAACACTGCATCCTGCCTTGGAATGCTATTCCAACAGAGAATGCGCCCATTATGGAGAAGCTTTAATCATGTGCCCTGACGGAACTTCGTCAATGACAAATTATACCTGCATGGGAGGAACATGCATGATGAATACGGGAATCTGCCCGTCACCGGAAATTGGGGTTCCCACTGCAACACAACCTTAATCAAAAAAAATGAAGTGAGTCTCGCGGCTCACTTTTTTTGTCTTTAATTCATCTAAATATTCACACAAGCTTTTTTATTATATTTATCCAAACAAAAACCATCATGAAAACCATCGAAGAAGTTCTTAAAAAATTAGACGAAATCATTGCCTGGGCTAAAGAAAACCAAAACCCAATCGGGTATTTTGCGTGCACGTACCGGATTATGACGGCACAGGTACTGAAAGGAATCCAGCAGAAAAAGTTTGAAGATAACCCGAGGATGACTTTGCTGGATATTGCTTTTGCCACCCGCTACCTTGAGGCATGGGACTCTTATTCAAAAGGAAAGAGATGCACCAATTCCTGGTACATTGCTTTTGAAGCAGCCAAAAATAAAAACCTGTTGATTCTTCAGCATATTTTTCTGGGGATGAATGCCCACATCAATCTGGACTTGGGAATTTCTGCCGCCTCCATCATGCCCTACCGCAAAATTGCTCCTCTCAGAAAAGACTTTGAAAACATCAATAACGTCATTGCTTCCATCAACCAAAAAGTCCAGGATTCCCTGAATAAGATCTGCTATCCGGTAGAACTGATCGACAAAATCTCCAATGGAAAAGATAATACCGTACTTGATTTCGCTATTTCCAAAGCACGGGAAACCTCATGGGCAACTGCCGTGATGACATCCAACACGCCCAACCTTCTGAAAGAATCCTTAATCGGAATTGTAGACTATGCTGCCGCTAAAGTCGCTTCACAGATTATAAACCCGAACATCCTTACTCCCGCATTATTAAAAGAATTAAAGAAATGCGAGAGCATTGATGTCAGTAAAAATATAGAAATTCTGGCTTCAACAAAAAACATTTAATTAAAAGATGTTCTCCTTACATCTTGCCAAGCTTTTTCATCAGGATTCCTTCCATTTTTTCATAGCCTTTTTCAGTGGGGTGGATTTCATCTTCAGTATAAATTTTATCAAGCCCGTTTCGTGAATCCTTCATTTGGGAATGGTAATCCACATAAGGGATGTTATGTTTTTTCGCGTATGCTTCAATCATTTTGTTGAGGGCAATTACTTTATCTGCAGGATGCATGTCTTTTCTCCAGCCGAAATCATAAGCCGGAAGAACAGAACATAGAACAACTTTAATATTATTGGCCTTCGCAAGTTCAGCCATAGAAACAATATTCCCAAAAACCTTGTCTAAAGAAATCGGCCCCTGGTTTTCCGCAATGTCATTGGTTCCTCCAAGGATGATCACCCGTTTAGGGTTCAGTTTAATAACATCTTCCCGGAATCTTAAAAGCATCTGCGAAGTCACCTGCCCGCTGATTCCCCTGCCGACAAAGTTGTTCTTTTTGAAAAAAGAAGGATCTTTTGAAAACCAGCCCTCCGTAATGGAATCGCCCATAAAAACGGAGTTGGGTGCAATCTTATCGGCTATAACTTCCTGGTTCTGCTTTTCATATTTTGCGTAATTGGCAAAATCCTGTCCTGATAACGCTGCTGAAAAGAGAATCGCAGCCATGCTTAAGAATTTCATAGATTAAATGTTACAATTTGAACACATGAAGTAACGGAAAACAAATTGATTTTACAAGCATCTGTTTTAAAACTTTCATGCTGAGAACTGAATTTTAAAAGGCTCAAAATAAAAAATGTTCCCCAACATAAAAATTACGGGTTCCCGTAAAACAAATAAACTTACCTTTTTGTAATTTTGAGAAATGATAACCTATTTAATAATCGGATGTATTGCCGGAGGAATGATTGGAGCAGTGATTATCTATTTTGCCTTAAAATCATTAACCATATCAAGAAATTCTTACGACGAGCTAAACAATTTATATATTAAAAACAATTCGGATCTTGAAAATGCCGGTCTTAAAATCCGGGAGCTGATCCGCGATATTGAAAAAGAAAAGGAGCATACACTTCAGCAGGCTGACCTGTTTAATGATCTGAAGAACGAATTTGCCAGGATTTCAGCAGAACACGCTTCTCTTCAAAAACAATTTTCAGAACAAAAAGAACTTATTGCCAGGCAGAATATACAGACGGAAAACCTTTTAACGGAAAAGCAGTCACTATTTGCCAAAAATGCCGAGCTTTCAGCGGTTAATGAAAACTTACAGAAATCTTTGCAAACCCAAAAAGAGGAAATTGCTAAAATTCAGGAGGATTCCAAACTGCAGTTTGAGAACCTGGCCAATAAAATCCTGCAAGAAAAGACGGAAAAATTCACAACACTAAATCAAAATAATTTAAAAAATATCCTCGAACCGTTCCAGGAGCGAATCGTGGAATTGAAAAACCGCGTCAACGAAGCCTACGAAAAAGAAAACAAGGAACGCTTTTCCCTGGCAGAAAAAGTAAAGGAACTCGCCGAACTCAACCAGCAGATTTCCGAAGATGCCAAAAAGCTGACCCGCGCCCTGAAAGGCGAAAGCAAAACCCAGGGAAACTGGGGCGAAATGATCCTGGAAAGCATTCTGGAAAAATCCGGGCTCGTTAAAGGAAGAGAGTACTTCCTGGAACACGAACTCCGGGATGAAGACAACAAAGCTCTTTTCTCTGAATTTTCAGGCAAAAAAATGCGCCCCGATGCTGTGATAAAATATCCGGATGAAAGAAATGTCATCATCGATTCCAAGGTTTCACTTACTGCTTTTACGGATCTGGTAGACGAAACGGACCAGGATATTTACCTGATGCGACTCAACCAGCATTTATCTTCCATTAAAAACCATATTACCCAGCTCAGCCAGAAAGCTTACGATGATTATGGGAAATCCCTGGATTTCGTTATGATGTTCATCCCAAGTGAGCCGGCTTATATTGCAGCCATGCAGGCAGACCAGAATCTCTGGAACTTTGCCTACGAAAGGAGGATCTTGCTGCTGAATCCGAGCAATCTGATCACTTCTCTTAAACTGATTGCCGATCTCTGGAAAAGAGAATACCAGAACAGGAATTCCATGGAAATTGCGGAAAGAGGAGCCAAACTCTATGATAAATTCGTAGGCTTCGTTGAAAACCTGGAAAAAGTAGGTAAAAATCTCGATCAGGCCAAAAACGTTTACAATGATGCCTACAAACAGCTTTCTACAGGAAACGATAATCTGATTATTCAGACCCAGAAACTAAAATCCCTGGGAATTAAAAATAAAAAGGATCTGCCACCGAGCCTGGTAGAAAATTCGCAGATTTCCCTGGAAACTTCGGAAGATTAAAATACCAACCTCAGATCACAGCTGAGGTTTTTTATTTAACTGTAAATTTTAAGTAATTTTGCGCAATGGTCATAGAAAGTTTTCAGAACGAAAAAGTAAAATACATTACCAAACTTCTTACCGATAACCGGTTCCGGAAAAAATGCGGTGTTTTCGTGGTAGAAGGACAGCAGGAAAATGAAAGGGCACAGCGATATGGCTTCGAGCCTGTGGAATTTTTCATCTGTGAAAATATTTTCCAGCAAAAACTTCCGGAAGGGAAAATCCATTTGATAAGCGATAAGGTATACGAAAAAATTGCTTACCGAGGAGGCTCGGAAGGGATCATCGGAATCTACAAAACAAGGGAATCCGATTTGTCATCCTTCAAACCGAAAGTAGATTCTACCGTGATTATTGTGGAAGGCGTTGAAAAACCGGGAAATCTTGGGGCTATCCTGAGAAGTTGTGAAGCGTTTGGCATCGATGCTTTGATTGTGGCTGATGGAAAGACTGATTTTTACAACCCAAATGTAATACGGTCAAGTGTCGGCTGCCTTTTCGGAATGGAGGTTTTCCAGGCGGAAAACAGCGAGACCCTGGAATTTCTTCAGTACAATCGGTTCAACATCTATACGACGATTATGGATGAAACTGCGGAAGATCTTTATCTGCGGGATTTCAAACAAAGATCAGCTATTCTGTTTGGTACGGAACATTCCGGACTCAGCGATTTCTGGATCGGGAAAGGAAAAAATACACTGATCCCGATGGCCGGAAGTATCGATTCGTTAAACCTGAGCAATGCCGTAGCCATTACCTGCTATGAAACATTAAAACAGAAAAAAAAGATAATAGGGAAAAGATAATCAATCTGAGATCAATGCATAAAAAAACCGCTCACTGAGTGAACGGTTCTTTTATTTTTAGCTAAACTAAAATTATTTTTTAGCAGCGTCAGCTTTTTTCTCTTCAGCTTTGATTTCTTCTTTAGCAACTTTAGCGTCAGCTTTTACTGAATCTTTAGCAGCAGAAGCGTTAGCTTTTACTGAATCTACAGTAGCGTTAGCAGTAGAATCGATAGCAGCAGTAGCTGAATCAGCAGTAGCAGCTACTGAATCTTTAGAAGCTTCTGTAGAAGTAGTTTCACCTTTTTTACAAGCTACTAGAGAGATTGCAGCGATAGCAGCTACGAATAATGACTTTTTCATAATAAATTAAATTTAATTTTGTTAATATTGTTTTATAAAATCTTTTCTCTGTTCTGTTATTTGAACAAGACAAAGGTATAGCGGATAGAAAATTTGTTTATGAAAAATAATTGTAATACATTTGTAAAATCGTTTTACAATTAAACATAACTGATAATCAATAATTTAATTATTTAAAAATAAATTGACGGATCTAGATCTATTACATTTTGAGCAGCTGAAAAAGGAGGTCCAGGCTCAATATCTGAAAGAACATACCCCTTCCTATGACGATATTTCGAAGTGGAAGGGAATCGATATCATATATTTTCAGGAAGACCTTAGAAAAAAGGCGAAAGGAAACATCAGCGAAAAATCTTTTTATACCTATTTTAAAAATTCACCCGTTACCAAGCTACCAAGAATTGATATGCTCAATTTACTGAGTATGTATGCGGGTTACGAGTCATGGTACGAATTTAAAAAACAGCATCTTTTTGCCGGTGAATTACTACAGGATAATGAAGAACCTGAAGATGCTGAACTTAAAGAACTTGAGAAAACTGTTTCCGCATCTATTGACCTTCCAAAAAACGATATCCCTTCACTAAAAACGGAAATCAGAAGCACAGACATTACCGATTTACAAAAATCAGATACTGAAAATCAAACCCTTAACCCAAAAGAGAAGATTTCTCAAACAGCTATTTCCGAACCTGAAAAACCTAAGAAGAACTTCTTGAGAAAGAATGTCTGGGTATTGGTAACGGCCTTTCTGATCATCGCTACAGGACTTCTCGGCTTTAAGGACGTCATTTTTCAGAAAACCTACGTCTATTGCTTTACGGATGCCGACAGAAATATGAGCATCCAGCGGGAAATAGAGATCAAAGTGATTAAAGATAATGAATCCCCGATCCTGTACAGGATAAAGCCTGGAGAATGTTTCCGGTATGCCACGAAAGACAAAATCCTTAAAATGCAGATCAGCTCTCCCTTCTATGAATATCAGGAAGTAAGCAGAAACCTTGAAAATGCTCCGGAAGAAGAAATTATAGAGCTGAAACCGGATGATTATAAAATGGCCCTCTACTATTTCTCCACCAAAGATATAAACGGAGGCAATCCCGAGGAACAGCTTAAGCTTATCAGACAGAAAAGAAAGCAGCTGGAAGACCGCATTAGCAACAATGCCGTCATTACCCAGGTTTACGATAATGATATCTATGGTCTTGAAACCCTGGATAAGGAAGATTACATTACCCTGGTAACGACTCCTACCACTTCTCTTAAAAACCTGAATGTTATAGAAATGAAAAAAGATACAAAAGGAAAGATTGTATCGATCAAATTTAAAATCTCGACCAATGAAAACAATAAGTAATATTTTATTTTCTGCGATACTTATAGGAATAATCATGATTTCCTGCATTAAAAAAGATGATAATCCAGGACAAAGCGATCTTGAAAAGTTAAGGAACACCAATAACATTACGGTAAAAATGGACAGTGCCCAGGCCATCAATGCGATTACCATGCAGAAAGTACAGGATGTGCTGGATCTTTCGACCCTGTATCTTTCAGGACAGAAAAATACCGAGATTGATACGGCAATCTATTCTAAAATTGAAAAATACTTCCAAAAATCGGATTCTACTACTTTCAAAGATCTGTTTAAGGAACTGGAAAGCCTGAATGTAAAGAAAGTAAAAGTGAGCAACATCAATGTATTTCAGAAAATCAAAGAAAAAGACACCCTGCATTTTGCTAAATTTAATGTAGAATACACCGGCGAGAAAAATAAGAAAATCGGGAATTTTGAACGAAATGCGCAATACACTCTCGTTTCAAAACCTGATCAGAAAAATAAAGAATTTAAGTTCTATTTTGTAAAGTTTTATTCGGACAAACCTGAAAAGGACAGTACTTCAGCAGGGATAACCAAATAGTCCAGCGGAATATCATTTTCGCGGGTGTCATCGATATCTTCATCGGGGTTAAAATAATTAACTCCGATTTTTTTTGTACTCCCGGAAACACTTTCAAAAAAACCGTCATAAAAACCTTTACCATAGCCTACCCTGTTCCCTTTGGAGTCACAGTACAACAAAGGCGTAATGACAAAATCAAAATCTGAAATTCCGGTATCGTTATTAGAAACCGGCTCTGAAATCCCCCAGGCATTCACCTCATAAACTGTATCGTTAAAAACTTCAATGGAGACCAGCTGCGTGCTTACGATTTTAGGCACAAAAACCCTAATACTACGGCTTAGGAAATAATCAATAAACATTTTCGTATCGATCTCCCTGAATTTTTGAATCGGAATGAACAGATGAACTTTCTGTCCCGGAAGCGGTTTAAAGTATTCAGTAAAATTTTCAAAAATCTTTTTAGATAAGAAGAAAGCCTCATCATCCGATAAGGCCTTTCTTTTTTGCATATATTTTTTTCTGAGTTGAGCTTTCAACATAGGTTAAGCATTTTCAGCAGATAAAATTTTATATAATTTGTCAGACAAACGCACCCTGAAAGGAAGCTCAAAAGTAATTTGATCCCCTTTTATGGCAGTTTCTACCGGTCCTCCGTTGGCATGGATTGCCGTAATGGTAATTTCCTGCTGTCCGGTAGTAGGACCGGAAATCAGCACTTTGTCTCCTACGGAAAGTTCATTATTTTCAATCAGGAACTGAGCAATTTTCGACTTTGTAAAATAATGTTCCGCTTTTCCGATCAGAGTTTTCTTAATCTTTATTTTCTGACGGATATCTTTTATTTCCGCTTTGGCCAATGGCTTATCCGGAAGGTCACCGGACTTCTTAAATTTCAGGGCTTCGGATTTTCCTTTTCTAAAAACTTTGTTTCCGACCTGCAGGCCCTTTCTTAATTTCACCTGTTCTTCCCACGGCAGATGAATGGTTTCCAGACATTCCGTGGAACAGCAGTTTTCCATCGCTGCTTTACATTCATCACACTGGATGAATAGTAAATGACAGGCATCATTGGCACAGTTCGTATGATTGTCACATGGCTTCCCGCACTGGTGGCACTGGGCGATAATATCGTCTGTAATTCTTTCTCCCAGGCGGTGGTCAAAAACGAAGTTTTTCCCGATGAATTTACTTTCAATTCCTTCTTCCTTGATCTGTCGGGTATATTCAATAATTCCGCCTTCAAGCTGAAAGACATTTTTAAAACCCTGATGCTTGAAATAGGCACTTGCTTTTTCACAACGAATACCTCCGGTACAGTACATCAGCAGGTTCTTATCTTCTTTATGATCCTGCAGCCGCTCGTTGATGATCGGAAGACTTTCCCTGAAGTTTTCTACATCAGGCGTAATAGCTCCTTCAAAATGACCGACCTCACTTTCATAATGATTCCTGAAATCCACAACAATCGTATTCGGATCTTCTAACAGCTGATTAAATTCTTTTGCTCTTAAATGCACGCCTTTATTGGTCACATCAAAGGTCTCGTCGCTAAGGCCGTCAGCTACAATTTTATGCCTTACTTTGATGGTCAGCTTTAAAAAAGAATGGTTATCCTGCTCTACGGCAACATTCAGGCGGATGCCTTTCATGAAATCATAGACTTCCAGCGTATCCCGAAAAGCTTCAAAATTCTCGGCCGGCACGCTCATCTGGGCATTAATACCCTCATGTGCTACATAAATACGGCCTAATGCATCAAGGGCATTCCAGGCTATAAATAAATCGTCGCGGAATTTTTTGGGATCTTCAATGTTGGCATACGCATAGAAAGACAGGGTAAGGCGCTCTTTTCCGGCCTCATCGATAAGTCGAGCTCTTTCTTCTGCGCTTAAGGTGTTGTACAGTTGCATGCTATAAACGTTTTAAGTGAGAAAAATTAATACTGCAAAGATAAACAATTTTTCAGATTTTCCATTTTTACAGGCAATGCATATATTCTTAGATTTACTAACCTGTTTTAAGTAAACTGATTTAACCTTTAGTATGACAATTGTATCTTAACTATGACATTTTGTCTTTAAGTAATTTTTAATATTCGTTAATCTCAGCTTTAACAATTACGACATAATCCATAAAGTATTGCTATTCCCGTTAAATTTTAGTTAAAACTGAAACATTATATAACAATTGCATACCTATTTAGCATTAAATTTGTTTTAGAGTAAAATGTAAATTAATTAATCAAATAAAGAAAGATATACAATGAAGAGTACTTTAAAAAAACTATTGCCATTTGCCGTAGTAGGTGTTATTTCAGGAGCTACCACTGTTGGGGGGCTGCAATACCTGAATCATGATTCCAACAGCGCAGATCAGTCTTATTTTACAAAATCTTCCAATGTATCTTTTGCAGGAATGAACTCTTCTGCAGTAGGTGACGATTTTGTAAAAGCAGCCAAAACAACCGTTCCGGCTGTAGTTACCATCAAAAATTACCAGTCCAGATCAAACAGCAGAGCATCGGAACAGGATCTTTTCGATTTCTTTTTCGGGGATCCGTTTGGCGGAAGAGGACAGCAAAGACAACGGCAACAGCAACAGCAGGCACCGGATAATATGCCTTCCGGAATGGGATCAGGAGTTATAATTTCACCAGACGGATATATCATCTCCAATAATCACGTCGTTGCGGGAGCCAACAAACTGGAAGTTGTCCTCAGCAATAAAAAATCTTATATCGCAACGCTGGTGGGAACCGATCCGAATACCGATATCTCCCTGCTGAAAATTGAAGAAAAAGGATTGCCTTATCTGAATTTTGCCAATTCCGATAATATTGAAGTCGGACAATGGGTGTTAGCGGTTGGAAATCCGCTGGGACTAAATTCTACCGTAACCGCAGGAATTGTTTCAGCAAAAGGAAGAGGAATCGGAATTTTGGGTTCACAAGGCAAAGCGGCCAATCCGATTGAGAGCTTTATTCAGACGGATGCAGCCATTAATCCGGGGAATTCAGGAGGTGCTTTGGTAAATACCAATGGAGACCTGATCGGTATTAACTCTGCTATCCAATCCACGACAGGATATTACCAGGGATATGGATTTGCCGTTCCTGCCAACCTGGCCAGAAAAATCGTTGAAGATATTAAGAAATTCGGAATTGTACAGCGAGGGTTCTTGGGAGTAACCTCCCTGGATTTATCCAATGATCAGCTCGTAGCGGCCTACAATAAAGAAAAGAATACAAATTATAAAGCCGGTTCAGGCGTTCTGGTAACCGGATTCGGAGAAAGCAGCGGTGCCGAAGATGCCGGGCTAAAAACAGGTGACATCATCACACAGATCGATACCACTCCAATCACAGATTTTGCCGATCTTTCGATTGCTATAGGAAGTAAGCGTCCCGGAGATAAGGTTACGGTAACCTACCAGAGAAACGGTAAACCGTCAACAACAACTGTTACTCTGAGAGACCAGAAAGGTGGCACTTCTACCAGAACCAAAGCGGATCTGAGTGTAACCGAAAAAATTGGAGCCGATTTCCAGGGCATTGACGATAAAACGAAGGCATATTACGGAGTAAACAGTGGAATCGTAGCTAAAAATGTAGTAGAGGGCGGCGAAATGGCCAAAGCAGGAATCGTAGATGGCTATATTATTACCGAGATTAACGGGAAGCCCGTAAATTCACAAAAAGATGTGGAGAATATATTAGGCAAGTTTTCCGGAACTGTACAGGTAAAATATATGGATGATTACGGAAGAGGCTACCAGAGAGGCTTTAAGATGCCGTAGATCAAAAGAGAACTAAACTTCACTTCATATCAACTAAAAGCCGCTGCAAATTCTGATTTGCAGCGGCTTTTAGTTTTTTGTTTATTATGACCTGTTCATTTTTTCGGCAATTCTTCTTTTCTTTTTTCTTTCGTATATCACCTCTACAATTTTTCCTCCGATCCACGAAAAGGGAAAAAAGGTGAGAAAAATAGATACTTTATAGAAAGTGGGATGATATGGAAAAACAATAACGTCAAGCATTGCTATGAAAAGCATGATGAAGCCGATAAGGATGGCATAGGCTACTTTAGCATACTTTACGATAATAGCAGTTGCCACACCTCCTACCGTTGTTCCCAATCCTGAAATAAACAGCAGGAAGCCGAAAAAAGCACCGTCTTTCTGCATGCTCTGAAGAAATTTTTGCCAATGCTCAAAGGGAGCAAAAGCTTCGAAAGTTACCCATTGCGGAAACGCCCTTATGCCAAGGGTGATGATGAGTCCTGCAATGCCAAGACCTACGATAACCGCAATTGTATTTCTTATAAAATTCATTAATCCTGATGTGCGATCATAGAAATTTCAATATCAACATTTTTCGGCAGGCAGGAAACCTGTACGGTTTCTCGCGCAGGATAGCTTTCCGCATCCAGGTACGAAGCATAGATATCGTTCATTACCGCAAAATCATCCATACTTTTAAGGAAGATGGTTGCTTTTACCACATTTTTAAACGTCATTCCAGCTTCCGTAAGAATCGCTTCAAGGTTTTTCATCACCTGGTGCGTTTCTTTTTCGATACCCTCCACCAGCTTACCTGTTGCCGGATCTACAGGAATCTGTCCTGAGATATACAAAACACCGTTGGCCAGATTAGCCTGTGAATAAGGTCCGATTGCTGCAGGCGCATTTTCCGTGTTGATTATTTTTTTCATTAGAATTTATTTTGGGTGCAAATATAAAATTTATATTCTATTTCCATAATCAAATATCAAATCTGATGCTAGAATGGTGAATTCGGCTGCGTAAAGCTTCGGTCTTTATACTTCAGCGCATCGCTCAGGATGTTCGCTTTGATTCCGATAAAGAAGTCATATACTTTATACTGCCCGAAAGGTACCCAGTTGAAATTGATGGTGAAACTCCTTTGGTCTCTGGCAAAACCAATTCTCGTATAGGCAAGCTTCTGCGTCACCATATCGTAATGCGTACTTCCGTTGATGTTCCAGTAAGGTGTAAGCTTAATGCTTCCATCCAAGCCTACGGAGGCCAGCTTGGTCGGTGTCCTGGAAGCTGAGGTTTTGGTGTAAGCGTAATTAGCATTTACATTCAGCGTCCAGGCCTGGTCGAAATGGGCATAGTTATCGTCGTCGAAATAATAATTTTCATTCCTTACTTCTCCTTTTTTGCTGTATTTCTTGCTGTAATCCGTTTTCTCGCCGAAAATTTCGCTGCTTAAAGGATAAGACATCTGAACATTGAATCCCTGTACACTAAAGTGTCCGAAATTTTCTGTTCTGATTCCCGCTTCCTGTCCCGGAATATAAATAATACGGTACGGATCCAGTGACAGGCTTGTATTTACACTCAGTTTATTATTAAAGAAAGAAGACTGCCCGTTGATGGTAATAATGGAAAAAGGATGATCTTTTGCCGCAAAATTGTAATTACCTGAAAGGTTTAAGGCCTCAAACAGTTTTATTTTTTTTACTCCCGTGGAATCTTTTTTTGATCTCACCTTCATTTCAACGTTGTTTCCGATATTGAAGCCCAGAGCACCCACCAGACCGCTTGTCGGCGAACCGATAATTCCCCCTTCAAAAATGGAATAAGGCGTTAAAGCTCCGTTGGCATCATAATAATTTCTGAAGTATCCGAATCCCGAACCTCCGAAATCCGGAGAATAGGTAAACCCGATACTTGGAGTCATCATATGCCTGATGGCTTCAATAGCCGATCCCTTTTTAAAGTTTTTCGTTCCGTATAAAGTAGTCTGAATGCTTGCCGTAGTGGAAAATGTGGAATATCCGGAAACGCCTTTGTTTATTTCAGTAACCACTTTATTCTGGATCGGATCGTAAAATTTATCAACCGTTTTCGTGGTAAGCGCATTATCGATATTGGCACCTAAACTGAACGTGAAATATTTGGCCACCGTTGTATTCGTTCCTAAAGCAATATTGTTTTTAAGACCGGTCTGAAGTTTATCCCACATCGCTTTTTTGAAAAGCTCGCCTTCCTGGGTCTGTACAAAGTTCGTTAAATTGATCCCGGTGTTTACCGTAAGGTTTTCCAGTAGTCCTGATCTTACGCCTGTTTTCGAGCCGAACAGATAAAACTGGTTGATGGCGATATTCATCTGCGGCAAACGGAGATCCGAAAAGCCGGTCGCAAAGTTCTGTGAGTAAGAAGCCGTTCCCGTAATCGTCACCGGCAGCTTCAGGAATCTTTTGGTAAGCGTTACCGTAGAGTTCTGCTGGGTATTGAGAACATTCTGATTAAGAATGTAATTGTTGTTCAGCGTATTGTTGTAGAATTTCGTACTTACGACATCCACCGAAGCGGAGAAAGTAAGGAAAGGATTCGCTTTTGTATCCTGCGTATGCCGCCACGCGATCCGGTAAGTTCCTGTTTTTCCATAGTTATCAAGCCCTTTGATTCCACGCACCATAGTTCCGATATCGGCGGAGAAATTTCCTGAATACCGGTACTTTTTGATATAGTTCATCTCCGGCCGGAGGTTATAGCTCCCTTTGGTATAAATATCGGCAAAAATTTTAAGGTCAAAATGCTCTCCGATCGGCTGGTAATAACCCAATCCGTTCAAGAAGAACCCGACGTCCTGCCGTTCCCCGAAACTGGGGATCAGGATACCGGCCGATCTTTTATCCGAAAACGGAAGAATGGCAAAAGGCATGATCAGCGGGGTCGGAACTTCTTCGATATACATCTGGATAGGTCCGGAAATGATGGACGATTTGTTTCTCGTCTTTACCAGTTTGATATTGGATGCGCGCAGATAATAATCTGCCGCCGTATCTTTTTTCTTGATAAAATAATCGTCGGTCGTATAGATTGCACGCTTCATCGCAAAGACCGAATCGTTATATTTTTTGGTTTTATCGGCAACAATAACCCCTTCGTTTTCTTCTGTCCTTGCATTAAAGGCAATCGCCTGCCTGGTTTTTGTGTTGTACTGGAACTCAGTGGTTTCATATATTTTTCCGGCCTGGGTGGTGATCACAGGTTCTATAATCTTCCCCAGAGAATCCTGTTTCCCGCGGGCGTACATGATATTTTTCTGCTCATCGATGGAGATGTAATCGGCATCGATCTGCATGTCCTGATACTTCACCTGCGCATTTTTGTTCAGGTAAATCATTTTCTTCTGGAAATCCCTGCGCTGAACATCCGCTTTGGTACGGAGAACATCTTCGAGGGATTCCTTTTTCACCACGACGGTGTCCTTTCTGGAAATGGTATCATTAACCGCATTTTCAGGCAATTTTTCCGGCGTCTTCTGTGCTAAAAAATTGTTAAAAATTAGGATAATTAAAATTTGTAATATATTTTTGGAGACGGTTTTGACCAATTTTTTCGTTATATTTATAAGTATAATACTAAGGCTCAAAATTAATATAATTTTTAAAACTGAAAGATGCACAAAGTAAATTTTAAAATAATTTTATCATTTCTCTTCTTACTGCTTACCAACTTTATTTTTTCGCAAAAGAAATTCATCGTTGTTCTGGACGCGGGACACGGAGGAAGTGATCACGGAGCAAACAGAACATATACGGATATCGGAAGAATTGCCGAGAAAGACATTACGCTGAACATCACTCTGAAAGTCGGGGCTATGCTTGAAAAAAACAAAGATTTTAAAGTAATCTATACCCGGAAGATCGACGAATACCCTTCGCTCTCAGACAGAACGAACCTTGCCAACCGCAGCAAAGCAGATCTTTTTGTTTCGATCCACTGTAATTCTGCAAAGAGGCCTACTGCCTACGGAACGGAAACCTATGTACAGGGACCCGACCAGAACGACACCAACCTGGAAGTGGCAAAAAGGGAAAACGACGTAATCTTTCTTGATGAAAAAGATAAGCAGACCTTCGGATCATACGACGCGAGTTCTCCGGAATCTTTAATCGCCCTGAAACTGCAGCAGAGTAAATACCTGGAATCAAGTCTTCTGCTGGGCGGACTGGTAGAGGATAATTTCGTAAACAAGGACAAAAGGTTTTCCAGAGGGGTTTTCCAGAAAAACCTGCACGTACTCCGGATGAATGCGATGCCTTCCGTTCTTATTGAAACCGGATTCATCAACCACCCCGAAGAAAGCCATTACCTGGCTTCCGAAAAAGGCCAGGAAGAAATATCACAGAGCATTTACCAGGCGATTATCGATTACAAAAAAGCCATCGACCGAAAATCCGGAATAACAGCCAATGTAAAAAAACCGGAACCTGAAAAACCTGTTGAAGTAGCTCTGAAAAATGATTTCAGAATTCTCCTGCTAAGCTCACCGCAGAAATTCAATGACGGGGATCCTGCCCTGAAAGGACTGAATTACATTTTACCGATTAAAGAAAACGGCCAGTACAAATATTATTATGGAGTAACCAATATGGCTTCGGTGCGGGATATCAACATTAGAACGGCTAAGGATGCCGGCTTCAGGAATGCCTATGCGGTAGGCTTTATGCCGAACCAGAAGCTGAACTTGGGTTATTACACGATTGAAGTCTATGTAGGCGATAAACTGAACGGAAATTCCCCGATTCTACAAGCCCTGAAAGATGTGGAACGTAATAAAGAAAGCGGCGTATTCTATTATACTTACGGAAAAGTTTACACTTTGGAAGATGCAGTAAAGTTACAGAAAGACATTGAAGCTAAAGGGATTAAGAATACCGTGATTCAGAAAGTCTTCAAATAAGAAAAAAATAATTTTGAAGTTAAAAAGTTAATGATTACTTTTGCAACCTCAAAATTTGGCCTATTCGTCTAGTGGTTAGGACTCAAGGTTTTCATCCTTGCAACAGGAGTTCGATTCTCCTATAGGCTACTAAACTACACCAATCAATCCCTGATCAACACAAGGTTCAGGGATTTTTTTATTCCAAAAATCAACTGAATCTCCACGAATTTTGAAAAGAACACCAATACACGCTTCTTACAGGGCGAATTTCAAAAATCTTTTTTGTTCGCTAAAATTTTTCTTTCTTTTCCTTTGTTTTTTCGAAACCAACTCAATACTGTTTCTTGTATCTAATCAGAAACTATTTGAATGATATTCTTTTAGCTTAGACAAGGAGATTGTTAAAGGAGAAATTTGAAGAAATAAAAAATAGACCGGTTTCAAATTATTGTTGTTTAATGTGATGAGTGTCTAATATAACCCCAGTTCGGGTTAAATAATACAAAAGCAGAGTGTCTGAAGTTCAATATTATAAAAAATGTAATTTGAAAAAATACTCTATAATGATTTATTATTATAAAATTATCTTAAATCGTTCAGGTTATTTACTATAGCGATTTATAAAATAGAAATACAGCAAAACGTTGATTATAAATGCAATAAACCATATACTAATTTAAAAAATTAAATGATCATCAGGTAAAGAAAGATCTTTATTAAATTCTTTAAAATAAATTATTAAGTTCGATAAATTCACTATTTATATTAATTCTAAATTAAAAATATTATTCCGCATTAGATGAATATTTTTAATTTATTTCTATATTTACGTTATATAATTCTAATCAATGAGAAATATAATATTGGTTTTATTGATCTTATGCAGCCAAATATTCTTATCACAAAACGTCCAAATTACAGGAAGAATTTTAAACAATGAAAATTCTCCTGTAGAGTTTGCTGAAGTAATTCTTCTGAAAAATGACTCTGTCAAAATAAGAAGTGAAATTACCAATGCTAATGGTATGTTCACTATCGATGCTCCCAAAGATTCATATATATTACAGGTAAAAAGGTTTAAAGGTATCTTATACACCAAAAAGATAAAACTTGAAAATAATCTCCG
Organism: uncultured Chryseobacterium sp.; assembly: GCA_913774355.1. Classification (GTDB taxonomy): domain Bacteria; phylum Bacteroidota; class Bacteroidia; order Flavobacteriales; family Weeksellaceae; genus Chryseobacterium. The sequence continues at coordinate 120,755 of CAJYGB010000004.1, read as the reverse complement.
TTTAAATGAAATAAAGCTCGTAGATATACAACAGATTAAAGAGGTTATTATTGAAAAGAAAAAGAAGCTGATTGAGAAAAAAATAGACAGGACCGTATTCAACGTTGAAAACTCTATATTTTCCAGCGGTGCAGATCTGGCACAGGTTTTATCTGGGACTCCAATGCTTTCTGTTAGCGATAATTCGGTCTCCATTGTTGGGAAAAGCGGCGTTGCAGTAATGGTCAATGACAAACTTCTGAATCTTAGTGGTACAGATTTGATTAATTATCTGCGCTCACTCCGTTCTGATGATGTTTCCAGGGTTGAAATTATAACTACTCCACCGGCAAAATATGAAGCACAGGGAAATAGTGGAATCCTTAATATTATCTTGAAGAAAAACACAAAATTAGGATGGAACGGTATCCTAAGTTCCTCATATATACAGACTACCTATGTAGGAAATGCCAATAACCTTACTTTAAACTACAATTCCAACAAAATTACAAGTTCTTTGCGATTGAGACAGTTTGACAGACCATCAAAAGCCGTTGAACTTATCGATATTATCGGAACCAATTCCATTTTAAGTGCAGATCAACGAAAAGATAAATTCAAAGGAGCAGGAGCCAATTTCAGTTTTGATTACAAACTGAATCAAAATTCCAATATCGGAGTCATCTACGATATTTCCAAATCTCATTCTGATATGGATATATTCAATAGATCAATCTACCAGACAAATAGTATTCAGGATTCTCTATTAACTACCTCCTCTGAACATAGAAAACCAATAGTTACCCATTCATTAAATGCATACTATGATTATAAAATTGATTCTCTAGGGAAAAAATTGAGTATTGCCGGAAATTATTTTTCAAACAGTCCAGATGCGGAGGTAAATTTCCAGACCATTTCCGACTATACTCCCGGTACTCAGAAAATCAGAAACCTAAGCAATCTGGATTACCAGATATTATCAGGTCAGGCAGATCTTTATCTCCCTTTCAAATGGGGGACTCTCGAAACCGGGCTGAAATTCACTCATTTTCTGAATAGTTCCAATATTAAATATTTTTCATTTAAAAATTATGAATATACTGTAGACCCAAGCCGAAGTAATTATTTCGAATATAAAGAAAACAATGCTGCTGCCTATGTTAGTGTTTATAAAAGTCTGGGCGAAAAATGGTCTGCAAAAGCAGGTCTGCGCTACGAATATTCAACCATTGAAGGGTATTCAGAAATTGCAGGCGAAAGAAATAAAAATGAATACGGACGTCTTTTTCCTTCAGCCTATCTGGAGTACAAAGCCAATGAGAATAATACCTTATCAATCAATTATTCAAAAAGAATCAATCGTCCTAACTTTACTGCTTTAAATCCCTTCAGGTGGTATTCTAACCCTTATTCTTTTTATACAGGAAATCCATTTCTTTCTCCATCCTACAATCATAATGTAGAGCTCTCCTATCTTTATAAAAACAGATTTTCCGTTACGGTATATGGACAGAAGCTGATTAACGGGTATGGAAGGATTACTTCTTTAACCCAAGGAATTAAAGAAGTAAATTATAAAAATTACCTTACACAATATGATGCAGGGTTAAATGCAAGCCTTTATACCAATGTGACCAAATGGTGGGAAAACAATACCAACATTGTCTCCTTTTATTCTGAGTCAGAATCATCCATTCCTGAAGTTGTACCTCAAAAAGGCGTATCAATGTACTATACCTTCAATAATACTTTCACGATAAATAAAGAAAAATCGGTGTTTTTTTTATTAAACTTTTACCACTATCTACCTAACAAACAAGGCAATACCTATATCGGAAATATTTCAAACCTTTCTGCCGGTTTTAGGTTTTCATTAATGGAAAAAAAGCTGAGAGTCAACATTATGGTAGAAGATATTTTCAGAGGAACACAAAGCAAAGGCAAGATCTTTTACGATGAATTTACGCAATTCTACAACAATTATTATGATACCAGACGTTTCACTCTGAATATGACGTATACGTTTGGAAACAAGAATGTAAAAACAAATAACAAACAGATACAGTTGGAGGAAAAAAGCAGGGTTAATTAAAGGGTGGACATCCAAAAACAAAAAAACTATATACTCAATATTAATACCATGAAAAAATTAAAATTAAACCCGTTGTCATTGGACAAGCAAACCATTGCTTTATTGGACGAAAAACAGCTTCAGGAAATCAAAGGTGGTAAAACCGGATTTTCTCCGTGTCCGGCAGGAGCTACCACCTGCGACCCAAACGGTAGCGGGGGAGGTTCTACAGGATGTGGAGCAGGTACCTCTGCATGTCCTGTACAAAGCTAAAATCACAATTATCAATAACCGAGATACAAATAGGTGGAAGCCGAAAAACCTTTAAAGAGTAGGCGCTTATAAAAACTTTTTTAATATGAAAAAATTAGAATTAGACCCATTGTCATTGGACAAAGAAACTATTGCTTTATTAGATGAGAAGCAGTTAATGGAAATTATTGGAGGAAAAGGAGCTGCCCCGGCAGGATCTACAGGATGTGGTACCGGAGGCAGTACTTGTGACAACACCGGAACAGGGGCATCTACAGGATGCGGATCAGGAGGCAGTACCTGCAGTGTTACAGATACGATCAGCGCAAACTAATCTTCGATTTTTTATGAGGGTAATTTTTCATGTATAAAATTGCCCTTATTTTTCTAATCCAATGAAAATACAGGGATTATTTTAATCTCCAATAAGCATAAAAAGATAATTCCTGAAAAAATCTTTAAAACTGACAGAAAATTAAATCTTTTTATTATGAAAAAATTAGAATTAGACCCATTATCATTAGATAAGGAAACCATTGCTTTACTAGATGAAAAGCAACTGCAAGAAATCGTTGGCGGACAGGCTGCAGCTCCGGGAACATCTACAGGATGTGGATCAGGAGGTAGCGGATGTGGTGCCGGCGGCGGTTCTACAGGATGCGGTTCTGGAGGTAGTACTTGTGTATCTCAGGCAGGATTAGCTATGAAATAAAGACAAGGGGGAAGCCGAAAAACCTTTAAAGAGTAGGCAACAAAACATCATATCTTTTTTATTATGAAAAAATTAGAACTAGACCCATTGTCATTAGACAAGGAAACCATTGCTTTATTAGATGAAAAGCAGTTGATGGAAATTATCGGTGGTAAAGCAGTAGCTCCGGGAACATCCACAGGATGTGGTACAGGAGGCAGTACTTGCGGTGCTGCACAAACAACAACTACTATTAGCACCGGAGGAGGATCTACAGGATGCGGTTCCGGAGGTAGTACTTGTTCTGCACAGTCAACAGCTGGATAACAACAAGCAGGGCTGTATTTTTTACAGCCCTTTTCTTTAAATTACCTAAAACCGCGTCTATACTAATGGAGAATAACAAATATTTTTTACTTGATCACTGCTGTCTGAGAATACCTTCTCATTCTATTGATGCCTTTTTGGACTTTAATGAGAATATTAAAAATATTAGCCTGGAAAATCATGAGGAACTTGTACAAGTTTTAAACCATATTTTTTCGAATACCTATTACAAAGAAGCAGTTTACATTGCCTCCAAAGACTTATATGAAACTTTTTTAGAACTGAAAGAAAATAATTTCGCCAATAAAGATGCAGCAAAGCGCTTTCTTATGACATTCTATAAATACTTCTCAAGAATGTCTAACAGGTCTACCCCATACGGCCTTTTTTCAGGCACATATTCAGCAGGTATAATTGATCAGCCCACTAATATCAAGTTTGACAATAACAGATACAGACTTGTATGCCAGCTCAATATTCACACCCTTACCAAACTGATCCGCAGTATTGATCCCCTGAATAATGAGCTTATCAACAAAATCAAATATTATAAAAACAATACCCTTTACACCTTAGGAAACAAAGCTTACTTTGTTGAGCAATTTGATAATGGCCGATATATAGCATCCAATCTTACCTCCATAAGACTCAGTGAATATGTAAAGATTATTCTGCAATGTGCAGAACAGGGAGCAACAGTAGTTGAAATGGCTGACAAAATATCAAATCCTGCAATCACCCTGGAACAGAAACAAAATTTTATAAAAAATATTATCCAGTCTCAAATCCTGGTGAGCCAGCTCCTTCCAAGTGTTTCTACAGAAAATTTCATTGAAGATTTAATAAATACTATAGACGAAAAAGAAATAAATATTGAGGAGATCAATGAATTAAAAGAGATCAACCATATTATCAGAAATATGTCTTCTGTTGATGATATTGATCTTTTCAGGACTTATATTAAAAATAATTCAGGCAGTAGTATCATATCAAGGGACTTTTACAAGCTGGACCTTTTTTACAATCTGCAAAAGGGAAATTTAAATAGAAAAATCCTGAACGAGATCAATGATATATCTTATGAGGTCATGCATCTGTTTTCGCAGAGAACTTCTTTAGCATTGAGCCATTTTGTAAACGCCTTTGCCTCGAGATATGAAGATAGAGAACTTCCGTTGGTACAGGTATTAGATACTAATTATGGTATTGGATATGAAAAAGTTGTATCCGGTAACGCTGAATACACTCCTCTTTTAGACGGTATTCCTGTAATGTCTGATTCACGGAGTGAGGCACGAATCATTTATGGTGGATTTGAAATGATGAGAGACAAAATATTCAAACAATATTGTAAAACAGGTGATACTGTTATCTATGCTGATGAAGATTTCAAAAACTACTTATCCCAAAAACCACAACTTTCCCGTGAAGGAGAAGCTCCAAGTGCTTACATATTCGGAAGAATTCTATCCCCATCTGCAGAAGCACTGGATAACGGGGATTATAAATTTTTTCCAACTCAATGCCATGCCCCTTTTGCTGCCAGATTACTGACACGCTTCACGCACGGAAATAATCAGCTGAAAAACCAAGTGAAAAAAATAGCCGATTTTGAGCAAAAAGCAAATCCCGATGTTATTATGGCTGAGGTACTCACCATTCCGGATGACAACTATGCCAATATCACATTATATTCTACCATCAGGGATTATGAAATCCCATTTCTATCCAATTCAAAATTAAGCAAAGATCATCAGATCCATGCCGATGACCTTCTGGTTTCTGTAAGAAACGGAAAAGTAGTCTTACGATCAAAAAAACTGAATAAAGAAATTATTCCATGCCTTTCCAATACATATAATACGACACTTGCACAGCCTCTGTATAAGTTTCTTGCCGACGTGGGAAGTCAAAATATGAGACTGGGTTATTTTTGGGATTGGGGAATATACCAGAATGAACCTTTCCTGCCCAGAATCGAATACAAAAAAATCATCATCAGCCGGGCACGCTGGTTCATGAAAAAAATAAAAACAGATTACAGGAATGAACAAGCTGCAGAAGCAGCAATAGCAGATCTAAAAATACAATATAATCTGCCCCAGTATGTCGTTTTATCCTCCGGAGACAACGAACTTCTTATAGATCTGGACAATAAAATAGGCCAAGCTATTCTGCTGAAAGAAATAAGCCAGCAAAATGTTATTGTATATGAAAATATTCATAATAAAGAAAATTGTTTTATCAAGGAAGGGGATAACAGCTACGCGAATGAAGTAGTAATTCCGCTTCTTAACAAAATGACAGTTTATCTGCCATCCGTCCTCCAGCATGTCTCAACCCCCAAAATTAAAAGAATATTCCCTCCAGGAAGCGAGTGGTTTTACATAAAAATCTATTCAGGAAGTAAAAATGTTGAGGACATCCTTACAGAAGTAATTTCCGACTTTGCCGTTGACCTTTTAAACAAAAAAATCATTGACAAATGGTTCTTTATAAAATATAATGATCCCGATCATCATATACGGGTCAGATTTCACTGTTTTAATCCCGACAAGAAAAAGGAAGAATGGTATCTTATATCAGAAAACCTACAAAAGGCTATCCACGAATTTATCCCTGAAGAGCAAGCTTTAAGAATAACGATAGATACTTATATAAGAGAACTGGAAAGATACGGTGACCATACCATGGAACTGAGCGAAAATATCTTTTACTATGACAGCACAGCCGTTTCTGAGTTTCTCAATCTTATTCATGGTAATGAAGGCGAAAAATTAAGATGGAAGTTTGCACTAGTTAATGTAGACAAGCTCCTGAATGATTTTAAATATTCTGTAAAAGATAAAATCAAAGTCATCGGTACTTTATGTGAAAATTTTACCAATGAATTCAGTTTCAACAATGCTGATAATTATGTAGCGCTGTCGAGAACATTGAGTACCAGACACAGGGAACTTAAAAGAGAAATTTCTGATATTATTTTTGAAAAAGACAAAGCTGAATATCATGAAGCATACGAATGCTTTAACAAAAGAAGTGAAAATATTGCCACTGAATTATCCCGGTATCCTGAACTGCCACAGGAAACTAAAGACCATCTGATAATGAGCTATATTCATATGACCTTAAACCGTTTATTTATGGTAAATCAGCGAAGACATGAGCTTGTTATCTATTATTTCTTAAAGAAGTTTTACGAATCGGAGATTGCGAAAGCAAAAAATAATATATCCATATGATAAAAGACCAAACCAAACATAGACAACTCATTGATAAAATAACAGAATCTCTGGAAAAGTATTCTGACGAAGAGGTATTAAAAAATGTTTCCTATGAAACAGGTCTGTTAGGATATTCTCTTTATTATTTATACTTATCCAAATATACCGGTGATCAAAAATACACCACTACTGCTGAGGAATATTTTAACAAAGGCCTGGCCAGTTTTAATCCCAAGACCTTTCAGAGGGTACATGGTACCGATTCTTTGGATGCTCATCTTGCGCATATCGGGAGGTATTTAATTTTCTGTGAAAACAACGGTTTGTTATCTGTTTCAAGTGAAGAATATCTTTTAAATCTGGACCAGATCCTTTTCGGTCTCATGAAGAGTAAAATAAATATTAAAGATTTCGATTCGGGTACGGGAGCTCTTGCCGCAGGGTACTATTATCTGGCGCGTTTAAAAAGTGGCTCGGATGTTCAGGAACAGCTCATATTTCTTATTAACAGTATTGATGAAGCTGCATTTCAAGATGATACAGGAGATTATTACTGGAAATGTCCGTCTTTGTATGACAGGATATATCTGGGAATTTCGCATGGTTCATCACTGATCATTTCATTTCTTACTTCAGTATATGAAGCAGGATTAGAAATCCAATTATGTGAAAAGATCATCAGAAAAGCAACTGCATTTCTTATTAAACAATATAGAGAGTCAGATTATAAAGGACTGTTTCCCAATATGATCGGAGATGCGATAGAACCGATGCAGTTTGCATTGTGCTATGGAGATCTCGGAATCGGATATGCACTTCTCAGAGCTTCACAACTACTGAAAGACAGCGATACTGCAGACTTTGCCAATGTCATATTAAATGACTGTCTGCTGAGGACCAAAGAAGATAATCTCACGCTGGATGCAGGAATATTTTATGGAGCTTCGGGTCTTGCCATTACATTTGATAAACTAGGAACACTATCTGATGATATCAGATATATCCAAAGAGCAGATTACTGGAACCAACAGATTCTGACATATGCAATGCATTCCAATGATTTTGCAGGGTTCAAAAGCCGCCTGCTTGAAGATAATATTCTATGGCAGGTATCTTTTGGATGGGGAATTTTAGGAATTGGTATAACACTCATGTATTTTGATGATGCCTCCCTGCCATCATTTGCAGATTTAACCTTTATCGCATAATCTTATGGAAAAAGAAATGGTAACCTATTATAAAGAACTTGAAGAATTTGCAGATGCGATGTATTCTTTCCCGGCATCCTCTTTCAACTCAACATTTGAGTATGACACTGGTAAATTAATTAAAATCTTACAAAAAAAGGAAGTATTCGAAATATGCAATACAGATGAAGAACAGTTTGATTCAATAGACCGTACCGATCGCGAATTAGGAAAAATTGTTTCCGACCTGCTTAAAGAAACTGATCTTGATCAGTCATTAAAAGAGTATTTAGACATTGAAAAGAAGATTGAAAACTCTTTTTCAGGAAATCTTTATATGTATGCCAAGCAAGGGGCTCTGTCTGTGAAATCACTTTATTACTATAAAATAAAAGATTTCCCCAAAGCTGCGAACTTCACTTTAGAATGTTTGGTTCTGAATGACTATCTTGTTCAGCAGGGTATTTATACGTTAAATTTGAGATGCTTTGAGCAGAATAAAAACATTTCAAGAATATATTTCAGAAATCATCAGGAAGATTCAGGATACCAGCTCATATTTAACCTTATTAACTATTTGCTGAACGGAGTCAATGAAAATCTTTTTGGAAATATTTTCAGCCAAAAGGAGTACTGGATGAAAGTACCCATTATAAGAGAAACTTATGCCTATGAGCTTTTCACGATGATTACTGAAGATATGATCAGATTTAATATTCACAGCACAGAATTTCTGCCCGATGATTGGTACTCAGGTTTAGACTTTGAGGTCAACACTCCGGACAGACAAATTATATATAACTGGATCTATATAAACAAACAGCTTCGAGATTCTAATTATAAAGATTACTTTAAAGGTTTAATTTATTATTTCCAGCAGCCTTATAATCAGTTTTATGATATTCTGAAAATCGCTCTGCTTCTTGATCTTTATAAATTTGTAGAGAAAAATACCCCCTCCTACACTACAACTGTGACCCTGGGAATAATCGATTTTATGGAAAATAAATTATACTTCAACCAGTCTATCCGTTCATTTCTTATAAAAAATATTTTCAAAGCATAACGTATATGAAAATTATTATTCAGCATGATCAGATGGATTGCGGCCCGGCATGTCTTGCAATGGTAGCCAGCAATTATGGAAAAAACTACAGCCTTCAATATCTTCGTGACAATTCATTTATCACGAAAGAAGGGGTATCTATGTTCGGTATCGTTGAAGCAGCAAAAAAGATCGGTTTTGAAACATTTCCGGTAAAACTAACCATAGAGAAACTGATCAGTTCACATGAATCTTTCCCTTGTATCCTTTACTGGAGTAAAAACCACTTTGTTGTACTAAAAAAAGTATCTAAAAAATTCTTATCCTTATACTATACTTTTCAGATTGCAGATCCTGCACATGGATTGATCTCTATCAAAGAACAGGAATTTAAAAAATACTGGATTTCTAATGATAGTATGGGAATAGCTTTGTTTTTAAAGCCCTCAGAAGAATTTTTCAACATCCAGGTCCCAAAAGAAAAGAAAATAACGCTGAATTATATCCTGCAATATCTTACTCCCTACAAAAGGCAACTGATATTAATGTTCTTTTTATTGCTGGTAGGAAGTGCTGTCACACTTGCCTTTCCATTTTTAACCCAGGCATTGATAGATGATGGAGTAAGCGCCAAAAATCTTAATCTTATTGCATTAATTCTTCTTTCACAATTAGGATTATTTTTGGGATCAATAACAATAGAAGTGGTCAGAAACTGGCTTATGCTTTTTATAGGTACCAAACTGAGTATTACCATTATTTCCGATTATTTAAAAAAGATGCTTCAGCTTCCCATAAGGTTTTTTGACACAAAAAAAATGGGAGATTTTAATCAGAGAATACAGGATAATGAGAGAATCGAAGAATTTCTTACTTCTCAGAGTTTACTTACCTTTTTCTCCATTATTAATTTTTCTGTTTTCTTTGGTGTTCTTCTTTATTATAATTATACAATTCTTACCGTTTACCTGATTCTTACGGTACTCTCTATAGGATGGTCTTATTATTGGCTGAAAAAAAGGAAAGTTTTAGATTATCTTCGTTTCCAACAGCGGGCAGAAAATCAGGAATCCGTATTTGAAATCATTAAGGGAGTTACAGAAATGAAACTCAACCAGTTTGAAGATTTCAAACGCAGTCAATGGGAAGAAGTACAACAAAAATTATTTAAAGTAAATATCAGAATTCTCAAGCTGAATCAGATTCAGTTATCCGGTTTTGAATTTATGAATCAGTTGAAAAATATTCTTGTTACTTTTCTAGCTGCAACTCTTGTGGTAAATGATAAAATGACTTTAGGAGGATTACTCAGCGTCTCCTACATTATCGGGCAGATGAACTCACCCGTTAATCAACTTATCAGTTTTTTCCGTTCACTTCAGGATGCAAAACTCAGCTTGGAAAGACTGAACGAAGTACAAAGCTACCCTGCTGAAGAAAGTTCTGGACAGGTAGCCTTACCATTGCATACACAAAATAATTATGAATTTAAAGGAATCAGATTTGACGATGTAAGTTTTCAATATGCGGGCAGTAAATCTCCGTTTGTATTAAAAAATATCAATCTCTTTATTCCCGAAGGAAAAATAACAGCCATCGTAGGTGCAAGCGGCAGTGGGAAGACAACTTTGATGAAGCTCCTGTTAAAGTTTTATGAACCCACTGAAGGTAAAATTTCATACGACCATATCAATATTAATGATATATCTCCCGAAAATTTAAGAAGCAGCTGTGGTGTGGTGATGCAGGATGGATATATATTCTCTGACAGTATAGAAAGAAATATTATAACCGGTGAAAAAAATGCAGATGAGAGCAAACTGAGACAGGCTGTAAAAACGGCCAATATAGAAGAGTTTATTGAATCCCTTCCTTTAAGATACGAAACCAAGATCGGAGCTTCCGGCAATGGAATTTCAGGTGGACAGAAACAGCGTATTCTTATTGCACGTGCTGTGTATAAAAATCCTCACTATATATTTTTCGATGAAGCTACTTCAGCTCTGGATTCAGAAAATGAAAAAATAATTCATGATAATCTTCAGGAGTTTTTTAAAGGAAAAACAGTTGTAATTATTGCTCATAGACTCTCTACTGTAAAGAATGCAGATCAGATCTTGGTGCTTAAAAACGGAGAACTTATAGAAAAAGGAAACCATCAGCAATTAGTGAGTGAAAGAACTGAATATTTCAACTTGGTAAAAAATCAATTGGAGCTGGGACTTTAAGAAAGGCTTATAAAATCATAAGTGTCTTAAAAGCGACAAAACTTGTCGTCTTTTTTGAGATTATGTCATTCTTATTTTCAAAAATTTCAACGCTACAATCTTTTTAATTTAATATTTTTTTGCTAAATATCAAAACTGTTAATTTTTCTAACATTTGAAAGAAACGTGTGAAAATTTGGAAAAAGCCTGTTGACAAAAAGTTCACGGAACATCTACGAAACTTCGACAAAACGTGTATGGGGAGAGTATCAAAAAAAAGAAGTGAAAATCAAAAAAAATTTTGTTATATTTGCCAACTCAAAATGAGATAAGCATATAAAGTTAATATATAGCTTAACCTATAGGCTACCAAATTTATATCATGCCGGATTTAAAAATACAGGAAGCAAAATTGCTTTTTAAGAAAATCCACTCTAACCCAAAAAGTTATGATTTAAAAATCAATGAAGACGGGATTGCAGGCAGTGATGATAAAATAAGTTTCAGACTTTACAGGAAAGAAGAAAGAGTCGATTTTGAAGTAACGATTGACGGACTTACCTTCACCAATACCACTGGAGAATGGAACAACGCGATGGTGATGCTGCAAAGCACCATCAAAAAATTAGAAAGAGAAGAAGAGAATATTAAAATAGAACAGGCAATCGGTAAGCTTCGAAAATATTTATCTGAAGAAAATTAAAAATTTTTAAAAATAAATTTGGAGGATAAAAAAAAAGTTTTTACTTTTGCACTCACATTTGAACGATATGGCAAATCATAAATCAGCATTAAAAAGAATTAGACAAAACGAAGTAAGAAGACTTCGTAACAGATACTACCACAAGACTGCTAGAACAGCGATGAAGGTGTTAAGAAATGAAGAAGATAAAGCTGCTGCTGCAGAACAATTGCCAAAGGTTATCTCTTTGTTGGATAAATTAGCGAAGAAAAATATTATCCACAAAAACAAAGCAGCTAACTTAAAAAGCAAATTAACTAAGCACGTTAATAAACTGGCTTAATAAGTATAGTTGGCCCGTTCGTCTATCGGTTAGGACCTCAGATTTTCATTCTGGTAAGAGGGGTTCGATTCCCCTACGGGCTACAAAATTTAATTACTATTCTAACCTGGTAATTAATAAGAGTTGATACTTATAAAAACAAAAAACTAACACGCTATTTATTTAGCGGAAGACAGATGGCCCGTTCGTCTATCGGTTAGGACCTCAGATTTTCATTCTGGTAAGAGGGGTTCGATTCCCCTACGGGCTACTTAAAAAGAGATTCAGTTTTGGATCTCTTTTTGTTTTTTAGCTTAAAAGACCAGAAGGAAACAAACAAAATAAAAGAAAAAAAGACCTTCATCCGAAGAAGAAGGTCTTATAATTACATCATTCTGTTTATTATTAAATCCCAACATTCAGAAAAACAGTGAACCGGGATTTTGCTTCGATATCTCCCCCGGCAAGATCTGTGTAGGCAGGAAGCATGATCTCACTTCCCAGGCTTAATTTTTTATATGAGGCTTCAAAACCGAACTTTCCGTACAGGGCACTTCCTGCGGTTTTCGGCATTACTTCTCCGAACTGTCTGTTCCAGTCATAAACTTCGCCCTGCATCCCCAATTTTCCGGAGAAAATGCTGTTTTCATTTTTCCAAAGTCTGTAAAATCCAGTCGCCGCATAATTCCATTGGTTTCCGAACCGGTAATGCTTTTTGTTCTCTGTTTTGATCGTGTAATCTGTATTTAACAAAACAGCAATGCTGTTTTTCTGAAATTTATAATTCAAAGCCATCTGATAATCCCAGCTTCCCGTCCCCAACTGAAAGCTGGGATTTACTCCTGAAATTCCTTTCTCATCAAACTTTCCGATCGGAATTTTCACACCGAAACCTCCGTTAAGTTGATGGGAAGAATCTTTGGAGTCGATAATCTGATAAATCCCTATGACATTTGCATCTCCGATTCCTTCAATATTGATATTTCCCTGCAACGTTTTCTTGGTATGAAACTGAAAAGGAACACTTGCATATACACTCATGTTTTTCGCAACCGGAACTCTGGCCCAAAGCTGCAGGGTATTGAAATACTGGTCCTGGGTCAGGTCCTTTACAAAAAGATTTTCCTTTGCCTTGTAATGCTGGGCAAAATATTTAATCCCGACAAACTGAGGATTCAGTAAAGATTCAAAACCGGAGGACCCGTTACCCGCAGCACAGCCGCAAGCATCACAATCCTCCGGAGTAAACGGACGTAATTCTCTTGGGATAAGTAAACTATCGCCCGTTGTTTTAGCCTGGCTTAACAAGCACCCTGCCAGACTCATTGTTAAAAATACTTTCTTCATGGTCTTATTATTCTGCAAATTTCGGGTTGGTAATAAAATTCTTATCGCTTAAAGTCTTCAGGAAAGCTATAATGTTCTGTTTTTCCGGACTGGTCATTGAAATACCGATATGTCCGTTCTGTTTAAGTAACGGATCAAGATTCGGCTGGTTTTCCACGTTGTCAGAATAAAAATTCATCACAGCCTCCAAACTGTAGAATCTTCCATCGTGCATATACGGTGCGGTATATTCTACATTTCTTAAGCTGGGGACACGGAATTTCATATTGTCATTCCAATCCAGTGTTACCCGATATCTTCCTCTGTCGTCAAACTGTGCGTTATAATACATCCCTGTATTCCGAAAACTTTCATCGGTAAACAAATCTCCCGAATGACAGGCTGCACATCTGTTCTGAAATAAAGCCATGCCCTGATTTTCTTCAGCCGTAAACACAGCATTCCCTTTTTTCATCCGGTCGTATTTTGAATCGGCAGAAATCATGGTTGCCATAAACTGGGAAATCGCTTTCAGAATTTTTTCACCGGTAATATTTTCATTCCCAAATGCAGCTTTAAACATCTTCCTATAATTTTCATCCGCATTTAATTTGCCTACCGCTTCGGGAAGCGAACTGTCCATTTCAAAATCAGTGGTGATCGGAACGAGAGATCTTTCATCCAGGTTATGACTGACTCCGTCCCAGGTATAATTTTTAAGAAACGCCATATTCTGTATTGGTGGAGCATTCCGGATTCCCAACCGGTCATCTATTCCGTGGCTTACCGTATGACCGTGATGGGTAAAAGCATATTCCTGAATATGGCAGAATCCGCATGATATAGTATTGTTCCGGGATAATTTTCCTTCATAAAAAAGTTTTTTCCCTAAAGCCACGCCATTCACTGTAACCGGATTTCCTGTGACATCGAAAGTCATTTCCGGAAACCCCGAAGGTTTTTCCAGATGATACGCTTCATCTTTTGGTAAAGGTTCGATAACCTCATCGCCTGTACAGGATATTAATGCAAAAGCTGTAAAAAAGAGGAAAATCCAAAGAGCACTCTTCCCTCTTTGGATTTGTCTGAAAAAATTAATCATTGTGAACATGATCTACTGTAAACATTTTAGAAATATTGTTGGTTACATTCACGAGATGCTGGTTCGATCCCATAGCCATATCGTTGGAATTATCCAGCGTTAAAACAGTCTGTCCGCTCAGAAATTGATTAAGGTCTGCCAAAATATGAACTGAGGGTGTAATTTCTTTTGAAACTCTCGCTGTTGTTGGAAAATCAAGGGTAACCTCACGGTAAAGATCCGGTGTATTGTTGGCAGAAGTATTGCCCATATTTCCACAGTGATTCATAAATTCTGAAGTTGCTGAAGAAGTTCCGTACTTACCTTCCAGTTTTGTGAAAATATACCCTGCAGCCCAGGACCAGGCCATTCCGGCCGTTTTTGCTTTCTGCCAGAAAATCCCCTGTCCGTTTTGCCCTAAAAGATAGGCCGACTGACTGATCCCCAACCCGATTCTTACTTTTCTGTAATTATTTTTAGGAATTTCTTTCAGGTTGACATAATTAATTCCGGCAACCGCTTCTGCCTGATCTATGATAAATGCACCGTTGTCCGGATCGTTGTAATGGTATCTGAATTCGCCGCCATTTTCATCGATCAAAGTGATGTTGCTGATGACATATTTCAGGGTTGAAAACTGATGCTTCTGTCCGTTGACAGAAGTTTGTGTAGTCTGGTTTAAAACAATATCTCCAACAGTATTAAACCCGTTTTCAAATTTCAACTGAAGGTTTCCCGGAGCTGAATCTATCACCTCGTCGTCGTTACTGGTTTTGCATGATGAAAAGGTAAATAAAGTAAGGGCAATAAAGAATAATGATAAAAATTTATAAATTTTCATTGTTGATTTTTTAAGTTAATTTTTTTGAATGCCGAACATTCTATTTTATGAATAGCAGAAATCTTTACACTATGAAGCATTCTTCTTTCGTTCCGGTAAGAATACATCCGGAGTGTAACATGATTACGGAAGAATATCTGTTGAAATTCTTGGGAATAACAACAGTATAAAAGATTTTGAAAAAGTAACTTAAAAGACCGGTGGCCTGAAAATATGCTTCAGAAAAAGAAAGGTATAGGAAGGGCTGTAAAGAAAACAGGATTTTAGAGATCGGACGTTTTCCGTTCCTACAATTGTGGAAATATCAGGCAGGACATATACGTCCAGTAATTTCTGTCCCGAATTTTTTGTTTTTTGTAAAGGTGACGAATCCGTATCATTGGTTTTGGCAAGCTGCCTGCCGAGATAACATTTCCCGTTACAATGGAGCTCGGGACTGTTTTTATTGATACATAATACTTCAGCGATGTATTGATAATTCACAGCATACTCCACCAGCGGTACCAGAGGTCTGAATACCACGAATAATGTGAGGAATATGCTGCAAATTACATTCATAGATTATTTCTTGCTGATGGCTTCTTCGTACCTTCTGCTGATTTCTTTCCAGTTGGTAACATTCCAGATTGCAGTAAGGTAATCGGCTCTTTTGTTCTGATATTTCAGATAGTAAGCGTGTTCCCATACATCGATCCCGAAAATAGGAGTTCCTTTTTCCTCAACCACATCCATCAGCGGATTATCCTGGTTAGGTGTTGAGGAAACAAACAGTTTTCCGTTTTTATCAACGGAAAGCCATGCCCATCCGGAACCGAAACGATCAGCGCCCGCTTTTGCCATTTTTTCTTTAAAAGCTTCCATACTTCCGAATGTTTCGTTGATGGCTTTTGCCAGTTTTGCAGAAGGCTGTGTGTTTTTTACCGGGGTAAGCACAGTCCAGAACAATTCATGGTTGTAATGTCCGCCGGCATTGTTTCTTACGGCTGCCGGTAACTTCGATACATTTGACATAATTTCGAATAAGGTTTGCTTCTCCTGTGGGGTTCCGGCAATCGCTTTATTCAGGTTAGCCACATACGCTGCCGCATGTTTCGAGTAATGGATTTCCATGGTTTTGGCATCGATGTTTCCTTCCAATGCATCATAAGCGTACGGCAAAGGCGTCTGCTTGAACTGCGCAAAGGCAAACTGCGCCGCAAATACTGCACTCAGGGCAGCTACTTTCAAAATCTTCATAACGTTTTGTTTTTTGTGGTTTGTATTTATTTTCGTTGGAAGATGGATGCTGGGTACCGGAAGTTTATATAAATTTCAAGTCCCTTCTTCATCTTCTAATCTATCGTAGCAAATTTAATGCTTACAAGTGGTTTAGTCTAGAGTTGAATGTTAAACTAAATTAACTTCTCATATCTCTCTTCCATCCTTCATTTAATCAAATAGATAATATTCTTTTACAGGATGATAGGTTTGATTAAGCCAAAAGCAACTTCCATCATCCAGCTTTTACTTCAACAGCTTCCTGATATCCTCAATCAGGATTTCCCGGTCCGGATGGTATTTCCCGGTGAGTTTGGGTGTTTTCCCTGCCGGGTCTTCGTAATTCAGTCCTGAATAATATAAGATCGGCATATTGTCTTTGTTATACCGGCAACGGATGTTCCCGTCTTTATCCACTAAAGCAATCATCCCGCTGTGATTAAGACTCTCGCTTTCGTCTTCTTTATCGCCAACATAAATATTGAACTGATCGGCCAGCTTTCCGATATAATCCCTGTTTCCGGTAAGAAAATGCCAGTTCGGAGATTTCACCCCGATCCTTTCCGCATGTTCTTTCAGCAGCTCCGGAGTATCATGTTCCGGATCGATGCTGATGGAAATAATCCCAAAACCGGAGTCATCGATTTCTTCTTCAATGGCTCTCATATTGGTATTCATTACCGGACAGATGGTAGGGCATCTGCTGAAGAAAAATTCTACCAAATAGACTTTTCCGAGCATATCCTTATCGGTAATTTTCTTCTTATTCTGATCCGTCAGCCGGAACGCCGGCACCTTCATAACGGTATAGAGGTTCTTTTTGAAATAGCCCATCCCGATGCCGATTCCCAGAAAGAGTATTGCCATTACCGCAACCGGAACAATGATCCTGCTTTTTGACTGGGCCGGTTTTTTACTTCTGGACATATTTCTCAGGGTTCTTTTTGAATTCGTCTTTGCAGTAGACGCTGCAAAAACCGTACGTTTTATTTTTATAGACCGCCGTGTCCTTCATATCGGGTTCCGTAGGCATATGGCAGATTGGGTCTGCCGCATTGGCAAATTTCATTGTTTTCGTTTCGGATTTTGAAGCGGAAGGGGCTTTTTTATGTTTTACTTTAGGTGTTTCCTGGGCGCAGGCCATTAAGGAAACCGACATTAATGCCGTCAAGATAAGTTTTGATTTCATTTTATTTAAATTGAAATGAGTTAAATAATGAATGCTGACTGAAAGTAAGATCTTGAGAATCAACAATGTCGTTAAAGCATTATTCAAATGCAAACAATCGGTGTAGTATCTTAAAAATCAGCTTTGTGTGCAACAAGGATGTTACATCAAAGGGGGATGGTATACCTGCGGGATATATTCCGAAGTATGAAAAGCAACATATTCCGATACTTTATTATCATTCTGAAAAGCGGAATTGTTATTATTTGAAAAAGAAAGGATTTCATTGGAAAGGAAAATGTCTATTCCCGAAAGCTTTATATTCTGTGCACTGCCCGTTTGTTTTCCTGTTTTCGATAATTCCTTTTCCAGGTAACACTTCCCTTTGCAGGTAGACTGTGGGATATTCCTGTTTTCGCAAAGGTTCTTCACGATATATTTATAGTTTACGGCATAATCAATCAATGGCAATACCGGACGTAATGCAATGGTGAAAATGATGAATATGGAAATGAAAAACTTCAACAGATAATTTTCGTTTTACAAATATACCAATGAAAATCGTTTTATGGGCAATTATGATGAAAGTCATTTCCAAGCATTCATCAGAAATTATATGAACCATATTCATCAGGATTGTTCTCAATACACAAGATTTTAGACCCGCTTTGAGACTATTTCAGATCACATAAGATAAAATAGTTTCAAGCCATTAAAATATTCTTCTGTTTGTAATGGGTAAAAACACGATTGATCATCTGTATGAGATCAATAAACTCCAGGCACCAAAGTTCCAGCTTTCTAAAACTTCATCCGCTGAATCCTCACCGCGTTTAAAATTGCAAGCAATGCCACTCCGACATCGGCAAAGACAGCTTCCCACATTGTGGCCAGGCCTCCTGCTCCGAGTACCAGCACAGCGGCTTTTACCGCAAATGCCAGGATGATATTCTGCCAGACTATTCTTTTCGTCTGCTTTCCGATGTTGATGGCCATAGGAATTTTTCCGGGCCTGTCGTCCTGGATCACCACATCGGCCGTTTCGATGGTCGCATCACTTCCCAGGCCGCCCATCGCAATGCCGACATCACTTAAAGCAACGACCGGTGCATCATTCACTCCGTCCCCGATAAAGGCAACCGTCTGTTTCCTTGCTTTGATTTCCTTTACTTTATTTACTTTGTCCTCAGGAAGCAGATCCCCGTGTGCATTCTGAATACCCAAAGTGTCGGCTACGTATTTTACCACCGACGATTTATCGCCACTGAGCATGGTAGTTTTTATGCCTAAAGACTTTAATTGATCGATTGTAAACTTTGCATCGGCTTTTATGGAATCGGCGATGGTAAGATAACCGACGAATTCTTTATCGTAAGTGACTGCAACAACCGTATAGATAATATTATCGGGATTGAGATCATACCGGATGCCCGACGCATCCATCAACCTGAAGTTTCCTACCAATAATTCTTTACCGCCCACGATCGCTTTCAGGCCCTGTCCGGCAATTTCTTCTATATTTTCCAATTCTACGGAATGGTCGATTGCCCCGGCATATTCATGAATTGCGGTAGCTACGGGGTGCGAACTTTTAGCTTCCAGGGCATTGATGAATGTCAGGATTTCATTTTTATTAAATTCATTATTAAAATTTACTTCCTGCACTTTGAATACACCTTCCGTCATGGTTCCGGTCTTATCCATCACAACGTTCTGAACCGTAGCCAGCACATCCAGGAAATTGCTTCCTTTAAACAGGATCCCATTCCTGCTTCCCGCTCCTATCCCCCCAAAATATCCCAGCGGAATGGAAATCACCAACGCACACGGACAGGAAATCACCAGGAATACCAGTGCACGGTACAGCCAATCGCGAAATTCATAATTTCCAACAAAGAAATACGGCATTAAGGCAATTCCGATGGCAAGAAATACGACAATCGGCGTATAAACTTTAGCAAATTTACGGATGAACAGCTCAGTAGGTGCTTTCTGGGCGGTGGCATTCTGTACCATTTCCAGGATATGGCTCAGCTTACTGTCTTTGTAAGCAGTGGTAACTTCTATCTCGCTCACAGTATTCAGATTGATCATTCCGGCAAGGACAAGGTCACCTTTTGTTTTGGTATCGGGTTTACTTTCACCCGTGAGTGCGGCTGTATTAAAGGAAGCCGTTTCTGAGAGCAGCTTACCGTCGAGCCCCAGTTTTTCTCCTGATTTCAGCTGTATAATATCGCCGATGTTTACTTTCTCCGCTTTTACGGTTTCCGGCTTCCCGTCTCTGATTACCGTAACCTCATCGGGACGCTGATCCAGCAACGATTTAATATCGGTTTTTGCCCTCGTCACGGCCATGGCCTGAAAAACTTCACCTACCGAATAAAAAAGCATAACTGCAACGCCTTCCGGATATTCACCAATGGCAAAAGCACCTACCGTAGCAATACCCATAAGGAAGAATTCGGAAAAAACATCTCCGTTTTTTATACTTCCGAACGTTTCTTTCAGCACAGGCAAGCCAACAGGAATATAAGCAATGAGATACCAGATCAGCCTGATCCAGCCTGTAAACCATTCGGGTTTTATCATATGATCCATGACGATCCCCACTATCAGCAGCACAAAAGACACGATGGCAGGGAGAAACATTTCAATGACAGATTTTCCTTCCGAATCGTGGGAATGCCCGTGATCATGATCTTGATCGTGGCCTTCATGATTATGGCTATGTGGTTTTTCCGGTTTTGTACTGCAGCATTCTTCCATAAATCTAATTTTAATCAAAGGTAACGGTACAGCAAATGCAATGCTATTGCAAACTTTCTAAACAGTGCTCGCAGATTCCTTTTGCAAAAAGCCTGATCTCATCGATCCTGAAATTAGTATTCAGGTTTTCCGGAAAAGAGATTTCCTCTTTGCAAGTAGTCTGTTTACAGATTTTGCAGTAGAAATGGAGATGCCGGTCTTTATGGGTACTTTCGCTGCAGCCATCGTGACAGAGCTTGTATTTCGTGGTGACATTTTCCTGAATGCCGTGTACAATCCCTTTTTCTTCAAACGTTTTTAAGGTACGATAAATGGTAGTGCGGTCGGCATTTTCAAAATGGCTTTCAATTTCAGACAGAGAAAGAGCTGCTTCCTGGACACTTAAGAAATCATACACCAGAATCCTCATGCTGGTGGGCCTGGTATTTTTATCTATCAGCTTGCTTTCGATATCTTTTTTCATAATGATGGAATGCTGTATAAATGTAAGATTTATTTCCCATATGATCATAAACAAAAGAGGATGCATCTCGCTGCGCCCTTTATTACCTTTTAAAATCAGTTCATATTACGCCTTTGGAATATTTGTAAAAGTATTAAACCATATTCCTTAAAATCTATTTTTAAAATACCTTATCTTTGAATAAATCATTTTTCAATGAGAGTTTTAATTATCAATGGCCCCAATCTCAATCTGCTGGGGACCCGGGAACCTGAAATTTACGGAACGGTTTCTATGGAAGACTACCTGGATGCTTTAAGATCCGAATTCACTTCCCTGGAACTGGAATATTATCAGTCAAATATCGAAGGAGAACTAATCAATAGACTTCAGACCAATGATTTTGATACATTGGTGATCAATCCGGGAGCGTATACCCATTATTCGTATGCGATTGCAGACTGCCTGAAGAATATCAGTAAACCTAAAGTGGAGGTCCACATCAGCAATATTTATAAAAGAGAGGAATTCCGGCAGAAGTCCGTGACAGCAGCCCATACGGATGCTGTGTTGTCGGGATTCGGAATGAATGGATACAGGCTGGCTTTACTAAGCCTGGTGTCCGCTTAAGCTGCTGTAATTTTTATAAAGTTACTGCAGGAAAATTATTAGCGCTTTCTTAATAGCATATATAAAAAATCCTCATCTGGTTTGATGAGGATTTCTATTTTAGTTTGTTGTTTGTTCCTGTAACTGTGGTCCTGAAGGAATTAGTTTTTTACCTTCTTCCGTATTGCAGTACTGCTCAAAGTTTTTGATGTATTTTGCAGCAAGGTCTCTTGCTTTTTCTTCCCATTCACCGGCATTGCTGTAGGTGTCTCTCGGATCTAGGATTCCTTCTGAAACATTCGGCAGTTCGGTAGGAACTTCCAGGTTCATGATCGGAATCCTTGTTTTCGGAGCATCTTCGATAGAACCGTCGATAATGGCATCAATGATGGCCCTGGTATCTTTCAGGGAGATTCTTTTGCCGGTACCGTTCCATCCGGTATTTACAAGATATGCTTTTGCGCCGTGTTCTTTCATTTTTCCGATCAGGGTTTTTGAATACATGGTCGGATGCAATGTTAAGAATGCTTCCCCGAAAGCCGGCGAGAAGGATGGCTCAGGTTCAGTGATTCCTCTCTCAGTTCCTGCTAATTTCGATGTATATCCGCAAAGGAAATGATACTGTGCCTGGTTTTCATCCAGAATGGAAACCGGAGGCAACACCCCGAACGCATCGGCGGAAAGGTAAACGATTTTTTTCGCATGTCCCGCTTTTGAAGGCAATACGATTTTGTTGATATGATAAATCGGATAAGAAACCCGGGTATTTTCGGTAATAGATCCGTCGGTATAATCGGAAACGCCGTTGTTTACGACAACATTTTCGAGCAGGGCATCTCTCTTGATCGCTCTGTAGATATCCGGTTCTTTTTCAGCGGAAAGGTCGATTACTTTTGCGTAGCATCCTCCCTCATAGTTGAACACCCCATTGTTGTCCCAGCCGTGTTCATCGTCACCAATCAGGTATCTTTTCGGATCTGCGGATAAGGTTGTTTTCCCTGTTCCTGAAAGCCCGAAGAAAAGAGCAACATCCCCTTCTTCGCCTACGTTAGCCGAGCAGTGCATAGAAGCCATGCCTTTCAACGGAAGATAATAGTTCATCATGGCGAACATTCCTTTCTTCATCTCTCCTCCATACCAGGTTCCCCCGATGATCTGAAGTCTTTCCGTAATGTTGAACATCACAAAGTTTTCGGAATTAAGCCTCTGCTCTTCCCAATTAGGATTGGTAATTTTGGAACCGTTGATCACCGTGAAATCCGGTTCGCCGAAGTTTTCAAGCTCGTAGTGGGAAGGACGGATGAACATATTCGTAACGAAATGCGCCTGCCAGGCCACTTCAACGATAAATCGTACTTTTAATCTTGTATCTGCATTGGTTCCGCAGAATGAATCTACAACATAGATTTTTTTAGCATCAGAAAGTTGGTTCAGCACTAATTCTTTACAAGAGCTGAAAATTTCCGGAGTCGTCGGCAGGTTTACTTTACCGTCCCAGAAAATCGTTTCTCTTGTAACATCATCCTGAACTATATACCTGTCTTTAGGTGAACGACCTGTGAAAATTCCTGTTTTTACTGATACGGCACCAGATTCCGTAAGCTCAGCTTTCTCAAAGCCTTGGTTTTCAGGAGCAATTTCAGCCTGATACAATTCCTCGTACGACGGATTGTAAACGACTTCAAAGTTTCCTTTAATCCCTAATTTTTCTAAATCCCGGATGATTTTAGCGTTTTTCATTTTACTTATATTTCTGTTTCTTTTTTGGAGTCTAACAAAATTAATATTAATTAATTGTTAAAAACGGTTTAAATATAATGATATAAGTCAGAATGACAAATAAAAAAACAAGTTTATAAAAAACTGAAAATCAATAAACTAAATCGGAATAGTCGAAAATTGCAGTAAAACCTTTTCCCCAAAAATAGTCCTTGAAGCCGCCGAATTTTGAGCTCATGACAAAATCTCCACCCCATGCTCCCAAACTTTTAACAAAAACAGGACAATTTTCGAAAAACCGGTCCTTAACTGTAGGAATTTCAAGGAAATCCGATATTTTTTGTTCATGAATTAACATTAAGCGTGAAAAATTTTCCAATTCGTTACATAGTAAAATATTTCTTGTAAGATCCGAAAATTCGTCAACGAGTTTTTGAGATTTATTTTTTGAACGGTAAAGACTGATTCCTTCCCGGCTGTCCTGTTTCTGATTCAGATGAATAAAAATCAACTCATCCTTAAAAGAAGGATCGAAATTTACCTTTTCATATCTGATCTCCGGAACACTCTGATAGAGAACCGCCGATTTCTCTTTGGCAACAGCAATATCATACCCGCTTCCGCCCAGGCTTATCTTATTTAGATGGAAGGGATCGATCTCCGCCCATGCCGCAAGATTGTTCATTAATGTGGAGCTGCTACCCAGACCGTAGTCTGCCGGAAACTGAAGGTTGGTCTTTAGATGGTAGGTAAAATTATGTTTGAATTTGATAGAGGAAAGCGCCTGAACGTTTTTTAAGGTTCTGACAATAAATTCAGCGCTTGATGAAATATTGGTTTCAATGATTTGCCAGCTTCGGTAATCGATGACGACTCTTAACCAGGGTTTCTCCTGATGGAAGGCCTTCCAAATGATGAGAAATTTGCCGTCCGGTATTTCTTCAAAAGAAAACTCTTGTCCCAGCCGTGTAGGTACCGCTAAGACAAGAGCTCCGTCCATAGCGAAATATTCTGAAGTAAGCATCAGCTTTCCCGGTGAAAATATCTCGCCCATGATTTTTTTTACTTATTAAATGGCAGAAGCCACTTCTGCAGAAGCGTCGATCTTTTTGATTAGCCCCTGCAATGTTTTTCCCGGTCCTACTTCTACGAATTTCGTAGCACCGTCTTTGATCATATTCTGTACCGACTGTGTCCATTTTACAGGTCCTGTAAGCTGGGCGATCAGGTTTTTCTTGATTTCATCCGGATCGGAAACTGCGGTTGTGGTGATATTCTGATATACCGGGATCATAGCCTTTCTGAATTTCGTCTGCTCGATCGCTGCCGCCAGCCTTTCCTGTGCAGGCTGCATCAACGGCGAATGGAAAGCCCCGTTTACCGGCAATAGCAATGCTCTTTTGGCACCGGCCTCCTTTAATTTCACACAAGCCTCTTCTACGGCAGATGTTTCTCCTGAAATTACCAGCTGTCCCGGACAGTTATAATTGGCAGGTACAACGATACCGCTGATCTGTGCACATATTTCTTCAACTTTAGCATCTTCCAATCCTAAAATTGCAGCCATAGAACTCGGGTTGGCATCACAAGCTGCCTGCATGGCCTTTGCCCTTTCGGAAACCAGCTTCAGCCCATCGTCAAAAGAAAGGACTCCGTTGGCAACCAATGCTGAAAATTCGCCCAGAGAATGTCCGGCCACCATTTCAGCACCTAAACCGTTTACCGCTTTTAATGCTGCTACGGAATGTATAAAGATTGAAGGTTGAGTAACTTCTGTTTTTTTAAGGTCTTCATCTGTTCCGCTGAACATAATGGAAAGGATATCAAAACCTAAAATTTCATTGGCCGATTCCATCAGATCCTTGATGTCTTTTCTTGAATCATACAACTCCTTTCCCATCCCTACGAACTGAGAACCCTGCCCTGGAAATACAAGTGCTTTCATTTATTAATTTAAATATTATGCAAATATAATGTTAAAAATATTTTTTAAAACGGATTCAGATCATCCTTACGGAACCAGTCTGATCACACGGTACCCTGTATTTACGTATGCACCGTTTGCTTTTGATTTCACAAACTCGAACTTTGTTGCCAGCTGAGTCTGTACTTTATTCATCTGCCGGAAGATCTCCCCTTTTTTGTTTTCCCGGGTCAGCATATCATTTACGATATCAAAACCGACAACGGCAAATTTAGGAGGGGTTTTGCAGTATTTGTTTTTATAGGCGGCAAGGATTTCCTTCTCGAAGCTTCCTTCCGTATTGATCTTCCTGTCCATCAGGTATACCAAATGGGCCTGGCTGAGATCATCCACTTTTCTTTCGAATACCGGAGCATAATACATGCTGAAGGCTTTCACATCCTGTACTTCTTTCGATAAAGCGATTACCCTGTTGGCAAAGCCTTCAGCAGCCGAATCCGTATCATTGGCAAGTATGGCAATTACCGGAGCCGACTGGCCTGTCATCATATTCTTATCCAGCTGGATATCTGCCGGAGCTGTAACCATGGTAATGCTTGGATTTTTCAGTACTTTTTCAAGACCGGCCTTGATGTAGTTGGCATTTTCCTTTTTCGCATCAGCTACGATGTATATTTTCTGATCGGAAAACGTAGATTTTACTTCGTCCACAATTTTATCGGCATACGTCTGATCGTTGGTTTCCACGATAATCAGGTTGCTGTAATTATAGAGTTCCGGGGAATTGGCAAAAGGGGCCACAATCGGGATTTTCTGATTTTTCGTGAAGTCCAGAACATCCACCACGTTTGATTTGAAGAACGGTCCGATGATCAGATCCGTATTATTCGGATTGATCTGGGTAAGTGAGTTCCGGAACGAAGCTTCGTTTCCTGAATCTACGATCTTCACGTCTAATTTCTGTCCGCTGGCTGCATTTCTTTCAATAGCCAGCTTGGCACCCGTCAGAAAATCCAATGCCATCGCACGGTACTGGGTTTCACCGGTGCTGTAGCCGAAGGGCAGCATCATGACCACACTTAACGCATCGCCGTTTTTCTTTACGTAAGCCGGATCCAGCTTTTTGATTTTCAAGACCATTCCGGACCTTAATCCTCTGGAAAGTTCCGGATTAAGTGCAATCAACTCATCGATGGTAATCCCGAACTTGTTGACGATAGAGAAAACGGTGTCTCCCTGCTGAACGGTATAGGTCACATAATCATCTGCTGCGGCAGGATCTGCATTGGATGAGGTTCTTTCGTTCCCCGTATCTACTTTTGTCTTCGGGTTGGTATTTTCCGCAAAGACATCGGCACCGGTACTTTTACCGCCGACCTTTTTTACCCTGATGGATTCGCCGGGTTTTAATCCCCGATCTTCCAATCCCGGATTCAGGGCAAACAGCTCTTCCTTGGATATATTGAACTGTTTTGAAATCCTGTAATAATTGTCTTTCTGCTGGATAATATAATCACCTTCAGCAGGCACAACAGCTGTTGTTTCAACTTCTGTCTCTGCAGGTTTAGGTTGGGGAGTAACGGCAACTGCAGGATTTGACTGGATTCCGCCGTATTTTTTTATGCTTTCAAGAGGAAGGGTCACTTCATCTCCGATTTTCATGTGGGAATCCAATTCAGGATTCAGCTTGCGAAGATCGGTTTCAGAGATCCTGTATTGTTTTGTAATTCCGTAGATGGTTTGTTTCGGCTGAAGAATGATGGTTCCGGTTTTCCGACTGATTACCGGTTTTGAAGAAGTCGCCGTTTTCGAAGAAGCGGCAGCGGTCTTGTCGTTCTTAACCGTCAACACGTCGCCCAATGCCAATTTTCCGTCTTTCACTTCCGGATTCATCTTCAACAGTTCGTCTACCGTAAGTCCGTATCTTTTGGCAATGTTGTAAGGCGTATCTCCTTTTACAACGGTATGCGATTTCTGGGCCGAGACACCCAAAACCATACATAAACTGGATAGTATAAAAAACCTCTTTATCATATTCGGTGATTATAAGTGCAAAAATACTTCTTTAAAATTAAATGGCAACTATTATTAGTTTGGACTCGTCAATTTGCATTTCTTCTAAACAAGTTTCCAGCCAGGAATAACCGTGATCTGCAAAAAAAACACTGAAATTGAAGACCCTTTCCTGCCAGGTTCCGGAAGGATTTACGTCTAGAAACAACTTCTCCAGCCTTTCCAGCAATTCACTCCTTTTTATTTTTTCCGCGTGAAGCAGGCGTTTTTTCATTCTTTTAAAAGATTTCAACTGCCGTATTTCTTCCGCTTTTACGATATTCCCGAAAGATTTTTCAGTAGTTTCCGCCAAGGCTTTCAATTCTGAAAATTGTGCGATTAATAAGCTTTCCTTTTGCTCCAATGCTTTAAGAATGGCATTGTCTTCCAGTATTTTGGTATTGGTAACGGCGGTAAAATTCCGGAAAAAGTCTTCGATCTTTAAATTCAGTTTATCAATTTTCCCTATTGTCTTTTCCTTTAAAAACAGCATAGAGTTTCGTGGAATAAGAATAGGAAAAGGAATATCAATTTCTGAGAAGTAGTCTTTCAGCTCCAGCCAATACATGATTTCGGCATTTCCTCCAATATAGGCCAGGTTTGGCAAAATGGTTTCCTGATATACCGGGCGCATTAAAGCATTCGGGCTGAATCTTTCAGGGTGGCTTTCCAGTTCATTCAGGATTTCTTCCTTTGTAAATGAGATGTTTTTATCAACTATGCTATATTTTTTGCCATCAAAATCGATACGGTCTCTGGTTTCCGAAAGGTAAAATAAATTGATCTCCCGTGGATTTACCTGAACTTTTCCATATTTCCTGGTCAGGAAATTTACTTTGTCTTCAGAATTTTTATATAAACTGAAATTCAGAAGCTCGTCTTTAAATGTTTCTCTGATCTGCTCTTTAAGTTCTTTTGAATCTCCATCCACGATCAGGAGTCCGAATTCTGAGAACAACCGGTTGACTAAGGTCTGAATAGCCTGCGTTAAAGTATTTCCTACCTTATATGCTTCTTTCAGCATTAAGATCAGTTCGGTCCCGAAAATGTGGTCTTTGAATTCTTTTTCAAATTCTGAAATAAAAAATGTATCGCTGGCCGTAATTCTTCCTACTGCACCACCCGATTTTTCATTGATCTCATAAAAATGGTTTTCCGTTTTAAAATGGTTGATTTCCGCAAAATCGTGATCTTCGGAAGCCATCCAGTATATAGGGACAAAATTAAAATCCGGAAAATTCTGTTTCAGGTAAGAAGAAGTTTTAATCGTCTGTAAAATTTTATAGACAAAAAAAACGGGCCCGGAAAAAAGATTAAGCTGATGCCCTGTTGTTATCGTAAAGGTGTTGGGATCCCTAAGATTGCTAAGATGTTCCTTCTGCTTAGACGAAAGTTTAAGATGCGCCAACTGACTGCTGATGGTATCTGCCAGAATGTTTCTCTGATCTGCAGTAAAAGACTCCTGTTTCTTATGGATCTGCTTTTTAAAATGATCCAGCGAAAAAGTATTTTCTTCAAATCCTTTAATGTTATGGTTCAGAAAATCTTTGACCAATTGAGGAATGCTTTCGATATCCTGAAAAGATATTTTATTAATCGTTTTCAACCTGTAAAAATTTTAGTTGAACAAATACCATACAATCCCTATATTCAGCCTGAAATCATAGACAGGATAACTCGGAAATGCATAGGCTTTGTTGTGTGAAAGGAACGTCCCGACCTGCTGCCCTTCGATGAAGAAAAACATTTTTTTAACTTTCATATTAAAGTATACGTCAGCAATCGGCTGTCCTCCGATAGAAAATGAACTGGCATCCGGCAGAATATATTCGTTCAGGATCGGGAAATATTTTCTGGATGCAAATTCTGAGAAATAATACACCTTAATACCCGTCTGAATTTCTGCAGCTTTTTTAAACGCTTTCGCCTGATAAAAGAAATTGGCCCGTCCGATAAATCCAGGAAGCGGCAGAAGATCTTTATTCGTCAGTACGTTCTGAAACTGCAGCCTGGTATTCAGGTGAAAGTTTCCGTAACTAAAAGTGGCATCGCCTCCAATCTGCGAAATATTCACAGAACTTCCGCTTTGCTGAGGCATAGCGTTGGAATCAAAATAGGCATAATTGTCGATTCTGTAATAATTGGCAAACAGTTCGGTCCTGAACCATTTTAAACCCAAACTTCCCCCGATTTCCGAAACCGTCTGATTCCGGGCATTCTGAAGATAGTAATTGTAGTTATTATAAATCGAAGTATTCAGTATATAGTTGAATGACGGATAGGCACTCTGGAAATTTACTTTTGCATTGACAAAATAATCTTTTACCGGTTCAAACTTTAAATTATTGGCTGTTCTGAGGTAGGTACCAAACTGACTTCCATTGGAAAACTCCAGGAATGAATTCAACTGAATTTTATCGAACAATTTAACCTGCAGGTTTCCGACGGCTCCGAGACGGCTTTCTTTTATTTCGGTCGGGATCTGCAGTATGGGCAGATTGATTTCATTGGTCCCGAATTTCAGCATCTGGTATCGTACTCCCGCATCAAGCTTAAATTTTTCGTTGTCCCAAACCAGGCTTACCGTATTACTCAAGTTATCTGAATATTTTTTTGAGCCAAGCGGTCCGTTAGAAACCAATTGTTGCGGAACGTTGTACCAGTAGGATTCGGGAGCATTTTGGCTGTAATAATATTTGTTTCCCTGATGGGATATGGTATGCCTTATTTTAAAAGGAATTTTGTCTGAATTAAAAGGGGCAAACTGATGGGTCAGGTAGTAGCGTCTATACGAGAACTGCGAACTGGAAGAAGCGAGATTCACCTGCATGTTCTGTCGGTTCCTTGAATTGCTGTCGCCCTGCTGAAACAAGCTGTCTATGGCAATTCCCCCATTTTCCTGATTGTTGACATTCTGATGCAGGTAGTGGGCAAACAACTCATAATTGCCGCTTTTTGAAACATAATGTCCTGTGAACAATGTATTGTTGTTGGAAGCCAACGAGTTCCGATACATCCCCTGTGAACGCAGACCGCTGTACTGCAGGGAGAAGTTGAATCTTTTCCCGATATTCTGGGTGTACATGGATTTTAGAGCCGCTCCATTTTTCATGGCATTATGGTAAATGAACGTTGCTGTCGGTGTTTTGACATCATAATAATCAATATCGTCAACACCTAAAATCCAGTAGGATTTATTCGTCGGCAGCAAGGCGAGGTTCTGTTCCGGAATCACTTCATACGTTAAGGGATTAAAGCCGGCGCCAATATTGGCCACCTGTGCCCTTCCGAAATTGTCCCGGTTGTTATATTGGGAAAAGAGATAGGTTTTATCGAAAGTCATCACCGTATCAAAAACCTTTTTTTCCGCAAACTGTTTCTGATAGAGATAATCGTTGATTGTTGGCTTAAATATTTTCAGGGAGTCCTTCTTTCCGGAGTCGATTACCAACGTATCTTCTTTGGGAAGCTGGTTGGAATCGGTTTTATTGACTACCTGCGCATGAACGGTGAGGCTGAAGAAAAATATGATGGAAAGGATGTATTTCATTTGGATTATCATTACACAAAATCTTCTTAAAATTCAAGTCTCAGATTTCGTAGAACAAAAATAAGAAATAATGGGGAATAAAAAACCCCGCATTTTGCGATGCGAGGTTTAATAAAAAATATTCAATTTATTTTATTAGGAATAATTATTTAGTTAGGATTTTGTACAATATTTGGATTTGTATCAATTTCTGCCTGAGGAATTTGCCATAAGAACTTCGAAGAATTCGCAGGAATGTTAAGCTGCCCAAACGTTGGATGATTCGTTCCTGTATAATTTCTATCTAATCCTACACCTAATCTTTTCATATCAAACCATGCAGCTCCTTCACCCCATAATTCTATTCTCTTCTGGGTAATAATTTCATCGATAAGAGCCGAACCAGTATTTAGAGAAGAAGCATATCCTGCATCTCTAGCATGAGTAATCTGATATAAAACTGCTTTAGCTTGTGTTTCGTTTCCAGATCTGGCTAAAGCTTCTGCCTCAATATAATACATTTCAGATGCTCTCAAATAAATATAGTCTGCATCAGACACAGTTGGATCAATAAATTTAATGTTGGCATAAGCTGGTAATTGAGGATAGGAAGGGTCTCCACCTACTGGTGATACAAAAGCTTTTTTTCTATAATCTGTTGAAGAAATTTTATCATATAACCTTTTGTCTATATTTTTATAAATACCTAAACCTCCTGCATATCCACTGGTATTTGTATTGTCAAAATGGCCATGAAAACTAGCAACAAAAGATGTATTGGAAGAATTAATAACCGCTCCCCACATCGCATCCGTAGTTAAATTGATATCATAGAATCCGTTTCTCCATTGTGCTTCAGTACCTAAATTATATCCTTGCCTCGCAGCATTTGCAGCACTTGCCGCTTGAGTGTATTTTCCAATTTCAAGCGATACTTGTGCTAACAATGCATTAGCAACACTCTTATCAACTTTCTCTCGAGTTGGACGAGTATAACCATTTAATAAATCGATCGATTTCAGAAGATCATTTTCAATCAATGCATACACTTCACCAACATTCGACCTTGATTTACCTTCAAAACCTACTGATGTATATATCGGCACACACAAGTCACTAGTATGACCTATATAAGTTGGACCATAAATTCTTGCCAACATAAAATAAGACAATGCCCTTAATGCATATGCTTGTCCTAGAACATATTTATTGCTATCATTAACACCAGCCTGATTAACTGTATTAATAATAGTATTAATTGTCTTTATTTGTAAATAGTATGTATTCCAAGGCAATAAAGATCTTCCATTAGTTTGTACTCTTCCGGTGTAGTTATACCAGCTAATGTACCAACTTGATTTTGCCATTGTTACATCGTTAGACATTAAATCTAACCCTGCCAGCATAGATTTATGCCCATAATCTTCATGATTACCACTATTGGTATTACCAAAAGTTCGAAATCCTGTATAAACTCCATCAACCAGCCCCTGCAATGCAGAGGGAGAAGTCGCTAATTGTTCTTCATTAATTGTAGATTCAGGATTTGTATTTAAATAGTCATCTGCACAACTTGTAAGAAAGAGGGAAGTAGCAAATAAGGAATATATTGTTATTTTTTTCATTTTAATTAAAATTTAACTGTTAAACCTAAAGAGATTGATCTGACAACTCCATAATTATTTAATGAAACTCCATTATTACCAGAAGCTCCAATTCTTGCCAGTCGTGGATCCATGCCTTTTCTTTTACTCCACATAGCTAAATTAGTACCATAAAGCCCCAATCTTAGGCCTGTCAGACCTTCTGGAAGAACATCATTAGTAAAATCATAACTAAGAGAAGCATCCTGTAGGCTTATATAATCTGATTTAATTAAAAATAAATCTGAAGCAGCCATTTGATTTGGTCTTGATAAATCTAAAGCAGGTAGCTGAGCATTTGTATTGGTAGGAGTCCAGGTATTATATACATCTTTGTGATAATTTTGTCCAATGTTATCACCTCCAGAAGGAAGTAATCCTTGATATACATTATCATACATATACCCTCCAAACTGATATGCAAAATTTAAAGCTAAATTTACACCTTTATAATTTAAGTTTGTTCCAAACCCTCCATATACTTTAGGATTTAATGTTTTATCACTTAAATAAAGAGTAGCCTTTGTATAATCATTTGTTGTAATTTTATTACCATTAGCATCATTCATATACCATAATGCGTCACCATTAGAAGAATCAACGCCGGCAAATTGTCTCAGATAATAAGTATATGCAGCTACACCCTTCTCAAATTTAAAAATTCCTGATACGAAACTATTAGGTAAATTTGTAATCTTATTTTTATAATGCGTTGCGTTAGCAGATAAGTTCCATGTAAAATTTGAATTCTTAACTATATCAGCATCTATAGATATTTCAACACCTCTATTTTTCATATCACCAACATTAGTAGAAATAAATCGAGTACCACTTGATGGAGATAACGGCTTGTTATAAATCATATCCTGTACTCCTCTTTCAAAATACTGTGCATCAATATTAATTTTGTTGAATAAACTCAATTCAAACCCTGCATTAAAATTTTTTGAAACTTCCCATTTAATATTTCTATTTCCTTCATAAACCTGGACAATAGTCATATTCCCATCTGAATCCGGAACAACCTCCCATTGAGAAGCATATGCGTAGTAGTTTCTACCATAACTAAAATACGATCTATTACTTAAATTTACATTTCCAGCGTACAAAATATTATCATTGCCCTGCTCTCCATAACTAGCTTTAAACTTAAGATTTGTCAATATTTCATTACCATTTAAAAAAGTTTCATTAGTTGTCACCCATGCAGCTCCTAAACCAAAGAAATTGCCCCATCTATTTTCAGGTGCAAATACAGATGAACCATCTCTTCTGAAACTTCCGTTAATAAAATATCTATTATCATAGTTATAATTTACTCTTGAAAGATAACCTTCTACTTTGTAAAGGTCATTATAACTATTTAACGCAGCAAATTTTGTAGCATTACTTAAAATTGGAAGATCTGGAATAGCTATATTATTTTTGCTTCCTGCCAACATTTTACTTTTGAAATCAGAGGTTTCATGACCCACCATTACACTCAAACTGTGCTTGCCATAACTTTTATTCCAATTTAATAACTGTTGATTTGTTACTGTATAATCATTAGTAGTAGCGTTTGTAATACTTCCTCCATATCCTACTGCATCACCTCCTATATTATTTGAATAATCAATATAATAACCACTTACCAAATCATATCCTAAATTATACGTAAAATTAAAATCTTTTAGGAAATTAATTGAAGCATATGCTCTTCCACTTAAATTATCTTCTGCATTTTTTTTAATGTCAAGTAAGGTTGTTCCATAAGGATTTAATGTACCCCCATATGGTCTAGATAGACCCATAGGACCACTAAGCGTTCCGAAATCATATTGTCGCTGTCCCTTACTATCTAACATAAAATTTCCATTAGCATCTCTTGCCCAAATTGGATAAATCGGAGCTATATTTCTTGCCCAACTAAATAAATTACTATATTGACTTGATGAAGCTCCTTGGATTGGAGCATTTTGTTCTGACCTAGCATAATTTAAATTAATTCCAACTTTAATGTTAGAGGTTAATCTTAATTCATTGTTTAATCTTGCTGTATATCTTTTAAATCCAGAATTAATTACGTATCCCTCATCATTCAAATATCCTAAAGAAAGATATATATCATTCTTTTCTGAAGAGTTTGCTATATTTATATTATATTCTTGACGAGTTCTATCTTTAAATAAATTTTTGTTCCAATCATCATGATATAATAACTTTGCATTAGTGTTAATTTTTCCTGTAGATGGATCTATTACCTGATTATTTGGAACATTATAATTGTTATAAACCAGCCAATCAGAAATCATTGTATTAGCCGCATTTGTTGAAGCATCAGTAATTGACATTCCATTGTATACACCATCTGTCACTAGACGATTATAGAAAACTTCATAATATTCTCCTGGATTGGTTATGATATCATATTCTTTAACAGCTCTGGAGTTTACTCCAAATTTGGTATCAAATGTGATAGAAAATCTTCCTTTTTTTGCTTTTTTTGTAGTTATTAAAACTACTCCATTCGCTCCTCTGCTTCCATACAATGCATTTGCTGATGCATCTTTCAAAAAAGAAATTGTTTCAATATCCTGATTAGAAATGGCATTTATATTACCATTGTACGGTACACCATCTACAACATAAAGTGGATTATTTGAAGAAGATAAGGAACCTATACCTCTAAATCTAACTTGGGGCGGATCTCCTGGCTGTCCAGAATTGGCAGAAATTTGGACACCTCCTACTTTACCTGTTAGTGATTGCATCGCGTTTGAAGATTGTGAATCTTCTAACTGTTTAGCATTAATAGTTGTAATAGAGCCAGTAATACTTTGTTTTTTCTGTGTACCATATGCTACAACAACTACTTCATCTATTTTCTGTTCTTTTAAAACAGTATCTTTTTTTGATGACTGTGCAAAAGCATTATAGCCTAGGAAAAACAAAGCTCCTGTACTCAGGACACGTAATTTCACATTCATATTAATAGAATTTAATATTTAAGATCGCAAATATGTTAATAAATATTAAAACTACCAAACCGCTAATAAAGGTTAGTATTTCAATTATATAAACTTATTTCTAATTTGTATTATGCAATGAATATTAATATAAAATCATATTCTCTCATAAGTGAAAAATTATATAAATAAAACAACTTTAATTTTAATTTAATTAAAATTTCATAACCATATTATTTTTATTTAAAATGATTACAAATAAAAATCACTTATAATAAAGAGGTTTTATGAAAGAATTTATATCTTATCTCCTAATATTAAAAAAGAATCATTATTATGAAAAAAAAATCAGGTTATTCAAACGCTATCGACGCTATTATAATTTTTTTATTTAACGTTAAGTTCAATATTAGCAAACACGGAAACAACAGCTTTATGGCAAGCCTTCATTAATATGAAACTGCTGAGAAACGCGCAGCCATTTGCATTGATGTTAATGCTTTTCCACTGAGACTTCCAAATAATTAATTATCTCTATTTAACAAGATATTATTGAAGCAAATATATAAATAACATATTAATAATCAATATCATAAGTTCTTATAAATTTAAGAATTCATCTTAATTCAAACTGGAATTTGACAGATATACGTAAGAATTACACATGACTTAGTTTTTTACAATACCAAACAGCAAAAAGGCTACTCATTAAGAGTAGCCTCGCAGGATATAATAAAAATTTTTATAAAGGATTTTGTACAACCAGTCCATTACTTGCGTCAATTTCTGACTTTGGAATCAAATATTGCCACCTTTTGTCTCCTGCAGGTACATTATAAATATTATTTACAACTGTAGGAGAATGATTACTGGTAGTAGAACTTCCTCTGTCTAATGGAAGATTTAATCTCTTTAGATCAAGGAATCTAAAACCTTCTCCCCAAAGCTCTATTCTTCTACTGTCCAGAATTTCATTAATATATGCGGTCCCAGTATTAGAAGAAGCCACATAGCTTGGATTTCTGTTTGACATGAATTGATTGAACACGACTCTTGAATCAGCCTCTTTTCCAGAAATTCTGGCTAAAGCTTCAGCTTCTATAAGATACATTTCTGCTGCTCTCATAAGAGGTACATCACATCTACTGTCAGAAGTACTTACTGCTAAAAATTTCTGGCTTGTGTAAGCAAACTTTGAAAAAGTTGACGGCAATCCCAATGTACTATGCTGCCCCGTTGGATCAAAATTTTTGGTTCTTACATCAGTAGATGGGAATTTTTGGTACAAAAGTTTATTAATTGCCTTTGGAGCAGTACGAATATTTGTAGAGTTATAATTTCTAGACATATAAGCTCCGAAATTTCCAAAATAATCTGTCTGATCTGCAACAATTAAAGATCCCCACATCCATTCATTGTTCGTTAATGTATTGAATCCTGAAAGATACGCAGCATTTGACATCAAACTATACCCAGATCTTGCTAATTTTGCATTGTCTGCGGCAATTTGGTAATTACCCTGTGTTAAGGCAACCCTAGCCTTTAGTCCTCTGACAACATTAATATCGAAATGTGATTTAGCTGCTCGTCCGGTATATGTGGTAAGCAAATCTATTGCTTTATCTAAATCTAAATTTACCTGAGTGTAAACTTCTTCAACTGTATTTCTTGCCTTTGGTGCAGTATCTAATGTTGTTTGGATAGGAACTCCCGGTTGGTTATTATTTGATCCGTTTGCATATCTTATACTATAAAGCTGAACAAGCATGTAATGGCAAAAAGCTCTGTAAGCATAAGCTTCAGCAATCGCCTTATTTTTAATAGCTACATCACCCGTTGCATTTTGTCCCAAATTAATTATAGTATTTGCATTACGAATCAATGCATAATAAAATTGATATGGATAAAAATCATTAGCCCCATTTTCGTTGATCTGGTCCTGCCATCTAACCGTAGTAATATACCAACCGTTTCCGGTAGATGGGAAAACAAGGTCTTCTCCTAAAGCATCCATCATAATCATAATTCCAGCCTGTCCGTTTTGACCTTGATTAGAATTTTGCCTTACATATAAATCACGATGCATCCCATTCACAATGGCCATAAGATTTTCAGCAGTAGCAACTGCAGATACATCACCTACAGAATCAGTAGGCACGGTTTCTAAGAAATCTCCTTTACAGGATGATAATGTTAATAATCCAGCTATTACAACAAAGCTGTAAATATATTTTTTCATATTTTATTTAATTAAAACGTTACATTAAGACCTAAGCTATAAATTCTTGCAGGTGTGTATCTGTTCGTCGTTGTACCATTGAAAGATTGTACAGGCTCCAAACCTTTACGCGCTGTTTTGGACCAAATATTTTCACCACTTACAAATAATTTCAAGCCTCTGATTCCATATTGAGAAATGTCTTCCACATCAAATGTATAAGCCAGCGATGCAGAACGCAATGAGATAAAATCTGAGTTAACCAACCATCTTGATGAAGCCGCATTACTACTTATGTATGTTGTAGCATCCATCCTTGGAACATCTGTAATTTGTCCTGGCGTTGTCCATCTATTTAAAATATCAGTACTTAAGGCTCCTCCCTGCGTATATGCAGACATCAGTGATGCATAGTTCGAATCATAGGTTTTTCCTCCTATTTGATATGTAAACATTGTATTTAATGATAAATTCTTATATCGCAATGTTGTTCCAAAGCTACCATACAATTTAGGAATCGCAGACCCTGAATAATCATATTTTGCTTTTGTATAATTTGTTGTTACCAAAACTCCATTAACTGTTCTTATATCCGTTGCTGTAGTATTTGCATAAGCGTCATCTACAAGAAATAATGGCGAACCATCGCTAGGATCAACACCATACCATTGTCTCAACCAATAGTCGTAAATAGACTGACCAACCATTAACTTTTTTGTTCCATTTATGATCTGCGTCTGTCCGTCAGGCAATCTTGTCAATTCATTTTTTATTGTTGATGTATTCGCTGTCAGATCCCAGCCAAAATCATTACTTTTAATTACTGATAAATTTAATGTTGCTTCAATACCTTTGTTGAACATATCCCCAACATTTGTATAAATAGAATTTCCAGGTACACCTACAGATACAGGAGTAGGTACAGCAAAAATTAAGTCGGTTGTTGATCTCTTATAGTATTCAATACTTCCGGAAATACGGTTATTCCAAAAAGCAAAGTCAACTCCAATATCAAATTGTTTATTTGTTTCCC
The DNA here is from genome assembly GCA_913774355.1 of uncultured Chryseobacterium sp. Classification (GTDB taxonomy): domain Bacteria; phylum Bacteroidota; class Bacteroidia; order Flavobacteriales; family Weeksellaceae; genus Chryseobacterium. The sequence goes on along the minus strand of CAJYGB010000004.1, from coordinate 82,209 downwards.
AAGTAATATTTGGATCAGAAACCAGACCTAATAATATACCTGCTTCTGTTGCATTATTATATCCTAAACTATATAAACTCTGATATGCATAATATGATAAAGCTGAGTTAGTAAAATTTTGATCATTACCAACTTCACCATAAGAACCTCTTATTTTGAAATCATTAACAAATTTTACATTTGCTAAAAATGCTTCTTTATTAACTCTCCAACCTGCACCAACAGACCAAAAAGTGCCCCATCTTCTATCGGGTGCAAAACGCGAAGATCCATCTGTTCTGATTGATCCAGAAAGCAAATACTTCTCCGAAAAATCATAGTTTAATCTAGCAAAATAACTTTCTTTCCGATAATTATCTGTCTGAGATGTCAAAGATGTTGGCGTTATAAAGTTTACTAGCTCATCATTATCTGAAGCTACCTGCCCTTGTTTATATCCATATAAATATTCATAAATATATTTTATCGATTCATGACCTCCTGTTAAATCAAAATTGTGGTTTCCAAAACTTTTCCTATAATTAATAATCTGGTTAAAAGTTATAGTTTGATTAGTAACCGCAGTTCTTGAAGCTGCCCCTGCAGGAGCAGCATCTCCAATGATTTTATTGGTATAGGTACTGTTTTTAAAGTTCCTGATATCATAAGCTACATTCATTGTTGCAGTTAAACCTTTTGCTAACTTAAACTCAGCATATGATCTGGAATTAATTAAGAAGGTCTTAGAGAAATCTTTATTTAAAAGAGTTTCCTGAATAACATGCCTTCCCGAAGCAGCGTCAGCACCCCTTATAGCTGTAATGTCATATACTTTTTGCCCATCTGCATCATATAAAGTATTCCCATTGGCATCATGAGCGTACGGGCTGTAGATCGGACCCATACTTCTGGTCCAGCTAAAAGGATTTATGTAAGAGGAATTGTTACTTGCTCCATCCACCGCGTTGTTACCAAAGCTTGATGCAGCTGATAGATTCACACCAACCTTTAACCAGTCTTTCATTTGAGAATCTATATTCAAACGAGATGTTAAACGCTCATAATCAGATTTAATAATATATCCCGTTTCATTCAAATATCCGATAGAAGCAAAATATGTAGTTTTATCGGTACCTCCGCTATAATTTAAATCATAACTTTGTCTAAAACCTTTTTTAACCAAGTCTTTTTGCCAATCTAAATCTGTATATTTTAAAGAGGCGTTTGGATTTAATACACCATCGACAACCAGTTGATTATCTGGCACATTAAATACATTATTCTTTAATACAGTAATTAAATTATTAGAAGCATAAGCATTAGCTGTAGCAACAGTTGCTGTGGGATTTGATGTTCTATAACCATTTCTTAAAGATTCCCAAACCAAAGGATAATACTGATATGCATTTACCCGATCATATTCTGGGATGGCTCTCTCCGTAACACCTGTTAAAGCAGTAAAATTAATCACATCTCTACCCCTCTTCCCTTTTTTTGTGGTAATTAGAACTACTCCATTAGCAGCACTTGAACCATATAGGGATGTTGAAGCCGCATCTTTTAAAATGGTCATTGACTCAATATCATTGGGATTCAAAAAAGCAATACCGGTGGGATATGGAGATCCATCTACAACGTATAATGGTTCATTAGAAAGATTGACCGAACTGAATCCTCTAATTCTTACTGAAGGAGCACTTCCCGGCTGCCCTGTCGAGGTACTTACTTGAATACCTGGACCAGCACCATCAATGGCTTGGGCGATATTTGTAATACTTCTCTGCTCTAATTTTTTTGCACTAATTAAAGTATTAGACCCAACAACAGTTTCTTTTTTTTGCTTACCGTATGCAACTACTACGACTTCTTCTATTTCTCTGGTATTTATAGTATCATTCCGCTTTTGCTGAGCTGACACTATTTCTCCCAAAAAGAAACAAGCTCCAATAGTTATTACTTTTAATTTCACATTCATATTAACAGTTTTTAATATTTAACAAAGACAAATATGTTAATAAAATTTAACATTAACAAATTTTTAACTTTTGCAATTTCCTATGATCTAAATCATTTTTGTAAAATATTTTTATGTTAAACATAATTACATTATTTTTGACTTTTAAATCTTAAAATAATATGGCAAAATCATATTATTGCAAATACTTTTTAACATTTTATTATAAATAATTAAAAAATTATTTATAATAAATCTAAATAATAACAAAATATTATTAAAATACGTATCTAATACCAATCATACTTAAAAAATAGCCTATTTTTAGGTTGTATTTTGCTATAATGTTAATCTCTATAAATATCATTTGTATATGGCTCTGGCAAAACAGATAATCGTAAAAGAAATAGAACGGGAACTCTAAAGTTTATTAAGAACAAACCCATTAATTTGATTATCGACCTTTGTGGTTTTGACTACTTCTTCAATTGAATCAGACCATTGTATACACATAATTGGTATAAATCAAAATTTACATGCAGTCTCTCAGTAAATCATTAAAAAAGGCATCCAAATTTTGGATGCCCTGTTTATTATTTATAAGAAAAAATTACTTCAACTTCTTCTTCACAGCAACTTCTTCATACACTTCAAGAATATCGCCTTGTTCAATGTCGTTATAGCCTTTCAGGTTCAATCCGCATTCGTAGCCTTTGGTTACTTCCCGTACGTCATCTTTGAAACGTTTTAAGCTTTCCAGCTCGCCTTCGAACTTCACGATACCATCTCTTAGTAAGCGTATTTTCGATTGTCGGGTAACTTTTCCTGTCAACACCATACAACCTGCAATGGTTCCTACTTTTGAAATCTTGAATACTTCACGGATCTCAACGTTACCGATTACCTGCTCCTGAATTTCTGGAGAAAGCATTCCTTCCATCGCTTCTTTTACCTCGTCAATCGCCTTATAGATCACGGAGTATGTTCTGATTTCAATTTCTTCACGGTCTGCAAGATCTTTAGCATTGGCTCCGGCTCTTACGTTGAATCCAATAATAATAGCATCAGATGCCGCCGCCAAGTTGATATCGGATTCGGTGATCTGTCCAACTCCTGAGTGAAGGATTTTCACACTGATCTCCTCTGTCGATAATCTTTGCAACTGATCGGAAAGTGCTTCTACGGAACCGTCCACATCACCTTTAAGGATAATGTTCAATTCTTTGAACTCACCCAGCGCAATACGTCTGCCCAATTCTTCGAGGGTTGTATGTTTTTTGGTTCTGATGGATAATTCCCTCTGAAGCTGTTCTCTCTTGTTTGCAATCGCTTTTCCTTCACTTTCATCAGCATATACACGGAATTTATCACCTGCAGTAGGTGCGCCGTCAAGACCTAAGATCGTGGCAGGAATAGAAGGACCTGCCTCAGCAAGATTTTTCCCTCTTTCATCCAGCAAAGCTTTCACTTTACCGTGGTTTTTACCTGCTACTACATAGTCTCCTACTTTTAAAGTTCCTGCCTGTACCAACATTGTTGCCACATATCCTCTACCTTTATCCAGTGAAGCTTCAATGACAACTCCGTTTGCAGAGCGTTCAGGATTCGCTTTTAATTCAAGTAATTCTGCCTGTAACAAAACTTTCTCCAACAGAAGATCCATATTGTTACCCATCTTTGCTGAAATTTCCTGTGCCTGAACATTTCCACCCCATTCTTCTACAAGAACCGGAGGATTCAGACCGGAAAGCTGCTGACGGATATTATCAGGGTTTGCATTTGGCTTATCTACTTTGTTGATTGCTATAATCATAGGTACTCCCGCAGCCTGTGCGTGAGAGATCGCTTCCTTGGTCTGAGGCATTACATCGTCATCGGCAGCGATTACAATGATTGCAATATCCGTGATCTGTGCCCCTCTCGCCCTCATTGCCGTAAAGGCTTCGTGACCAGGAGTATCCAGGAATGTAATTCGTTGCCCGTTTTCCAGCTTTACGTTATAAGCTCCGATGTGCTGGGTAATCCCTCCGGACTCTCCTGCAATGACGTTTGTTTTTCTGATATAATCCAGCAATGAAGTTTTACCATGGTCAACGTGTCCCATCACAGTAACTACCGGCGCTCTTGAGACTAAATTCTCTTCATTGTCGATTTCCTCATCAGCTTCTGCCTCTTCAAGATCAGCATCGGAGAACTCAATTTTATATCCGAATTCATCTGCCACCAATAATAAGGTATCAGCTTCAAGCCTCTGGTTCATCGTAACCATTACTCCCAAAGAGAAACATGCAGAAATCACCTCCGTCGGAGACACGTTCATCAAACTCGCCAATTCACCTACCGTGATGAATTCCGTTACCTTTAATGTTCTGTCTGCCGCATCGATTTCCTGTTGGCGCTCGTCCTGTTCTCTACGGTAGTTTCTCTTATCTTTTCTGTGTTTTGCAGATTTAGATTTCCCTCCTTTATTGGTTAATTTCTCAAGGGTTTCCTTGATCTGGTTTTTAACCTGTTCGTCAGTAAGCTCAACAGGCATGGTTCTTTGTCCAGGTCTGTTGTTTCCGAAACGGTTTCCACCCTGGCCGCCTTGTCCCGGCGGGCGATTGCCCTGTCCCGGTGGACGGTTGCCCTGGTTGTTTCCGAAACGGTTTCCACCCTGACCTTGTCCGCCCTGCCCCTGAGGCCGGTTGCCTTGCGTACCACCTTGGTTATTTCCAAAACGGTTACCTCCTTGTCCACCTTGCCCCTGCGGACGGTTTCCGCCCTGGCCACCCTGACCTTGCGGTCGGTTGCCCTGGTTATTTCCACCCTGTTGGTTATTGTTACCGCCTTGCTGATTATTACCTCCCGGCTTTTCAATTCTTTTTCTTTTCTTTTTGGCTCCCGCTCCCGGCTTAGGTGCAAATTGAGTTAGGTCGATCTTTTCCCCAACGATTTTAGGACCGTCAAGTTTTTGATAAACCGTTTCGATTTTTTGCGGCTCCTGAGATTCTTCTTCAGCTTTCACAGGCGCTGCTGGTTTTTCTTCAGCCGGCTTTTCAACTGCAGGTTTTGGTGCTTCCTGAACAGGAGCTGCCGGTTTTTCAACAGGTTTCTCCTCTTCTTTTTTATCTTCTGTTTTCGGTTTGTCTTTTTTAGCAGGTCTGTTTCTAGACTCAATCTGTGACAAATCTATTTTATCGAGAACTTTGAATTCCTGTCTTTCAGGAGTTGCTTTCACCTCTTCTGCCGGTGCAGCTTCTTCTTTTTTCTCCTCTGCTGCCGGTGCAGGCTTTGGAGCAGGCGTTTCTTCCACTTCAGGTTTTTTAGGCTCCAAGTCTATTTTACCTAAAATTTTAGTTTCCGGTTTGTTTGCTTTAGCTCTTATTACTTCAGGGGTTTTCTTTTCCTCAATTTCCAGCTTTTCTTCCGGAACTTTGGTGATCACCACCTCATGGGAAGCCTTACGCTGTTCGCCGTCCTTGGCAAACTCAGCCTCCAATGCAGAATATGCCGCTTCTTCTAATTGAGCGTTAGGATTGCTTTCAACCTCAATGCCTTTGGCCTGTAAAAATTCTACTAACCTGGACATCGAAATGTTGAATTCCTTAACCGCTTTATTTAATCTAATTTTTGGCATCTATATTATTACTATTTTTTTTAATTCTTAAAATTAAAGTATTTCTTTTTTACTGTTTATTAAAATTTACTTAAAAATCTTAATCCTCGAATTCTTCTCTCAGAATACGTTTAACATCTTCAATAGTTTCCTCTTCCAGGTCAACCATATTCAGCAAGCTTTCGGTTTCTTTATCCAAAACAGATTTGGCCGTAGTAAGACCTACTTTTTTAAACTCATCCAAAATCCACTGCTCGATATCATCGTTGAATTCTTTCAGTTCAACATCATCATCTTCGCTGGATTCTCTGTGCACATCGATCTCATAACCTGTCAACCAAGAAGCAAGTCTTATATTCTGTCCCTGCTTACCGATTACTTTGGAAATCTCTTCAACCGGAGTATATACCAATGCATATTCCTGCTCCTCGTTGATGTCAATTTTATTGATGGTAACATTTCCTAAAGCTCTCTTTACAAGGATTTCAGGATTTTTAGACCACTGAATAACGTCGATGTTCTCATTTCTCAACTCTCTTACGACCCCGTGAATCCTTGATCCCTTCACCCCTACACAGGCTCCTACCGGATCGATTCTGTCGTCATAAGCATCTACTGCAATCTTTGCCTTTTCTCCCGGAATCCGTACCACTTTCTTCAGCATAATGGTTCCGTCCTGGATTTCAGGAATTTCCAGCTCCAATAGTTTTTCTAAGAATTTAGGTGCAGTTCTGGAAATAATAATCTGCGGTTTGGAACCTTTGAAATCTACTGTTTCAACAATAGCTCTGATATTTTCACCTTTTTTAAAGAAATCGGATGGGATCTGATTTTCTTTTGGCAAAATGAATTCGTTCTCTTCATCATCCAACAGGATCACATGCTTGTGACGGATGTGGTGAATTTCCCCGACTACGATTTCCCCGATACGGTCTTTAAACTGCTCATACAACATGGCATTGTTGTGCTCCTGCAATTTTGTAGCCAAGATCTGCTTCAGGGTAAGAATATTCCTTCTTCCCAGCTGGGCCACAGGAATTTCCATCGTAAAATCTTCACCTACCTCAAAAGTAGGATCGATTTTTTTAGCTTCGGAGATTTCGATTTCCAGATCATCGTCTTCCGACATCTCGTCTTCCACGATGGTTTTGTTTAAAAATATCTGGAAGTCCCCTTTGTCAGGGTTTACAATCACATCAAAGTGATCATCCGAATCGTATCGCTTCCTCAGAAGGGTTTTTAGAGAATCTTCAATAATCGCCATAAGATCAATCTTACTGATCCCTTTTTCGTCTTTAAAATCACCGAAGGATTCAATCAACGCTATATTGTCCATTTACTTTTTTTCTTTTAAAATTTAATTGTTACTAATGCTTTCTTAATCTCAGAGTACGGAATTTCCTTTTCCTCCTCCACATCCATCTTTCCCTTACCGATATCTTTCGGCTTGCGGTAACGCAGGATCAGTGTGATTTTTTCTTCATCTATTTTCGCCAGCTCGCCTTCAATCTTGGTATCATCCGTTAGTAAAACGTCAATCTCCCTTCCGATATTTTTAGCAAACTGTCTTGGAGTAGCCAGCGGCTCGCTTAATCCGGCCGACATTACCTGCAGGCTGAAATCGTGTTCCTCTCGATCCATATTAAATTCTATGGCTCGGCTTGCATCAAGGCAGTCTTGTAAAGAAACGCCGTTGTCACCATCTAAAATCACCGTAATGTCGTCCCCTGCAGAAAACTTTAAATCGATAAGAAATAAATCTTTTCTGGTTTCCAGGAACTCATGTAATAATTCTTCAATTCTTTTTCTAAACTCCATATATAATGTAATCTTGATTTACCCGTACGAAAAAAGGCTTTCTTCCGAAGGCCTTCCCATATTTTTCCGTAAATCCACTGCAAATATACGACTTTTTATTAAAAAAGCAAAATATCTTATTATCAACAGGATAAGTTAATTTGCATTTACATTAAATTAAAGAACTAAATGATGGTATTTTTATTACTTTTGTGGTTTAATTTAAAAACATATATTTTGAACATTACTATTGTAGGAACAGGCTACGTAGGTTTGGTTACAGGAACCACTCTGGCAGAGCTTGGTAATTCAGTATACTGTGTAGATATTGATGAAAAAAAAGTAGAAGGCATGAAAAACGGCGTAGTTCCCATCTATGAGCCGAATCTTGAAGAAATGTTCCTGAGAAACATTCAGGCAGAGAGATTATTTTTCACGACCGATTTAAAAGAAGCACTGTACAAAAGCGAAGTTATCTATCTGGCATTGCCTACGCCACCCGGAGGAGACGGCTCAGCAGATCTTTCTTATGTTCTGAAAGTAGCGAACGATATCGGCGATATGATGACCGAATATAAAGTGATCGTCAATAAAAGTACCGTTCCTGTAGGTACGGCAGATAAAGTACGGGAAGTGATCGCTTCCAAAACCCAAATCCCTTTTGACGTTGTTTCCAATCCTGAATTCCTGAGAGAAGGCTTTGCTGTAGAAGATTCTATGAATCCTGCGCGAGTGGTGGTAGGTTCAAGTTCCGATAAGGCCAAAGACATCATGGCTAAAATTTACCAGCCGTTTACCAATACCGGAATTCCTATTATTTTCATGGATGAAAAATCTTCCGAGCTTACCAAATATGCCGCCAACTCTTTTTTAGCGGTAAAAATCACATTTATGAACGAGATTGCCAACTATTGCGAAAAAGTAGGTGCGGATGTGGATAAAGTAAGATTGGGAATGGGTAGTGACGACCGGATCGGGCAAAGGTTCCTGTTTCCCGGCATCGGATATGGAGGCAGCTGTTTTCCTAAAGACGTAAAAGCACTGATAAAATCAGGAAAGCAGGAAGATTTCAATTTTCAGATTCTTGAAGCGACAGAAAATGTAAATATCGCCCAGAAAGTTATCCTCGTTTCTGAAATTGAAAAATATTTCGGAGGGAATATTGAAGGGAAAACCATTGCTTTATGGGGTCTCGCTTTTAAAGCCAATACCGATGATATCCGTGAAGCCTCTTCACTGGACAATATCGCGCTTTTACTCGAAAAAGGAGCTAAAATCGTCGCTTATGATACGATCGCAGAGAGCAATGTGAAAAGATTACTAGGAGACAAAATCCAATACGCCAAAAGTATGTACGAAGCATTGGAAAATGCAGACGCTTTGCTAATTGCTACCGAATGGCCAGAATTTAAAAATCCGAATTTCGATCTGATGGCTCAGAAAATGAACGGTAAGGCGATCTTTGACGGAAGAAATATGTATCCGTTGGAAATTCCGGAACAACATGGGTTTTATTACAAGAGCATCGGACGTAGAACAATTTTAAATTAATCAAATGGAAAATATAATCATCACCGGAGGAGCCGGTTTTATCGGTTCGCATGTCGTAAGAGAATTTGTAAAGAACAATCCTGACACAAAGATCATCAACCTTGATGCGCTTACTTATGCCGGAAATCTCGAAAACTTAAAGGACATTGAAAATGAGCCTAACTATGTTTTTGAAAAAGCAGACATTACCAAACCTGAAGAATTAAGAAAAATATTCGAAAAGTACAATCCGGATGCAGTTGTACACCTTGCTGCAGAAAGTCATGTTGACCGAAGTATTACGGATCCGATGGCATTCATTAACACCAACGTTAACGGAACAGCAAACCTTCTCAATCTTTGCAAAGAGTTCTGGACTTTAAACCCGGATCACACCCACGGAAGATTCCCGGATGAAAAAAGAACCAACCTTTTCTATCACGTTTCTACCGATGAAGTATACGGCAGCTTGGGAGAAACCGGATTTTTCCTGGAAACAACGGCTTATGACCCTCAATCGCCATATTCGGCATCCAAAGCCGCTTCCGATCATTTGGTGAGAGCGTATGGAAATACTTACGGCATGCCATTTATCATCTCCAACTGTTCCAACAACTACGGCCCGAATCATTTTCCTGAAAAGCTGATCCCTCTCTGCATTTCCAATATTATGAATGAAAGACCTTTACCGATTTACGGTGACGGGAAATACACCAGAGACTGGTTGTTTGTGATTGATCACGCAAAGGGCATTCACCAAATATTTAATGAAGCCAGAACCGGAGAAACCTATAACATCGGCGGATTCAACGAATGGCAGAATATTGACCTGGTAAAGGAGCTTATTAAACAGATGGATGTTAAACTTGGAAGACCGGAAGGTTATTCTGAAAAACTGATTACTTTTGTAAAAGACAGGCCGGGCCACGATAAGCGCTATGCTATTAATGCCACGAAACTTAATAAAGATTTGGGATGGACCCCCTCGGTAACCTTTGAAGAAGGACTCGGAAAAACCATCGACTGGTATCTTGAAAATAAACAATGGCTTGAACATGTAACCAGCGGAGATTACCAGAAATATTACGAAAAACAATACAACTAACAGAACGCACAAAACCAGATGAAAGGTATTATTTTAGCCGGAGGTTCCGGAACAAGGCTTTACCCTCTTACCATTGCTGTCAGTAAACAGCTGATGCCCGTTTACGACAAGCCGATGATTTATTATCCGCTGTCTACTTTGCTGCTGGCAGGCATTAAAGATATTTTAATTATTACAACCCCTCATGATCAGCCAGGTTTCATTAAATTGTTAGGAGACGGTTCGCAGATTGGCTGTAATATCGAATATATGGTTCAGCCAAGCCCAGACGGATTGGCACAGGCCTTTATCCTCGGAGACCAATTTATTGGAAACGATTCCGCAGCCCTGGTTTTAGGCGATAATATTTTCTACGGTTCCGAAATGGGGACCTTGCTTAAAAATAAGACAAATCCGGAAGGAGGCGTAGTCTTTGCGTATCACGTCTCAGATCCTGAGCGTTATGGAGTGGTAGAATTCGATGATCATTTCAAAGCCGTTTCGATTGAGGAAAAACCGCTGGAGCCCAAATCCAACTACGCCGTTCCCGGATTATATTTCTATGATAATGAAGTGGTTGAAATTGCCAAAAATATTAAGCCTTCTCCGAGAGGAGAACTTGAAATTACCGACGTGAACAATGTTTACCTGCAAAAAGGGAAACTCGAAGTAGGTGTTTTGGATCGAGGAACAGCATGGCTTGATACCGGCACCTTCGATTCTTTAAATGATGCTTCCGAATTTGTAAGGGTGATCGAAAAAAGACAGGGTTTCAAAATAGGATGTATCGAAGAAATTGCTTTCAGAAATAAATTCATTGATGAAGAGAAACTACTGGAAACTGCTACCAAATATGGTAAGAGCGGCTACGGAGAATATCTGAAGCAGCTGGTGAACAAATAACTATTAATGGACTAACATCAATCGGGCCGTTAGTTTTATGATTAATTATTTTTTACATCAAACTAATACTAATTGATATTTCTTACTACTGGAAATAATCTTCAAAAAGAGAATCATGAATAAATTAAATAGTATAAATTTGCACTAAATTTTGCACAGATGACCGAACCAAAACAGAAATGGACCGAAACGATTGAGACCCAACACTCCTTATTTGATCTGAAACTAAAAGAGGTCTGGCAATATAAAGATCTTGTTTATATGTTTGTAAAAAGAGATTTTGTATCAAGCTTTAAACAGACGATCTTAGGTCCCATCTGGTTTTTTATAAATCCTATTTTAACAACAATCGTATACCTGGTTGTATTTGGAAAAATAGCCAATCTTCCTACAGACGGAGCTCCACCTTTACTTTTTTATTTGGCAGGCGTAACGCTTTGGAATTATTTCTCATCTTGTTTATTAGGCACCTCTTCTACTTTTGTAGGAAATGCCGGTATATTTGGGAAAGTTTATTTCCCCAGATTGGTAACTCCGCTTTCTATTGTCATATCCAACCTCATGCGTTTTGGAGTACAATTTTTACTGTTCATTATTGGCTGGCTGTATTACTTTTCTAAGGGAGAGGTGCATCCGAATATTTGGGTGTTGGCAACTCCGTTTTTAATACTTTTAATGGCAGTGTTCGCTCTAGGAGTAGGAATGATATTCTCTTCGCTTACCACAAAATACAAGGATCTAAACATGCTTCTTGGATTTGGGGTAAGTTTGTACATGTACGCAACTCCAGTAATATATCCAACATCAGCATTACCTGTTTTTTTTAAAAAACTTTCATTTTATAACCCTCTGACAGGTGTTTTTGAATGTTTTAAATATGCTTGGTTAGGTGTTGGCGATTTTTCGCCATTGATGTTGGTAATTAGTTCGGCTATAATACTGTTGTTATTAATGATAGGTGTTGTTATCTTTAATAAGATTGAGAAATCTTTTATGGATACGGTTTAAAAATTTATAATCCCTCTAACAATTACAATATGCTGGCTTTAAAAGCAGAAAATATATCCAAACAATACCGTCTCGGCCAGGTCGGAACAGGGACTTTATCTCACGACCTGAACAGATTCTGGCATAAGATGAGAGGAAAAGAAGATCCTTATTTAAAAATTGGTGAAGCGAATGACAGAACCCAAAAAGGAACTTCGGAATATGTGTGGTCACTCCGTGATATCAATTTCGAGATCGAGCAGGGTGATGCAGTAGGAATTATCGGAAGAAACGGGGCAGGAAAATCAACTCTCTTAAAGCTTTTAAGTAAAGTAACCAAACCTACCACCGGAAAAATTTATACCAATGGTAGAATTGCTTCTCTTTTGGAGGTAGGAACAGGCTTTCATCCTGAAATGACCGGCCGTGAAAACGTTTACCTCAATGGTGCTATTCTTGGAATGACAAGAAAAGAAATTACACGAAAATTTGATGAGATTGTGAATTTCTCAGGAGTTGAAAGATATATCGATACACCGGTAAAAAGATATTCTTCAGGGATGTATGTACGTCTTGCTTTTGCTGTTGCTGCACATCTTGAATCTGAAATCCTTATTGTTGATGAAGTTCTTGCCGTAGGAGACGTTGAGTTTCAGAAAAAATGTTTGGGCAAAATGGGCGATGTCACTAAAGGACAGGGCAGAACCGTTCTTTTTGTAAGCCATAACATGGCTGCTATTAATGAATTATGTAATAACGCAATTTTATTAGATAAAGGTACTGTTTTGATGCAGGGAGATAAGGATAAATGTATTATCGAATACCAAAAAAGAAGCGGACATATTTCTTACTATAATATATTAGAGAATGATTTTAAAATAGAAAATGATAAAATTCAAGTATTATCATATTCTGCTACACCCATCCATGGTAATGTTTTAAATATTAATTCCGGGGCTAGGTTTGAAATTAATTTTTTAAGTAAAGTTCAAAACGCTATGTTGGATCTTTCATTTTATTTAAGGAACTCACATGAAGTAACAGTTATGAGTAATGGATTTATTATAAGTGATAATATTGAAAAAGGAGCGTATTCGCTTGTATTTGAAATTCAGCCAAACATTCTCAATGAAGATTCTTATTATTTTGAAATGTTTTGGGGGGTTAATCGGTCTGATATTGCACTAAAAACGGAGTCATTTGGTTTTGAAATCACTGGCAATCGAAATCAATTCGGCGATATTAGAAAATCTCCGGGTGTTATTTTCCCTAATATAATTTCAAATGTTAGAAAAATATAGCTTAACGGTCTTAACTAAATATTTATGCTTTTAAATATCATTTTTTCGTATAATCGTGCTATGCAATTGGACTATCTTCTAACGACTGTTTTAAACAGATTGAAGATACCTGATTACAATACTGTTATACTTTATCATACCACAGGCAATCATCATTTAGGTTATAAAAAGTTAATTGAAAAATATAAAGCATATCCTAACATAAGATTTGTCGAAAGAAAGGAGGTTTGGTTTGACATTTCTTTTTTTAAGACTTTTAACAGTAAGAAGAATTTCAATTTTTTTCTGGAAAAAAATCTAAAAAATAAAAAAGGAGATAACTTTAAAGGTTTACTTCAAAAGTTATTACGAGAAACAAAACATGAATTTGTTATGTTTAATACTGATGACGGAGTATTTTATGATGATGTAGTGTTAAACGACGATATTGTTTCTGTATTCAGGAAAAATCCCGATACTACTTCTTATAGAATGTATGTTGGAGATAATATCGATGGATTTCCAGATTATATTGAGAAAAAAAACAGCTATTACCAATGGGACTACTATACTGATAAGAATATCACTCATTGGTCTTATCCTTTTTCTGTAGATGGTACTATTTATAACACCAGAAATCTATTAAATATTTTAGAAAAAGTACCCTACCATAATCCAATAACATTGGAAGAAAATGTGTTTAGATATGCTTTGAAACATAAACTTTTTAGAAACGGGATTGGTCCTCTGAAAACAAAATTAGTTGGAACAACGTTAAACAGAGTCTCAACAGACAATTCTAATCCGACGATCAATATAGACGTTGATTATTTAAATCAAAAATTTATTGAGGGATATACTCTTCGCCTCAATCTACCTATGCTGATAACTGTAGTGAATATTGTACCTTTTGAGGTAATTATTGAAAGGGGAGAGGAAATAGAAGTTATTTATTCTATCGACGAAGAAGGAAAAAAAGTTCAAAACTCTTATGGAGTTGAAGGAACAAAAAAAGAATAGAAAAAATAAATTTATGCTTCCACATATTATAAACTTTTCTAAAATAGGCTCTCAGGATCTGGGATATATTACTGTAGCTGAAGAACAAAAAAATGTTCCTTTTGAAATCAAAAGAGTTTACTGGACGTATTATACGCCACAGGACGTTATTCGAGGAGGCCATGCGCACAAAGAACTTCAGCAGATCATTTTTGCAGTTTCCGGGACTATTGAGTTCAATACTTTAGATCTGGAGGGTAACAAAGAAACTTTTATTCTTGATGCTCCTTCCAAAGGACTTTATATTCCAAAGCTAATATGGAGAGATATAAAATTCAGCCATAGTGCGGTTTTGCTGTGCCTGGCTTCAGAATTATATGACGAGAAAGACTATTTCAGAGATTTTGATGAGTTTAAAAATTACAAAAAATGATACATCCTTTAGCTGACGTCCAATCTCAAAAAATAGGAGAAGGTACCACAATCTGGCAATTTTGTGTAGTTTTGAAAAATGCGGCTATCGGTAAAAATTGCAATATAAACTGCCAGGTATTCATTGAAAACAAGGTTGTCATCGGAGATAACGTAACTATTAAGCCAGGAGTACAGATCTGGGATGGTATTACTGTAGAAGATGATGTTTTTATTGGGCCTAATGTTACGTTTACCAATGATTTATTTCCAAAATCGAAAAATCAAAATTTTAACCTTAAAGAGACCATTATAAAAAAAGGAGCTTCAATAGGAGCCAATGCTACTATTCTTGCAGGAATTACAATAGGAGAAAATTCTCTTATAGGAGCAGGCAGTGTTGTAACTAAAGATATACCCGCTAATGAATTATGGATAGGAAATCCTGCAAAATTTTATAAAAAATATGAGACACCTCTATTATAATTCTTTTTTTTGGAGCAGCATGATTTTTGCCCTCCTTTATTATATATTTCTCTTATTATTTTCTTTGGATACAATTGACTCCGGCTTCATATTGTCATTTGTCGGGAGGCTTAAAGCAGGACAAATTATTTACAAAGATTTTGATTATATCCGTCCTTTCGGAAGCCCTTTATTTTGGAAAACTATTTGTTATCCTATTTCTTTTAAAAATCCATATTTATTTATAATCGTAAGAGCACTCGTTATCTTACAAACCTTGATAATTTCTTATTTAGTAATTAGATTACTTGACCTTAAGATAAATAGTGCTGAAACAATTACACTGACTATCGTTACCAATATCTTTTTTTTACACTCATTTAATATCATGCCATGGCATACAATCGATGGTATTTTTTTCGCTACTTTTTCAATATTTTTCACCCATAGAAAATATTATTTTTCAGCGATCATTTTAGCATTTTTTGCAGCTTTAACCAAACAGTCTTTTTATATTTATTTTATTTTTTCGGGTCTTTTAAATTTAATATTAATTTTAAAATACAAAAGAAATATCAGACTTTTTGATATTATCATTTCAAGTATATTATTACTTATTAGCTTTGCGATAATATTACAGGAAGAAGTAATTTATTCTTTTCAATATTTTTTAAAACAGACCAAAACTGAAAATGGGCTTAAGGATTTTTTAGAACATTCATTATACATTTACTTTCCAAAAAATTTGCAAGAAAGTATACTATATGCTAGTGTAATAGCATCACTTATTTATATTAATATTTATAAAAATAGAATTTTACCACTGTTTTTTTTAATATTTTCAACAATAATTTTTATATCTCCATTATTTAATCAAGGAAATTATAAAGGAGATAAAATTCTTTTTATTAGTCTTGCAATACAATCTATTTTTTTTACAAAAGACAAGAAAATCGTACTATGCCTGCTATTATTATTGGGTTGGACCTCTTCAATCTCATGGGGTTATAATACACCCATCTTTTTAATATTCTTCATTCTAATGATTTTTTTCTATGAGAAGAAATATAATAATCTTATAAATTACATATTACCAGCCAGTATTTTCCTGTTTTTTTCTGTAAGATTTATATATCCATATTTTAGCGAATCGCCTTTAAAAATCAGATTTATCCGGGCAACGAATATTAATGCTATTTCAGGTATTTATATGTCTGAGAAAAATTATCTCTATTTTAAAGAATCTTACAGACTGCATAAAAAATATAATAAAATTACTTTTCTTCCGGGAAATCCCGTTGCGGATATTATTAATAATGATTTTCCGGGGAGAGCATCCTGGGAAATGGATGTGGAATATCCTAACTGGACCGCAGATAAATCCACAAATAATTGTATTATTGTTGATAAAAATCCAGCAATTGAATATAGAAATGGTTTTTTTAAGAGTAGCATTACAACATACTTACTTAAAAACAAAACTAAAATTGATTCTACAAAATATTTTTATATATACAAATGATTAAATTTCTAGACTTACAAAAGATAAACCTTAAGCATCAGAAAGAAATCGAGAATGCCCTGCTAGCGACCTTTCGTTCTGGTTGGTATCTCTTAGGTGATAAAGTAAAATTTTTCGAACAACAATTGGCATCTTATTGTAAGGTTCCGCATGCGATTGGCGTAAGCAATGGTTTGGATGCCCTCAGATTAATATTCAGAGCATATATAGAACTGGGTTTTATGGCTCCCGGTGACGAAGTTATAGTACCTGCAAACACTTATATTGCTTCTATTTTAGCCATTACAGATAATAAATTAGTTCCTGTTTTAGTAGAGCCAGACCTAGAAACTTATAATATTGATTTAAATAAGATAGAAGGAAAAATTACACCTAAAACTAAAGCGATTCTTCTAGTTCATTTGTATGGAAGCATTGTTTTTTCGGAAGAAATCAAAGTGCTTGCAGACCAATACAACCTGAAAATAATTGAAGATAATGCTCAGGCTATCGGTGCTGTATGGAATAATAGCCTGTCAGGAAGCTTAGGTGATGCGGCAGGATTCAGTTTCTACCCCGGGAAAAACTTAGGAGCTATTGGAGATGCTGGTGCTGTAACGTGTCAGGATGATGATCTTGCAGCCTGTATAAGAACCTTAGCAAACTATGGTTCTCAAAAAAAATATATCAATCACTACCAAGGATATAATTCACGTCTGGATGAAATTCAAGCAGCCGTACTTTCTATAAAGCTCAGGTATTTAGATGAAGAAAACAACAGGCGAAAAGAAATTGCACATCGTTACATCACAGAAATAACAAATACAAAAATTGTTCTTCCTCATTATAAAATCCAGGAAAACAGTCACGTATATCATCTTTTTGTTATTAGAACGGAAAATAGGGATGCCCTTCAGAAATACCTTGAATTAAACGGAATACAAACTTTAATTCACTATCCTATTCCGCCTCATCAACAGCAGGCCTACTCTGATATGAATGAATTACACATGCCGATTACGGAGAAGATACATAATGAGGTACTAAGCTTACCGATATCTCCTGTGATGACAGAAGATGAAGTATCCACCGTTATACATATTTTAAATAATTTCTAAACGCATATTTTGGAAAGAAAAGGATTGGTCAGTATTATAGTTTGCAGCTATAATCATGGAAAATATATAAAAGAATGTTTGGATAGTATTAAGCTTCAAACATATAAAAATATACAATTAATTATAGCTGATGATGCATCAAAAGATAATTCTGTTAAAAATTTTGAGGATTGGATCAGAGAAAATAACTATTCTGTAGAAAAAAACTTTCATGAAAAAAATACAGGTCTGGCAACAATACTTAATGAATGTATAGAACTTGTAAAAGGTGAATTTGTAAAAGTAATTGCGGCCGATGACTTTCTTCATCCTGAAGCAATAGAAAACTGTATCACAGAACTTAACAGGCTTGGAGATGAATACGGAATGGTTTTTACAAATACTTATTTTGTTAATGAAAAATCCGATATTACTGACGATCTAGCAGATTACGATATTTTAGGCAATATTGACAAAGATCTGTTTAGAAAAGAACTTATCAAAAATAATAGAATCGCCGCCCTTACGGTTTTAATGCGAAAAGAAGCTTTAAAAAAAACCGGAGAATACCAATCTGACCTATTAATTGAAGACTATTTCAGATGGTTAAAAATTAACGCATTATATTATATTGCTTATATCCCACGGAAATTAGCCTATTACAGAATACATACAAGTAATATTTCCTCATTGAAAAAAGAAAGGATAGAAAGAGAAACTCTAATGCTTAAAATGATGTTTGATAAAGAGGGTATCGTAAGAAGTGAAATTAATAGTAAAATGCAAAACTACTATTTAACAGGACAAAAAATTTCTTCAGACTTTCTTCAAGCCTATAATAATTATCCATATCATATTAAAAGGCTGAACTTTGCTTTAAAAAATAATATTCCTATACGATTTTATAAACTGATCAATAAAATTATTTAAGATAATGAATCCTACAATTTCCATCATTGTACCCTGTTACAATCAGGCAGAATATCTTGATGAATGTCTTCAATCAGTATATGATCAATCTTATCAGGACTGGGAATGTATCATTGTAAATGACGGCTCTCCAGATGATACAGCAGAGGTTGTAAAAAGATGGATAGAGAGAGACAACAGGTTTCATTACCTTTTTAAGACAAATGGAGGTCTTTCATCAGCTAGAAATGCAGGAATAGAAATAGCAAAAGGTGAATGGATTCTTCCATTAGACGCTGATGACAAAATTAGCAAACAATATCTCAGACTTGCTGAAAAAGAATTTAATAAAAACTATACCGTTATTTATTGCGAAGCTGAAAAATTCGGAACGGAAAGCGGCAAATGGATCTTAGAAGATTATAATAAAAAAAATTTAGCTGTAGAAAACATTATATTTTGTTCTGCTTTTTTTAAAAAAGAAAGCTGGATACAAGTAAATGGATATGATACAAACCTCATTTACGGCTGGGAAGACTGGGACTTTTGGATTTCACTTTTGAAAAATGGTGGACTTGTATATAAGATTCCTGAGATTTGTTTCTATTATAGAATTAAGGATGTGTCTATGATAACGGATATGAAGTCCGCAGATAATAGTTTTAAGATTACAATTTCAAAAAATATCATTTATAAAAAGCATATTGAATTTTTCACAACAGAACTTGGAGATTTTCAGATTTTATATAAAACTAACCAAAGATTAATGCTGGAAAATATATATCTGAAGAACATATTAAATAGTAAACGATATCGGCTGGTGAATAAAATATTTAATATTTTTAAGCGATGAAAATATCCGTAGCACTTTGCACCTACAACGGCGAGCAGTACCTGTCTGAACAACTGGACTCCATCCTCAGCCAGACAAAACCTGTGGATGAAGTGGTGATCTGTGATGATGGTTCCGGTGATAAAACCCTGCAGATTCTTTCCGATTACCAAGCAAAATATCCGGGTTTATTTAGGATTTTTCAGAATGAAACCAATCTTGGGTTTATTAAAAATTTTGAAAAGGCCATACAGCTTTGTGAAAACCCGATTATCATCATCAGCGATCAGGATGATATATGGAAAAACAGTAAGGTTGCAGAGACAGTAGATTTTTTTGAAAAGAATCCGCAGTTTGATGGTGTTTTTCACGATTTAAAACTTATTGATGGAGAAACCCGGCAGCCTTCTTATCTAAATTGGAAAGACATCAGCCATAAAGATATTATAACAGAAATTGATAATCATATCCTTTTCGAAGCCTTAGTAAAAAAAGGAAGCTTTATTCTGGGCTGTGCACTGGCTATAAGAAAAGAAGCATTGCAAAAATACGAAATGCATGATTTTCCGATGGCCCACGATTATTATATTGTCCAGAAACTAAGTTCCAAAAACAAACTGGGCTTTATTCCCGCCTCATTATCTTCCTACAGGCTTCATCCTAATCAGGTATATGGACTTAGATATAAATCTGAGAAACGGGAAGAGCAGAACATAACGGATACCGAAAAGTATTTCAGGGAAAATGTATGGTTGTATACTAAAATTTTGGAAAGATATAAAGAAATAAATCCTGGCGAAGATGAAAAAAAGACCGCTATTTATAGTAAATTTATCAAAAAAAGAGACACTTACCTGAAAATGCTGAGCTTTGCCAAAAGAAAGCTATACATTATGAAATGTGTACGCCACCAGTATCTTGATCTTACATTAACCGATTTATTCAGAATATAACCAATTATTATGGATGTAAGCATTTGCATTACCACCTATAAACATGAAAAATATATAACCCAATGTCTTGAGAGTATTTTCGCTCAGGAATTCAGCGGTACGTATGAAATTATTGTGTGTAATGATAATTCGCCGGATCAGACGGAAGACTTTATTCTGGAGATCATAAACGTACATCCCAAAGGGAACACGGTTAAATATTTTAAAAATGTACCCAATCTGGGATATGTTAAGAACACCCTTTTTTCTTTTTCAAAAGCTTCGGGTAAATACATTGCCATATTAGACGGTGACGATTACTGGATCAACCCTTCCAAACTGCAGCAGCAATTCGACTTTCTAGAAACACATCCAGATTTTGCTGGAGTCGGAGCAGATTCTTTGGTGATTTACGAAGATCTCGAAATTGAATGCCACCGTTTCTCAAATCATACAGGAAATGAACTGGATAGAGATGATTTAACAGATCTTAAAATTTGCCAAACCTCTACGTTCTTCTTCAGAAAAAATATTTTGAAAGACGACTTTCCCACTGAAATAATTTCGGCGGACCGCTGCCTTTATTTGCTGGCCGGATGTTTTGGAAAAATAAAAATCTTACCCGAACCGATGAGTACCTATCGGCAGTTCTCAGCAAGTATTTCAAAAAACGTAACCTCGGAGGTGATGAAAAAGGATTTTGCCATTATTCCCTTTATTAAAAAATATGGCCCCGATTATAGCATCCTTAAATTAAAAGCTTATTTTTATTATACCCTGATGTCGTACTCAAATGTGATAACAAAATTCAATTTCTACAAAGCCGCAACAGGGTATTTTATTACAAATGTTTTATCGAAGTTTTCCTTCAGCCCGGTAAAATTATATCTGGCTGTAAAATGGAGCAGACATACCATTAAACAGAAATATACGATAAAGGCAAAAAATAAAAGCTTTATCTAAAACACACCTATAATGATCTTAGGAAAAGGGCTTATTGCCAATGCATTAAAAAAAATTGACACCGATGATTACCTGTTCTTCGCTTCAGGGGTCTCCAATTCCCTTGAAACCAGAAGCACGGAATTCGAAAGAGAATTTTCACTTCTTAAAAGCAGTATTGAAAATCATCCGGACTGCCAGTTGGTCTATTTTTCAACCCTCAGCATAAACGACCAGTCCAAACAAGACAGCCCGTATGTACTGCATAAACTTCAGCTCGAGGATTATATTAAAAACAATACCTGTAGCTATTCCATTTTAAGAATAGGAAATATCGTAGGAAACGGCGGAAACCCGAACACCTTATTCAACTTTCTTAAAGCTCAGATTTCCCAAGAAAACACCTTTACCATTCATCAGCGGGCCAGAAGGCTTCTGCTGGATATTGATGACGTTTCAAAATTTTTGCGGATCCATTGTAAGGATTTGAATAATCAAACCGTTAACTTTGCTTATCCTTATTATTTTGATTTGAAAGAAATTGTACAGGCACTGGAAAATAAAATGCAGAAAAAAGCCAATTACCTGGAAGCCGATGAAGGCGATTTTTATAAGATCCATTTTGACGAAACTGCGAACAATTTTTTTACCGGTATTGATGCGGATGAATACTTAAAAATTCTGGCTGAAAAATATATTTAAATTTAAACACAAATGCCTAAAATTTATTTTATTATCGTTACTTACAACGCCATGAAATGGGCGGAAAAATGTTTCAGCAGTCTGGGACAGTCTTCCATACCGGTTCACTGTATTGTCGTTGATAATGGTTCCACCGATGGTACTCAGAAATATATTACCACTAACTTTCCGGAAATAGAACTTATACAGTCGAAAGAAAATGTAGGCTTTGGAAAAGCCAATAACATAGGCATTGAAAATGCTTACTGGGAAGGTGCAGACTTCTTTTATCTGATGAACCAGGATGCGTGGATTTATGAGGACAGTGTTCAAAAGCTGCTGGAGGTCTATCAATCTTATCCTAATAAAAAGGAAATAGGCATTCTGAGCCCGATGCATATTGATGGTACGGAAACGAAACTGGATATTTTTTTTGAAAGATATCTTGCCCGGAATACTCAATGCAACAGAATATTCTCTGATGCTTTTGAAAATAATCTGAAGAAAAGCTATGAGATAGACTTTGTTAACGCTGCCCATTGGTTCCTACCAAAAAAAACAATAGAAGAAATCGGTGGCTTTAATCCATATTTTTTTCATTACTCAGAAGACTATGAATATGTGCAGCGTATTGCTTTTTTTAAGAAAAAAATATTAATCTGTCCTCAAAGTAAGGTAGTGCACGATGGTAGACAGGATTTTAGTAAGACCGACCATATCAATGCCTTGAGAGTACAAAGAGAGCAACGCTATCTAAATCCTGCCTTTGATTTTAACAAAAGTGTATTGAATCATGAATTCGTACCCAAAATAATAAAGCAGATGCTTATGCTGAAATTTTCTGCGGCTTCCAAAACGTGGCAGGAATACAGATACCAGTGTGCAAGATGTAACGAAATTATCAGTTCCCGGGCAATTTTAAAAAATACAGGGGCCTCTTTTCTAAACCTTTCCCGATAAAAACTACGGTTAATAATTACAAAAAGTCTGTTGATGAATCCAAAAGTATCTGTAATCATGCTTACCTATAATCATGCCCCTTATCTGAAGCAGGCAATTGAAGGTGTTCTCTCGCAACAAACCGATTTTCCATTCGAGCTAATTATCTGCAATGATCATTCCCCGGATAATACGGATGAGGTGGTAAAAGATTTTACGGAAAAATATCCCGGCATCATAAAATACTATAAACACGAAACAAATATAGGATTTGTAGAAAACCAGCGATTTGCCTTTACCCTTGCAAAAGGAGAATATATGGCCTACTGTGAAGGTGACGATTACTGGACAGATCTCAATAAGCTTCAGTTTCAGACCGATTTTTTGGATAAAAATCCGGATTACGTAATGACAACGGCAAGAAACTTATTATTTCATCAGAATGACGGCCATTTTAGTGATGACGGGAAAACCCATATATTCCGTGACAAGGACTTTGTAGATTATACACAGGACAGTTTCTTTAAAGAACGTCCTACGCAAACATTCACCTATCTGATCAGAAGGAAATACCTTGATTTTAAATGGATTGATATTTATCCTGATTACAGGGATCTATATTACTTTTATCATCTTTTGGAATTTGGTAAAGGTAGAGCTTTCAATCATGTTATCGGTGTATACCGACTGCACGACGGAGGAATCTACAGTTCGCTCAAAATCGAAAATCAATACCGGACTTCTATCAATATTTTCAGCAATATCAAACGTATTAATCATGACAACAGGGCCAACAGGCAGATCATAACGGATCTGGATCAGCTGATATTAAAATATTACTACAAAAAAGAGTTTAAAATTCCTTTGGTAAATCTTCATCTTTACAAGGCTGTCTTCGAAAGATTTTTTCTTTCCGGCCATTTTAAGACGCTCATCATGCAATTATTTAAAATTATGAAATATACCCTGAAAAGATAGGATTAAGGATTTGATAAATCTTGAAGATTATTGAAAAGTTACTAATTTTACACAATCAGGCTATCGGTAAGAAGATACTTTTACAATATGTTGTAAATTTGGCACTTAAAAGTTAAACGTAAATGATGAAAAACAAATTCATATGTGTGGAATAGCAGGAATTATTGCCGATAATGCAGGAAATTACCGGGAAGAGCTCAGAAAAATGACCGATGCCATTGCACATCGCGGCCCGGATTCGGCACATCATGAATTTTATGAAAATGCAGCCTTGGGCCACCGGAGGCTCTCTATCATCGATCTTTCCGAGGGTGGGAAACAGCCCATGTTTTCCAGCACAAAAAATGAATGCATTGTCCTGAACGGCGAAATCTACGGTTATCAGGATATTAAAGCCCAATATCCCAAATATCCCTACCGCGGAAGCTCTGATACCGAAGTTATCCTGGCGATGTACCAGCGCAAACAGGAAAACCTGGTCCACGATCTTCCCGGAATGTTCGCCTTCGCCATCTGGAATGATGAAAAACAGGAACTCTTCTGCGCAAGAGACAGGTTCGGGGAAAAACCGTTTTACTATGCAGTTGGAAGCAATAACGAATTTATCTTTGCTTCCGAAATAAAAGCCATCCTGGCTTCGGGACTGATCCGGCCGGAAATAAATACGGAAGCCATGTCCCACTATCTTCAGCATGGCTATGTAAGCACCTATCAGAGTATCTACACAAATATTCATACTTTACCACCTGCGCACCAGCTCATCTGGAAAAACGGAAAAATTACGGTTTCCCGCTATTACAGCCTTCCGAAAAAAGACAGGGTGATGAGCCTATCCGATGCAAAGGACGAGTTCACCTATCTTCTAAGAAAGGCTGTACAGAAACAGTTGATTGCTGATGTTGAAGTGGGCAGTTTTTTAAGCGGAGGTCTCGATTCATCTTCTATCGTCGCACTGGTTGATGAATTCTTACCAAAACAAACGACCATCAGCTTTGGTTACGATCATGAAGCAAGCGAATTGAAATTTGCCAAAGAGATCGCCGATAAATATAGAACCAATCATATCGAAGTTCACGAAAAGAAAGAAGATCTGGCCACTTCCCTGCTAAAAATCTCTCCGTTTTTTGATGAACCCTTTTCTGACATTTCATTCATTCCACATTTTGAAATCTGCAGGAATGCCCGAAAAAATCTTACCGTTGTCCTTTCTGGAGATGCCGGCGACGAATTATTTGGCGGCTATAATTTTTATCGGGTAGAAAATGAGATGAGAAATCATTTCAGCTATAAAAATATCATTGCTCAGTTCGGCTTGAATGTATACCGGAAAGTAAAACCGATCTCTTTTGTTTCCCAAAAGAATACAGAACATAAAAATATTTTGGATTTTCACCGGAACTTTGTCAGAAATGCTTTTAATACCGAAGAACGGCTTGCTCTGGGCATTTCTTCGACGTACGAACAGCCGTACAGCTTTGTCCCTGATCCGGACTCTTTAAATGATATCATGAGATTAGATCTTGAAACCTATGTTCCCGCCAATATGATGGTGAAATCCGACCGGATGGCAATGGCCAATTCATTGGAAGTAAGAACCCCTTTCCTTGATATTGATTTTGCCGAGTTCTGCATTCAGCTTCCGGAACAGCTTAAACTTACCAACGATAACGATAAAATTATTCTTCGTGAAGCAATGGGATCTTACTGGACGGAAACCATCAGGAAACGCCGCAAGCAAGGTTTCGGCATGAGCATAAAAACATGGTTTGAAGAAAAAAACCTGATCAGCTTATCCGACGATTTACTAAAAAATCCGGATCAGAAAATATTCAATTACATCGATTTCAAGGCTGCCCAAAAGTTTTTAAATAAAGATCATAAGCACTGGAATCTGTTGCAGCTGGCACTTTGGGCGCATAATAACAAAACTGTTTTATAATGCCTGATATTTCCATAACAACTTTTTTTCATCTTATATCTCTTCTCCATGAAACTGAATAATCTACAGATTTTGAGAGCAATATCGGCACTGCTGGTCTGCTGTTTCCATTTCCGGGGTTATCTCAAATTTCAGGATCTTGAATTGGGGGATTTTTTATTTAAAAAAGGAAGCATTGGGGTTCCCGTCTTTTTTACGATCAGCGGTTTCATCATGGTTTTTACCACAAGAAAAATCGAATGTAAAGGAGATACCGGAAAGCAGGTTCTTGCATTCTATAAAAAAAGGATCGCCAGGATTGTACCGCTTTACTATATACTTACATTTTTATGGATGGTATCGGGCGGAAGCTTTTGGTTATACTTTACAGATAAAAAATTATTTTCGCGGCTTATCCACTCCATATCTTTTATCCCGCAAAAAGATACGTTTCCCATATTGTATCTCGGCTGGTCGCTTAATTATGAAATCTTTTTTTATCTTATTTTTGGTTTGTCATTATTATTCAAAAAATACAGATATTTTTTCATCATTCTCTTTTTCTTAGCGACCTACATAGTCGGGAAAATATTTAGCTTTGATAATGGATATATGGAGATGATCACAAGTCCGCTCAATCTTTATTTTATAATAGGAATTGTATTTGCGCTGTTGTTGGAAAAATTTTCTGTTCCGAAAAAATGGGCAATTCCTGTAGTTATCATCGGCTTTTCTTCGTTTATCCTGTATCTGTTCGATTTTATCTCAACAAATCATGAACTCTGGATTTTTTTAATCATCGCGCTTTTCGTATTTTCATTTTTACTTTTGGATTATACTTTTCATTTCAAAGGAAAAAAAAGCCTGGTTTTTTTAGGAGACATATCGTACTCGCTGTATCTTTCACATCCTTTTGTGGAAATATTTTTAAGGAGATTTAAAGTAGAGGGCTACCTGAATATTCCTTACTTTATCCTGAAAATTATATTGGTCATTTTTCTGGCGGCCTTTCTCTATCATTTTGTAGAGAGAAAAATAACTGAGTATCTAAAACAAAAACTGAACGTATGAATAACGAAGTCTCAGTCATTATCCCTGTTTACAATGCGAGTCTTTTCCTTGAGAAGGCGGTGCATTCCGCTATTGGTTTTGACGAAGTGAAGGAAATTATCCTGGTTGAAGACCGTTCAACTGATAATTCGCTCGAAATCTGTGAGAAATTAGCCTTTACCCATTCGAAAATAAAACTATTTCAACACCCCGACAGAGGCAATCATGGTGCCGGTGCCACCCGCAATCTAGGAATTAAGAAAGCAACCGGAACTTTTGTCAGCTTCCTGGATGCGGATGACTATTATCTTCCGAACCGTTTTAATGCTGAAAAAGAGATTTTTAAGAATTCCAAAATAGAAGGCGTTTTTGGAGCATTGGGAGTGGAATACATTACAGAAAAAGGAAAAGAGGAATATCAGGCAAAATTTAAAAATGCTCCGCTTACTACTGTTAATTATCCGGCTGAAGGAGAAGAAGTTTTTAAAGGCCTGTTGGGATTAACTCCGCGGATATTCGGGACATTCTTCCACCTGAATACGTTAACACTAAGAAAATCTGCTCTTGAAAAGCATAACCTTAGATTTAATGCGAATCTTCGGGTACATCAGGATTCGGAGTTTATTATCAGACTTGCTTATCACTGCTATCTGAAAGCAGGAATTATCGATAAGGCTGTTGCGGTAAGGGGGATTCACGACGACAACAGAATCACAAAGATTATCCAATATTCACCTCAATACAACCAAAGGCAGTACGTATACTGGAAATCAATTTATGATTGGGCCATCGGTGAAAAAAGTTTACCCTTGACAGCTAAGAAAAGAATATACCTGATCTATAAATCTTTTGATCTTTCACAGAAAAAAGGTGCGGTAAAATATGGCTATATCTTATTTGAAAGTATAAAAAATCCAGATATATTACGAACTCAATATCGTTTCAATTATTTAAAATAAATTATTCCTGTTAATGTACTTACTTTTTAAAACACATCAATTATGAAAATCTCCGTCATCGTTCCTGTCTACAACGCCGAAAAATATGTGGCACAGGCCGTAGAATCCGCGCTTCAGTTTGATGAAGTGTATGAAGTGATTTTAGTTGAGGACAAATCTCCGGATAATGCACTGGAAGTCTGTCAGCAATTAACGGAAAAATACGATAGGGTAAAGCTTTTTCAGCATCCCGATAAGGGAAATCATGGAGCCGGAGCAACAAGAAATCTCGGACTGGAAAAAGCTGGCGGGGATTTCATAGCTTTTCTGGATGCAGATGACTATTATCTTCCCAACCGTTTTGATGCGGAGAAGGAACTCTTCAAAGATCCGAAAGTAGAAGGTGTTTACGGAGCACTTGGCGTACATTATTACTCGGAAAAAGCAAAAGAACAATACTATTCGCTGTTTAAAGATAATCTCACAACGGTTTACAGAAAGCATGATCCGAAAGATGTCTTTCCGGGCCAGTTAAATATGAAAGGAAGTTTCGGACTCTTCAGCATCGATTGCCTTACAGTAAGAAGGGAACAGATGATCCAAAAGCTGAAACCTCTTTTTAAAACCCATCTGAGACTTCACCAGGATACTGAGTTTCTGTTCAGGCTTTCATATTATCTCGATCTTTATCCCGGCATTCTGGATAAAGCAGTCGCCATGAGAGGCGTTCATGAAAATAACAGAATAACCACCGTCGATTCGCAAAAAGTAAATCCTGCAACGACCAGAGTATTGCTATGGCGGGAAGTTAACAACTGGGCACAACATGAAGATACTATTCCGGAAGATATAAAGCGGCATATCGGGAGAATGCAGCGCAGTTATGAAATTGCTCTTGCCCCGGCTGTAAAGAAATGGGGAATGATCACAAAATATCTTATCACCGATTACCCGAGTATACGATCCGGGATTTACAATATTAATTTCAGGAAATATCTGTTCTGAAAATCTAAAAAATCAGGATTTGCCGCAATAAAAAAGCGAAGAAAACCAAATATTTTCTTCGCTTTTTCAGCTTATTTTACAAACAGCCCGATATATTTTCCTTCATATTCCACCACCATGGTTTCAAGATTATTCTTCTCACAGAAATCCTGATACGCCGAGTTGTCTCCGATATCATCACTGATGAAGACTCCTCCGGATCTCAGGTGTTTATATAATTCGTTATAAGCCCAGAATCTTCCGTTGTAACTTTTATCCGAATCATAATGGATCACATCAAATACAGAATTTTCAGCAAAAATCTTCGGCAGGGACTCTTTATCCGCAAAGCGGAAAAGTTTCCAGTTT
Organism: uncultured Chryseobacterium sp.; assembly: GCA_913774355.1. Taxonomy (GTDB): domain Bacteria; phylum Bacteroidota; class Bacteroidia; order Flavobacteriales; family Weeksellaceae; genus Chryseobacterium. The sequence continues at coordinate 53,152 of CAJYGB010000004.1, read as the reverse complement.
GGCCTAAGGGTATCAGGAACTATGCACCCCACATACTGATCACCATCCTGTGCCAGATAAGGCATATCGGAACTGTAAAGAGTACCGTCTCTTTTTGTAAGGGATAATAGTGCTGCCAGAGAAGACCATCCGTAGGCAACCCCGGTTTCTACCACGTTCCTGGCTCCTGCAAATTCACAGGCGTAATAGATCAGCTCCAGTGCACCCGCACCGCCCATTTTAATAGGACAATCCGTCTGCTTCTGCCCGGCATTCTTTAGTACTTCAGCATATTCGTTTCTGAAAGAACCCATCTCCATTCCGAAAAGTTTTGAAATAGCTTCCTGTTGGGACATGGCGTGTGAAGCCGCCCAGGAATTGGTTTTCTCCTTTCCTTTAAAAGCGTTCTTTCTCTGTAAAGTATTTTTTATGATTTTCCTTCTTAGCTCCGGATACAGGTCAGGCCTTTTAAGATAAGCAATGAATGTCTTGAGAACCGATGATATTTCGCTCACTGTGTTGAATTTAGGCCACAAAAATAATATTTTTTACGGTATAATACAATTAATTATCTTTGCGATACAAATTATGAATTAAATACAATCCCCACATGCTGCACCTTATTCTTGAAAAGCTCCAACGCAAACATCAGCTTTCTGTTCTGAAAAAAAATCACAATACCACTTTAGGAAGTATTAAAATAGGAATCAACAATCATTTTATCCTATCTGAAAAGCTGGAAAGAGTAGCGATCGGAACTGCTGTAAGTTTCAGAAACTACATCCATATTGTAGTGGAAAAAAATGCAAAACTTACCATTGGAGATGGTGTATTTATGAACAATTTCTGTTCGGTAAACTGCCTGGACTCTATTTCCATCGGAGAGAATACGCTTTTTGGGGAAAATGTAAAACTTTACGACCACAATCACCTGTACACAGCGGTTCCGGAATTCAAAGTTTCAAATTCGGACTTTTCTACAGCTCCGATAAAAATCGGTAAAAACTGCTGGCTGGGAAGCAATGTTACGGTACTGAAAGGAGTATCCATCGGCGACAACTGCATCATCGGTGCGGGATGTACCATTTTCAAAGACATTCCAAGCAATACAAAAGTTATTAATCATCAGCAGTTAATTCTTAATTCCGTTTCATGAAATTCTCAATCTTAATTGCCAATTATAACAACGGAAAGTATTTCAAAGAATGCTATGATTCTATTATGGCACAGGAATACAGAGACTGGGAAGCTGTGATTCTGGATGATGCTTCTACCGATGATTCCGTCCGTGTTATCAAAAATATCATTGGGTCCGACAACCGTTTCAGATTTTTTGAAAATGCCGGAAACAGCGGCGTGGGAATTACCAAAAGTAAACTTATAGAGCTTGCAGACGGAGACATTTGCGGATTTGTGGATCCGGATGATGCCATTACACCTACTGCCATCTCGTCCAGCATAAAAAATTTCCGGAAGCAGGATGTTGTCCTAACGTATTCCCGATTCATGAGCTGCAACGACAATCTTCAGCCGGTCTCTCCCTTTGTAACCAGGCAGGTAAGGAATAACGATCACTATTTCTTTAATTATCCCATCCAGATTGCCCATTTTGTATGTTTTAGAAAAAAGGTTTATCGTAATACGGAAAAAATGAATACGGCCATGAAAATTGCGGAGGACCAGGACCTATACCTGAAAATGTATGAAAAGGGAAAAGTAAAATTCATTAACGAAATCAATTATTTATACAGGCTTCATTCAGGGGGGATTTCGCAGAATGACAATAAGTCGGAGTCCTACGAATATTTTGCAAAAGTAATTTTCAGTGCCATGAAACGCAGAGGGCTTAAAAAGATTAATGGAAATAAAATCCCAGACGAATATACCCATTCCCGGGAAATTTATAGTCTTCTGGAATACCAGCATTCCATTCCTTACAGAATTAAGAAAAAGGTCATTATTTTTATACAAAAAATCTTCGGTTGATGGTAAAAAATGACAAAATCAAGGTTCTCTTCAGACACCGGTCTATGGAAATGGGCGGTGTGGAAAAGGTAATGCTGAGTTTACTTAACAATCTCGACAGGGAAAAATTTGAGCTTACAGTATGCCTCAACATCAACCAGGGTGAGCTACGGGATGAATTTCCAGATCACGTACGTAAAGTTTACCTTACCGACGGCAAAGAAGATCTTTCTGAAAACGCCTTACTCCAGAAAATTCAGCTGATCCGCAGAAATCTGAGGCTGAAACAGATACAGAGACAACCCGCCATTGCGGATAAATTGCTCGGCGAAAAATACGATGTGGAAATCGGAATGACCTACGGCGATTTTCCGGCCGTACTGAATTCCACCAACAGGAATTCAAAAAAAATCGGCTGGTTCCACTCTGAAATCAATCTGCCGAAGCTGCAACCGCTGGTTCCCGGAATCCTGAAAAACTTTCCCCAATTCGATCAGATGGTGTATTGTTCTCAAAAAATTAAAGATATGATGCATCAGTATTATCCTGATCTTCAGTATCCATCCGAAGAAGTGATCATCAACGCCATTCCGATTGAAGAGATCCGGAAAAAGGCGGAAGAACCGCTCGACCATTTTCCTGCAGGGCCGGTATTTGTATCTATCGGAAGGCTACACTCCAGAAAGGGATACCATAAACTGATCGAAGCCCATACAAAACTCATTCATGAGGGTTTTCAACATAATATCCTGGTCATAGGCGACGGAGAAGAACTTCAAAATCTCAGGCAGCAGATTGCCGGCAATAAAGTGGAAGACACCTTTATCCTGGCAGGAAACAAAATGAATCCGTATCCGTATGTTAAAAATGCGGATTACTTCATTCTCCCGTCGGAATCCGAAGCCTGGCCGCTTGTGATTGCAGAAGCACTTGTTCTCCAAAAACCAACGATTGCAACCCGAACAGGAGATATTCCGGCTATGATTCAACATGAAAAAACAGGCTATCTTATCAGTTACGAAACAGAGGAAATGTATGCAGCGATGAAGAGGTTCCTTACCGAATCACCACTGGTTTCTGAACTTAAAAAGAATCTGGAAAATATAGACGGGCAATTTGATAATCAGAAGATTTTTAATGCCGTTGAAAATATTATCATTAATTTATCAAAAAAATAAACATGATCCTTTTATATCGTGCCATCCTTAAAATTCATACCATGTATCAGTTTATGATACAGAGAATATATCTTAAAATTTGTCTTTCCAAAGGACTGAAAGTAGGAAAAAACGTCCGTTTTGTAGAAGTGCCTCAATTCGGTACCGAATGTTTTCTTATTGAGATCGGGGACGAAACCACCTTTTCCAACAATGTAAGATTCGTGAACCATGATGGTGGCCAAAACGCTCTTCATTTTTTTGAAAAATATAAAGATGTGAGGACTTTCGGAAGGATTAAGATCGGTAAGCAATGTCTTATCGGAGCTGATACCATCATCATGCTTGGGGTCGAAATGGGTGACAATTGTGTTTTGGGCGCCGGCTCTATTTTAACGACATCCATGCCAAGCGGAACCGTATATGCCGGTGTGCCTGCCAAATATATTTGTACGATCGAAGAATACGGGGATAAATTATTGGCCAATAATGTAATATATCCCAGAGAATTGGAAAAAGACAGGCCTGAGCTGGAAACCTATATTAAAGAAAACCTTCCCCGTAAGTTTAAACCCGTTAAAAAATAAATGCCTGAAAAAAAGAAAATCCTCATCCGAATCGGATCCCTTCGCCATGGTGGGGCGGAAAAAGTGCTGGTCACGTTCCTGAAAAACCTGCCGAAAGATAAATATGAGATCGATCTGCTGCTAAATCTGTATTCCGGAAAATACCTTCCGGAGGTTCCGGAATGGATCAATATCCTGTATCTTCACAAAGGGGAAATGATTACCACCAACAGGCCTCATGAGATCCCAAGGAAAGCGGCCCGGGTAATACATGAAAAAATCGTGAAAAAATTCCCAAAGCTTCTTTATAAAAATAAGTTAAAGAATAAACAATATGACATCGAATTTGCTGCCATTCACGGTATGCGCGATGAAATCCTGGGTTCTCCCCTGTCCTCATCTAAAAAAATAGTCTGGATCCACAACGACCTTTCAGAAGTGAAAGGATATACCGATGCTGAGATCCGGAAATTTTTTGGGTTTGATAAAATTATGGTGATCTCTGAGAAGATCGAAACACTTTTTAAGAGTCTGGCCAGCAATAAAACGGAGAAAGATAAAATTATTAAAATCTACAATCCTCTGGATACGGAAGAATTTATTTCCAAAGCGGAACAGCCGGGTGGTAAGTATTATTTTGACCTCTCTGTTCCTACATTTATTTCCGTAGGAACTATTTTTCCACAAAAGGGTTTTGATAGGTTATTGAAAGTTCATAAAAGGCTTCTGGATGAAGGTTTTAAGCATAATATCCTGATCGTAGGCGACGGATACGATTTTGAGAATATAAAAAAATTAAAATCCGATCTTGGAGTTGATGAAACAGCAACAATGCTGGGCTTTACCGACAATCCTTATCCCTATTTCAAACAGGCGGAATTTTACATTTTAAGTTCCAGATACGAAGGTTTTCCGACCGTTCTTTTTGAAGCCATTACCCTTAAAAAGAAAATCATCTCCACAGAGGTTTCCGGATCTGCCGAAATGCTCAGGAATGGCGAACTGGGATTGCTGGTGGAAAATTCAGAAGAAGGGATTTATGCCGGAATGAAGCGGGCACTTAATCATCCCGAAAGCTTTGAACAATACACGAAAAAGCTGAAATCTTATAAAATACCGTTTACCCTTAAAAATTCTGTCGAAAAAATAATCTCAGTTCTGGACGGTCTTTAGCATCATTTTAAATTAATATAAACCGGAAATCTTTATTTTTGCTGTATGGCTGAACAATATTCTATCCTTCAGAAAGATTTTTTCAGGGAAAGCGGAAAATGGCTTTCCACTGTAGAGATCTGGAAAAAATGCCTTAATCCCAATCTCCATTTTATTTATGTCCTGAGAAAATCCCAGCAGCATCTGGAAACACCATTGCTGAATGTCTTCTGGAAATTTGTTCTCCGGCATTATCAGATCAAATACGGATTCCAGATTTACCCGGAGACGGAAATCGGGGAAGGATTTTATTTAGGACATTGGGGAAGCCTGGTGATCAATCCGCAGGCAAAGATTGGTAAGAACTGCAATATTGCGCAGGGCGTTACCATAGGACAGCAGAACCGGGGTACAAAAGCGGGTGTTCCCATTATCGGTAATGAGGTCTGGATCGGAACCAATGCGGTCATTGTCGGTGGTATTACCATTGGCAACAATGTTTTGGTTGCTCCCAATTCCTATATCAATTTTGATATTCCTGAAGATTCAATAGCCGTAGGAAATCCGGCAAGGATCTACCCCAATCTTAAAGCGACGGACGGATATATCAATAATAAAATATAGTATTCTTTTCAAATTTAATGTAAAAACGGCTTCTTATATTTAAATAGTTTGTAATTTTAACCGGATTTGCAAAATAATGGAATCAATATCAGCCTGATTTCAGATATTTTTGATATTAAACTTTGTTAAAAGTATTTACTTTCTCAACAAAAATTTTATTTTTGCAATATTATTGATTTAGTCTATTGATTTTAAAAATAATTTAAACGAAATAAATAATCAGACCCAATAAAAATTTTATTTATGTCACAATCGTACAAAGTTATTTTTGAAAACAACAGGAAGTGGGTGGAAGCTAAAATTACGGAAAACCCGGATTTCTTCCATGATCTTGCAAAAAACCAGCAGCCCGATTATTTGTACATCGGATGTTCGGACAGCAGGGCAACTGCAGAAGAACTGATGGGAGCCAAACCGGGTGAAGTTTTCGTACACAGGAATATCGCCAATGTGGTGAACACCCTGGACATGAGTTCAGCCGCTGTTATCCAGTATGCCGTAGAGCATCTGAAAGTAAAGCATATTATCGTCTGCGGGCATTATAACTGCGGCGGCGTGAAAGCGGCAATGACGCCTGAGGATCTTGGATTGCTGAATCCGTGGCTGAGAACGATCCGGGATGTATACCGGTTACACCAGACCGAACTGGACGCAATAGAAGATGAAGGAAAACGTTATGACAGGCTTGTGGAACTGAACGTTCAGGAGCAATGCATCAATGTAGTGAAAATGGCCTGTGTGCAGGAACGCTACATTCTGGAAGAATTTCCTGTAGTACACGGCTGGGTTTTCGACCTTAGAACCGGTAAAATCATTGATCTGGAAATCGATTTTGAAAAAATTCTGAAAGACATCCAGAAAATTTATAACCTTACCAGTTCAAATTGGGTTATGAGCAGAAAAAAATAGCTCAAAAATAATGTGAAATGAAACTTTGGAGTATTATTACATTGGTGTTTTTTCTCAACTTTACAGCATTACCAGGTATGGCTGCGGTATTCGGTTGGGATCTTACCCGCACCAATGTCGTGATCAGTGAAGAAGAACCTCATTCTCATCCAAGCTCTTTTATCGTTTACGAAAAAACACTTCCCAAACCTCTGGATGTTTTCGACTACCTGAAGTTCTTCGAGCCTTCCAGCGAAGTAAAATCTTTTGTACTGATCGATGATTCTTTTCATCTGTCACCATTACTTACCCTATTTTCCCCTCCTCCGGAAGCATAATTTTTACAGTCCGTTTTTTTACCGTTTATATCGAAATGCCGGTATAAATTCACATGCACTTTAAAAATTAAATTTTCATTTACATAGCTGATTTATTTTTAAAAATAAACCGGTTATTTTTCACAGCTCAACATCATGAAAAAGACATCGTTCATCGGAGGAATAAAGGAAAACTTCCCTTCAGGCCTCGTTGTATTTCTGGTAGCACTTCCTTTGTGCCTGGGAATCGCTTTAGCATCGGGCGCTCCGCCTTTATCCGGCATTATCGCAGGAATTGTGGGAGGACTCGTCGTAGGATCTATCAGCAACTCGAACATCTCGGTTTCCGGACCTGCCGCAGGACTTACGGCCATTGTTTTAACGGCCATCAAAGATCTTGGCGCTTTTGAACTTTTTCTTTGCGCAGGAATCATCGCAGGGTTTATCCAATTGGTTCTGGGATTCATCAGAGCCGGAAGTATTTCCAATTATTTCCCGAATAATGTCATTGAAGGAATGCTTGCCGCCATCGGGATCATCATCATTTTGAAGCAGATTCCGCATGCACTGGGATTCGATAAAGATTACGAAGGCCACGAATCGATCTTCGACAACGGCCTTAACTTTGGGTATTTCACGGAATTGTTTGGGGCCGTACAGCCCGGTGCTATTCTTATTACCTTAATTTCCATTGCAATTCTTATTACCTGGGATAAAGTATATATCCTGAAAAGGATTAAAATGCTTCCGGGAGCGTTGGTAGCCGTAGTTACGGGAATTGTTCTGAATGAAGTCTTTAAAATGACGGGAAGCTCACTGGCCATCCAATCCCAGCACCTGGTTTCATTACCGGTACCGCAGTCTTTCGACGATTTCAAAGGCCTGGTAACAATGCCTGATTTTACAGGCTTTACCAATCCGAAGGTATGGATTGCCGGAGCAACGATTGCGATTGTTGCTTCCATTGAAACACTGCTGTGTATCGAAGCTTCGGACCGTCTGGATGTTCAGCGCAGGATAACGGACACCAACCTGGAACTGAAAGCACAGGGAATCGGGAATCTAGTCAGCTCCTTTATTGGTGGTCTTCCGATGACTTCGGTGGTCGTGAGAAGTTCTGCCAATGCCAATGCCGGAGCTACTTCCAAGGTGTCAACCATTATTCATGGGATTTTGCTGCTGATTTGTGTCCTTTCGATTCCCGTGGTATTAAATTTAATTCCGTTGGCTACTTTGGCTGCAGTTTTGATTATGGTGGGATACAAATTGGCCAAACCTGCGACATTCAGACATTTCTGGCATCTGGGAAAATTCCAGTTTATTCCTTTTGTGGCAACGGTAGTGGCCGTTGTGGCCACAGACCTTTTAAAAGGGGTGGGAATAGGTCTTGCCATTTCTGTTTTTTATATCCTTCAGGGGAATATGAAAAGGGCTTATTATTTGAGCAGGAAGGAGCTGGACGATGCAGATGGAATCACAATGAAGTTGGCAGAGGAAGTTTCATTTTTAAATAAAGCAGCCATTAAAAAAACACTGAAAAATATCAAGCCGAATTCTGCGGTAACCATCGATGCAAGAGGAACATCCTACATTGCAACCGACGTTCTCGAAATGATCCAGGACTTTGCCAACATACGGGCGAAAGAAGAGGATATCACCGTGGAACTTTTAGGCTTTAAAACCTCATACAGAGATTATGAAAGAGACGAAGATTCTCACATTCTTATAACCCATAAAAGGGCAATGTAATATCTTCACCTTAATTTTTTTTTAACTTTAACAAAATATAATTCAAAAAATAATAAAATATATGAAAGCACATACGCACGAAACCCAGGCCACCATCACTCCTGAAAAAGCACTGGAATTTTTAAAAGAAGGAAACCAGCGATTTGTAAATAACCTGAAGGCCAACAGAGACCTTTTGGAACAGGTAAATGCGACCCGTGAGGGACAGTGGCCTTTTGCCGTGGTATTAAGCTGTATCGACAGCCGTACTTCTGCAGAGCTTATTTTTGACCAGGGACTGGGTGATGTTTTCAGCATCAGGATTGCCGGTAACTTTGTGAATCAGGATATCCTGGGTTCTATGGAGTTCGGATGTAATGTGGCCGGATCCAAGCTTGTCGTAGTATTGGGACACACCAAATGCGGAGCCCTGAAAGGCGGTCTGGATGCCGCACAAATCGAAGGTATGGGCATGGATAACCTCAACCATCTGATCAACCATTTCGATCCGATTATTGATAAAATCATCGAGGATGGCGAAGAACGCTCGTCTTCCAATGCCGAACTTCTGGAAAGGCTGAACCAGCATAACGTGAAAAATGCTATCGAAGATATCCGCAAGCAGAGTTCTACTTTGAGAAGACTTGAAGAAGAAGGGAAAATTAAGATCGTAGGTGCCAACTACGATGTAGAAACCGGGGTTGTCACCTGGTTATAGTCGAATCCTTTTTTGAAGGAGCATTTTAATGATAAGAATGTTATCGTTAGATAGATTGGAAATTAAATTTTTAAGAGTACAACGAGCAGACCACCGGAATCCGGTGGTTTGCTTATTTCTGATAGACGTTATGAATTTTAAATCGCAGGTGATTTTAAATTATTACATTTGATAAGGCAAAAAATTAAAGAAACAGCTTATCTATGAAATTCATCATCAATATACTTTTAACGGCTCTTCTGACATCATTTACAGGACTGGCCAAAGCCCAGAAAACCATAAGCGATACCTTAGGCTATGCTAAAAAATTTGAAATCAATAAGGACAAATATATCGGAAAAAAATTTTCACTGCTGTTGAAGGATATGACGCAGCTCCCGTTTAAAAAAGCAAAATCCGACATCAAAGAAGACCGGGACAATCCTTTGGCAAGTACTTTATTCAGGTTTTCAGATAAAGATATAGATGCTCCCGGCCAGGTAACGGTAGCCATCAAATGGAAACCTGAGGATACCCTGGTGACTCCCCTCGAATTTTTCGAGCAGGAGCACAATTACAGGTTTACCGTCAGTGAAAAAAACTTCTTTGAAAGCAGGATCATTAAAGATATTGTCGTCTATAAACAGTAAACCTCCGTTTCCGGAGGTTATTTAATTTTGTTTGATTTACTTACTTACCGTTAAATGCAGACATTGTATTGCTGATTCCTGCAAAGACAAACGACAGGCTGGCTTTTGAAAATTTATCAATCCGCTCCGGCAATTTTTCGCTTTCTTCTTCATTCCATGTACCCAGCACGTAATCTACCTGCCGGCCTTCGGAAAAATCGGCAGAGATTCCAAAGCGAAGGCGTGCGTAATTCTGCGTCTGGAGCACCTCATTAATGTTTTTCAGTCCGTTATGACCTGCATCGGAACCTTTGCCTTTCATTCTCAATGTCCCGAAAGGCAGTGCCAGATCGTCTGTAACGATCAGCACATTTTCCAATGGAATATTTTCTTTCTGCATCCAGTAGCGTACCGCATTCCCGGAAAGGTTCATATAAGTATCCGGCTTCAGCACCAGCACCCTTCTTCCTTTATATTTCCCGTCTGCCATCCAGCCGAAATTGGTAGTATTGAAGGAAACCTCCAGCGTTTCGGCAATTTTATCGGCTACCTTGAAACCGATGTTGTGACGTGTATTTTCGTATTCGGCACCTTTATTTCCAAGACCGACTATCAAGTATTTCATTGCGAAATTTTTTGCAAAATTAAAACTTTCAAAATAAAAAGCCCGATCTTCGGAAGATCGGGCTTGGATATTATTTAAATTATTTCTTACAATGGTTTGTAGATATAGTTTACACCGTATCCTTTTCTCATATATGTCTGCGCATCGTAGTTGTAATTGGTTGAGAAGATAACCGGAGTCGGAACAGGCTGCATAAGATCCGTAACGGAATACCTGGTCGGGCTGTTCGGTGATAAGATCCAGCTTTTTACATCATTGATGTCCGTTGATAAAAGTCTTGAGATTTTATATACATTTGGAAGCAATGTGAAAGGATTGATCTGCGTATCGTAATTCGAGTACTCATATCCATATTTCACTGTAGGCGATCCTAGCGTACTTCCGCTGATCGGTCCGTAAAGTCTGGTCACTTTAGAAACATTATCTCCGCTATATTCATATTTTGTTTTAGAATAAGAAGTATAGGTAAAAGGTGTTCCTGATACATCCGGGCCGTTCCTCATGATAATAGAATCCAGTTTAGCCGTTGTAGCGGAATATTTTATACCATAAAGGGCTTTTGTCTTTTTATAAAGGGTTTGCGGGCCCGGCGCGGTAGCGGAATAAGGTGCCGTAATACTTCTTTTGAAGAAAGAACGGTTTTCGGAAATCGTTTCCAGTCTTCCCGTACTTCCGTAAGTAAACTGCTGTGTATAGGTAATACTGTCTTTATCCAGCTTTCCGTTTCCGTTGAGATCCAGGAATCCCCTGAAATCCACCCTGCTGATCTTGTCTCCGCTCCATGCTATGTCTGCTGTGGAATTCATACTGTCGGTAACCACCTTGGTAAGCTGAAGCCCGTTGTAATGATACGTAGCCAATGTATCTGAATCGGTGATTTCCCTGTATAAAGCTCTCGGGCCGTTAAGCCCTGAATTGCCGTTGATATCCACCAGAGGATCTCCGTTTTCATCCATCACTTCTTTACAAGAATGAATTGAAGAAACACCTACCAGGATCAAAATAAAATAAAAAAGTCGTTTCATTCCAAAGGGGATTATTTATTTTGTCAAAAATATAATTTTTTTTTGAATAAAAAGTATCTTTTTACTCATATAACGATAAAACTATTAAAAGATAATTCTATCTTACAACGGTTTATATACATACTTAACGGTCTGGCTAAGATCTGAAACCGGATAATTTTGAGAATCATATAAATATCCTTTCGTATAGGACACCTGTGGGGATACCGGGCTTTGAACTGTTATTTTCCCGACATTGTTGCTGGAAAGCATGTAAGCATTAAGCTGCGACAGTGTGGAAGCCACCATGAAATATTCTTTCGGTAAAGTAATGTAAGGATTAACTTTGGTGTCATAATTATCGAAATAATATACCGTGGTTGAAGCTGTAGAAGTGTTGGGGTTCCCACCGCTCATCGTCATTCTGGTATAGTCCAGCTTTACAATATTGGTGGTAGAATAGGTAAATTTCATTTCATTATAAAAAGAATAGGAAGCACTTCCGCCTACTTTTTTCTTTTCCACGATTCTGTATAAAATCCCTCCTGCATCATAATATACGGTAAAATCGCTATGGTTGGCAGACCCCATAATGGTCTGGTCCATCGTAAAAGCGGACAGTTTCCCGCCTGTGTAGGTAAGCGCATAGGTATTATCCGTAACGTGAGGGTTTGCATTATCCTGGATCTTAATCTGTGTGATGACAGACCCAGTATATGTGACCGTTGAAGCAGTCGCATTGGTAGATCCTGCATCCCGTACATATACCATGGAGAGCAATCCCGCGTTTGTTACATATTCTTCAAGATCCTTATTCCCATTGGTAATCCTACTCAGAATTCTCGGTCCTGTAATCGTACCGGTGCCTGAAGTGTTTTTATTCTGATTAGGCGGATCTTCTGTGGTATTGTCGCAGGATATTACAAAACCTAAGAACAACGCTGCCAGAGAAGAAAAAATGTATTTTTTTGTCATAAATTATTAATTTTTAATGCCGTCAAATATAATTTATTTTCTTTTACTTTAAAGTTAAAATTCATAAATAAATCACACTTAAAACAAAAAATCAAAAGTTTACGCTTTTAGAATGCGAAATTGCTGACAAGGGAAGTCATCCAAAGTCCTGGAATCCCATAACTTGAAATTGAATATTATATATCGGAATTTAAATAGATGGTTTTAAATTCCGATATATCTTCTGCTTATTCTTCACTCTTCAGAATCGATTTCAAAAGTGCATTTACCTCATCCACATTACCGACTTTATCTTTCCTCATCATCAGCTGATTGCCTTCTTTTCCTGTTTTTTCCTTCAGCTGGGCTTGGGCAGGATTTTTTGTAAGATAGCTGATGATCTTCCTGAATTTACTGGTCTGATAGAATTTATCTTGCGGATTTCCCGGAAAATATCCCAGAAACACCCCATTTTTCATAACAATTTTCTCAAAACCGATGTCCGCAGCCAGCCATTTTAAGCTCACACTCTTCAGCAGGTTTATTGCCTCGTCTGGCAGTTCGCCGAAGCGGTCAACAAGTTCAGATTCAAATTTCGTTAAATTTTCTTCATTATCGATCTCCGAAAGTTTCTGGTACAGCAACAGCCTTTCTTCCGTATTGGAAATATACCAGTCCGGAAGCATCAATTCGAGATCCGTATCGATATTGACGTCTTTGGTTGTCTTGAAAAGTTTGTTCCTGTCTTCTTCATTTTCAAAAAGATTTTCGAATTCCTGATCGTCTTTAAGTTCCTCCAAAGCTTCCTGCATCAGCTTCTGATAAGTCTCAAAACCCATTTCGTTGATGAAACCGCTTTGTTCTGCCCCTAAAAGATCCCCTGCCCCACGTATTTCAAGATCCTTCATGGCAATCTGGAACCCGCTTCCCAGATCGGAAAACTGCTCAATTGCTTCGAGGCGTTTTCGGGCATCGGCAGTCATCATATCGTAAGGCGGAGTAATCAGGAAGCAGAATGCCTTCCGGTTGCTCCTTCCTACCCGGCCTCTCATCTGGTGAAGGTCCGCCATTCCGAATCGGTGGGCATCGTTAATGAAGATGGTATTCGCATTCGGTACATCCACCCCACTTTCCACAATGGTGGTAGATACGAGCACATCATATTTACCTTCCATAAAATCCAGTACATTTTTTTCCAGCTGCTTGCCCTCCATCTGGCCGTGGCCGGTAATAACCCTTGCATCGGGAACCAGCCGCTGGATCAGGCCGGCAATATCTTTAAGGTTTTCCACCCTGTTGTTGATGAAATACACCTGTCCGTCCCGCTGGAGCTCGTAAGACACCGCATCACGGATGATTTCTTCGCTGAAACCGATCAGCTGCGTATCTACCGGTTGTCTGTTCGGCGGTGGCGTTTTAATCACGGATAAATCCCTTGCAGCCATAAGGGAAAACTGTAGGGTTCTCGGAATCGGCGTTGCCGTTAATGTCAGCGTATCCACATCTGCTTTGAGAGTCTTTAATTTATCTTTTACCGAAACACCAAACTTATGTTCCTCGTCGATAATCAGCAGCCCCAAATCTTTAAATTTAACCGAGCTTCCTGCCAGCTGGTGTGTTCCGATAATAATATCCACTTTTCCGTTCTTAAGATCCTGCAGGGTTTCCGACTTCTGTTTCGCTGTTCGGAAACGGTTGACATAAGCAACATTTACCGGGAAACCCTTCAACCGGTCTTTAAAGCTCCGGTAATGCTGGAATGCAAGGATCGTCGTTGGAACCAATACGGCTACCTGCTTCCCGTCTGTTGCCGCTTTGAATGCCGCCCGGATCGCCACTTCCGTTTTACCGAAACCTACATCCCCGCAGACCAGGCGGTCCATCACCGTGTCGGCTTCCATATCGCGTTTTACATCAATGGTGGCTTTCTCCTGATCCGGCGTATCTTCGTACAGGAAGCTGGCTTCCAACTCGTTCTGCAGGTAAGAATCCGGTGTATAGGAAAAGCCTTTCGCCGATTTCCGCTGGGCATATAATTTAATAAGGTCAAAGGCAATCTGTTTTACCCTGGCCTTGGTTTTCTGTTTTAAAGACTTCCAGGTTGGCGATCCCAGTTTGCTCAGCACAATTTCGCGGCCTTCCGGTCCGTTGTATTTGGAAATCTTGTGTAATGAATGGATGCTTACATATAATAAGTCGCCATTTTTATAGGTAAGCTTAAAACATTCCTGGATTTTCCCGTCGTTGTTCACCTTTACCAGCCCCATGAATTTTCCGATGCCATGGTCGATGTGGGCAATATAATCACCGATCTTGAGGGACATCAGGTCTTTTAACGTAAGCTGTTCGGATTTGGCAAAGGTATTTTTGGCTTTGTACCGCTGGTAACGGTCGAAGATCTGGTGATCGGTATACAACAGGAATTTGTGGCCGTTGTCTACAAATCCTTCATGGATTTCCGAGGTGAAACTTTTAAAGGGAAGCTCATGTTGCAGCTCTTCAAAAATAGACTGCAGCCTTTCTTTCTGCTTCTCGGATGAAAACGAAATCCAGGTATCGAACCCTTCCTTTTGCTTTCCTTCCAGGTCTTCGATCAGCAATTCAAAATTTTTATGGAATGAAGGCTGTGCGGTCTGATCCATTTTCAGCTCCGTCAATTCGATCAGCCCTTCAATCGGTACGGCTCCGAAATCTATGGTTTTAAACTTTTTATAGTCAAACAGGAATTCCTGATCGGAAATAAACAGTTCCTGAGGTGTCCTGTGGGAAATATCTTTACTCAGGGTATCGTACTTTTCCAGAGCTTTTTCGTAAAACACCCTAAGCTTCTGCATGCCGACAATCCCGTTTTTGGAAACGACACAGCTGCCTTTCGGCAACAGCTGGAGTAGGGAAACACGGCTGCCTGTCACCGTAAAATTCATATTGGAAACGAGCTGAAATTCGGTTACTTTCTCTACGGACAGTTGCGTTTCGATATCGAAGGTCTTGATATTCTCCACTTCATTTCCGAAAAAGGTGATCCTGTACGGTTTTTCGTTGGAGTAGGAAAATACATCCACGATCCCGCCCCGAACGGAAAATTCGCCCGGCTCTGAAACGAAATCCGCCTGCTGAAAATTATAATGGTTCAGCAATTCGTCTACAAAATCGAAATCAAGCTGATCACCTACTTTGATGTGATGGGAAATGGCTTTGAAATCTTCTTTCTTCAGTACTTTTTCAGATAATGCGCCTGCATAGGCTACGATGACTTTAGGAGATTTTTCGGAAGTGATTTTATTAATGGCTTCCGTTCTCAGTACAAGATTCGCATTCTGGGTTTTTTCGACCTGATAAGGTTCCATATGGGTAGCCGGAAAATAAAGGATCTTTTCCTTTCCGAGCAGGTCTTCCATTTCAGTATTGGCATATAACGCATCTTCTTTGTCATCTACTATGTACAGGATATGTTTTTTCTGCGTAAGGAAAAGTTCGGCCACAAATAGGGAAACTGAAGATCCGGCGCTGCCTTGCACAGAGATATGCTGATGATTTTCCAGCTGAATGAAAATTTCCTTTCCGAATTCTTTCTGAAGCAGGTCCGGAAGGAATTTTTCGCTGATGGTTTTTAACTGCATAAAAATATTTTGGTATAAACGGCAAAAGCGATTCCGGAAGTTTCCGAAATCGTTTGATCCATACAAAGATAAGGATAAATATTCTTTATTAAAAGGAAAAGCAACCTGCACTCTCCTTCATATCAGGTGAAAAATCTTAATATTTTACTAAAATTCCCTGTCGGAAAGTTAAAATAACGAACCGTGGCTTACCTGGCATTCTGTTTGAATAACCAGCCTTAAGAAACCATTTAAGAAATATTATTATGAAAAAAGCAATCAGAATTTTAGGATTATTCCTGCTAACGTTTTTCGCAGTCACGGCCATGTCTTCATGCAGCAATGATGATGATCCGGCAAACAATGATTTCTTCGCAGGAACTTACAAAGGAAGCATTTCGTACAACGGGGACGGAAACAACATCAGTACGAATGACGGAAGTGTTTTTGTGACGAAGATCGCCAGCGGAACGAAATACAACTTTGCCTTTTCAAACAGCATTCCGGACCTGAACGGGATTGAATTTACCCAACAGGGCGACAATACTTTGGTAATGGTAGGATCAAACACTACCTCTTACATCAGAATCGATAATAACGAACTGAAAATTTACTACAATAAGGATGGAAAAACGTGGACGGCCAACGCTACCCGTTAACCAGCTTTTCATACATATGTTAGGGCCTGCTTTTCCTTACGGGGAGGAGCAGGTTTTGTTTTTAATCCATAATTATCGGAATTATAAACTTCGAGTTTGCATCATTTATTTGCTTTTGTAAAGCTGCAGCTAATTAATGAAAATCCGGATACCGCGATTTAATCTTTTTTTAAGCAGTGATAAACTTTAGTTAAGTTTAAAAAACGAGGGGTTTCAGTCTGTTTTTTGTATAACTTTGAATCAACGAAAAAAACAAAACGTATCCACTATGAAAAAATTTTTAACCGCAATGTCTGTTGTTTTAGGACTTGGACTTGCAACGGCTCAGCAAACTGCTCCGGCCGCGAAAACTCAAACTGTTAAAACAGTAAAGCCGGTTAAATCCGCCAAACAGGTTACTCCGGCAGCAACCGCAAAACCTGCAGCTGCCCCTTCCGGAATGAAACTGAAGAAAGACGGAACTCCCGATAAAAGATACAAGGAGAATAAAAACCTTAAAAAGGACGGAACTCCTGATAAAAGGTATAAAGCCAATAAGTAATCAACATTATAGTTGTTATTTTCATAATCAAATTTCGAAGACCGATGCATTACTCATTCATCGGTTTTTTTGTGCCTTATTTTGTGAAAATTAGCATACAATTCTTCAGTTATTTATAAATTTGATGCATGTTAAATTTCCTAAAGAAAAAAGCAGCTTTGCTCTGGTCGAAAGAGCACGTCCGGAATGCAGAAGAATTCAAGAACCATGCAGAGCGGGACCAGGAGGCCCTGCTGCTGTCTCTAACGTCTGCTGCTAAAAAGACTCTTTTCGGAAGGGAGCACGATTTTGAAAACATCAGATCGGTAAAAGATTTCCAGGACCGTGTAAAAGTCGGTGATTATGAAGACCTGAAACCTTATATCGAAAGGGTCAAAAGAGGCCAGGCCAATATCCTCTGGACTGATGTTCCCGAATATTTTGCCAAAACTTCAGGCACAACCTCAGGTTCCAAATATATCCCCATTTCCAAAGAAGGAATATCTTTTCAGGTAAAAGGAGCTCAAAGTGCACTCTTCCATTATATTGCTAAAAAAAACAATGCCGATTTCGTAAACGGAAAAATGATTTTTCTTCAGGGCAGCCCTGAACTGGAAGAGGTTTTCGGAATCAAAACCGGACGGCTTTCCGGGATCGTTGCCCACCATATCCCAAAATACTTACAGAAAAACAGGCTTCCGAGCTGGCAAACCAATATGATGGAAGATTGGGAAGCCAAAGTGGATAAAATCGTGGAGGAAACGGAAAAAGAAAACATGACCCTGATCTCCGGTATTCCACCATGGCTGATTATGTATTTTGAAAAACTTACGGAAAAGCATGGTAAAAAAATCAAACAGATTTTCCCTAATCTTCAGCTTATCGTAACCGGTGGTGTCAATTACGAACCGTACCGCGACAAGATGGAAGAATTGCTGGGCGGACCTGTAGATATTGTCCAGACATTTCCTGCTTCGGAAGGATTTTTTGCATTCCAGGATGACTATACGAAAGAAGGATTGCTGTTGCTGACCAATCAGGGGATTTTCTATGAATTTATTCCTTTGGAAGAATATGGGAAACCGGAAGCAAGACGCCTGACCCTGAAAGAAGTGGAACTTAATAAAGATTACGCCCTGATCCTGACGACCAATTCCGGACTCTGGGCCTATTCTATCGGCGATGTGGTGAGATTTATTGATAAAAAACCTTACCGGATCCTGGTAAGCGGAAGAACGAAACATTTTACCTCTGCATTTGGAGAACATGTGATTGCATTCGAAGTGGAAGAAGCAATGAAAGCAACCCTGGAAAAATATCCCGCCCAGATTACGGAATTCCATCTTGCACCACAGGTAAACCCCACCGAAGGACTTCCCTATCACGAATGGTTTATCGAATTTGAAAAAGAGCCCGAAAATACGGACTTTTTCAGAGTAGAATTGGATAATCAGCTTAGAAGACGCAATACGTATTATGATGATCTGATTTCCGGGAATATCCTTCAGCAGCTTCGTATCACCAGCCTGCAGAAAAATGCTTTTCAGGAATATGCAAAATCGCAGGGCAAACTCGGCGGGCAGAATAAAATACCAAGACTGGCCAATGATAGAAAAATCGCGGATTTATTGGAAATATATAAACTTTAATTACATTTTTTCAATTCCGGAAACGTATATTGGAAAAAAATTATAAATTTGGAAAACTAAAAAATTATAATGAAAGCATCTGTACTTTTAAAATCATCTTTATTGACATCCTTATTTGTAATTTCTTCCTGCGCTACTACCAAATATAGTATGGATACTGCTAAAAACGATTACTCCAATCTTCAGGCAGGAAAAATGTATACGGTAATGATGAGGGATGGTTCCAAAAATCAGAAAATGTTATTCCGCAATGTGGAAGGAGATAACCTGATCGGAACTGCAGGCAGAAAAGACAGTACAGTTGTAACGATTCCTAAAGCTAATGTGGCAGCGGTAAGGGACAGCAGAAAAGCAGGAATGGCTACAGGTGCAGTCGTTATCGGTGCTGCCGGAGTGGCGGCGTTGGTATTCAGTGCTTCGAGAGCGGACTAAAATAGATTTTATCTTTTGGTCTTCATTTAATTTTTCATTTAAAAAATGATTATAACAGTAGCTTCAAATCAATATTTGAGGCTATTTTTGTCGGATGATGTCGTTTACCCCGTTACAGACGTTGAAAAATGTCGAATTCAGGAACCTCCTTACAGGAAGATTTTTTATTGTCCTTGCCTTCAGAATGCTCGCTACATTACTCGGATGGTGGGTATACCAATTAACCAAAGATCCTTTTTCTATCGGCCTCATCGGTCTTTCAGAGGTTATTCCAGCTGTTAGCTGTGCGTTATACGCGGGTCACGTCATCGATATGAATGAGAAGAAAAAGTTATTGCTAATCTGCAATTATGCTTATATTTTCCTGATTGGCCTACTGCTGATTCCCGCATTCCTGGATATCAGAATGCATTTTACAGGACATCAGATCACTTACTTTATTTACGGCGTCATTTTCTTTACAGGCATTGCAAGGGCATTCATCGGGCCGATCATTCCGGTGATGATTCCTAAGATCGTAAAAAAAGATAACCTTCCGAACGCCGTTACCTTAAATCAGGCCACTTTTCTGATTTCATCGGTCTGCGGACATGCCGCGGGCGGGTTCCTGATCGGTTATTTCGGGATCAAATGGACATTGGTGGTTATTATTTCCCTGATCTTTTTAGCCTCTCTATTCTTTTTTCAGTTAAAAAAACAGCATTCGGAATACAAAAAAGAGAATATTAACGTTATGGACAGTATGCGGGAAGGAATTTCTTACATTTTTAAGACTAAAGAAATTCTGGGAGCGCTTTGCCTGGATATGTTTGCCGTCCTTTTTGGGGGTGCCGTTGCGATGATTCCCGTCTATGCCACCGACATTCTGAAAGTAGGAGCAGAAGGTTTCGGACTACTGAATGCGGCATCCGATATCGGATCGATGTGCATCATCACCATTCTGTCGGTCGTTCCATTAAGAAAAAACCAAGGGAAGATTTTACTGGCCGTGGTAACAGGCTTTGGACTCTGCATCATCGGTTTCGGGCTGTCGACCTGGTATTGGCTTTCTTTTATGTTCCTCGTGATGAGCGGCATGCTGGACGGAATTTCGGTGGTGATCAGAGGAACCATCGTCCAGCTGAAAACCCCGGACAATATCAGGGGGCGTGTGATGAGTGTAAACTCCATATTCATTATGTCCAGCAACGAAATGGGACAGTTTGAAAGCGGGCTTTCCGCGAAACTTTTAGGAGTGGTACGTTCGGTGATTTTTGGAGGTGCCATGACGGTGCTAATCGCACTGGTTGTGGGAAGTACAAATCCCAAACTAAGAAAAATGCAATATTAAGACAATATAAGCAATTTTATTAAATTAATCTTAAAAGTTTTAAATTAAGGTTAATATTTTTTTATATTTGTGTGTAAAATATTCTATATCATGATAAAACAACTATTTATTTTCTTTTCATTAGCCGTGGGTACATGCATTTTTGCTCAATCGTCTGATGAAAAAGGCCTAGCAAATCAGATCACTAAGTTGGAGTCTGCAAAAAAAACTGAAGACTTCCAGCAATCAAGGGATTATTTTGCTACTTATGTTAATAATCTTGCCAGAGGTACCCAAACAAAAAAAGAAGACTGGCGAGCTTATTATTATACCGCTTTGTCAATAATCAGAGGTCAGATTACCTCTCAGCGGGAAGGCAACGTACAAAACATTGATGAAACTTCGGCGTTAGCGGAAAAATACATTGGTGGAATATTTGTAAAAAATCCTAATAATGCGGAAGCAAATATTCTTCTGTCCCAAATTTACGTATTAAAATCATCAAATAATCCAACCGGTAGTGCAGATAACTTAGCCAAGGCAAATGAATATCTGACTAAGGCAGCATCCGCAGATAAGAATAATCCAAGAATTGATGTAATTAAAGGAGAAATTGCATTCAATGGAGGAGATAAAGAATTGGCAAAAAAATATTTCAATTCAGCATCAGGAAAATTTAAAACTTATAGCAAAAAATCCAGTCTGGATCCAAACTGGGGGAAGGAAGATATAGAATACTATCTTTCCATTATTAAATAATTTATCATAATTAAGATAAACTATATCATTATGAAGAAAATCTACCTTATATTACTACTCGTTCTTTCACAAATTTTCTTTGCACAGTCCGATTGCGTTTCGGCTATTCCTGTGTGTGGAAATTCAGACATCTCTTATTTCCCTACAGGCCCGGGAATCATAGACGATCAGGTAAATGCTAATGGAAGCTGCTTAAGCGCAAACGAGCATTATTCCGTATGGTATCAGTTTACAGTAGCTACGTCCGGAACGTTAACGTTTACCATTTCTCCTTCGGCGCCTTATAATGCCGATTATGATTTCGCTGTGTACGGACCTAATAAAACGTGTGCTACCAAGGGAGCGCCAATACGATGTAATTACGCAGGCGTACAGGCAGCTCCTAACCAGACAGGATTACAAATCGGCCTTACAGCTAATTCCGGTGCATGGAGTCCTGCATTGAATGTTACAGCAGGCGAATCTTATTATCTTATCGTAGACAACTGGTCCGGGGCTAATGCCGCATTGGCTTTCTCATTAACCTGGGGAGGTACCGCTACATTAACGTCACCATTTAATGATCCTGCGATTCAGCCTAATCCGTTTAATCCGATTGGAATTCCCGGAGCGACTGCATCCAGCCCAAGACTTATAGAGACCTGTGATATCACAGCATTATACAATTTCCAGAGCAACAGCGCCAATATCATTAACGGCAATCCGAATTTCTTTGTAAAGTATTACAGAACCTCCAACGATGCTTTATCCGATACAAACGCAATTACTGCACCGATCGTCGTAAACACCACAGATACATATTATTACGCCATCCGTTATCAGGACCCTTCGAATCCTAATAATCCGACGAATAAATGTTTTAATATCAATGCCTTTAAATTTAAAGACGTTACGTTTAAAACAATAAATGCAAGTCTGACAGAGTGTAACAACAATAATAACGGAGTTGCCACGTTTAATCTGACCACAACAACGTTATACACGCCAAATCCGGCGTATACGTACACTACGAAGTATTATCCTACGATTGCGGATGCAAATAACGGAACCAATGAAATTACCAATCCGTGGGCTTATGTTTCAGCAAGCGGCGATGTATACGCAAAAGTAACAACCAATCTGGGATGTTCGGATATTGCAAAGATTACATTGAACTTCTTTCCTGTGGTTATCGTTCAGAACGCTACACTAAGATCATGCTATATTGCATCAAACCCTGCAACCGCAGCATTTGACCTGACTTCTGCACCGGTAACCTCTCAACAGGCAACCAAAAAATATTATCCGTCTTTAACGGATGCCATAGCCGGAACAAACGAAATATTAACGCCTTCACCTTTTGTTTCCCCTAATGGCGTGGTTTTCGTTAGGGTAACCAATTCCAATGGATGTTATACCGTAGCGAAAGTGACACTGGTTGTTCTTCCTCCTGTTTATTCCAGCCTGCTGGAAGATAAAATCATCTGTATGGAAGATACTACCACGCTGGATGCAGGGCCTGGATTTACTTCTTACAAATGGAGCACCGGAGCAACATCTCAGACCATCAACAATGTATCGGTAGGAACTTATTGGGTAGACCTCAAAACAGGAGAATGTACCACAAGACAGACAGTAAAAGTTTACCCTTCCGAGCAGCCTGTTATATCAAACATCGATATTACCAACAATACGGTAACCGTAAATGTTGCCGGAGGGACACCACCGTATAAATACTCGATAGATGGAATTAAATGGCAGGATTCTAATGTATTCAACAATGTTCCGAGAGGCGACAATACGATTTATATAAAAGATGATTATGACTGTGACCCTATTACAGTAACGGTAATAGTTCCTAACTTAGTCAATGTTATTACGCCAAACGGAGACGGGGTGAATGATGTGATTGATTATTCCGCACTCGCCGGTAAGAAAGGCTTAGTCTTGACGATCTATGACAGGTACGGCACAAAAGTAGGACAGGCCGACAAATCCAACGGCTACAAATGGGACGGAACAACCTTAGGTAAAAAAGTCCCTACCGGAACATACTGGTATTCCGTAGAGTGGAACGAAAACGATAAAAAGAATACACCATTTAAATTCTCCGGATGGGTAATGGTAAAGAACAGAGAATAAAAACCTATTGACAGTAGAAAAAACCGCTTGGTAAAAGCGGTTTTTTCACATTTAATAAAAGAAAGTTAATCATATAAAAATCAGTTATCATGAAGAAACTAATACTTCTGACTGTCTTATTTCTGTCGCAATTGCTGTTCTCACAATCAGATTGTGTGTCGGCAATCCCTGTGTGCGGAAATTCAGATATTTCTTATTTTCCTACAGGCTCGGGAACCGTTGACGATCAGGTAAGCGCAAACGGAAGCTGTTTAAGCGGAAATGAGCATTATTCCGTATGGTACCAGTTCACGATTGCTACATCCGGAACGTTAACGTTTACTATTTCTCCTTCGGCGCCTTATAATGCCGATTATGATTTTGCAGTATATGGACCGAACGTAACCTGCGGAACTAAAGGTGCTCCGATACGATGTAATTATGCACCCGGACAACCGGCACCCAACCAGACGGGATTACAGCTCGGTCTCCCTGCAACAAGCGGTGCATGGAGCCCTGCAATGAATGTGATAGCTGGCGAAACCTATTATCTTATTGTAGACAACTGGTCCGGCGCCAATGCATCCATACCTTTTTCACTAACCTGGGGAGGTACTGCTTCACTGACATCTGCTTTCACTGACCCTGCATTGACGCCGAACCCATTCATTACACCGGGAGCACCGGCTGCAAATCCGGCTGATCCGAATGAGATCCTGAAATGTGCATTGCCAACCATGTTCGACTTCAGTACATTATCGACAGGGATCATCAATGGTAATCCGAATTTCACGGTAACCTATCACTTAAACAGTAACGATGCGATCACAGGAAATGCGCCGATTACCACGCCAATTATGGTAAATGCAACTACCATTTATTATTACAGACTCAAATATACTGATCCCGCAAATCCTAACAATCCTGTAAACGGCTGCTTCCAGATCGGGAAATTCAAATTCAGATCAGGAAATATTGTGGTTAACAATGCAACGATAACGGCATGTAATTATGATGATACCGGTATCGGTTATTTCGATCTGAATTCGGCAAACGTTTACGGCCCAACCAATGTTACGAAAACGTATTATCCGACCATGGCAGATCTTAATGCGGGAACCAATCAGATCACCACACCTTCATCATACGCATCTGCTCCTAAAAAGGTATATGTGAAAATTGTTACGAGTGAAGGATGCGTAGGAACCGGGGAAATTACCTTACAGTTCCTTCCGCCTCTTACTGTAGTTCCGGCTACCGTAAATGCTTGTAACAATAACAATGCAGGAACCGGAGTTTTCGATTTGACGGCACCCGACGTTTATCCTACGTCTACCAACATTACGAAAAAGTATTATCCTACGATTGTTGATTTGAATGCAGGAACCAATGAAATTACCAATCCTGCAACTTACACTTCTGCTGCACCAAAAACAGTATATGTAAAAGTAAGAACACCGCAGGGTTGTACGGGATACAACCAGATCAAACTGGAGTTTTATCCTGCAGTGGCCGTAAATGATGCCAGCGTGGAAGAATGTTACATTGAATCCAATATCACCAGTGCTGCATTCAACCTGACCCAGGTAAATGTAACTTCTCAGACCAGCGTTACAAAAAAATATTTCAAGACCATGGCCGATGCTCTTGCGGGAACCAATGAAATCTTAAACGCGGCTGCTTATATCTCAACAACAGGCGTTGTCTATGTAAGGGTGACCAGCATACAAAACTGTTATGGAATTGCCAAAATTAGCCTGAAAGTTCTGCCTCCTGTAAAGTCAAACGTTTTGAAAGATAAAATTATCTGTATTGAAAATAAAACAACACTGGATGCAGGTCCGGGATTTGATGCTTACGAATGGAGCACCGGTGCAACGACCCCATCGATTACGAATGTTGCAGCCGGAGCGTATTGGGTAAAACTGAAAACAGGAAAATGCTGGACACTGCAGGAAGTGAAAGTAAATGCTTCAGCTCAGCCTGTAATTACCAACATTGAAATCAATAATGATTCATTCACCATAACGGCTAACGGTGGCAAAGGCCCTTATCAATATTCACTGGATGGTACCAACTGGCAGGATTCCAATGTTTTCACAGGTCTTCCGAGAGGCGAAAACAAGGTATACGTAAGAGATTCTTACAATTGTAATCCGATCAGTGTTCAGGTAACGGTTCCAAACCTTCTGAATGCCATTACACCGAATGGGGATAACAAAAACGATTATATCGATTATTCAGCTTTGGCTTATAAGAAAAACCTTGTTTTCACAGTTTATGACCGATATGGAAACATGATCTATAAAGCGGATAAAATCAGAAATTATACCTGGGACGGAACTTCCAACGGTAAAAAAATCGTAACCGGAACTTACTGGTACACGATTACATGGAATGAAAATGATAAAAACAATACCGAAACCAAATACAGCGGATGGGTATTGGTAAAAAATATCAACTAAAAGAAATTCATTTAATTTCAACTAAACGAATCACCTCATTTTGGGGTGATTTTTTTATACACATCATCGCAACCTCTCTGATACAATAAACCCGGACAAAATTGTGTTTATAAATTGTTGAATACTATTTTTTAATTGATTTTCAAAAAAACTATCTTTGCAGAACTATGGCGCAGAAAGAAACATTATCTACCTTGACGAACGGAAATTTTGCAAAAGAACTCTCTATTGCCGATGGGAAGATGCCTCCCAACGCTCTGGATTTCGAAAGACTGGTCATCGGAACCTTTTTGATTGACAAAAAAGGGCTTGATCATTCCATCGATCTGCTTACACCGGAAGTTTTTTATGATCCGAGACACCAGGTGATTTTTTCTACCATCTTAAAATTGTATGAAGGCAATCAGCCGGTGGATTTAATGACCATCATTCAGGCTTTGAAAAAAGAAGACAAACTGAATCTGGCGGGCGGCGACAGCTACATTATCGATCTGACGATGGGCGTAAGCTCATCCGCCCATATCGAATACCACGTACGGGTAATCCTTGAAAAATATATTTTAAGAAGCCTTATTAATGTTTCCGCCAATGTGATTGATGCTTCCTATAAAGAATCCACTGATGTTTTTGAACTGCTGGATAAAGCAGAGCAATCTTTTTTTGAGATCACCAACGGTACCATTAAAAAGGGATTCGACACGGCGAATTCATTGGTAAAACAGGCTATAGATACCATTAAATCACTGAAGGATAAAGAAGGTCTTTCCGGAGTACCTTCGGGATTCCGGGATGTGGATAAAGAAACCGGGGGCTGGCAGAATTCCGACCTGATCATCATTGCGGCACGTCCGGCGATGGGGAAAACGGCTTTTCTTCTTTCCATGGCCCGAAATATAGCCGTAGGACATAAAATCCCGATGGCTTTATTTTCACTCGAGATGGCTTCGGTACAGCTGATCACGAGGATGATCGCTTCCGAAACGAGAATTTCATCAGAAAAACTGAGAAAAGGAACACTCGATGATGAAGAATGGCAAAGGCTATTCTCCAATGTATCCGAACTCGAAAATGCGCCTTTATATATCGACGAAACGCCCTCCCTTTCGATCTTCGACTTCCGCGCGAAGTGCCGGAGACTGGTGATGCAGCATGGGGTAAAGATCATCATGGTCGATTACCTTCAGCTGATGACTGCCGGAGGTGGCGGAAAAGGAGCAGGAAACCGGGAACAGGAAATCTCCATGATTTCCCGATCATTAAAGGCCATTGCCAAAGAACTGAATGTTCCCGTAATTGCACTTTCCCAGCTTTCGCGAAGTGTGGAAACCCGTCCCGGAAAAAGGCCGCAGCTTTCCGATCTGAGGGAATCCGGAGCTATTGAGCAGGATGCGGATATCGTATCCTTCATCTTCAGACCGGAATATTATAAGATTACCGTATGGGATAATGATGAAGAAGGACAGGAAACCTCAACGGAAAACCAGGCTGAGCTTATCATCGCCAAGCACAGGAACGGGGCTACTGCCGATGTGCGTCTATCCTTCCTTAAACATTTTGCAAAATTTGCCGATATCGAAATGGCATTCGACGGAGGCGGCGGATCGATGGGCTACAGCTCTAATGGCGGATTGTTGGGAGAGCCGAGCGGTTTCGATAAGATTAAAACCACTATCCAGCCGGGTGCCGCATTTGATCTGCCGGACAGCTCAAAACTTTCAGGATCTTCCATGAATGATTTTGATGATGACGATGATTTTCCTTTTTAAAAAATTAAGGCTAAATCTTCCTGAATCTTAAACTAAATCTGAGCCCTGATCTCAACCTGACATGAGAATTGAAATATACACCGACGGAGCATGCAGCGGAAATCCCGGAAAAGGCGGATATGGAATCCTTATGCGCGTACCCGAAAAAAATTACCAGAAAACATTTTCCAAAGGCTTCAGGAAAACGACCAACAATAGGATGGAACTTCTGGCCGTCATCACAGCGCTGGAAAAACTAAAATCTCCCGATAATGATATCCATGTATACACCGACAGTAAATATGTTGCGGATGCCATCAATCAAAACTGGCTGGCCGGATGGATCAGGCGTGGCTGGAAAAATGTAAAAAACCCTGATCTCTGGCAGAAATTCGTTAGCTTATACAACCTCCATAAGCCCAAAATGCACTGGATTAAAGGCCATGCAGGACACTTTGAAAATGAGCTGTGCGATAAACTGGCTGTAACCGCCGCTGCTTCTCCGGACCTGGAAGTAGATCACTATTTCGAAAGCCTGGAAAACAACACTTTATTCTGACCCTTTCCAATACTACGCCGATCAAAAATTTTCACTATTTACCTTTTAAACTTATCATTTTTTGATGAATAGCCTTCATTTCCGGCAAAATTAACATTGAATATGCATTTATTGCTTGGGATTTAATATCTTTGACAAGTCTAATTTTAAGTATCATAATATATGAATAAAAAACTATTGGCTTGTTTTATCCTGCTCTTATCCTGCTTGGTAGGAAAATCCTCAGCTCAGACCTATCAGCTGGCAGGAAATCCCGTCGTAACCACAGGATGGGATATAGTTCCGTCTGCAGTTGTTAACGGCGACTTCATTCAGCTTACTGCCGACCAGATTTCCCAGGTAGGAGGCATCAAACTCAATGCACCCATCAACCTGAAATTCTGCGACAAATGGAGAGTGGAATTCGATTTCAGGATCGATGGAAACGGAACTACCAGCTACGGACGCGGCGACGGCTTCGCTTTCTGGTATCTTGCCAATCCTCCCGCTGCCTATACTGCAGGAGGCGGTTTAGGGATTCCCGCCAACTCTACCGGGCTGATGGTAGGATTCGACATCTTTAACAACAGCACCGAGGCACAGATGAGCAAAGTGCATGTTCTGTACGGAACCAACAATACTGCAGGATCAAATATTGAATTTAACAATACACCCGGAAGTACATTCCACACACCGGATCTTAACCCGACACAGCCTTTTGTAGGAGCAACCTACAAGCACGTTGAAGTATTGGGACAGGTAGATCCTGCTATCCCTGCCAACTGGATCATCAGCATCAAAATTGACGGGAATACGGTAGTGAACCAGTCTTTTGCACCTTCCGGCTCAGCTGTCGGAATGACACAGGGATATTTCGGATTCTCCGCATCTACCGGGGCGGCCAGTGCGAGACATTCTATTAAAAATGCAAAAATATTTACCGATAAGGTTGCCATTAACCAGACAAGCGTATCGGCAAGCGTATGCCCGAATCCGTCCACAGGACAGGGAACCATCAACCTAACGACATTCCAGAGTCAGTTTGTAAGCAATCCGGCGAACTATACCTTCACATACAGCGTTGGCGGAACACCGATTACGAATCCTGCGAACTTCCAGTTCAGCGGCAATACGACTGTTTCGGTAAGAATTAAAGATAATTCCGGACTTCTGTGTGATAATCCCGACGGAAAAATCCAATTAACATTGTCTCCGTTTACGGCAACACCTGCTACCCTTACCGAGTGTAATAACAATAACGCAGGAACAGCAACTTATAATCTTACGCTCGCCAACGTGAACGAGCCAGCCGGTTCTACCAAAAAGTTTTATGCCACTATGGCTAATCTTAATGCAGGAACCCCTGAAATTACAAACCCGACCGCTTATATTTCTGCAGCCGGAACTGTTTATGTAAAAGTAACAACGCCTCAGGGATGCCAGGGTTCGGCACCTATCACACTGGCATTCTATCCGCAGATTGCCTCTCAGGATGCGACCATAGAATCGTGTTATATTGATGTAGCACCAACGACCGCATTATTCAATCTTACCCAGGCGAATGTAACATCGGCCACCGGAGTTACGAAGAGATATTTTAAAACACAGGCCGACGCCCTTGCAGGAACAAATGAGATCCTGAATCCAACGGCTTACATTGCACCATCTTCTACCGCGTACGTAAGAATTACCAATGTTGCGAATTGCTTTGTGATCGTAAAAATTACACTTAAAGTTTTACCACCGATTTATTCTTCCGTTTTAAAGGATAAAATCATCTGTATTGATGCTAAAACCAACCTTGACGCCGGACCTGGATTCGACAGCTATTTGTGGAGTACAGGAGCAACGACACAATCTATCCAGAACATACCTCCGGGGCAATATTGGGTACAATTAAAAACAGGAAGATGCATCACTTTGCAGACCGTAAAAGTAAATCCGGCCAGCCAACCGGTTATTTCAAGCATCGATATCAACAATACGACCATTACAGTAAATGTAAAAGGTGGAAAGGGACCTTTCCAATATTCTCTTGACGGAGTAAAATGGCAGGATTCCAATGTATTTACAGGACTTACAAGAGGCGAAGTAACAGTTTATGTAAAAGACTCCTACAACTGTACACCAATCCATATTCAGATTACCGTTCCTAATCTCATCAATGCCATTACACCAAATGGCGATAATGTAAACGATGTAATTGATTATTCAGCTTTAGCCTACAAAAAAGATCTTGTGTTTACAGTATATGACCGATATGGAAACAAACTTTATGAAGCGAATAAAATCAGAAACTTCAAATGGGACGGAACTTCTGGCGGAAAAAAAATACTGACAGGAACCTACTGGTATACGATCACCTGGACTGAAAACGACAAAAATAATACTCCAACCTCTTACCATGGCTGGGTACTTGTGAAAAACAGGGAATAATTTATACAAGGATCGCTCCGTATGGGGTGATCCTTTTTGTTTTTAAAAGTTTGTACGGTCAATAGATGATACCATCATGCTTTATCATTAATTCGGAATTCAGACAATTAAAAACAAAACGACAAATCATTTTACAATTCTAATCATTAGCCCCTTAGCTCGAATGAAAAAGCTATTACTCATTAATTTTTTTATCCTTTTCATCTGCTTTACCGGAAAGCTATCCGCTCAGACGTACCAGCTTACCGGCAACCCTGTAAACACAACGGGATGGGATCTTGTTCCCAATGCTACCGTAAATACGGATTTTATACAGCTTACCCAGGATGTTACCAGCCAGTTTGGAGTGGTAAAATTATCAACCCCCATTAATCTTAAATACTGCGACAAGTGGAAGGTGGAATTCGATTTCAGGATCGACGGAAACGGAACTGCAGCCTACGGCCGTGGTGACGGATTTACGTTCTGGTACCTGACCAATCCTCCGACTACCTTTTCAGGCGGAGGCGGGCTCGGAATCCCTTCAAATGCCAACGGGCTGATGGTGGGATTTGATATTTTCAATAATTCAACGGAAGGGCAGATGAGCAAGATCCACGTTTTGTACGGAACAAATAATCTTCCGGCAACAAACAATAATATAGAGTTCAATAACACACCGGGAAGTACTTATCACACCCCCGACCTGAACCCCACACAGCCTTTTGTAGGATCTAATTACAAGCACGTCATCGTAAACGGTACCATAGATCCCGTAAATCCGAATATCTGGAATATTAAAATCCAGCTGGACGGTGTTGTTCTGGTAGACCAACCGTTTACCGCATCCGGAGGAGCAGTGGGAATGACAACCGGTTATTTCGGATTTTCCGCCGCTACCGGAGGAGCAAGTGCAAGGCACTCGATAAAAAATGCTAAAATCTATATTGATAAAGTTCCTATCCTTACCAATACCATTACGCCTTTCGTGTGCGTAAACCCGGGCACAGGAAACGGAACAGTAGATTTAACGTCTTTCCAGAACCAGTTTGTAAATAACCCGGCAAATTATGTTTTTACATATTTCGGGCCTGGCGGAACACCGATTACAAACCCTTCAAATTACACCTATCCCGCAGGAACGACAACCGTTACGGTTGTCGTAAAAGATCCATCGTCTACCCTCTGTGATAATGGTGACGGAAAAATCGTATTGACACCGACAGCTTTTGCGGCTAATGATGTTACGCTTACCGGATGTAACAATAACAATGCAGGAGGAGCTGTATTTAACCTTACAGCGGCGGCTGTATCTTCAGTTCCGGGAAGTACGGCTGTATTTTATAATTCTATGTATGATCTTAATAATCATATCAACCCGATTGCGAATCCTTCGGCATTCTTTTCGCCGGCGGCCACTATTTACGCTCAGGTAACCACACCGCAGGGCTGTACGGACGTTGCCGATATAACACTCGTCATTTCCCCTGTGGTGGTTGTGCAGGATGCCACCATCAGAGCCTGTGCCATGGATACCAATCCTTCCACCGGACTGTTTGACCTTACGACAGCTCCGGTATCTTTACAGCCAGGTACAAAAACTTACTTCCCATCGCTCACAGATGCACAGAACGGAACCAACCCGATCCCCACACCGGCAAATTACATCTCTCCGAATGGTGTAGCGTACATCAAAGTAACCAATACAAACGGCTGCTACAGCATTGCTAAGGTAACACTGATCGTTATACAGCAGATCTTCTCCACAGTACTGAATGATAAAACCATCTGTATGGAAGACACGACAATACTGGATGCAGGGCCTGGATTCACCTCGTACAAATGGAGCACAGGAGCAACTACCCAGAGCATCAGCAACGTAGGCGTAGGGAACTACTGGGTGGAACTTAAAACAGGAAACTGTACCGCAAGACAAACCGTAAAAGTATACGACTCCGGGCAGCCGGTGATTACCCGTGTTGATATTTCCAACACAACAATTACCATCTACGCCACCGGAGGAACCGCCCCCTACAAATATTCGATGGACGGAATTCACTGGCAGGATTCCAACGAATTCAAAAATGTACCGCGGGGAGACAGCCGGGTATATGTAAAAGATGCTTACGACTGTGATCCGATTACCATTACCATTGTTGTCCCTAACCTTATCAATGTGATTACCCCTAACGGTGACGGTATAAATGATGTTATCGACTATTCCGCGCTTGCCGGGAAAAAGAATTTGGTTTTCAATATTTTTGACCGTTACGGAGCAAAAATCCATGAAGCCGATAAAAACAACAAATACCGTTGGGACGGAACCGTAGGCGGAAGGAAGGTATCTACCGGAAACTACTGGTATTCTGTTTCATGGAATGAAAACGACAAGAAGAGTACGCCGATCAAATACTCAGGATGGATCCTGGTAAAAAACAGAGACTAACGGAATAACCATTTCCTATATATATAAAAGGATCACTTCAAAATTATTTGGAGTGATCTTTTTTATCTGATTTTAGAGTAAGATATTTTGCTTTATCCTTATTTAATTCGCATTCAATGTTTAAATTTGTCTTATGAATTATTTGGAGGCTTTGAGCAGAAGATATTCTGTAAAGAAATTTAACGGCGAAATTATTCCGAAAGACATATTGCACAATATTCTTGAATCGGGAAAGTTATCGGCAAGCTCGCTGGGCCTCCAGCCTTATGAAATCCTGATTGTTGAAAGTGAGGAGATGAAGCGGAAATTAATCCCGGCTTTTTATAATCCGTCTCAGATTTCCACATGTTCCCATCTGATCGTTATTGTTGCCAAAAAAATTGTGGACGACCATTATATCAACGGATATTTCAGGCACATCTCGAAAGTAAGGGAAACACCACTGGAAAAGCTGGATCTTTTCAAGAACAGCATTAATCAGCATATGAGTCAAAAAACACAGGATGAGATTTTCAGCTGGGCAGAAAAGCAGGCTTACATCGTTCTGGCCAATCTCATGTATGCCGCAGCGATTGAAAACATAGACACCTGCCCCATGGAAGGATTCCGACAAGAACTGATCGAAGGAATTTTAAACATCGATCAGGAAACTGAAAAAGTAAGCGTTACCCTTGCTTTGGGCTACCGCTCGGAGGAAGATCATTTCCAGCACATGAAAAAAGTGAGAAAACCAAACGAAAAATTGTTTAAATTTATATAGTCATCAGACAATTTTTCTTAAACCAAGGATATGATAAAAGCGGATGTATTAGTAATCGGTTCCGGAATTTCGGGACTTTCTTATGCCATAAAAGTTTCTGAGCAGCTTCCCAATGCCAAGATAATCATCGTAACAAAGTCGGACGAAGACGAAAGTAATACCAAATATGCCCAGGGTGGCCTTGCAGTGGTAACGGATTCTAAAAACGACAATTTCCAGAAACACATCGAAGATACCATGCGCGCCGGAGACGGGGAAAACAAACGTGATGTCGTAGAGATGGTAGTTACGGAAGCTCCTGCACGATTTAACGAAATCGTGGAATGGGGCGCCAACTTCGATATGAAAAACGGTGAATTTGCATTGGGAAGAGAAGGCGGACATACCGAGAACAGAATTGTACATCACAAAGACATCACCGGGTTTGAAATTGAAAGGGCTTTACTGGAAACCGCCAATAAAAGCGAAAACATTGAGATCTTGGATCATCATTATGTGATCGATATCATTACCCAGCACCACGTTCCGGGAAAAGAGCTGAACGAAGGCGATATCCATTGTTACGGGGCTTATATTTTAGATGAAAAATCTAAAAAAATAAAAAAAATCACCTCAAAGATCACTTTAGTCGCAACGGGAGGTGCCGGCCATGTTTACAAAAATACCACCAATCCTACCATTGCTACCGGAGACGGAATCGCTTTTGTGGCCAGAGCGAAAGGCAAGGTTTCCAATATGCAGTATTACCAGTTCCACCCGACGGCTTTATACAGCAAAATTGACGGCATGCTGTTCCTGATTTCGGAAGCGGTCCGCGGAGACGGCGCCAAACTCCGAACGAAAAAGGGCGAAAAATTCATGCACAAGTATGATGAGCGTGAAGAACTGGCTTCCCGGGATATTGTTGCCAGGGCCATTGATGCCGAAATGAAAATCACAGGAGACGAATATGTAGGGCTAGACTGCCGTGCGATGAACCATGAAAAATTTCTCGAACATTTCCCGAATATTTATAAAAAATGTAAAGACGAAGGAATCGATCCTTTTACCCAGCTGATTCCCGTAGTTCCGGCCTGCCATTACCTGATGGGCGGCATTGAAGTTGACCGCGACGGGCAGTCTTCCATCAGGAACCTGTTCGGTGTGGGGGAATGTACCAACTCCGGACTTCACGGTGCCAACCGGCTCGCTTCCAACTCCTTACTGGAAGGCTTGGTTTTTGGACACAATGCCGCAATGAAAACCGTCAAGCTTCTCAATGAAAACAATTTTAATTTTGATGACCTAAAAGCAGTCCCGGAATGGAATGAAGAGGGCATGAAAATCATGGATGAAATGGTGATCGTTTCTTACCTCAGAAAACAGCTTCAGGAAATGATGAGCGATCTGGTAGGCATCGTAAGGAGCAACCGCCGTCTGAACATGGCTTTGCAGAAACACCAGGAAATTGCAGCAGCTGTGGATGAAATCTACCACTACTCCATTCTTTCCCCTCAGTTATCGGAACTGAGAAATTTAACCACCGTGGCGCACCTTATCATTACCCAATCTATGGAAATGACGGAGAATAAGGGAGCGTTTTATAATAAAGATTTAGTTTAAAAGCATACCTATGAAAAGACCGGTATACGTTACTGATAAAGTTTTAAAACAGTTTATTAAAAATGCTCTGGAAGAAGACATCCAGGATGGCGATCACTCTACCCTTTCTACCATTCCGAAAGACCTGGAACAAAGTGCTAAGCTTCTGGTAAAACAAGACTGTATCCTGGCAGGTGTTGAACTGGCAGAGATCATTTTTAAAACTTTCGATAAAGATCTGAAAGTAGAGACCTTCGTAAAGGACGGTGATGCTGTGAAAGTGGGCGATATAGCTTTTATCGTTACCGGCAGCGCAAGATCCATCCTCTCTACCGAACGCCTTGTCCTAAACTGCATGCAGCGGATGAGCGGAATCGCTACCCTGACCCACGACTGGGATTCCAGGCTTGTCGGCACCAAAACAAAGCTTCTGGATACCCGCAAGACTACGCCAAACTTCAGGGTATGTGAAAAATGGGCGGTGGCCATCGGCGGCGGCACCAATCACCGGTACGGACTTTATGACATGATCATGCTGAAAGACAACCACATCGATTATAACGGAAGCATTACCAACGCCGTAAAAATGGCCAAGGATTATATTAAAAAGAACAAGAAAAAACTGAAAATAGAGGTGGAAACCAGAAATCTTGAAGAGGTTCAGGAAGCCATCCATGCCAAAGTAGACCGCATCATGCTCGACAATATGGATTTGAAGACCATGAAAAAAGCGGTAAAGCTTGTCAACGGCACCTGCGAAACCGAGGCATCCGGCGGAATTACCCGTGAACAGCTGAAAGAAATTGCCTCCACCGGTGTCACCTACATCTCTGCGGGCGCGCTTACCCATTCTGCGGACAATATGGATTTAAGCCTGAAAGCCGTTAAATAGGGATTGAATTTTCAATAAAAATAACTATATTCTATTAAAAATTAAATAATGTGATTTTTTTCATACAGAATTTCGATTATTATTCAATACATTGTAAATCAGAATTTTAAACCTTATTCAGAACGTGTAAAAATTAACATACAGTTAATATTAGTTAAAATATATTTCCTCATTTTTGCAGAAAATTTAATCTAACTATTACTAACGATTATGAAATTAATCAACAAATCAATGCTTACTGCGATAATTACTTTATCTACGGCAAGCGTTTATTATGCTCAACAGGTTCAGGATACTGTAAAAAGCACAAGATCCAAAGACATTGATGAGGTAGTGTTAATCGGGGTTGCGGATATCGCAAAAGATAGAAAAACTCCGGTAGCTGTTTCTACAATTAAAGAAGCACAAATCGTTGAAAGATTAGGAAACCAGGAATTCCCTGAGATCCTGAATACAACTCCATCAGTATACGCTACTAAAGGCGGTGGTGGTTTTGGAGACTCTAAATTAATTATCAGAGGATTCTCACAGGAAAATATCGCTGTCATGGTAAATGGTATGCCTGTGAATGATATGGAGAACGGACGTGTGTTCTGGTCAAACTGGGCCGGACTTTCTGATGTTACTTCTTCTATGCAGGTACAAAGAGGTCTTGGTTCTTCAAAATTAGCAATTGCTTCGGTTGGAGGAACCGTTAATATATTAACAAGAGCGGCTGATAAAAAACAAGGAGGTATTGTTTCTTTATCTGTTGGTAATAACGATTATCTTAAAACTTTGTTTGCTTACAATACAGGTAAATCTGCAAAAGGATGGTCTTCTTCATTCTTAATGAGCAGAACTGCGGGATCTACATTCGCAAGAGGAACTGAATTTGAAGGGTATAACTATTATTTCGCTCTAGGTTACAACAAGCCGGGAAGCAATCATGATTTTCAGTTTACGATTACCGGGGCTCCACAAGCACACAATCAAAGAAGTACTTATTCATCAATTTCAAATTATATCAAATATAATTCTGATAAAGACGGAACTCCTGATACAAGATACAATGCTGATTACGGTTATTTAAATGGAGAAGAGTACAGCTTCAGAAGAAATTATTATCACAAACCGATAATGTCTCTTAACTGGGATTGGAATATTTCCAGCAGATCCAAATTAAATACAGTTGCTTATGCTTCATTTGGTAGAGGGGCAGGAACTGGAAATATTGGTAATGTCGGTAATTTAACAAATACAACTACCAGAAATTTAGAGTCTTTCAGAACTGCTGATGGAATTTTGGATGTAGACGGTATCTACGCTGCGAATGCTGCATCTAATCCTGACAGAGGTATCCTTATTAGAAATGCATCCATCAATTCTCACAACTGGTTCGGAGCGATCTCAAGTTTCAATCATAAAGTTACTGATCATTTAAACTTTACAGTAGGTATCGATACAAGATATTATTATGGATATCATTATCAGGTCGTAAGTGATCTTTTAGGAGGTTCTGCTTACAGAGATTCTGCTAATAAAAATCTTTGGGTTCCAAATAATAATAACTTCTTACAGCCAGGTTACAACTATGTGTCTAACACATCCAAAGCGGAAGCAAACTGGAATCCGTTCGGAGGAAAAATTGATCCGATTGAAAATAGAATCGGTTATAACAACGATGGTGAAGTATTATGGTACGGTGGATTCGGACAGTTAGAGTATTCTAATGATAAGATATCTGCTTTCGTTTCAGGGGCACTTTCTAATCAGGCTTTTCAAAGAATTGATAATTTTATCGTAGATGGAAAATCTCTTCTTAACGGAAATGTAGCTGGATATGCTACTACAAATACAGCAACTTCACCGGTTAATCAACCCACTGCTCTTAATCCAGCACTTAACACCAAAACAGGTTTTAAAAATCTAATCGGATTCAATGTAAAAGGGGGGGCTAATTACAATATTAATGAGAACCACAATGTTTTTGGTAATATCGGGTATTACGAAAAACAACCTTTCTTAAATTCGGTATATCCAAATAATAAGAATTTCCTAAATCCAAATTTAACAAACGAGAAAATCTTCGGTATTGAATTAGGGTATGGCTTCCGTTCAGGGATTTTCAATGCAAATGTGAACCTCTACAGAACTTCATGGAGTGACAGGTTCCTTAGAAGAACAAATCTTTCCGGGACTTATTTAGATCCTATATCTGGAGCTCCTGTTGTTACAACCTCTGCTTATGCCAATATCTCCGGTATTTCTGAAGTACACCAGGGAATTGAAATTGATGCAACGGCAAACGTACACAAGATGCTATCTTTTAACGGAATGTTATCTATGGGGGATTACTATTATAAAGGAAATGCAGAAAGTGATCTATTCTCAGAAACAAATGATCCTATCAGCTTCACAAACGGTACTCCATCACATAGTACAGTTTATTTAGATAAAGTAAAAGTAGGAAATGCAGCACAATTCACAGCTGGTGCAGGATTTACATTCAGACCGACAGATTGGTTAAGCTTAGACGGCACCTACAGAGGTGTTAAACATTTGTATGCAAACGTAAATCCACTTAACTTCTCAACAGAAGCAGCAGGACAGAAAGGAGCATTGGAATTACCTAGCTTTGGTTTAGTAGATGCCGGAATTACTTTCAAAATTAAACTTAAAAATGCTAAGCAATTCTTTACGTTAAGAGGTAATGTATATAACTTGCTGAATAAAGTTTATATTGCTGAATCAAATACCAATACGCATGCTAATCTTTCAGCACAGCAATATGCTGATATCAATGGAGGAACTTTAGCTTCAACCGCTACCGCTTATGCAACTTATCAGGCTGCAGGAAACTGGAACGGAATAAGCCAGCAAAACCAAGTGTATTTCGGGTTCGGAAGAACTTGGACTGCAACATTGTCTTTCAACTTCTAATAAATATAAAAACATTAGATTTTAAACCTATCCATCCCGGCATTTCGCCGGGATTTTTTGTTATATTTATATAAATAAACCTTATGGAGAATGCATTAGAAATTTTTGTGAATGAATGGAAAACAAAAAATTATGTAACAGGTATACTTTTAACAGGTAGTTATGCAATAGGCCTAGAGAATAGTAATTCAGATGTAGATATAAGATTGATCTTTAATTCTAAACAAAAGAAGAGTATTAAGGGGCTTACAACTATTAATGGATATATATTTTCTTATTTAGGAAGGTCATCAGAAAAAACTTTTAAAAGCTTTTCTAAAGATTTTTTAATGAATAACAAATTTGAAGCTAGAATTTTTAGTATAGGAAAAATTCTTTATGATGAAAAGAATATACTGGAAAAATTAATAGAGACAGGAAAAGTATATTTAGAAACTCCATTTATACAAAAAAAAATTTCTAAAGAAATTGTTAATACGAATATGTATTCAATATATAGTAATAAAACTTTTTTAGAATCATTACCTGAAACATCATCCTTTTTTTCTTACCATTATTATAATTTTCTCAGACAAACAATGAAATTCTATTCTTTATATTTAGGCTATGAATCTTTTATCGATTCTAAAATTCAAAAAATATTTATTGATGAAAAATATCAAAGAATATATTCATGGGATAAATTTCCTGATCAAGATTTCATCTATCTATGGATTGATTGTCTAAATAAAGAAAATCATCAATCTGTTATATTAATTTATCGTTACTTAGAAAAAAAAATTGTTAAAATTGAAGAAAAACAATTCACACTATCGTGGTATGAAGTTTAGATTTTATATATTTGTTTAATTAAAATAATAATTAATATGAAAAAGAAATTAAACTTAAAAAAGATTAAAATTGCTAAACTATCAAAATCCAAATTACCTCAAACCGAACTTAAAAATGTAAAGGGCGGTGATGGTTGCGCATTTTCAGTTGTCACTGTTGAAACAGAAGGTGGTGGCCTAGGAGGAACGTATGGATACGTTACAAGTTGTGCTCTGAATGATTACACAGAATGTATCACAAGAGGTTCGTAATTACACATAATTTAAAAAATTAGAGCACTTCATTCGAGGTGCTTTTTATATAAACTATTAATTAGCAATATGTTTTTAACCTTAAAAAAGTTCCTGATATCTATCATTAATTGAAATCTTTAAATTAATCTTATGAATGATTCTTTGATTCTACAAGTCATCGAAAATATCCATATCAATGTTAGCAAAAATTTCAGCAATAGCATTAATATAGGTGTGTTAAATGGAATTAGTGGATACTCAATATTTTATGAATATTATAATAAATATTTAACAGATCAGCCTAATGAATATCAGTCAAAACACATATTGAATATATGCATTGATAGGATAAATAATAATTATAATAAAGCAACATACTGTGATGGTATTTGTGGATTTATATGGGCTATTAATTTTTTAAAAGAAAATAAACTAAGATACTTTAATTTAAATATTAATAGTCTTTACAAATATATAAAAGAGTGGACTTTAATAGCTATTGCTTCTGGTAATTATGACTTTTTACATGGCTCAACTGGAACTATTTATTACCTTGTTAATAAACTAAAAATAAACAGTAACTCCTTATCATTATTTCAAAATTATATCAACGCTCTTGAAAACAAATATTGTGAAATATACAATTTCAGAAATCAAAAATTAGCAGAAAGATCGTATTTAGGCTTAGCTCATGGAGTAGCCTGTTATATGAAAATATTATTAACCATTTCAAAAATCCCACAATTAAAAGAGCAATGTTATAATCTACTGTATAAAAATTATAACTTTTTAATTAAAATTTATAATTTTTCAGAAAACAAAAAGTCACTATTTCCTTCTTGGCTTTCATATAACACAGATATAAATAAAGAATATTCTGGTTTATCATGGTGTTTAGGAGATCCAGGTATTGGCATTACATTATTAAATATATCTAGTGATATTAATGACATTAATATGAGAAATATAGCAGTAAATATTCTTAAACACTCATCTAAAAGATTATCTGAAGAACAATCACTACTAAAACACCCATGTTTATGTCACGGCTTTTTTGGAGCTTATAAAATATTTTCAAGGGCCTATACTCTCACAAATGAAAAAGAATTTTTAAATGCTAAGAAACATTGGCTTTCAAGGGGACTTGAGTATTTGAATAATAATAAACTTCCAGATGATTTATCTATTTTAAATGGCCAATCTGGAATTGGGTTAGCCCTTATTGACGTTTATACTGATACAGATCATAATTGGGGAGAATGCCTTCTGATATCATAATAACTAAATGATCGCATGAGTAAATTTCCATATAAGGCCTTAGATCATTTTGTTCTGAGGGCGCCATCAAAATCATTAACTTTTTTAAAAATCTTCTTAAGAAACAAAAAAATTTCGGACATAGAATTACTGAAAATTTGTTCTGAACCTTTTTTTCAGGAAGCCTTATTTTTAGCATCTCCAAATTTACATCAATCACTTAAAGTTTGGTTAGAGAGAAAAGAAGATAATAAAGTAAGGGATGAAAAAATAAAGTTGAGCATTTTAAAATATATATGCAGAATGTCAACAAGATGTACTCCTTTTGGTTTGTTTGCTGGCTACAATATAGGAACTTTTAAAAATGAAAATTCAATTTCGGTAAATGAAATATCAACTTACAGAAGATCAACTAGGTTAGATATGCAATACTTAGTCACATTATCACAAAACTTTTTAAAAGACAAGAAAATAAGAGGAAAATTAAAATTTAAAAGTAATAGTAGTTTATATAAAGCTGGAAACCAATACCGATATATAGAATATACTTATTTAAACGATCTTAAAAGAATATACCATATTGAAGCTATTGAAAGTGACAAATATTTTAAATATATCATCGATAATTCCATAGAAGGAAATACAATTACTCAACTAGCTAATGATCTAATAAACTTCGATTCCGAAATAAATGTCTCCGAAGCAAAAGATTATATAAATGCATTAATTGACAATCAAATACTAGTAAGCGAAATCGATCCTGTAATAATAGGTGAAGATTACTTCAAAATTATTAAAAAAAAGATTATTTTAAAAGACATTGTAAAAGTACTACAAGATATCAACGATGAATTGAGCTCAATTGACAAGAAATTTGGAAACTCAGTTGATAGATATTATAGAATAAGATCAATTGCTGATAATCTTAATACTGATATCAATTTAAAATATTTTTTTCAAACTGATCTTAAAATAAATACTCATAAAAATTTTCTAGACAAAAAAATTCTAAAAGACATTAAAGAGGGTATTATTTTTCTAAATAAACTGTCAATCTTATCGAAAAATTATTCTGAAACTCACATAGATAATTTTATTAAAAAATTTAAAGCCCGTTATGATAGACAGTGTATACCTCTTTCTAAAGTTTTGGATCCTGAATCAGGAATTGGTTATAAGAATAATGATATGAGTATAATTATTCCTGATAACAATTTTATTGACAATTTGATAATACCTCAGCAATCAGATTCTAAAAATGAGATTAATTGGTCTAATGTTAATGGTATTTTACATTATAAAATTACACAGGCATATAAAAACGGAGACTATATAATAAGATTTAATAGTAATGATCTTCCTGCTTGGATTACAGAAACTTGGAATGATCTTCCAGACACCTTATCATTTATGACAGAAATTGTTAATATTAACGGTGAGCAGAAAATAAAATTAGATGGAGCAGGAGGTGCAAGTGGCTCTGATCTTTTTGGAAGATTTTGCTTAAATGATGATGAACTTTTTAATCATACAAAAGATATAATTGATATTGAGAAAAAAATTAATCCTAATTTGGTAATAGCTGAATTATCGCATCTTCCTGAATCAAGAATAGGAAATGTTATATCAAGACCAAGCTTTTGCGAATATGAAATTCCTTATCTTGCCCAATCAATAAAAACAACGGATAAACAAATACTCATTGATGATTTAATGCTTTCTGTTAAAGGAAATGAAATAATTCTTTTTTCAAAAAAGCTAAACAAACGAATTCTTCCAAGACTTATTAACGCTCATAATTATTCGTTCAATTCGATTCCGATTTATAATTTTTTATGTGACCTTCAAAATCAAAATAAGAGGTCTGGACTCAACCTAAGACTTGGAGCAATGGAAAAAAATTATAAGTTTATTCCCCGTATTGAACTAGGCAATCTTATTCTCAAACCTGCAACATG
This sequence comes from uncultured Chryseobacterium sp., assembly GCA_913774355.1. Taxonomy (GTDB): domain Bacteria; phylum Bacteroidota; class Bacteroidia; order Flavobacteriales; family Weeksellaceae; genus Chryseobacterium. The sequence goes on along the minus strand of CAJYGB010000004.1, from coordinate 9,797 downwards.
GAATTTGAGAAAAAAAGATTTAGAAATATTTACTATACAAACGGACTCTGACGATGATTTGTTAGAAGCTGCTCAAAGAACAAGAACTACATGGAAAATGCCCCCATACATAGTGTTAGCTGAAAATGATAATGAATTATTTATTAATCTTCAAAATATTGATAGTATAAGAATGATGATTAATGCAATAGGAGAAAAGGCAAATTTTATTTTTAAAGAATTCTTATTTACGGATGATGAACAGCTTGTGAGAAAAAATCAAGAATTTTATACAAACCAAATCATTATCACTTACTACAATAATCAAAAATTATCAACTATAAAAAATGACTGATCATTCTATACAAAGAGATTTTATAATTGGCGATGATTGGTTATACTATAAATTTTTCTGTGGCCATAATGCTTCAAATAAGATCATAACGGAATTTTTAAAACCTATTAGTGAAGAATTTATATCTTCCGGGATGATCAATGAATGGTTTTTTATACGCTATAATGATCCTTCTTATCACATAAGGTATAGGATAAAACTAAGTAGCCCTAAATATATTGGTCAGGTAATAATAAAATTAAATAATTATCTAAAAAAATACTTATCAAATGAAATTGTATGGAATGTTGAATTAGATACATATAAAAGGGAATTAGAAAGATATGGCAGCAATACAATGGAAATTTCTGAAAAGATTTTTTATATAGATAGTAAAATTATATCTGATTTTATTGAAAATTCAGATAGTGAACTATTGTATCAAAAAAGTCTTTTCGGGTTAAGATTGGTGGCATTTTATCTAGATACATTCAATCTATCTGTTTTAGATAAATTAAAATATACAGAATTACTAAAAAATTCATATTACAAAGAATTTGGTTCTGAAAAAGAAGTAAAAAAACAATTAGATAAAGTTTTTGTCTCAAATCAAAATTCTATTAATAAAATACTGGATACTAAAATTAGCAAGGCTAATAAATTAACAAAAAGTATCGCGATCTACAAATATGAAATAAAAAACAACATTAAAAGTTTACTTTCCGTATATGAGAAAAATTCTTTAGAGATTAATATAGAAAGCCTATTAAGCAGTTATATACATATGTCTATTAATAGGCTTTTCATACATAATAATCGATTACATGAACTAAATATATACGATTTTTTGTGGAGATATTATAAAAAATTATATTATAAACAAAACAATATGTAATGTATTCAATTCAAGAGATTTATCTAGTCTTATCGAAATTGCCACACGACTTTGGACAATTAGATTCGGGACTAAACGGGAGATCAGCCGTATCACTTTTTTTATTTGAATATTCAGATGTATATACTGATATAATCGCCTATAATAAAGGGATCGAACTACTTGAATATGAATTAAACTCCATAGAAGAAGTCAAAAATGTTAGTCTCTATAATGGCCTTACAGGGATAGCTTGGACAATAAACTATCTTTCAAGCAAAAATTTGATTGAAATTAATCATGATGATTTCCTTCCTGCACTACTAGAAGATCAATTGAAAAACTATTTTTTTACACATAATCAGTTAATATCTCTAGAACATTTTACATTCAATGAAAATATTTTTTTTTATTTTATTAACAGGTTAATAACAACAAATAATGATTCACTTAGAAAAAAATATATAGTTTTCATTAATCAGGGTTTAATTTTATTTATCCATTATTTTTATCAAATTAATGATCTTAAAATAAAATTTGAAATGAAAGTTTTAACTAATTTTATAAAAACTTTAAACTTATTATCTGATCAGTTAAAATCTCCTTTATTACACTTATTGCTAACAAACGTTTTAGAGCTAGCTGTAAACATTGAAAATATAAAACATATTAAAGAGCATTCACACTTCATAAAGGCATCAGTATTTCTAAATAATCAAAAATTTCAAAATAAGTTGAAGAAATATAAATTTCAAAACAAGACTTACAGAAACAATTTTGATAACACCTTTCAAATGGGGATTTGGCAAGAAGGTTTAAGCTATCAAGGACTGAAAAAAATAATGTATAAGAAAAAGCTTCAAGATAAATTTTTAGAATACTTTATAAAATAAAAACATCAGATTTTATACCCATAAATCCCGGCATTTCGCCGGGATTTTTTTGTTATCTTTGTGTACTTTAAAAAACAAAAAATAGATTATGGAATTTTACAACATTTTGCTTAATGCGCATAAAGGAATCGGATACCTGGAAATCCTTTTGGTGACTTTATTTGTAATTGCCCTTTTAACGACGATGTTCGGGTACAGTGGAAAAGTGAATAAGTTTCTGAAAAAGATTACCCTTTTTACGATGATCTTTTTCCATGTGCAGTTTATATTGGGAATAATTCTCTTGATCAACTTCTTTACTCAAGGAAGTGTTAACATGGGTGAAATCATGAAAAATTCTGCTCAAAGATTCCAATACGTAGAGCATCCGTTTTCTATGCTGATCGCTGCGGTTCTGATGACGGTCGTTAACAAAAAAGTAAAAACAAACCCTACCATTACCCTGGCGGTAGTGATTATGGGATTGATCGCCGTAGGTTTATTTGCATTCGCGTTCCCGTGGGCCAGAGTCTTCGGGGCATAAATATATTTTAACAAAACAATTTTTAATTATCAATGAAAGTAGCTGTAGTAGGTTCAACAGGAATGGTTGGACAGGTTATGCTTAAAGTTCTCGAGGAGAGAAACTTCCCGATCACCGAACTGATTCCGGTAGCATCCGAAAAATCCGTAGGCAATAAGGTGAAGTATAAACAGGAAGAATTTACGATTGTAAGCATGAAGGACGCTATAGCTGCCAAACCCGATATCGCGATCTTCTCTGCCGGAGGCGGAACTTCCCTGGAATTTGCTCCTCTTTTTGCAGAAGCGGGAACTACCGTGATCGACAATTCTTCAGCCTGGAGAATGGATCCCGACAAAAAACTGGTGGTTCCTGAAATCAATGCGGATGTATTAACAAAGGAAGATAAGATCATCGCCAATCCGAACTGTTCCACCATTCAGCTGGTGATGGTATTAGGGCCATTGAATAAAAAGTACGATCTTAAAAGAGTGATCGTTTCCACTTACCAATCCGTTACAGGAACCGGAAAAGCCGCCGTTGACCAGCTGAACGGGGAAATCGGAGGAGATGAATCGATTGCCAAAGTATATCCTTACCAGATCTTCAAAAATGCATTGCCGCATTGCGATGTCTTTGCAGATGACGATTACACGAAGGAAGAAATTAAACTGATGAAGGAACCCAAGAAAATTTTAGGAGACGACACCTTTAATTTAACGGCTACTGCCGTACGGGTTCCGGTACAGGGAGGCCACTCGGAAAGTGTAAACATCGAATTTGAAAACGAATTCGATCTTGATGAAGTAAGAAAAATCTTATCTGAAACGCCAGGCGTTGTTGTTATGGATAATGTAAAAAACAACGAATACCCGATGCCGCTCTACTCCGAAGGGAAAGATGAAGTTTTCGTCGGAAGGATCCGGCGGGACCTGTCGCAACCCAAGACTCTGAATCTCTGGATTGTGGCGGACAACCTGCGAAAAGGAGCCGCTACCAACGCGGTACAGATTGCAGAATACCTGGTAGAAAAGAACTTAGTATAAACTAACAAACCTAAAAAGAGTCTCAGAATTGAGATTCTTTTTTTTATCAAACCTATGAACGTTCAGCAGAATAAAAATAAAGATAAACTGGCCTTTCAGAAGCTTATTGCCGTTTTTGGGATCATCCTTTTTATCGGAAAAATCGTAGCATGGAAACTGACGAATTCCGATGCCGTTTTTTCGGATGCAATGGAAAGTATCGTGAATGTGATCAGTGCCTTTATGGGGCTATATTCACTGTACCTGGCCGCAAAACCTAAAGATGAAGACCATCCGTACGGTCATGGAAAAGTAGAATTTGTAACCTCCGGAATTGAAGGGGCACTGATTGCCATTGCCGGACTTATGATTATTTATGAAGGAGTTAACAGCCTTATCACCGGCAAGGTATTAAGCAAACTGGACGTCGGAATATGGATCATTGCCGCTACCGCCATTATCAATTATCTGTTAGGTTATATTTCCATTAAAAAAGGAAAAGCGGAAAATTCCCTGGTGCTGATTTCGTCGGGAAAGCACCTGCAATCCGATACGGTAACGACCCTTGGAGTGGTTATGAGTTTAATCGTGGTTTATTTTACAAAAATCTATTGGCTGGACTCGGTGGTAGCTTTGATTTTCGGGCTCTATATCATCTTTGTCGGATACAAGATCGTCCGGAAGTCTTTAAGCGGCATCATGGACGAGCAGGATCCCGAATTGCTGAACCAGATCATTAAAGTACTGGAAGAAAACCGCCGCACGGAGTGGATCGACGTTCACAACATGAAAATCCAGCAGTTCGGAGCGCATCTCCATATTGATGCACATATCACCCTGCCCTGGTATTACAGCCTTCGTGATGCCCATAATGAAATGGAAAAAATGATCCTTCTTTTAGCGGAAAACATCAACAGAAGCATCGAATTCAATTTTCACATGGATGACTGCAAACCTATTTCATGCCCGATCTGTCAAATCGCAGAATGCCCGGTCCGCGAAAAAGATTTTGAAAAAAGAGTAACCTGGACCCCGGAAAACGTGACGAATACCGAGAAGCACACCGCGGAATAATAATACCATTTATTTTTTATCCAAATGCTTCCTGTAATAAAACATCGGGATAATCAGCAGCAGAATCAATGGCTGAATTACGAACCGCCTCATATAGAAAGAGAAAAGGTATCCGGTTTCAAACCGGTCGTAAATACAGTAAAGATAAATCGGAAAAGTAATTAGAAAAATAATCGTTATTAAAATAGCTCCCTGAATCGTCCACTGTCTGTTTTTAAACCAGAAATGAATAACCAGGCAGGAGAAAAAAAGATTTAAGACAAACCTGAAAAGATGTCCGGCAATTAATTTTCCCCATTCAAAAGGCGGAAACGGAATGTTCTTCTGGGCTTCATGGAAGTAATTCAAGAAAGGATCATAAAAAAGACGGTCTTCCAATATCCTAATGCCAATTAATCCCAATACCCCAAGGACCACTAAAAACCAGCTGAGCACTTTCATTTTCTCAAAGCAAAAAATTTAATCCAGATCAGCCACAGCACGACTACCGTTCCGTAGATGATGGCAGGGAAAATAAAATCATGTGAAATTTTACCGTATTGTTTGTAGTCTGACACAACAATATTCAAACCTACGATTCTGAGCAGATTCATCACGTACAGGAGGATGAGGCCTGTTAATACAAAAACAAATGTTTTGGCCCCTTTATAGAAAGCAAAAACAAAAGCCACAAAAAGAATCATCACGGAAATCGCATTGCATCCTTCCACCATACGGGTTACATATTCCTGTTTTACGTAAAACCATACCTGTTCGCCCTTTATATCATCGTACAGCTGCGTAGGGAAGCCAATAGCATTCTGAAGACCGCTTACCTGCTCCGCGATCATCCTGGAAAAAGGATCAAGGCCGCTGCTCTCAAAACGGTTCAGGAAGAACTGATAGGTAAGAAGCAACACCAGATAAATGATGATGAAGCGCAGCAAAATGCCCAAAACAGGTTTGAAGTCCTTTAACATACTGCAAAGATAGAAATTAACCGTAAATTACTATATTTGTTTCGCCTATGATTTCTGATTACGTACAACGATTTTTTGAAAATTATACAGAAATACCATCTTCTGAATTCATTACTCTGGCTCAAAGCGGTTCTGCAAGGGTCAATTTTCTGGCAGTAGCCGGAAATAAAAAATACATTGTTACTTACAATGAAAATATCCTGGAGAATGAGAGTTTCCTGTATTACTCAGATGTTTTTTCCCGTTTACAACTGAATACCCCCGAAATTTTCGCCGTTTCCGAAGACCGGGGTATGTATATCCAGGAATTTCTGGGAGAACAGACGCTTTCCGGAATTATTGCCCGCGAAGGACTTTCAGACCGGGTAAAATTTTTAGCCCGGCAAACGCTGGAAAGACTGTATCAGCTACAGATTTTAACAAAAGACAAGATCGATTTTACCCGGACTTTTGAATATGAAAGCTACGATGAGCTTCCGGTAACCCATGATCTTTACTACTTTAAAAATTTCGTGGCAGATGTCCTGGAGCTGGAATACCAAAAATCTATACTGTTAAAAGAATTCAGGAGCATCGTCAGCCTCATCGAAAGCCTGAATCCGAAAGGACTGATGATCCGTGATTTCCAGGCCCGGAATATTATAGTGAACGAAAAAGATGAAGTTTCCTTTATCGATTACCAGTCGGCAATGAATGGTCCGTTGATGTATGATGTAATATCTTTTCTTTTCCAGGCAAAAGCTAACTTCCCTGAAGATTTCAAGAATGAAATGCTGGAATTTTACATCAATCAGTTTAAAGATGAGACTGTTACAAATCAACTAAAAGCTTCGGTAAAACCTATCCAGATGATGCGTTTTTTACAGGTCCTGGGCGCTTACGGGTTCAGAGGACTGATTCAGAAGAAGCCGCATTTTATCGCAAGCCTCGAAAAGGGGATACACAATCTGACAGAATTTGCAGAAACCTGGGAACAGATGAAAGAATATCCGGAACTTCAAAAAGTTATTAAACAGTTGAATCTGGAAAAGACAAAGATTAAAATAGAAGAAATGTTAAAACCGTTAAGATAGTTTACGTATAAAATTGAATAAATATAAACTTGTCGTCTTACAGAAATCTCAGCAGAATATTGTAAAAGCAATGGAAAGATTTGGCCGAGACTTCAAAGAAGATACCTTCTTACAATTAATAAATATTATTTTGATGCAGTCGACTACAAAGATGCCAATCAAAACCAATACAGAAAAAAGCTACGGTTAAACAGTTTAAATAACAAATTAAAAATATGCTACACATCGACATACACAGCTTTTCCTACAAGAAAGGCGGAATACCGAAAGACGAAACAGGGAACGGCGGTGGCTTTACATTTGACTGCCGCGGAATTCTTAACCCCGGAAGAGTGGAAGAATATAAGATTCAGACCGGCAAAGATATTGGCGTTCAGGAATACCTGGAAACCAAAACCGATATGCCTAAGTTTTTGGAACTGATTAAAAGTCTGGTCTCCATCAACATCGACAATTACCTGGATAGAGGCTTTGAAAACCTACAGATCAACTTCGGATGTACGGGCGGACAGCACCGATCGGTATATTCTGCCATCAAGATCGCCCGTTTCATCGAAGAAAAATACGGTGACCAAGTGGAAATCAGTCTTCACCATGACGAACAGCACCAACTGAATTCATGAATGATAAATGATTTTAAAAACTCTTATCATTATCAATCATCATTCATCACTTATCAATTATAAAAAATGAAGGCACTTATTTTTGCAGCAGGAAAAGGAACCCGGCTGAAACCCTTTACCGATCATCACCCGAAGGCATTGGCTAAAGTGAATGGAATTCCGTTGCTGGAAAGAAATATTACCTACCTGAAAAATTTCGGAATCCGAGATTTTGTGATCAACGTTCATCATTTCGGAAATCAGATTGTTGATTTTTTAAAGCAAAATGATAATTTCGGATGCAAAATAGAAATCTCTGATGAATCCGAAGAACTGCTGGAAACGGGAGGCGGCTTGATTTTTGCCAGAAAGTTTCTCAATCACGGCGAAGATTTCCTAATTATGAATGCGGATATCCTTACCGACATCAACATCACGGATTTTGTGGAATACCATAAAAAGATAAAAGATTTTGCTACTTTAGCCGTTTCGGATAGAGAAAGTTCGAGAAAATTACTGTTTAATGACGATCTGGTGTTGCGTGGCTGGCTGAATGTACAAACCGGCGAACAAAGGCTGGCCGAATTCAATAAAGGATTTAAGCCTTTGGCTTTCAGCGGCGTTCACTGTATTAATCCCGTTATCTTTGAAAAGATAAAAAGAACGGGCAAGTTTTCTGTAATGGAGGAATATCTGGATTTGATGCAAACAGAACATATTCACGGTTTTGTGCATAACAGCGTGCTGATTGATGTAGGCAGACCGGAATCCGTAACAGAAGCCGAAAAATATTTTAAATAATTTGCAATGGGAATAGAAGGAACCCGGGATGAAAGCTTGATCAATCCCGAATTTGATGTTAACGAAACCAGGCTGCACAACAGCCTGAAACAAAAGACCTGGGACGAAACCGTAACCAAAGACAGCTGGATGGTTTTCAAGGTGATGGCAGAATTCGTAGATGGCTATGAAAAGCTTGCGAAGATCGGCCCGTGCGTTTCCATATTCGGATCAGCCAGGCTGCAGCCGGACAGCAAATATTACGAAATGGCGGTTGAAATCGCAGAAAAAATTACCAAAATTGGTTTCGGGATCATTACCGGCGGCGGACCCGGTATTATGGAAGCAGGAAACAAAGGTGCTTTTAATGCAAAAGGGAAATCCATCGGACTCAATATAGACCTTCCTTTTGAACAGCATTTTAATCCGTACATCAACAGATCATATTCCATGAACTTCGATTACTTTTTTGTACGAAAAGTAATGTTTGTGAAATATTCGCAGGGATTTGTGGTAATGCCCGGAGGATTCGGTACGCTGGATGAGCTGACGGAAGCATTGACATTGATCCAGACGAATAAAATCGGAAAATTCCCTATCGTCCTGGTCGGCTCTGACTTTTGGAGCGGATTGCTGGATTGGTTTAAAGCCACGCTGCTGAAAGAAAAGATGATCCATGAAGAAGATCTCGACCTGTACCGCGTGGTAGATACGGCAGATGAAGCAGTAGCACACATCAAAGCATTTTACGATAAATACTCTGTAAATGTCAATTTCTAGTTGGCATATTATTTGTGATTAAAAGAGATAAACCATGAGTACAAATTTATTTTTTAAGATGAAAAAAGTTTTATCTATATCAGGATTATTAACATGCTTATTGTTAATGAGTTTCACGTATGTAGACTTTTTCTCTTCAATGACCAAGGTGGATTATATAGATGGAAGCAAAACATTGAAGTTCACGACAAAGATGAATACAAATCATATTTCCGATGCCATAAAAATCAATCCGAATACGGCTGGATTTGAAGCAGAAGTTAAAAAGTATGTAAACAACAATTTTGATGTGTACGTCAACGGAGTTCCCAAAACCATTACTTTCACGGGAAGTCAGGTAAGCGGAGAAACAGTATGGGTCTATTTTGAAACGGGAGGCGTTTCGGACATCAGTACCTTAAGAATAAAAAACACCATACTTCTGAGCACTTTTCCCAAGCAGATTAACCTCGTTAATATCGCTTACAAAGGAAGCCAGAAAACGATGAATTTCCAGCGCGGAAAAGAAGTGAACGAAGTATCTTTTTAAAGACAATTTAAATTAGCTAAGGACCATCGCGATTGCGGTGGTTTTTTGTTACTAGGTTAATCATTTTTTAATCTTTTTGACGTATATTCATACATATTGATTATCAGATAATTTATACCAATTATATTTAAAAAACAGTCTATTTTAAGATTATTTTTAATATATTAGTTGCTACTATAAATATAATTTGTATATGGCTGTTGCAAAACACATTATCGTAAAGGAAACAGAACAGGAACTTAAAATTTTATTGAGAAAGCAACCCATTCATTTGAAAAATAAAGTGCAGATGTTATTGGTCATGAAAAAAAGTGAAACCCCATTGAGCAAAGAAGCATTGGCGAAAATGTTGCACATCAATCACAATACCGCTCAAAAATGGCGCACAAAGTA
>CAJYGB010000003.1 GCA_913774355.1 uncultured Chryseobacterium sp. | reverse complement strand
GATTAATATTTAAATTAAGTAAACAGAAATTTAAATTTTAAAAAAATGAAAAAAGCAATCAATATATTTTCTTTACTGTTGTTTACATCGGGTTTTTCCCAGGTAGCTATCGGTAAAACATCGGTGAGCAATGCTTCGGTATCTTTGGAATTCGGCAGTGGAAACAGGGGGATTATTCTACCTTGGGTCACTTCAGCAGCTTCGGTAATCGGAGCGGTGGACGGTACCCTTATCTATGACATCGCGGATAAAAAAGTAAAATACCTGAAATCGGGTTCATGGTCTGATCTCACGGTGGACGCTACGGGAGTGGTGGATACGGTACTTCAGGCTTCCAAGGTAGAGCTTCCGGGTGCCAAAATGGTCATCGGGACAGGCGGTGCTTCGGACACAACTCCGGGAATCCTTGTATTAAAGGATACCAACAAAGCGATGGTATTGCCAAAAGTGGCCAGCCCGCACCTGAATATCATCAACCCTTCTGCAGGGATGATGGTGTATGATACGGTTAAGCACCAGCTTGCCGTATTCAACGGGACGGTATGGTCTTTCTGGAAACCTTTGTAATGTTCAGAAAGTAAACAAGTACAGAGAAGCGGATTCTCAATGTTTCCGTAAAAATGACAATAATTGATATAAGACTAAAGGGAAGGAGCGATCCGGATCTTTAGTCTTTTTTTGTATAAATTCATAAATCCGATTTAACCTTTAAGATGCTTTCTGTTCTAAGAACAGGGAATACGGTGTAATGCTGCGGATCAACTATTTTCAACAAATTAAACATACAGGCATGAAAAAATTCTGTTTTATTCTGCTATTCTTTATTTCCTTACTGTGTCACGGAAAGCCTACAGACAGCCTACGTATGGCAGAATGTGGCAAACAGCTGAAATCTTTTTATCTTGGGATGGATGTCCTTCAGAAATGGCAGGCCGGGCAGCATATTAACTGGGAGACAGGTGAGCCGGATGATCCTGATGCAGTTTCTGGAATAAGGACCCACTGCAGTGCTTTCGTGGCAGCAGCCTGTGAACGCCGCGGAATTTACATTCTGAGGCCGCCTGAACATAAGCAGGAATTGCTTGCCAATGCTCAGGTTAAATGGTTGAATTCGGATAAGGCAAAAGAGTTTGGATGGCATCCTATTGTAAAGAATATTTTATCCGAAGCCCAGAAAATGGCTGATGAAGGCTATATTGTCGTAGCGTGTGCGCAAAATCCGGACCGGCACAAACCGGGGCATATCGCATTGGTTATGCCGGCAGATCTTTCTTCACAGCAGATTCAGCAGAATGGGCCCATGCTTATTCAGTCGTCTACAAAAAACAGTATAGATGCATGGTTCCGCAATGCATTCAGGCATCATATTGCAGACTGGAATGCTCCTACAGATAACGTGCTGTTTTTTTATAATGATAAATTACTCTGTTCCGGAAACAATACATAATAAATGGCCGGCATTATTCTTCAAAGCATCAATATATTGATGCTAAAATATATTGATTTCTTATTTTTTAAAGCTGAAAAGACTGAATTTAACCACGACAAATCTAGAGATTTCTTGACGCTAAATAAGTAAATTTTGTTTATTTTGGTTGAAGTACCTTAAAAGAAATCAATAAAAAAATATCAAATAAAAATTTAAACAGGTCTAAGCGTAAGAACAGAATTTTTCAAAATCAACTGCATTTCTGTAAAAGAAAAATATTGGAAACAAGGTGGTTACATTTGTATATATTAATAAATTTTTCTATCTTTGCAGTCTCTTTTGGCGCGAATAATTGTATACATGTCTATAAAATATTGAATATCACCTCTTTCATGATCGTGAAGGAGATTTCTTGTTTTATAGATGTGGTGGCGGTTCTGCCTCAAAAGTAGTAAAAATATTTTGCATTACGCTGTGAAAAGATATACCAGTGTTGCAGTTAGAGAAAAATCAAAGACGGAGTTAAAAAGTTTAAGGTTCTTCGTGAGCGCCAAAACACTTTTGCCTTTTCATTTAACCCTGTTGCCGGTTCTTTTCTGATATTTTTTAATGAATCAAAATATTTTTTAACCTTTCTTAAAAGTTTTATGAGTAAAACAACACCTACAACTAGGGGAAATCAGAGAGTAAATTTCTCTTCAGCGAAAGGAAAAATCATCACGCCGGACTTCCTGGATATCCAGATCGAGTCTTTCTCTGAGTTTTTCCAGCTTGATACGCTACCTGAAGATAGAAGAGATGAGGGTCTTTACAAGACTTTTCAGGAAAATTTCCCAATTACGGATTCCAGAAACCAATTCGTATTGGAATTCCTGGATTATCTGGTAGATTCTCCACGTTATTCAATCGATGAGTGTGTGGAAAGAGGATTAACATATTCTGTGCCTCTTAAAGCGAGACTTAAATTGTATTGTACAGACCCGGAGCACGAGGATTTCCAGACCGTGGTTCAGGATGTATATTTAGGCCCGGTTCCTTACATGACGCCTAGCGGATCTTTCATCATCAACGGTGCTGAAAGGGTAATCGTTACGCAGTTGCACCGTTCACCCGGTGTATTCTTCGGACAGACTTACCACGCCAACGGAACCAAACTTTACTATTCCAGAATCATTCCTTTCAAAGGATCCTGGATGGAATTTACAACCGATATCAACAGCGTAATGTACGCGTATATCGACCGTAAGAAAAAATTACCGTTAACCACCTTATTAAGAGCCATCGGTTACGAATCTGATAAGGACATCCTTCAGATCTTCGACCTTGCTGAAGAAGTGAAAGTTTCTAAGGCTGCTCTTAAAAAAGTAGAAGGAAGAACATTGGCTGCGAGAGTTTTGAACACCTGGTTCGAAGATTTCGTAGATGAAGATACAGGAGAGGTAGTTTCTATCGAAAGAAACGAGATTATCCTGGATAGAGAAACCATTCTTGAAAAAGAACATTTGGATCTTATTCTTGATGCTGGCGTGAAATCTATTTTGATTCACAAAGAAAACAGCAACGAGTTCTCTATTATCCAGAATACCTTACAGAAAGACCCTACCAACTCTGAAAAAGAAGCGGTGGAATATATCTACCGTCAGCTAAGAAATGCAGATCCGCCAGATGAGGAAACCGCAAGAGGAATCATTGAAAAATTATTCTTCTCCGAGCAAAGATATTCATTAGGTGAAGTAGGACGTTACAGACTAAACAAAAAGTTAAGCCTGAATATTCCTACAACAACCGAAGTTCTTACCAAAGAAGATATCATCGCGATTGTAAGACACTTGATCGAGCTGGTAAACTCAAAAACGGATGTTGATGATATCGACCACTTATCCAACAGAAGGATTAAAACCGTTGGTGAACAGTTGGCAGGACAGTTCGGTGTAGGTCTTTCAAGAATTGCAAGAACTATTAAGGAGAGAATGAATGTTAGAGATAACGAAATCTTTACTCCGCTTGATCTTGTGAACGCAAAGACATTAACGTCGGTGATCAATTCCTTCTTCGGGACCAACCAGCTTTCCCAGTTCATGGATCAGACCAACCCATTGTCGGAGATCACTCACAAGAGAAGATTATCTGCATTAGGGCCTGGAGGTTTATCAAGAGAAAGAGCAGGTTTCGAGGTGCGTGACGTTCACCATACCCACTACGGAAGAATCTGTCCGATCGAAACTCCGGAAGGACCGAACATCGGTTTGATCTCTTCTTTAGGGATTTATGCTAAAATTAACAGACTTGGTTTCATCGAAACGCCATACAGAAAAGTAGAAAACGGTAAAATCGAACTTTCGGCAGATCCGATCTATTTAAATGCTGAAGATGAAGAATCTAAAGTAATTGCTCAGGCCAACGTTGAGTTGAGCGACAGCGGAGAATTCGAAACCGACAGGATTATTGCAAGACTGGATGGTGATTATCCGGTAGTGGAGCCTAACCAGGTAGACCTTATCGACGTAGCACCGAACCAGATTTCCGGTATTTCCGCTTCACTGATTCCGTTCCTGGAGCATGATGATGCGAACCGTGCCCTAATGGGATCCAACATGATGCGTCAGGCCGTTCCGTTATTGAAGCCGCAGGCTCCGATCGTTGGGACAGGGCTTGAACAGCAGGTAGCAAGAGATTCAAGAATTTTGATCAATGCTGAAGGTACCGGTACGGTAGAGTATGTGGATGCCGACAGAATCGTTATTAAGTACGAAAGAAGCGAAGACGAAGATTTAGTACAATTCGAGTCCGCTACAAAAACATATAACCTGACTAAGTTCAGAAAAACCAACCAGAGTACAACCATTACCCTGAGACCAAACGTAAGAGTTGGAGATGTGGTAGAAAAAGGACAGGTGCTTTGCGACGGGTATGCTACTGAAAAAGGAGAATTGGCCCTTGGTAGAAACCTGGTGGTTGCGTTCATGCCTTGGAAAGGATACAACTTCGAGGATGCGATCGTAATCAACGAAAAAGTAGTTCGTGAAGACTGGTTTACTTCCATCCACGTGGATGAATATTCTCTTGAGGTTCGTGATACCAAACTGGGTATGGAAGAACTTACGGCAGATATTCCGAACGTATCCGAAGAAGCAACCAAGGATCTTGATGAAAACGGGATGATCAGAATCGGGGCTGAAGTGAAGCCTGGTGATATTATGATCGGTAAGATTACTCCGAAAGGGGAATCCGACCCGACTCCGGAAGAAAAACTTCTTAGAGCGATCTTCGGTGATAAAGCCGGTGATGTGAAAGATGCTTCATTGAAAGCAGACTCTTCACTAAGAGGAGTGGTGATCAATAAGAAATTGTTCTCCAGAAACATCAAAGACAAAAAGAAAAGAACGGAAGAAAAACTTAAGCTTGAAGAAATTGAAAACACTTACAAAGCTAAGTTTGATGAGTTGAGAAATACTTTAATTGAAAAATTAAATACACTCGTAAGCGGTAAAACTTCTCAGGGGGTTAAAAATGACCTTGATGAAGAAATTATCGGCAAAGGGGTGAAGTTTACTCATAAGTTATTGACTTCTGTTGAAGATTACGTAAACGTTAGCGGTTCAGACTGGACGGTTGATGCAGATAAAAATGAATTGATCAAGCAGTTGATCCACAACTACAAAATCAAGTACAACGATATCCAGGGGGTTAAAAACCGTGAGAAGTTTGCGATCTCCATCGGAGACGAACTACCTGCAGGTATCATGAAACTTGCTAAAGTGTACATCGCTAAGAAACGTAAACTGAACGTAGGGGATAAAATGGCAGGACGTCACGGTAACAAGGGTATCGTTTCGAGAATCGTTCGTGAAGAAGATATGCCGTTCCTTGAAGACGGAACACCGGTAGACATCGTACTGAACCCGCTTGGGGTACCTTCCCGTATGAACATCGGACAGATCTATGAAACCGTTCTTGGATGGGCAGGTCAGAAATTAGGATTGAAGTTTGCCACGCCGATCTTCGACGGAGCAAGCCTTGACCAGATTACTGAATATACTGAGAAAGCAGGTCTTCCTAAATTCGGTCATACTTATCTTTATGACGGTGGTACCGGAGAAAGATTTACGCAGGCAGCTACCGTAGGGGTAATCTACATGCTGAAACTGGGGCATATGGTTGATGATAAGATGCACGCCCGTTCAATCGGTCCTTACTCATTAATTACGCAGCAGCCGTTAGGAGGTAAAGCGCAGTTCGGAGGTCAGAGATTCGGAGAGATGGAGGTTTGGGCTCTTGAAGCATTCGGAGCATCCAATATCCTGAGAGAGATCCTGACGGTGAAGTCGGATGACGTGATTGGTAGAGCAAAAACTTACGAAGCCATTGCAAAAGGTGAATCGATGCCTGAACCGGGTATCCCTGAATCATTCAATGTATTGCTTCACGAGTTACAGGGTCTTGGATTAGACGTAAGACTAGAGGAATAATTTTAAATTTTAAATTATCAATGCCGGATAGAAACATCCGGAAATTAATCTAAAATCTAAAATCTAAAATTTAAAATCTAACAAATGTCAAATAAAAATAAATCAAGTAGATTTAATAAAATAACCATCGGTTTAGCTTCTCCGGAATCGATCCTTCAGGAATCGAGAGGGGAGGTTCTTAAGCCGGAAACCATTAATTACAGAACTCATAAGCCTGAAAGAGACGGTTTGTTCTGTGAAAAAATCTTCGGTCCCGTAAAGGATTACGAATGTGCTTGTGGTAAATACAAGAGAATTCGTTACAAAGGGATCGTTTGCGACCGTTGTGGAGTAGAAGTTACGGAGAAAAAAGTACGTAGAGAGAGAATCGGACATATCAATCTGGTAGTTCCAATTGCGCACATCTGGTACTTCCGTTCTTTGCCGAACAAAATCGGTTACCTTTTGGGAATTCCTTCCAAGAAATTAGATATGATCATCTACTACGAAAGGTATGTAGTGATCCAGCAGGGTATTGCTAAGAAATTAGACGGTTCTGATTTCGAAAACATGGAGTTCTTAACGGAAGAAGAGTACCTTGATATCATGGAAACACTTCCGATCGAGAACCAGTATCTTGATGATTCTGATCCAAACAAATTCATCGCCAAAATGGGTGCTGAAGCGGTTGAGGAACTGTTAAAAAGAATCGATCTTGATGCATTGTCTTTCGACCTGAGACACAAAGCACACAACGAAGGTTCAAAACAGAGAAGAACGGAGGCTCTTAAGAGATTGAACGTTGTAGAAGCATTGAGAGGTGCCAACACAAGAATGATCAATAAGCCTGAGTGGATGATCATGCGTGTGCTTCCTGTAATCCCGCCGGAATTGAGACCATTGGTTCCGTTGGATGGTGGACGTTTCGCAACTTCCGATTTAAATGACCTTTACAGAAGAGTAATCATCAGAAACAACCGTCTGAAGAGACTATTGGAGATCAAAGCTCCTGAAGTAATCTTGAGAAACGAGAAGCGTATGCTTCAGGAATCTGTAGATTCCCTATTCGATAACACAAGAAAATCTTCTGCGGTAAAATCTGAATCCAACAGACCGTTGAAATCCCTTTCTGATTCATTGAAAGGTAAGCAGGGTCGTTTCCGTCAGAACCTATTGGGAAAAAGGGTAGATTACTCGGCGCGTTCGGTAATTGTTGTAGGTCCTAACTTACAGCTTCACGAATGCGGTATTCCTAAAGATATGGCGGCGGAACTTTACAAACCGTTCATCATCAGAAAACTGATTGAAAGAGGAATTGTAAAAACCGTAAAGTCAGCAAAAAGAATCATCGACAGGAAAGAACCTGTAGTATATGATATCCTTGAAAACGTGATGAAAGGCCACCCGGTTCTTCTGAACAGGGCACCTACGCTTCACAGACTGGGGATCCAGGCATTCCAGCCTAAGATGATCGAAGGAAAAGCAATCCAGCTTCACCCGTTGGTAACAACGGCCTTCAACGCGGATTTCGACGGTGACCAGATGGCGGTACACTTACCGTTAGGCCCTGAAGCGATCCTTGAAGCGCAGTTACTGATGTTGGGTTCTCAGAACATCCTGAACCCGGCGAACGGTTCTCCGATCACCGTACCTTCTCAGGACATGGTTCTTGGTCTTTATTTTATGACCAAAGAATTAAGCTCTACCGAAGAGATGAAAGTGAAAGGTGAAGGTCTTGCCTTCTACTCTCCTGAAGAAGCGGAAATCGCTTATGCGGAAGGAAGAGTATCTTTAAATGCTAAAGTAAGATGTAGACTTCCGGTTAAAGAAAACGGAGAGATCGTAACCCGACTGATCGAAACTTCTGTAGGTAGGATCTTATTCAACCAGATTGTACCAAAGCAGGTAGGATATATCAATGAGCTTTTAACGAAGAAATCATTAAGAAATGTTATCGGTAAGATCCTTGCAGATACGGATTTCCCTACAACTGTGAAGTTCCTGGATGCTATGAAAGACTTAGGGTATTCAAACGCATTCAAAGGAGGTCTTTCTTTCTCATTGGGAGACATTGTAGTTCCTGTTGAGAAAAAGCAGATGATTGCTCAATCGATTGAAACAGTAGACGAAATCAGAGCCAACTATAACATGGGTCTTATTACCGATACTGAACGTTATAACCAGGTAATCGACGTTTGGACGAACACCAACGCAGGATTAACGGAGATGATCATGAGCAGGATGAAAACCGACCAAGGTGGTTTCAACTCTGTATACATGATGCTTGATTCCGGGGCGAGGGGTTCCAAAGAACAGATCCGTCAGTTATCCGGGATGAGAGGTTTGATGGCCAAGCCGCAGAAAGCCGGTTCTACCGGAGCGGAGATCATCGAAAACCCGATCCTTGCCAACTTTAAGGAAGGTCTTTCGATCTTGGAATACTTTATCTCTACCCACGGTGCCCGTAAAGGTCTTGCGGATACCGCTCTTAAGACGGCCGATGCCGGTTACTTAACGAGAAGATTGGTAGACGTTGCACAGGACGTTATCGTTACAGAGGATGACTGTGGAACTTTAAGAGGTACGGAAGTTACCGCGCTTAAGAAAAATGACGAGATCGTTGAAAGAATCTCTGAAAGAATCTTAGGTAGGGTATCACTACACAATATTTATGATCCTGAAAGCGATGAGCTAATCATCAATGCTGATGAAGTGATCAACGAGGTATTTGCCAGAAGAATTGAAGAAGCAGGACTGGAAGCGGTTGAAGTACGTTCGCCGTTAACCTGTGAAGCGAAGAAAGGAATCTGTGCAAAATGCTACGGTAGAAACCTGGCCACAGGTAAAACCATCCACATGGGTGAAGCAGTAGGGGTAATTGCAGCACAGTCCATCGGGGAACCGGGTACTCAGCTTACGTTGAGAACCTTCCACCAGGGGGGTACTGCAGGAAACGTTTCTGAAAACCCATCCATCGTGGCAAGAAGAGACGGTATCGTTGAAATGGACGAGATCAGAACCATTACTTCTGAAGATGAAAACGGTAACACGGCTGAGGTTGTGGTTTCCCGTTCAACGGAATTCAGATTGGTGGCAGATAACGAATCCAGAACACCATTGATGGTAGCCAACGTACCTTATGGATCGATATTGGCCGTAAAACCGGGTGATAAAGTGAAGAAAGGGGATGTGATCTGTAAGTGGGATGCCTACAACGCAGTAATCATTGCTGAAACTTCCGGTAAGGTAGAATACGAAGATATTATTCAGGGTATTTCATTCCAGCTGGAAATAGACGAAGCTACAGGTTTCGAAGAAAAAGTAATCTCCGAATCCAGAAACAAGAAAGCCGTACCTACCCTGAAAGTGGTAGACTCTAAAGGAGTTGAACAGAAAGCATACAACTTACCGGTAGGAGCCCACTTAATGGTAAATGATGGTGAGAAGATCAAGGCCGGTAAAGTCTTAATCAAGATCCCGAGAAAATCTGCAAAAGCAGGGGATATCACCGGAGGTCTTCCGAGAGTTACCGAATTATTCGAGGCAAGAAACCCATCCAACCCAGCGGTGGTTACAGAAATCGACGGGGTAGTTTCTTACGGAAAGATCAAAAGAGGTAACAGAGAACTTATCGTTGAGGCCAAAACTGGAGAAAGAAAAATTTATTTAGTTAAATTATCCAACCAGATCCTCGTACAGGAGAATGACTTTGTGAGAGCAGGTTCGCCGCTTTCCGATGGATCCATTACTCCGGACGATATCTTAAGAATTAAAGGTCCAACAGCAGTTCAGGAATATCTGGTAAATGAAATTCAGGAAGTTTACCGTCTTCAGGGGGTAAAAATCGACGACAAGCACTTCGAAATCATCGTAAGACAGATGATGACCAAAGTATCGATCGTAGATGGAGGAGATACCCAGTTCCTTGAAGGAGCTCTTGAGCATAAATATGACTTCCTTGAAGAAAACAACAGGGTCTTCGGTCTTAAAGTAGTAGTGGACGCAGGAGACTCTAAAGTATTCCAGCCGGGACAGATGATTACGGCAAGAGAACTAAGAGACGAAAACTCCAAGCTGAAACGTGAAGACCAGGCTTTGGTTCAGGTAAGGGAAGCTTTACCGGCTACAGCAACTCCTGTATTGCAGGGTATTACAAGAGCAGCTCTTCAGACCAAGTCCTTCATGTCTGCCGCATCGTTCCAGGAAACCACAAAAGTACTGAATGAAGCTGCAGTAGCAGGTAAAGTAGATGATCTGAACGGTCTTAAGGAAAATGTAATTGTAGGACACAGAATTCCTGCAGGTACAGGTCTTAAGGAATATCAGAATGTGATCGTAGGTTCTAAAAAAGAATTCGAAGATCTTAACTAAAATTAATGATTCGGAAATTTGAGGTTTGGATTTATTTTTATATTTTCACAACCTCAAAATTTCGAATAAAAAAATATTTATAACAAATGGACAACAATCAAAATCCACAAGACGGAAACATCAACATCGAATTGAACGAAATGGTAGCAGCGGGTATCTATGCTAATTTAGCTTTGGTAAACCACTCTCCATCTGAATTCGTAGTCGATTTCATCCAGTTAATGCCAGGCGTACAACAGGCTAAAGTAAGATCAAGAGTTATTCTTGCTCCGCTTCACGCTAAAAGAGTACTTTCTGCTCTTCAGCAGAACATTGCTAACTATGAGCAGCAATTCGGAGAAATCAAAGAAGTTGAGCCTTTCGTATTAGGAGGAAACAACGTACAAGCTTAAGATTTTTTCTTACATAAAATAAGATGCCCCGATTATTCGGGGCATTTTTTGGTTCTCAATTTCAGGCCTGAATTTTTATAATTCACAGGTATTTGACGTTACTGTTTAACGATTATTAAAATTTTATGTATTTTTTATATAATTGCGTTGATACTTATTATATTTGGTAGAAAATATTGAAAATGAAAGTATCTTTTATTTTTTGTGCGATGCTCTGCACTGCAGGAAGCTTCTACGCACAGGATAATTCCCTCCATAAAAATCAGAAACATCTTCAGGAGCTGTATGCTAAATACAATAAAGACCTGAAGAAACAGCATAAAGCCGCAAGATCAGCAGGCATTCCGCCAAATCCTTATAATGAAGAAGACTATAAAAGAACAATGGATCCCGTAACCGGTGACAACGGCTTTTATAAGCTTGCCGCACTGAACCGGGAAATCGAACAGGGAAAATATGCGCCTACTAAACCTATGTCTTTTATTACCGGGAGCGGATCTTCAACCGGAAAAATTGTAAATGAGCCGTGGATCGAAAGAGGTCCTTACAGCGTCGGAGGAAGAACCCGAGCAATTATGTACGACCCCAACGATCCTGCCGGCAAAAGGGTTTTCGCAGGAGGTGTTTCCGGAGGACTTTGGGTAAACCAGGATCCTTCCGTAAGCACTAATGAGTGGACACCGCTGAGCACATTCTGGGCAAATACTTCCGTTTCTTGTATTGCCTATGATCCAAACAATTCACAGATCCTGTATGTGGGAACAGGGGAAGCACCTACTGCTGATGCCATCGGTTCGGGGATCTGGAAATCGACCAACGGAGGAAATACCTGGACACAGATCTTTACGATGACACCAACCTATTCCGGAAATGTAAGAAGCGGCAATTTTTACATCAACGATATCAAAGTAAGAAATAATGCAGGGGTTTCGGAAGTGTATGCAGGGGTAAGCGGCAATTATAACGACGGGGCATTTCAGGGGCTGGCTCAGGCCGGATTGTACAAGTCTACCAATGGAGGGGCTACTTTCATAAAAAACACCAGTCTATTAGCACTCAATACAACCAGCGGTACAACAAGCTCCACAGGATATTCCATTCAGCAGATCGAAATCGGGGCAGACAATTCCGTATGGGTTTCTACCCGGTCTTCAAGATATTCCACAATAGATTCAGGAGGCCGGATTTTAAAATCTGCAGACGGAAATACTTTCAGTGAGGTGTATAATGTAGGAAATTCGGGAGCACGGGTGAACTTTACCCTTTCCAGAACGGATGCTAATAAAGCGTATGCCTTTATGCAGGGAGCAAACAGTACGTCCGAACCGATCCGTATCGCCAGATCTACAGATGGCGGGACAACCTGGCAGGCTACCAGCGATGCTTCTCCCGTCATTACTCTTCCTACAGCTGCGGATACCAGTATTCCGGCCAACGACTTCACAAGAGGGCAGTCTTTTTATGATCTGATTATCGCTACCGATCCCTTAGATGATAATACGGTATATATCGGGGGAATCGATCTTTACAAATCTACGGACCGCTGTACCACCTGGAGCCAGATCTCAAAATGGTCGAACAACAACAATATGGCCAATCTGCCGGTTTCCCAGGTTCATGCAGATCAGCATGAGATCGTCTTCAATCCGTTCAATAACTATGCAACCAATCAGATGATGTTTGGGAATGATGGCGGAATCTATTTTGCATCGAATAAAAATACCATTGGAACAGCAGGTGGTTTTGCCCCCAGAAACACAAGATACAACGTTACGCAGTTTTATACGGCGATGCTGAATCCTATTAAAACCCCTGCTAATGAAGAACTATTGGCAGGAGCCCAGGATAACGGTTCATGGTGGCTCTATGGTGTCCCGCAGGCCAATAATTTTTTAACCAGTCAGTTGGCTACTTCCGGTGACGGGATGTACACGGAATATGATGACCTGGATAATTATGAGATTGCCAGCTACGTTTACAATAATCACTATCTGCTGACAAACAGCAGCTATTACCTGATCTCTAGCGCAAACAGAAATGCATATGGGCATTTCGTGAATGAAATTGCCCTGGACCGCATCAATAATGTCTTTTATTCTTACCGTTTAGGCTTAACTATTTTCAGAACAGGAGGCTTGTCCGCAACTTCCACAACGTTTACCAATGTTGTCATGACGGTAGGAACGGCACAAACGAACGAGCAGATTTCCTGGATGAAAGTTTCTCCCTACACAACAGCCTCTACGACATTATTTGTAGGAACCAACTTAGGAAGAATCTTTAAAGTAACCAATGCCAATACCACATCGTTTGCGGCATCCGTACTGACGACGCCGGCAGCAGGAACCATTTCGGACATCGAATTTGGAGCCAACGAAAACGAAATTATTGTAACCCTCTCCAACTATAATGTCACAAGTGTTTTCTATTCCACAGACGGCGGGACGACATGGCAGAATAAAGAAGGGAATCTTCCGGATATGCCGGTAAGAACCGTCCTGAGAAATCCTGATGATGCCAATGAAGTGGTCCTGGGAACAGAAATGGGCGTGTGGGGAACCACCAACTTCCTTTCTGCATCTCCAACATGGTCTTCAATCACAGGGAATATCGGAAATGTAAGAGTAACAAATCTGGATTACCGTCCTTCCACAAGAACGGTTTTGGTTTCCACCTACGGAAGAGGAGCATGGACGACCCAGAATACGACAGTTACTTTAGCAACCGGAGAAGTTAAATCCAAAAAAGACGAGACGAGAATTTACCCGAATCCATCCAAAGGGATTTCACACTTAAGATTTAATTCCGATAAATATATTTCGGTGGATATTAGTATTTTCGATGCATCAGGAAGACTGGTTTACACGAAGAAAAATGTAAAATCGGATGAAGAGTTCGGCCAGAGGCTGACTCCCGGAAATTATATCCTAAAAGCCGAGTCTAAAGGCGAAGCGATCTTCAGTGGAAACTATCTGGTATTGGGCAAGGTAAGTGATGACGGAGACGATGACTAAAAAATGAATAATCAAATATTCATAATACTATTCTGGATGCTGGCGTTTTCCTGTAAAGCGCCGGTTTCTTCTGTGTATCAGGATGATGTAACTTTAATTTCTGCCCAAAAATCAGAATGGTTCGGAGGAAGGCCGGGCATAAGAGGAGCAATGTATACGGTTATCTTAAAACCAAAAAACAGCAAGGATTATATTAAGGTCAAATCTTTTAAAGCAGAAGGAAATACAGTGCCTTTTACCCAAACCAATTCAGGAAATGTGGTGACCGTTAAAGGGAATTTTCAAATTACCGATAAGACAGATATGCCCGACTATTCACCTCCGGGATCCTCTGTGAAGAGGCCTGAAAAACAGAGTAACACAAATCCAAAAGAAAATTGGATTGAATACTTAATAAACAATTCTAAAAGAAAATACAGAATCATGATTCCCAAATTTAATTCCATTGAACCTGAGGGAGAACTAATCCCACGACGACCCTAATTTCTTCTTTTTGAATAAAAAACTATTTTTTATATTTCTGTTTCTTTCTTTGATAGTCGTATTGATGAATATGATCTACCCTGTTATTTCCTGTATTAAGCACGAAGTATACGAAAGAACACAGGATCATATGTCAAAATACAACATCAATACATCTGAGGCCGTTTATTTTTCACAAAAAGACCTGGCAAATGCTGAATGGAAAGAAGAAAAAGAATTTATCCTCAACGGATTTTCCTACGATATCATTAAGGTTGATCTTAAAAACGGACAGAAACAGTATCAATGCTATGTTGATAGAAAAGATATTATACTTAATTCTATCCTGAAGTTTTCAGGATTGTTCGTTTCCAAAAAAGTATATGCATGGCGGCATTTCAGCCTTCCCTTTCAAAATAAGAAAATCATAAAGACATCAGGTTTTTTTATGTTTCCTGATTCTGGACAGTTGCTGCTTTTTACCTTTGATTTTACATCAGAACCGTATTATTTTAAAAGATTTGAAAATTCATACAGTCTGTCAGTATTCATTCCGCCTCCGGAAGAAAGTTTCTTCACCTAGAAACTTTAAACGACAGATAATTAAATTTTTAAATCAATGAAAAAATATATATGTATGGCAGCTGTATTAGGCTGCACCATGGCCCATGCCCAACAGGCTCCGGAAAGCAATATTGAAGAAGTAGCCATCCAGGGAAGGAAAAAAATAAAGCAGGAACGTGCGGAATTCAAAAGGCATGCACAATCGGTGGAAACGCTTTCTGAAGAAGAACTCAACAGAAATAATCCGGCAGCAATAGATCAGACCTTATCCACCATGCCCGGCGTTCAGGTGGATAAAAGAACGAATTTCGGAGGCCAGCGTCTGGTTGTCCGTGGTTATGGAAACGATCAGAAATTCAATAACTGGGGCGTAAAAGCTTACTGGAACAATATGCCGCTTACCAATGCCGAAGGAATCACTATTCTGGATGATGTCGATTTTGCTTACGTCAATAATGTTGAGGTGATCAAAGGCCCTGCAGCGACAATGTACGGCGGCGGAGTCGGTGGAGTAGTCCGTTTTTACACACGCCCCGATTTCACCAAAGGAGTCAGCGTATCGGAAAATGTTCTGGCAGGAGCTTTTAAAACCTTCCAGTCCCGAACACAGCTTAACGTGGCGGACGAAAATTATTCGGTAAATGTTGCTTACGGCCATCTTGAAACGGATGGGTACCGGCCGAACGGAAGCGGGCTGAAGAACTTCTTCAATGTCAACGGAACCGTAAAGCTTGGTGAAAACGACCAGCTGAGCTTTTTCGGCAGCCAGGCATATTCCTATGAGCACATTTCAGGACAGATTTCTTACGACGATTATGATGCAGGAATCGATAACGGAAATGCGGCTTACATCCGTAAAAACGCGGGCAATAAAATAAAATCAACCCGTGTAGGACTGAGCAATTCGGTGAATATTCTTCCCAATCTTAGAAATTATACCACGCTGTTTTATTACAACGGAAATACAGAAAGTGTTTCCGCAGGAGCATTCGGTATCACAAGCTCACCGAATGTGGGATTGCGCTCGACGTTCACCCTCAAAAATGAATTTAAAGATTTCGAAAACCGGTTCGATTTTGGGACCGAGATCCAGAACTCTATGTCTACAACATCCAGTTACCGCTTTACAGGATCTGTTACAAATCCTCTTGAAACTACAGGAATTTCCGGGGCATCTTATTTTAAATACAATAACAATCAGTCTACCTATTTTGCCATCGATTATCTAACATACAAACCATGGGGTGTAACATTCCTCGCAGGAATCAGTGCCAATAAAACCAATTATGACCGAAAAGATCTGTATGCACTTCCCGGATTGGTTTCAGGGAAAAAAGATCTGTCCTTCGGAAAACAGTACGAAACGGCCTATACTCCTCATTTTGCCTTACAGAAAGAATGGAAGCATCAGATTTTTAATCTGAGTTACAGTGAAGGCTACAATGCGCCTACGGCTACTTCCTCTTTCATCAACGTCATCAATATAGCCAATGATGACCTTAAACCGGAACGTGCAAAAATGCTGGATTTCAGCGTGCATGGCTTACTGCTGGACACCAAACTGGATTATCAGGTTTCTGCGTTTAATATTAATTATACGAATAAACTCACTCAGTTATTTGGCAACAACAATACTTACAGCTATTGGGCGAACACGGGAAACCAGAGAAACACCGGTTTGGAAGTGAGTGTAGGGTATCAGTATAAAAATGATAATTCTTTTGTTAACAGAATTGTGCCTTTTGTAAATATGTCCTACTATGATGCGAAGTATAAAGATTTTACCAATAACTTAACAGGCGGAAATTCTGTTTATAATGCAGTAAATAACGGTAAAAATTATAATCACCAAACGGTAGTAGGTGTTCCGAGAAACAAATATGCCATCGGTCTGGATCTTTATACAGAACCTGGTTTTTATCTGGTGAATACCTACAATTATCTTGGGAATGTCTACACCGATTTTGCGAATACCAATCTTGTAAAAGGTTTCGGATTGCTTAATTCCAAATTGGGTTACAAGAAATCTTTCGGCAGATTCGATCTTGATGCCTATGTTATGGGAAACAACCTGACCAGCCAGATCAATTATACCTTCCTGTTCTTAGGGAACAGTATTAATGATTCGGATACGGGCAGCGGGTATCCGAAAGGAGTTGCAACGGATCTCAATCCCGGGCCGAGTAAAGCCTATTTCTTTTACGGGCTGAATCTGAAATACCGGTTCTGATCCTCACAAAAGCTGCTTTATCCCGATGAAGCAGCTTTTTATTAAATTTCCGGCTCTTTGCTCCTGGCATGTTTGTAACCATCCATCCGGACCTGAGCAAAATAATAATGCGTATCGAACAAAAAAATAGCATCCTGACTTTACAATTTTATATCTTTGTCATTAAATATGATATAATAGATATGGTAACTAATCCATTTATTCTTAATAAATTCGGCTTTATGGGTGATGATTTTCTAAAGGAACTTAATCAGCATGCTATAATGACTCAAATTAAGGCCAAATCCGAAATTGTAAGGGAGGGGCAGAAGAATAAATTTGTTCCGTTCCTTATCAACGGATCCATCAGGGTTTTTACTTTGAATGACGGCCGTGAGCTTGTTTATTATTACATTCGGAGAAACGACAGCTGTATGATGACGTTTTCATCCATTTTTACCGATTACATCAGCCGCGTATATGCCGTTGCTGAAGAAGATTCCGAAATCATGCTGATCCCTGTTTCGGTAATCCACGAATGGCTGATCCGCTTTCCTGAAATCAATAAAGTGTTCTATCATGAATATGATAAAAGGTTTTCCGATGTGATGAGCATGGTGAATGATGCCGTATTCCACCGGCTGGATAAAAGGGTGCTGAACTATATCCGTCAGCAGGTTTCCGTCACCGGAAACAATCCGATCCGGCTTACCCACCGGGAAATTGCAGGGAATCTTGGCACTTCCCGCGAAGTCATTAGCAGGGTACTGAAAAAAATGGAAAACGAAGGCGAACTCATTCAGACCAAAGAAGGCATAAAAATTCCTGTAAATGAAAATGTTAGATAAAGCTAATATTCTTTGTTAAATAATATTAATAAATCTTATTGATAAAAACAGTCCGGTCTGTGACTTTTATCACACAATTTTCCCTGTTTAAGTCTCTAAGTTTGTCCTACTAATTTTTTAATAATGGGTATGACAAAAACGCTCCTCTTTTTGTCGGTATTCATCACAGGTTTCGCCTTTGCACAGGACGATCTGCTGAAAGATATCGATACGGTTCAGACAAAAACCCCGGACATGGAACAGCCTGCATTCAAAGCACTCCAGATCGTTACCGGACAGTCGACAAAACTTGCTGCAAAAAACGAATGGTATATTGTAGTAGCGCACCGTTTTGGGGATGTTAGCAAAGGATTCAAAGACTTTTTCGGGCTGGATAATGCCTCAACCAAGCTCGGAGCGATCTACGGGATTACCGATGGTATTTCCGTAAGCCTTTCCAGGGAAACCAATCTGAAAACTTTTGAAGGTGCTGTAAAATACAGGCTGTTAAAGCAGAATGAAAACTTCCCGGTGGATATCGTAGGATATAACGTGATGGCCGTAAATACAGACCTCAGCAAAGATAATTATCCGCATCTTCAGTTTGGTGACAGACTTTCTTACCTTACCCAGGCGCTTATTTCAAGAAGATTCAGTGATAAATTTTCCCTGCAGCTTACGCCTTCGTATGTTCACAAAAACCTGTACGAACCTTTGGTGGAAGATAAAAATCAATTCCTTACGGGATTGGGGGGCCGTTATAAGATCTCAAAAAGGATTTCCATCAATGCCGAATATTTTGTGAATTTCGACAACCACAGTTTTTACAAAAATCCGCTTTCATTAGGGATGGACATCGAAACCGGGGGACACGTGTTCCAGCTTTTATTCACCAATTCCCAGCTTAATTCCGATATAGGCTACCTTACCAATGCCGCCGGAAGATGGGAAAAAGGACAGATTTTCTTCGGGTTTAACCTTTACAGAGTATTTTAAGTATGAAAAAGTTAATATGTATTATTTCAGCAGCCGTTGCATGCATCGCCTGTGAAAGCAGAACCTACGAAGAGATTTCAGATAATACGCCGATTGCACAGGTAGTAACGTACAATAAAGATGTTAAGGCGATCATGGACGCTAATTGTGTAAGTTGCCATTCACCGGGACCGCAGGCCCTGACCAATTATTCTCAGGTTAAAAACAATATCGACAATATCATCAACAGGATTAGCCGTCCCAACGGAGATCCTTTGAAAATGCCGCAGGGTGGAAGTCTTTCTCCTGTACAGATCAATATCATCACCAAATGGAAAGCCGACGGGCTTCTTGAAAATTAAATATATTCTTATGAAAAAGCTCATTTTAGTTATTGCAGCAGTACTTTTTGCCAACTTTGCATCGGCACAGAAATATATAGCCAAAACAGGAAAAGTATCATTTGAGGCTTCTGTTCCTTTGTTTGAAGATGTTTTCGCACAGGATGACAACAACGTAGCGGTGATCAATGCCGATACAGGAGAATTCGCCTCAGTTTCCAATGTGAAGAACTTTCATTTCAAAACAAAGTTGATGGAAGAGCACTTCAACGAAAGCTATGCGGAAACGGCAAAATATCCTAAAACCACCTTCAAAGGAAAAATCGTTAATTTCGATAAATCCAAATTATCCTCATCCCCACAGAAGTACACGGTTCAGGGAACCCTGAATTTCCATGGAGTGGATAAAGCATACAATTCTACGGCTTCTGTTTATGCCAAAGACGGGAAAATATACATGTCCGGAGGATTTGTCATAAGATCGGCGGACCATAAAGTAACCATCCCTAAAATGGTGAGTAAAAAAATTGCGGAAAGTGTGAATGTTCAGTATAACTATGTCTTTTCAAAACAATGAAAAAGATCATTTTATTCTTAAGTCTGTTCCTGAGTATGGCATTCGTATCTGCTCAGGAAAAGGCAAAATCAATCTATGATATTGCCAGAAGCGGGACGGTTGCTGAAGTGCAGGAACTTATGAAACAGAACCCGGATATAATCAATCAGACCAACGATAGCGGTTTTTCACCGCTTATTCTGGCCTGCTACAGGGGAAATGTTGAGGTGGCTAAATTTTTGATGGATCATGTGAAAGACATTAATTACAAAAGCCGGGAAGGAACAGCCTTATCCGGGCTTTCTGTAAAATACAACAGAGAGCTGGTAGAATACCTTCTCAGCAAAGGGGCCAACCCGAATATCGCAGATGCTTCCGGCGCTACCCCTTTGTTCTGGGCCGTAAAGTTCGGCAATAGGGAAATGACGGAACTGCTGCTGAAGCACAAAGCCGATAAAACGATAAAGGATGCTCAGGGAATGACGCCCTTTGAATACGCATTACAAACAAACAATAAAGAAATTATTAATCTTCTTAAAAATTAACGAATGAAAAAAGTTTTACTCACTTTGTCAATGGCTGCTGCCTGCTTAGTCAACGCACAGCTTTTTTCTACGGGAACCGTTAGTCTCGGTTCTTCGGGAATGACGGTGAAATTGGTGACCGATCCTACAACCGTTACCATTACCTTAACCGGAGACAGCAATTCAATGCTGGGAATTGGCTTCGGAAGCTCCGGAATGGCATCCGGATCAGACGGGTTTATTTACAATTCCTCTGCAAACAGGGATTACACGTTTGGAGGATATACAGCGCCTACAGCTGATGCATCCCAGGATTGGACGCAGACTTCGAACACGGTTTCCGGAAGTACCAGAACGGTTGTGGCAACACGCTCGCTTGCGGGAGGATCAGGAGATTTTGCCATTCAGAATGCACCGGGCAGCATCAATATTTTCTATGCAAGAACAGGTGGCAGCCAGGCAATCGCTTACCACTCCACAGGTCTGAGAGGCTATGCAACACTTACGATGGGATCTGTTCTGGCAACCGGCGAGGTAGCGGCTGAATCAAAAAAAGTAGTGCTTTATCCAAACCCTGCTAAAGAGACTTTTACCTTTAAAAGCGTTGAAAAAATCAAAAATGTAGATATTTACGAAGCTACAGGAAGAAAAGTGAAGTCTGTAAAAGTGGACGGAAAGGAAGTAAATATTTCCGAACTAAGACCGGGAAATTACTATTTGGAAATCACTTTAAAAGACGGTTCGACCGTCTTCGAACAATTGATCAAAGAATAAACGGAAGGCCACTGAAAAGTGGCTTTTTTAATTTATAATGATCAATACAGGGGATCAGTATTAAAATTTGAAATTAGCGAAAAGTTTAAATGATATGAATTCAAGATTTGATAACTGCTGTTCTAAAACAACCATTTCCTGGAAAGATATTCTCTGACCATACTATCTTCAGTTTACGGGTAATTTTCTTATCATACCTGGCAAAAGAGTAATATCCATAAGTATCATTTGCTGAATATAAACTGAAAGTTTACGAACGTAGTTCAGTCTTTGCGAACGAAAAATAAGCGGTTGGAAGATCAATTGTTCTTAGCGCCGATAGCGTTAGAGATTATTTACATAGCTCAACAACTTTGTGTTTAATCCACCAAAGCTTTAATGTTTTTTTAACCGGTTAAATTTTCCTGTAAAAAACAGGGAGACTAACTTTGCAGAAAATATAAGCAATGAAGCAGGGACTATCATTTTTAATGCTGATTTTTTCACTGGCAATTTTCGCACAGAAAACCAATACGGATACTGCTCAGGTAGTGGTTCCGGACAGGTATAACAGCGTGGAGGCACAGGCCAAACCGTATGTCATCATGATTTCCACCGATGGATTCCGTTGCGATTATGCGAAGAAATACCACGCGGAAAACCTTCTGAAATATTCCAATGAAGGGGTTCAGGCCAAAGATATGCTTCCAAGCTACCCAAGCATTACCTTTCCGAACCACTGGACCTTAGTCACCGGGTTATATCCTTCTCATCACGGCCTTATCGACAATTATTTTTACGATTATAAAAGGAAGGAAAATTATGAAGCGAGCAGCAGAAAAACTGCAGAAGACGGAAGCTGGTACGGCGGAACTCCGCTTTGGGCACTCGCCGAAAAACAGGGCATGGTTTCCGCTTCCATGATGTGGGTAGGCTCTGCAAGCGAAGCCGGAGGAAAAAGACCGACATACTATTATCCTTATCACGAGAAATTTACGCCTTCGGAAAAAGTGGAGAAAGTAATTGACTGGCTCAAACTGCCAATGGCGCAAAGGCCACATTTTATTGCGTTATATTTTCCGGAGGTGGATGCGTCCGGCCATCATTTCGGTCCCGATTCCAAAGAAACGGAAGATGCTGTACACTCAATAGACCACGCTATCGGCAATCTGGTTCAGCAAGTCAGTGATCTCGGACTGAAGAATGTAAATTTCATCTTCGTCTCAGACCACGGCATGATCAAAGTAGACGGTGAACATCCTTTGGAAATTCCTTCCCTGTTACTGGATAAAAATAAATTCGATTATTACAATTCCCAGACAATTTTGAGGGTCTACGTTAAAAATCCGGCGGACATCAGGAAGACTTATAAAGAACTAAAGAAAAACAAAACCGGAGATTATGAGGTGTGGCTGGATAAAAAGCTGCCCCAATATCTTCATTTCGCTACAAGAGATGACCGATACCACAGGATCGGACAGATTATTCTCATCCCCAAAGCCCCGAAAATATTTCTTGAAAAAGGAAAGAAAGGTCCGGTTGGAAAACACGGCTACGATCCGCGTATGGTTCCTGAAATGAAGGCTACCTTCTTTGCCTGGGGTCCGGAATTCAAAAATAACCTGGAGATCGGTGAATTTCAAAATGTAAACGTGTATCCGTTAGTCGCGGATATGTTAGGGTTAAAAATAAGTCAGCCCATCGATGGAAAGCGGAAAGTGCTGAAGAAAATAGTAAAAGAAAACAGATAGCATATTTCGGAGGGCAAGACCCACCGAAATATTATATGACAAAAATATTCAGGAATTAAATACTTCGGCAAACTCTTCTGAAAAATCTTCTAAACGGGTTGTTCCTTTCACTAACGCACCGTGTTCAATAAAATCTTTTTGTACAATCCCGGTTCGGAGCCCGCGGCCCATTTCGGTGTATAGTTCCGCCATTTCCTGAGGAAGCCCGGCCTGCAGCATCCCGTTCAGCGACTCGTCATCTTTAAATTCTACCCATGGAAGCTCAGGCTTTTCAACTGCATTTCCAAGAACTTTTGCAAAATCGGATGCAGGGCGAAGATCGCTTACAATATACCTGATCGTATGGCCTTCAGTATTTTCCAGCAGTTGTTCTGCGGCAGCTTTGGCAATATCTTTCGGGTGGACTAGGGGAACTTCTGTGTTTCCGGGATAATTTGCTCCGAGAATCCCGGCATTTTTGATCAGCGGGATATCGCTGAAAAAATTAATGTATAAATAGCCTGCTCTTAAAAATACGACCGAAGTATGTTCCAGTTCGCTGTAAAGTTTTTCGATGTGATGAAGACCCTTGATCGGGCCGTTCTCTATTGCAGATCCGGCTCCTACGCTGCTCAGCATGACCGCTTTTTTTATACTGGTTCTCTTTACCGCTTCAGCATAATTTTTTCCCGCATTGATCGTTTGTTCCACAATATGCTCTTCGCCCATACTTGGAGGTGTCATTAAAAATGCGGCATCTGCACCTTCAAAAGTCCGGATTAAAAAGTCCAGATCTGCGATAGACCCGATGGCTGCCCGGGCGCCCAGTTTTTCAATTTCAGCTTTTTTAGATTCGTTGCTGCTGATAACCGTGATGTGATGTCCTTCCGAAATAAGTTCTTTGGCCAGAGGCTGGGCTACATTTCCCAACGATCCTGTGATAATAATTTTCATAAAAGATATTTTTTATTTTCGGAAACAAAGGTATATTTGTACTTACTTTTTTACAAGTACTTACTCTAAAGTATGTATCATTATGACCGCTATTAAAGAATCGTCAAGCATTCAGGAAAACAAAAAGACCATACAGGATTGTCCTGTAATGTACATCATGGAAAGAATCGGCGGGTTCTGGAAACCCATTATCCTCTTCAATCTCTCTACCGGAGAAAAAAGATACAGCGAACTGAAAAAAGCCATTCCTGCCGTAACCGAGAAAATGCTGATCCAGCATTTGAAGCAACTTGAAGCAGATGGCCTAATTATCAGGACGGCCAGACCCATAGTACCGCCGCATGTAACGTACAGACTCAGTGAAGCCGGTAATGAGCTGGCTCCTGTTATTGATGCGATGGCAGCATGGGCTTTCCAGGATATGGAAAGGCATAATAACGGATTGGCTGAAGAAAACAGATAAGGGAGCAGGATACTTTCAGCAGGAATCTGAAAAAATAAAACAGGGCTTCCGGTGTGAAACCCTGCTTTTATAATGAGAATCAAAAGATTTACAGTGACTGCATATCAATCACAAAACGATATTTCACATCGCTTTTCAACATTCTTTCGTAAGCATCATTAATTTCGCTTATTTTAATAAGTTCGATATCCGAAACAATATTATGTTCACCGCAGAAATCCAGCATTTCCTGTGTTTCGGCAATTCCTCCGATCAGGGAACCGGCTACTGAACGTCTCTGGAAGATCATCGGTAGCGTGCTTGGCTTGGTTTCCTCAAACTGTCCTACGAATCCTACTAATACTAATGTTCCGTTTAACGCGACCGTTTGCAGGTAAGGATTAATATCGTGCTCATAAGGAACCGTATCGATAATAAGGTCGAATTTCCCCTGTACCGAATCCATGTGTTCCTGCTCTGTGGAAATAACCACATGGTCTGCACCCAGTTTTTTTGCATCTTCGGTTTTTCCGGGCGTCCTTGAAAATAAAGTCACTTCCGCACCAAGGCCTTTGGCCAGCTTGATCGCCATATGTCCCAAACCTCCCAAACCGACTACCGCAACTTTGGAATCCGGCCCGACATTCCAGTGTCTCAGCGGAGACCAGGTGGTGATTCCGGCACACAGAAGAGGGGCCACGGCTGCCAGATCCAGGTTTTCAGGAACGCTCAGCACAAAACCTTCGTCCACAACTACTTTCTGGGAATATCCTCCGAAAGTCTGGCCGCCCAGATGCTTGTCTTTTCCATTATAAGTTCCGGTAAATCCTTTCTGGCAATATTGCTCCAGGTCATGCTTGCAGCTTTCGCATTCTCCGCAGGAATCTACCATACAGCCAACGGCAGCCAGGTCGCCCACTTTGAATTTGGAAACTTCGCTTCCTACATTGGTAATTCTTCCTACGATTTCATGTCCCGGAACTACAGGGTACATCGATCCGCCCCAATCGTTTCTTGCCGTATGAAGATCGGAGTGGCATACCCCGCAGTACAGGATTTCAATTTCAATGTCTTTTGCGGTAACTTCCCGTCTTTCGATCTTTAATTCCTGAAGATCCGCCGTTCTGGATTCCGCGCCGTAAGCTTTTACTGTGAATGTGCTCATTTGTTTAGTATTAATTATTTTTTTGTTTGTTGTCTATTTGAATCGAATACCCCTGGCCATCCTTTGAAAGATGATTCCCCGGCCATCGGCAGACCTGAAGCCCACTGCTTTTATAATCTGATGCTATGGCTGCAAAATTCGAACCTTTTGCCATAAACCGGCTTATATAAATTACGGGAAGAACTACCAATTTTACCGGCCACACCAAATGTCCTGTAGAAAGTGGTAATTTTGAACCTATAAAAAATAAAAGTCATGCAGAATCAGGGCGTTGAAGTTTTTAATACCATATCGGAATACAATAAAATGCTGAACCATGAAACCCTGCACCCGCTGGTGAGTGTGGTAGATTTTTCGAAATCGAATCCCATCTGCCAGTTTACCAGGAAGTTTGGGTTTTACACCGTTTTCCTGAAAGATGTCATGTGCGGCGACATGCAGTACGGCAAGCATAGCTACGATTATCAGGAAGGAACACTGGTGTTTATTGCACCCGGACAGACCTACGGGATTTATAACGCAGAAACTTACATTCAGCCTGCCGGTTTTGCGCTGGTATTTGATCCTGACCTGCTGAAAGGAACCAACCTCGGAAAGAACATCAAAGATTATAATTTCTTTTCCTATGATGTCCACGAAGCGCTGCATCTCTCCGAAAGGGAGCGGGAGACGGTTCTGGAATGTCTGAAAAACATAAAACACGAAATCGCACAACCCATCGACAAGCACAGCAAGTCCTTGATCATCAACAATATCGAACTGTTCCTCAATTACTGCATGCGGTTCTACGACCGCCAGTTTATTACCCGGGACTATGTAAACCGGGGAATTATCGGAAGGTTCGATACTTTGCTTAATGATTACCTGCGTTCGGAAAAACCTCAGCATATCGGGTTGCCGATGGTCAATTATTTTGCCGATCATCTGAATTTATCAGCAAACTATTTCGGCGACCTGATCAAAAAGGAAACCGGGGTTTCCGCGCAGGAATATATTCACAACAGGCTTATTGATGCAGCGAAAGACCAGATTTTCGATCCGGCCAAATCCATCAGCGAAATTTCCTACAATTTGGGCTTTAAATACCCGCAGCATTTTACCCGCCTGTTTAAAAGCAAAGTAGGTGTTTCCCCAAGTGAGTATAAGTCATTGAACTGATTTTATAATTCTTACACTGCCGATGTAGACTGATCTTTTTGTCATGCTGCAGGAATCTCCATATAGTACTAAAAAGTAAACATTCGCATTGGGCTTGGACCGCTTTTGTCTTAGTTTAAAACCATTAATAGTTGCTTCCAATTTATAAAAGCAATTGCTGAATGTTTGGAGTGTTTTATCATATCAGGTTAATCATTGGTATTGGCTAATGATCCTATGTCGGCCAACTCGAAGATAAAGTAAATTTTGTAATTTTGGTAAATGATAGAAAAATCACAGTTCAATCAGGAGCTTTACAGTTCCATTGCAAAAATTATTATTGATGCAAAAACCCAAGTATACAGAAGCAGTAATACGATATTGCTGAAAATGTATTGGGAAATTGGAAAGCTTATCATTGAAGATGAGCAGAACGGTGAGCTACGGGCAAAGTATGGTAAATCGGTTTTGAAGAATCTTGCTGCACAACTATCATTGGAATTTGGAAAAGGCTTTAATGAGAGGAACCTTAATAATATGCGGGCTTTTTTCATAGCGTTTCCAATTTGGAACGCAGTGCGTACCGAATTAAGCTGGACCCACTACAGAATTATCAGCAGAGTTGAGAATCCTGAATATAGAATACAGTATATAGAACACTCGATTGAAGGGAATTGGAATACCAGGACACTTCAAAGAAATATTGACAGCCAGTATTTAGGAAGATTACTGAAATTGCCGATATCGGAAAATAAGGAGGTACCCAATTTTATAAAAGATCCATATATCTTTGAGTTCTTAGGTATTCCCTCAGACATATCACAGACTGAAACCCAAATAGAATCGGCTTTAATAACGCATCTTCAAAAGTTTTTGATGGAGCTGGGGAAAGGATTTGCCTTTGTAGCAAGACAGCAGCACATTGTTACTGATACCTCTGATTTTTTTGTGGACCTTGTATTTTATAACTACTATTTGAAATGCTTTATACTTGTTGATCTGAAGACTCATAAGCTTACTCATGAAGCGATAGGTCAAATGGATATGTACGTAAGGATGTATAATGACCTTAAAAAGGGAGCAGACGACAATCCCACGATAGGAATGATTTTATGTACCGAAAAAGATGAAACGGTTGTAAAATACTCTGTGATGTCAGATAATGAGAAGTTATTTGCCAGTAAATATAGAACATATTTACCTGACGAAAAAGAATTGAAACAGCTAATCGAAGCAGACAGAGTAAAATTTCAATTGGACAATCAAGATTAAATATAGGATTATTTTAAAATCTCAAAAAAAGATCTGTAATTACAATCACAGTATTTTTAAAATAAATTATCCCAAGCCGTAACTTGGGATTTTAGTAGGTGATTTAAATTTCTCTATGAAATTATATAAAGTTTAGGTTCTAATCCTTTTTACTTAATAGATACCAATAATTAATTGGGAAGAATGCTAAAAATACCCGAACAATTACTCCGAATTTTTTTTCAAAATATTTGCCGGAATCAATACCAAATATTAGGAAAAGGATTATTAATACGAAAGCCAAAATTGAAGATATATAAACTTGCTTCTTATTCGGAATTAACATTGTGAGACTTAATAGTATAAAGGAAAATATGAGGTGAGAAATTGTAAAAACATCTAAATTTCCCTCAAAATCTAAAAAATCAAGATTACTTAAGGCTATCAAAGTTAATATTCCAATGAAAAAATTTGCAATTAAGCGGTATTTTTTCCAAGTAAAAAATATAATCGCCAGTGTAATAATCAATAAGGATATTTGAAAAAAATTCATTTTTATTTTAAAATTATTTTAAATGCTTCAGTGACATAAAATCCACCTCTATTTATTTTAGGATTAATCCAATTATTTATTTCTTCTACCATAATGTTATTTGATGGTACGCCTTGTTCGACAATATATTTTTTTGTAAGTTCCAGAACATTTTTAGCTATTTGTAAATAATTAGTCTTGATTCCATCAACTGATGCCAATATTCTGGGAGAATTTGCATAGTATACTGGGATATAAATTTCCTTCTTTCCTAAAAACTTTGCAATTTCATAATCAATAATCCCTTTCATGGAAGGCTTTTCCTTTTGATTCCTTTTTAAGAAATCAAGCATCTTATTAAACAAAGATAAATCTAATTTAGAATATTCCAAATTATATTTATTAGCAATAAGCCATGCTAGATTTTGTACATAAATAAAATACCAGTTTGGACGTAGATAAATCATATCAGGATATCCTCCATCCGCAAAGGCATGTTCTCCTGTATAGCCATCTTTACCATACATAATAAAATCAGAGGTACCTTTTGGCATATATATATCTTTTAACGCTTCTTTAAGTGTTTTACCTTGAAATATAATTTTTTGTTTACTTTCATTTTCTAAGAAATCAATACCATACTCACGCATATAATAATTAAAAAAAGTAACCCACGGCTCTACCTTACTTTTAAGTGTTTGTTCCGAACCCACCTGCCAGGATTCGATATATTTTTTAATTGTTTCGTCATCAACTTTTTCTAAATTAATATGTTCTTTAATGTCATCAGGTTTTAAATTATCAATTTTAGTATGTGCATATGTATCACCAAAACGATGTAAGAGTTTCCCTAATTCTTCTATTTTGTCATTCGGTGTATATAAAAACTTTATAGCGGTAAAAAACTCCTCAATTCCGTGAAAACCTCCGGTAAGTGAGTGAATCTTCTGTTGTGGGCCAAAAGGATGTCCCCATGTATCATTTAATTCAAATCTTAATTCATCATGAACGGTTGTATCTGGTGCTTCAGTTGCTTTGGCTAAAACTTGTGCAAATTTTTTATCCATGCCAAGCATTAAACAAACTAAATACACCGTGCTATAATGGCCATCGGTTTCATATTTTAAATAGGCCTCATATTTTCGACGCATCTCTACAAGCTTATCTGCTTTAGGAAGAGCCGTTGGTGGAAGTTTTAAACCTGTAACTTTTATTTTATTTACTTTGGGATCATTTTTAGGTAATCTCAATGCAGTAACTCTATCTTTCATCCGTTTTGAATTTTAAATAAAACTAAGCGGCCAATGCCGCTCAGTTTCTAGGTTAGATCAATCTTTAGGTAATGTACTCTCTGTTTTATCAGAACGATTTAACTGAATATCTCTCTGGACAAAGCTCGTATCAATTTCCAGTTCCATAGGATTTTCACAGTTCTCCGGGTTATTCTCATGGAAGATCGGTAAAGGCTGGTCTACCGGCAGTCCTGTAGATTTATCCTGCAGGATAGTCAATGTCGTAGGAAGCCTTGTAATCCAGAATTTTCCTTGCGCTTTTCCGGTTGGCTGACGCATTTCATCAACAATACTCATATATAACGGATCACCGATAACAGGAACCTCACCACCGTTCCAAATTTTTCCTGTAGTTAAGAAAAACTGTATGGCGTCTTCAAAGCCTGGCTTAACCGTTACAATCACTCTCGCCATACCGGCCTGTAGAAAACTTCTGAATAACGGATCCACACTTTCGCTTACATACATTTCCCGCCACATTTTACGGTTGGCCCAATAGTAAGGATAGAATGTATAATCCATAATTTCCCATTCAAATGCCTGTTCCAAAAATTTGGCAAGAGCAGTATATTTGTCTAAATCTTCGTTTAAGTATACCTCAAAATTTTCCATCTTGTCCCCATTCGTGAAGTTTTGTCCTAAAACATTTAGATAGTCTTGTAATAAATAGGCTACACAATTATGTTTTAAAACGTCATGTTCCATATAACGATAAAAGTTGCTGGATTTTTCTTTTGCTTCAGCTTCTTTATCTTTTTGTTCTGCATCCAGCTTAGCCTGGTCATCAAGGAATTTTTTATATGCCGCTTCATAGGCTGTGATAATGGCATTGAAGTTTTCAGTATACCATTGTTGCATGAAGTTTTCAGATAATTTACACGTTAACGTTACACCGAATGAAACATTTTTAACATTTTTTCCCCTATAGGTAAAATTGAACGTACCTTCAAGATTTAATCCATCTTCATCCCAGGTTCTCTGAAAAGGACTTTCAAATGTTATAATGCCTCTCAGTCCTCCTTTTCCGTTGTCAATATACAATATACATGGCGTTACAAACCATCCATAACTTGCTGTCACCTTAACACTCATTTTTTTCGCAGTATAATTTTGAGTAATATTGATTGGTACTGCAATGGGACCGAAATCCCCGGTGGTATTGGGGCTTCCTGTAATGTTCTGGTTGATCTGCAATTCTTCTTTGGGGAGATCCGTTAATTGAACCCCGTAAATCTGTGCCCAATATTCGAGTAACTCCTTTGTAGCAGCTTTAGGATTCGGCATATTGTGAGGTCTCTCTGCTTTCCTCGGATCTACCGGAGCTGTAAGAATCTGACCTTTTGAAACAGCTGAAGATAAGCGGTGTAATTTTGCAGGTTCGGGAATCATGAATTCAAACATGGTACGCTTACCATAATTGTAGATCTGATTCTTCATCTTTTTATCAATCCATCGGTAAACTCCGGTAATATGTTTGGGTGATGTGTCAGAGCTGTCCGTATTGGTTACTTTCCCACGGTTATCGAACTCATGAACATTGGTTTCGGTGTATTCCTTAATGATCTTCTGAACCCTTTCTTCGGAAATTTTTGTAAGGACTTTTTCCATTGCTTTTTCCGTAATTTCCTGAGACTTCATTACTGCCTGCCTGGTGCTGTCATGCTGCGCTGTATTATTCGCATAATCGGCTCCGATCTCAAACTTATTGGTTAATCCGTCAAAACTATATCTTGTATGGGCATTAAAAGCTTGTTGCCTTTCAAGTTCTTTTGCAACTTCGGTTTGCATATCTGCTCTTGAAGTCTTTCCCGTATCAGACGTTTTTTCCGTTTCCTGAGATTTTGAAGTCGTATCTATTATTTCAGAATAGTCTCTTGCAACAGATGATTTGTGCCTCAGTTCGCTCGCCATGACATTCTCAATATTAGAAACTTCTCCCGGAACGTATGCATGGACACTCTGAACAACTTTCATATAATCGGCAACCCCTAATCTCTTAATTCCAAAATGTTTTCTTTTAGAACTCCCTTTTTGGGATCCTGCATCTGGAGAAGCAGCCCCTTTCAGAATAAGCTTCCCGGTATAAACTTCCTTATTGCCTAGACGGGACAGCTCCATATAAGCCTCTCTTCCATTTGAAAAAATTACTTCTATTAAAAGTTTATTGATATTTTGAAATTTATTAATCAAACTTGTAGGGAAAATAATTTTATCATCCGATACCGTGATATTGCTGTACTTTTCTTCAACATGGCCCAAATCAGTATCTGCACTTATTTTAGCATTGGACACATTCCATGACGTATCTTCAACTTCAAAAGAAAAGTCAGCAAAAGATCTGGCTTCCGAATAGATCGAATAATAATTATAAGCTACAAATGAATAGGCGAGAGGTGTTTTTGACGTATTATTTACTATAGGAATCGATGCACCGCCTACATTTACATACTGTTCCTGTTGTAATCTTCCATTTTCGATTGCAGTTTGAGATTCTGAAGAAATTTCTCGCTCTACTGTATCTATTGCTTTTTGAAAAGTATCAACATGCTGGTTGGTCTGAAAGGTATTTGCTCCAATTTCCGAAATAATTTTAGACTTTGCTTCGGGAGTACTTTTTGAAAGTTTTACAAAATCTGAGCTTAAAAAGATTTCAACAAATAAATCAAAAGATTTTGGAGAAAGATTTTGCTGTAGATATCTCGAACTGAGTTCCTCAAAGTAATTAAATTCAAATGGCCGTACCACAAATTCTTTTAAAGATTCATATAGCTTTTCTTTTTCTTCTTCTGAAGTTTCCGGAGTGATTCTCTTTTCA
Organism: uncultured Chryseobacterium sp.; assembly: GCA_913774355.1. GTDB lineage: Bacteria > Bacteroidota > Bacteroidia > Flavobacteriales > Weeksellaceae > Chryseobacterium. The sequence continues at coordinate 19,968 of CAJYGB010000003.1, read as the reverse complement.
ACAGCCAATACTTTCCTTTCAAATAGCTGTAATGCCTCTCCGTAAGTTTTCAGATAGTCTGAATAGGCATTTTCATAGGCTTCGTTTTTACCTTTATTATAATCTTCTTGTAGGCTTTGTAACTCAGATTTTAGTTGTATTAAAGACTCTTTTCTATAAGTCGCCTTACTTACGACCAAGTTTTTTTCGGCCTGGGCAATAAGCCTTTGTTGTGCGATGTTTCCAATGTTATCCTCGGAAGTTGATCTCGAAGTATCTGATGTAATTGCATTCAAACCGTTATCTTCAGAAAAGAGATATGTCGGAAGTACAATCTTACCAATCAGCGCATTTTCTAAAGGTTTCTTCTCTCCGTTTGCTTTTATGACATCTTCATCAATCTCCATATGCTGGGCAAATCCAATATGAAGAGCTTTCAGGACATGACCAATCGCTTCTTTCGTATAGAAGTCTTTTTGGATAACAACCTGGAAAATAAAATTATTCCAAAGAGTTTGGAATATCTCCAAGCCTTTACTGTTTAATTCTTTACTACCAAGATCAATTAAGTTTCCATAAAAAGTTTTAGTAAACTTAAAATGAAAGTCGTCAAGTTTTTCATTTTTTGAGATTTTTCTTCCGATGATCAAAAGTTGTCCAAAGTCGCTGGTTTCAACTTCCTTTTCAGTTTTAAAGCTGGTATTTTCAAACTGACGCGCAACTTGAGACAATACATTTAATTTTAAGTTTTTTCCTGCATCATTTGCAATAGCTTCATCAAAAAGCCCTTTTACTCCGGAAGGTCTATGAATAAATCCTAAATTTCTTCTTTTTGTTTCTGTAAGTTGTGGATTTCTTAGGCTTACGAATCTGAAAAGCGTCTGTGACGCATTGTTGTTTGTAGACATTTGTGTAAATTTGTTTTGGTTTTATATAGGTTAAAATTTGAAGGCTCTTTTTATTAGAGTGGACTTCAGGTTTTAGCCTTATTTTTTAGGTGGTTCAGACTAACAATGTCCACCGTAATTTTTAAAATCCAATTTCATTTCCTTTTTTCTATAATGCAAATATCTATCGGCGTAGCGTCAAAACTCGTCGCATTAAATTTTTTTTTAATATTTTTTCAACTGATATATGTCGTGATTTTATTATTGAAGAAAGATAGCAACAGGCAGCGACAGAACTCGTCGTATTATATTTATCTAAAAGCTTAAATTTTTTTTACTTTCGTAAGAATCAATTAATATCTGTTGTAGTAATTAATTTATAAAAGAAGTATTCTTATATTAGTCTCAGAAGACGATAATTCAACACAAAATGGATAAAGGAAAAAAAATAGGCTACAGTTCTCCACTGAGATTTTATTGGGATGAACTCTATAAAAATCAAAAAAAACTTACTCCTGAATTTTCGGATGATATTATTCTCTCATTATTGAGATACAATATCCTACACTCTCCTCTTTTACCAGGTGAAAGCTTTGAAAAAAGAAATTTATTAATAACTGGATTAGAATTATGGTTACAAGATTCTAAAGCAGACTTACTGCATATTTTCTTTTTAGAAAAATATTTACAGGAATTTCTTGAGAACACCAATTTATCGGATATAGACGGAATAAGAAAATATCTTTATGATAATGGCGAAAAGAAACAAATTACTTACACTAAAACAAAAGGAGATACAAATTGCGTTTATTATTCTTTTGGACTACATATTCCTAATGAAAGAAACGGTTATGCTTTTGCCCTGACTTTATTTGAAAATAATACTTTAGAATTATATTTCTCGCATGGCAAAAGTAATGGTGTTATGTCAGACATATTTTACAAGGATTTAAATAATAAGCGAGATTTACAATCAGTTACATTGTCAAAAATGTTCCGGCTGGCTATCAACACAATTGCATATATGAAATGTTTTCCTGAATGTGTAGTAGATGGTGTTCCTAAAATTTCATTTCCGAGAGGTGAAGATAGATCAGATAATAATGTAGTTTTTAAAATGTCTGATAAAATCTATGATGAAAGGAACTACCAAATTTCTAAAATACCACACTTCAGAAAAGGATATTTTAGATTATTAAATTCCGATTATTATACTCATAAAAAAGGACAATTAATTTATATTTCTGAAACGATGGTAAAAGGAAAAGCTAAAACTGTTTCAAAGTCTGACAATATTGAAAAATTTGATTAGTAATTAGTCTCACAAAACGATTATATTTAAAAGAATATAAATTTTATTTTCGGCATGACCACCCAGCAACATTCGGAAGTCCTTACTTTTCAAACCCCTTCCGGAAGAATTTCAGCGATTACGGAAGATGGCGTTATCAAAGCGAAAAGCATCCGTTACGCCCGTTCAGAAAGATATAAAAGGCCTGTTCCTGTAGATGTAGGCTGGCATGAAATTCCGGAGAAAACCCCGGTCTGTCCGCAGCACATCAGCCCGCTGCTGGAAAGACTGATCCAGAAAACGGAGGTAGAACAGTTTCAGCCTGATGAATCGCCACAGTTCTTAACCGTTACCCGACCGGAATATATCGGTGAAGATGAAAAGCTTCCGGTTATAGTCTGGATCCACGGCGGATCTTATGAAATAGGCTGCGGAGATCTGCCAACTTCCGATCCTGCAGTTTGGGTTAAGGAACAGCAGGTGATTGTCGTTTCCGTTTCGTACCGTCTTGGACTGTTCGGTTTCCTGGGCGGGAGTGAAGAACGGCCTGCCAATTTAGGTTTGTTTGATATCATTGAATCTTTACGCTGGATCGGAAAAAACATCCTGAGTTTTGGAGGAGATCCTAAAAATGTTACCCTGTTCGGGCAGTCTTCGGGAGGTGATGCAATTGCCCATCTGATGATCTCCGAAGGTGTGGACCGATTGTTCCGAAGAGCCATTATTCACAGTGCACCGCTCGGTTTCAGACTCAAAAGACAGAAAATGTCGCTGGAGTTTTTTCGCAGGACCGAATTTTTAAAAGATGAAAAAGATCCTTTAAAAATGGCGGATGAATATGTGAAGTTTCTGCCGTCGTTCCGGAAATACGGTTTGAAAACCGCCATGCCTTTCTGTACGCAATATGGTTTTGCCCCATTATGTACGGAAGAGGAAAGCCTTTCCCAATGGAAGAAAAATGCAAAAAAATATGATGTGCTGATCGGATCCAATCAGGATGAAACTGCTTTTTATGTGAAGACCGCGCAGGAAGGACTGTATACTTATCTCCATAACAGAATTCTCAACAGCATCGTCCGCAAAACCACGGAATCCATTTATGAAAAACCTGCTGACATTTTTGCCAGGAATTACGCGGATGGCGGAGGAAATATCTATCGGTTTACTATTAAATCCACTTTAAAAGGAAATTATATCGGTGCGTCGCATTGTGTCGATCTTCCGTTGATTTTTGAAAATGAAGAAGCTTGGAAAGATTCGGAATTGCTCAAAGAAGTTCCTTGGAAGTATATTCAGGAAAACGGGAGAAAGCTCCGGGCTCTTTGGGCTGAGTTTGCGGCAACCGGGAAAATATCCGATCATTCGGAACGGCCGGAAATTCTTGAACTCCGAAAAGTTTAGTTTAAAAAATTTAATCCGCAAGCGGTTTAAAAAAGATCGCTCCGCAGGAAATCAGATCTAACTTGCTGAAATGCAAATCAAAACTGAAAATCCTCCGGAGCGACAATAGAGTCAAGTAATAAATAAATTCGACTATATTTAATTTTATTTCAATGAGTTAATACGAAAAAACGATTTTTAATAATTCTAGATTTTAAAAGATTCGTTTTTACCCATTAACAGAGAATATTGATTGAGACTTTAAGGCGCTCGGCAGGAAAAACTCCCAGCTTCCGACATCCTTCTTCCAGCCTATTAATCTTTTATTGTTCTTCCAGCCATACGCTGACGTTACCGGCAGGCCCAGGGAAATTTCCCCAGCCGTTTTCATCGATGGTTACTTTATCTTCGGATCTTCCCAATGCGTCGTAGAAAGTTTTTCCGATGTATCTTTCGCCCATTTCCATCGGCTTTTCATAAGCATCTTTATTACTCAGCACCACCGCACAGCCGGAATGTTCTTCGTCCCCTAAGCGCACCCAGCCTAAGCAATTAGCATCCTCAAAATAATCCCTCTGTTCACCGTAAGCATGGTCTTTTCTGGCTTTCAGCAGTTCTTCGATGCCATCTACTTTATTCAGGAATATTTCTTGGTCGCTGCCTTCTTTATCTTTGTCTACATAATGAGCGCCGTACAGGTCAGGATAAAAAATACACGGATAGCCATCTATTCTTAAAAGAATTAAAGCGTAAGCCAACGGCTTGAACCATTCTTCCACCGGGGCCTCCAGATCCTGCAATGGCTGGGTGTCGTGATTATCCACCAGGGTTACCGAATGCAGAGGGTCTTCTTTGGTTAGGGTTTCATCAAAAATCCTGCGGAGGTCATACGAGCCGCCTTCATTTGAAGCAGTGTGGAAATTGTGATGAAGCGAGCTGTCGAAAAGGCTCATACAGCCTTCCGTAGCGGCAATGTATTTTTGGAGCAGCGGCAGGCGTCCCGGAGCCCAGTATTCCCCGACTGCAAAAATGTTCTGGCCGGTGTTGGAGCGAAGCATCGTAAGCCATTCCTTATAAAATTCGTAGGAAATATGTTTTACGGCATCAAGACGTACGCCGTAGAATTCCGTTTGGTCAAAATACCATTTGCCCCATTTATTCAGCTCTTCCCTTACAAAAGGATTCCGGTGCTCGATATCGTTGAACATCAGGTAGTCGTAATTGCCTTTTTCATCATCAATCATTTCTTCCCAACTGTCGCCATATTCCGATTTGATCATATAAATGTGGGAATCCATTCCCTCCGCGTAATCTACCCCGGTAAAGCAGGTGAAATTCCATTCGAAATCGGAATATTTCTTATTCCTTCCCGGAAACGTAAATTTTGTATACGACTGGATCTCGAATTCATCGGAAATGATTTTTTCACGGTCATTCTCATCCACTTTTACCACTTTAAAAGTCTCCAGCTCATCGCCGCCACCTTTATGGTTCAGTACGATGTCCACGATTGTTTTGATATTGTGTTCCTTCAGGGCGCTGATTGCCTTTAGATATTCTTCTCTGGTACCGTATTTTGTGGCTACTGTTCCTTTTTGGTCGAATTCTCCGAGATCGTAAAGGTCATAGGTATCGTAACCAGTAGAATCTTTTCCGCCTGCCGCTTTATAAGCCGGTGGGAACCAGACGGAGGTAATGCCGAGACCGGCTAAATATTCTGCATCATTTTGTGCCTGCTTCCACAGCTTTCCATCTCCTTCGGAGTACCAATGGAAGAATTGAATCATCGTTTCATTCATAAAATTGTAAATTTGGTTACTACAATTTAGTGAAAAAAAACGGATTATCGGTCATCGAATTCTTCGAACGGGATTTTCAGCTGTACGGAAACCTGCTTTTTTTCTTCCGTATTCAGATGGGAGAGGGACAGTCCTAACAGGCGTACGGGTTTGTCAAAAGGCCTGAGTTCCCATAATTTCTTGCCGGTTTTAAGATACTGTTCCGGTAAAGAGAAATAATCTTCCTGCGTTATGCTCCGGGTATACAGGGAAAAATCTTTGTACTTGATTTTCAGGGTTAAGGTTCTTCCCAGGGTGTTATTTTTCTGCAGGCGGCTGTGAAGTTCTTCGCTCAGGCTTTCTAGTTTTTCGTTGACCTGCTGCTCTTCAAAAAGGTCTTCGGAAAAAGTCCTTTCCACGGCAACGCTTTTCTGGATTCGGTGCGGTTTTACTTCCGAAGTATGGATCCCGCGGACTACGTTGTAATAATGTGCTCCTGATTTCCCGAACAGTCTCGTTAAATCTTCAAGGGATCTTTTCTTCAGGTCTTTGCCCTTGTAAATACCTAAACTAAACATTTTATTGGCCGTCACTTTTCCGACGCCGTAAAATTTTTCTACCGGAAGCTCTTCCAGGAAAGTCTCGATTTTGTCGGGATGGATGGTTTTCTGTCCGTTCGGCTTGTTGATGTCGGAAGCTACTTTGGCAAGGAATTTATTTACGGAAATCCCGGCAGAAGCGGTAAGTCCGGTTTTCTCAAAGATTTTCCTGCGGATTTCCTTCGCAATGAGATTGGCAGATTCCATTCCTTTTTTGTTTTCCGTAACGTCGAGGTACGCTTCATCCAGCGACAAAGGTTCTACAAGATCGGTATATTCATAAAAAATTTCCCTGATCTGCCTGGATACTTCTTTATACCGCGGAAAGCGTGGCGGCACAAAAATAAGATCGGGACATTTCTGCTTGGCCGTCTTACTGGGCATGGCAGAACGTACCCCGAATTTTCTTGCTTCATAGCTGGCTGCTGCGACCACACCGCGGTGCTGGCCACCGACAGCGATAGCTTTTCCTTTCAGTGCAGGATTGTCATGCTGCTCCACGGAGGCATAGAAGGCGTCCATATCGACGTGAATGATTTTGCGGGTGGGAAAAGGAGAATCCATACCGCAAAGATATGGATTCCTGTTAGAGTTTAAAGTTCAAGATTTTTTATATTCAAGGTTAAATATACCTCAGTTTTATTTTTAAATCTTCGCTTTATTTCAATAGTTTGTTGATAGTTACCTGGATTTCCGGATCGTCCGGAGTGATAGCGTAATATTTGGCAATAGCGGATTTTTGGTCAATTACCATATATCTCGGGATCCAGTTGAGGTCCACATAATTATTAAAATCGTTTTTCCACCCGGAAGAAAACCAGTAGTTTTCTTTCCCTTTCATTTCAAATCGTTCCAGGCTTCTGTCAAAACCTTCTTTGGAACGGTCTAGTGAAAGGAATACAAAATCAATATTTTTATTGTTCTCTTCCAGTTCTTTGGCTTTCGGAAGCGCATTCAGGCAATCCCTGCACCATCCGGCCCAGAAATCGATGACCAGCACTTTGCCTTTATGCTGATCCAGGATCTGCTGAATGGTTACTGTTTTTCCTTCTTCATTTTCCAGTTTCTGCGCCAGGGCTTCTTTGGAAAAGCCTGTTTTCAGGACCTTTGGGGTCTGCTGCGAACAGCCTAATCCGAAAATTCCCATCATCAATAATAACAACAGTCTTTTCATGTTCAAAAAAATTATTTATGCAAATTTAGGTCATAAAAGGGAATGCAAAACCACTTTTTATGAAATACTAAAAATCCGTGAGATTGAGGATTTCTATTAAGAGCGTTGATTCAATATTGTTTAATTTATTTAACAAAGAAAAAACGGGAGAAAAGTAGCGGGATTTTCATTGATAGAATAGAAAGCAATATTATTGCATGCTTAAGCGGTCAGTTAAAAAACTTCCAACATCCGGCTTCCCTCTTCCAACGCTTTAATAATTTTTCACCAGACCTTTCACCAGGGCAATCACATTCGGCATGGCTTTATTGGCTGCATTCAAGACTTCTTCATGGGAAACGGAGAAAGCGATATCAGGACCTCCGAGATCGGTAATTACCGAAACACAGAAAACATCCATTCCCATGTGTTTGGCAACAATCACTTCCGGAACGGTGCTCATGCCCACCATATCGCCGCCGATCGCCTTGATCATGCCATATTCTGCCGGGGTTTCAAACGTAGGGCCCTGAAGCGCCACATAAACACCTTTATGAATTTGGATCGCATTTTCAGCAGCAGCTTGTTCGGCAACGGCAATCATTTTCCGGTTGTACGGTTCACTCATATCTACGAAACGGGGACCAAAGGCATCAATATTCTTGCCACGCAACGGATGTTCGGGCATCATGTTGATGTGGTCTTTCACGATGGCAATATCACCAATACTATAATCAGGGTTAATGCCGCCGGAAGCATTGGAGAGGATGAGGTTTTTAATGCCCAGCAGATGAAAGACCCGTATCGGGAACACTACCGCTTCTATAGAATGGCCTTCGTAATAGTGGAAACGGCCGCTCATCATGAGGACTTTTTTGCCTTCCAGCATTCCGAAGATCAGTTTTCCGCCGTGCCCGGCAACGGTAGTTTGTGGGAAATTCGGGATCTCGTGATATTCCAGAACGTGGATGGCTTTCACTTCATCCTGCAGTTTCCCCAGTCCTGAACCCAGGACAACAGCAAAATCGGGAGTTTCTTTAATACTGCTTTTAATGAACTCAGCGGTCTGCTTAATTTTTTCTAACATAATCTAAGATGATTTGGTTGAATTCTTCCTTTTTATCAATGATGACATTGATCGGCCAGTAGTAGACAATATCCCGAAGATAGTCAAAACTTTTAAGACGCACGTAGTCTTTTTCGGTGGTTAATATTAATTTATATTCACCTAACTTCTTGTATTCGGCAACGATGTTTTTGATATCCGCTTCCGTGAAATTATGGTGGTCCCTGAATTTTAGATGCTTCACCCTCTGCGAAAATTTCGCCAGGTGGGTTAGCAGAGGCTTCGGATTGGCAATTCCCGTAATGAGAAGGATGTCGTAATAATTCAGGTTGTTGTCCGGCAGCATTTTCTCCCTTCCGTACACGTTTTCATCGTATCCGATGGAGGAGAAGAATACTTTCTGGGTACGGTCCGGCCGTATCCTTGAAATATAATACTGCTTGGTTTCTTCCGTAAGCTCATCGGGGCATTTGCTCACCATGATGATATCCGCTCTTTTGGAACCTGCCCTGGATTCCCTCAGGTCACCGCCGGGAAGCAGATGGTCTTTGAAATAAGGATCGTTAAAATCCGTCATCAGGATATTGAATCCTGCTTTGATGGCGCGGTGCTGCATGGCATCGTCCAACACCAGAACATCCAGGTCCATATCGCTGATCACTTTTCGCGCGCCGGGAACCCGTTCTTCGGAGACGGCAATCACGAAACGGTTTTTGAAACGTTCAAAAAGCTGCATGGCTTCATCGCCTACCGTTTTATAGTTGCTTTCATAATTCGTTACGGCATAGCCTTTGGTCAGCCTGCCGTAGCCGCGGGAAAGCACGCCGGTTCTATAGTGTTTGGATAAAAACTGGGCGAGATACATGACCATCGGCGATTTTCCGCTTCCGCCCACAGAAAGGTTTCCGACACAGATGATCGGAGTCTTGAATTTCGTCGATTTAAAAAGTCCCAGATCATACATGGTATTCCGGATACCCGTTACCAAATGATAACCTAAGGAAAAAGGATAGAGGTACCATCTTTTCATACCCTGCAAAAATAGGAAATTTCACATGGATTTGAATCAATATGGTAGCTACTTTTCCATATTTATTTAAAAAATCCAAGCTTGATTATCATTAAATTACAGTATTTTTGCAGACTTATTTTATTGCAATGAGATATTTCATTGAATTTTCCTACAACGGCAAGAATTATTTCGGCTACCAGATCCAGCCGAATGCCATCTCTGTGCAGGAAGAAATGGAAAAAGCACTTTCCACGATTTTACGGGAAAATATTAAAACAACGGGAGCAGGAAGGACGGATACCGGCGTTCATGCCAAAAAGATCTTTGCCCATTTCGATACGGAAAAAGTACTGGATCAGGATCTCCCGAGAAAGCTCAACAGTTTTCTTCCGGCAGATATTTCCGTGAAAAGGATTTTCCCGGTGCAGGATGATTTTCACGCCAGGTTTGATGCGACTTTCCGGACATACGAATATTATATTTCCCTGGAGAAAAACCCGTTTACTGAAGAATCGTCGTGGCAGCACTGGCGCAGGCCGCTGGATGTCAGCAGAATGAATGAAGCCTGTAAGATTTTATTCGAATATGAAGATTTTACCAGTTTTGCCAAACTTCATACCGACAACAAAACCAACCTCTGCAAAATATACAGGGCAGAATGGGAGCAGAACGGAAGCGAACTGAAATTCACCGTTTCCGCCAACCGTTTTCTGCGGAATATGGTAAGGGCCATCGTCGGCACCATGGTGGAAATAGGTGCCGGAAAGCTGAAACCTGAAGATCTGCGGAAGGTGATCGAAGACAAGCACCGCAATTCTGCAGGAACCTCTGCGCCGGCACATGGACTGTACCTGGTGGATGTAGGCTACGAATTTGACTGATTTACATTTAATAATACAAAAAAAACTATTACCATGATTGGAATTTTTATTTTTATTGCTGCTTACCGCTATTATGCAGGCCTTGCAGAACGGTTTGGAAAAACAAAATGGCATTACGGCCTTTTAGCTTTAGGGATTTACCTGGGAACCCAGTTTGTTTTTGCATTTTCTTACGGAATCTACAAAGGCATTACGGATCCTGCTTCTCTGGATGACAATAACTATATGGGATTTTCAGCATTAAATCTGGTAAGCTGGCTCATTTCGGTAGCTGCAGTCTGGGGATTCTACAAGGTTCTGGAAAGTAAATTCCGGAAAGAAAGCCTCAAAAAGCCGGCAATACAGATCGAGGAGATCGGAAAAAAGGAACTGTAGAAGAATCGGTGACCTGGGGAAACCAGGTCACCGATCCATCAATTACTTAAATCTGATAATTTTTAAAAGCTGGCAAAAGAAGCCTCCTTCATCCGGTTTCGCCTTCCAGCCCGTTAATTTAATGCTACTTCGAACCGGTACAATTAATCACAAAGCAGATATTTATCTGTCTCATAAATAACAGTCATTACAAATTTTCATCACGAATTCATCCTGGGGTAAAGCCTGACAATTTAGAAAGTCTTATTTTTGCATAGAATTTTATCTCATTCTCTTCTTCAATTCGTACAATGAAAAAACAAGATACCTGGGGGATCGTGAAGCGGCTGTTCTTTATCGGAATGAAGTTCCGTTCGTGGTTCATCCTCACCTTAATTATCTCCGTTATACTCGCCATGGTTTCAACGTACCGGCCCTACCTCACGATGGAGGTGGTGGATAACGACATTACCCGGCTGAAAGATAAGGCACTGATGATGAAGCATATCTATCTGCTGGTAGGTTTGGTGTGCGCAGAAACCATTCTCAACTTTTTCCTCGTTTATTTCTCCAATTTCATATCGCAGAATGTGATCCGGGACATCCGGGAAAGGTTGTATAATAAGCTGATTTATTTTAAAACCTCGTTTTTCGATAAAACACCGATCGGTCAGCTGGTAACCAGGGCGGTAGGAGATGTGGAAACTATTGCTACCGTATATACCGACGGTTTCCTGATGGTATTCGGGGATGTTCTGAGAATCATCTTCGTGCTGGTTATGATGTTTAGCACGAATGTTCACCTGAGTTACATTACGCTGGCGATTTTGCCATTGATGGTGGTAATCACTCGGTTTTTTCAGAAAAGACTGAAGAAAGCATTCGGGGATGAAAGAAACTGGACGTCTAACCAGAACTCTTTTGTTCAGGAAAGGCTGGCGGGAATGCCGATCATTCAGGTATTCAACCGCCAGGAATCTGAGTTTAAAAAGTTTGATGACATCAACATTACCTTAAAAAGTGCCTTGCTGAGGACCGTTTTCATATTTTCGCTGTTCTTTCCTGTGGTAGAACTTATTTCCTCGCTCTTCATCGGATTTATCCTGTTTTATGGAGGATACATTACGATCAGCGCGGGGGTGGTAATTGCTTTTATCCAGTATATTTCGATGCTGATCCGGCCATTACGGCAGATTGCAGACCGTTTTAACAATATCCAGCGCGGTATTGTAGGCGCGGAAAGGGTATTGGGATTAATGGATGAAGACAATGCCATGATCAATGAAGGAACGGTACAGAAAGACCATTTCGATGGAAAGATCGAATTTAAAAATGTGCATTTTGCCTACGACGAAAAGCAGGAGGTATTAAAAGGAATTGATTTTACTGTAAATCCGGGAGAAACAGTGGCCATTGTAGGAGCTACCGGAGCCGGGAAATCGACGATCATCAGTTTGATTACCAGATTGTACGATATTAATTCCGGACATATCTTAATTGATAATGTGGATCTGAAAGATTATGAGCTTTATAATTTGAGAAGCCACATCGGCGTGGTGTTGCAGGATGTGTTTCTGTTCCACGGCAGTATTTTCGAGAATCTTTCATTTGGGGATGAAAGCATTACGCTGGAAAAAATAAAAGCGGGAGCAAGAGAAATTGAGGTTGACCAGTTTATTGACCAGCTTCCGGGCGGCTATGATTATGTGGTAAGCGAAAGGGGATCGTCGATTTCTCTGGGACAGCGGCAGTTGCTATCGTTCCTAAGGGCTTATTTATCCGATCCGAAGATCCTTATTTTAGATGAAGCAACCTCTTCCATCGATCATGAAAGTGAAAAACTCATCCAGCGGGCCACGGAAAAAATCACCAAAAACAGGACTTCCATTATCATTGCCCACCGGCTTTCCACTATTGAAAAAGCGGATAAGATCATCGTGATGGAACACGGTAAGATTGTGGAAGAGGGGAAACACCTTGAGCTTTTGGATAAAAACGGTTATTATTCAACCTTATACAAAGCCCAGCTGAAGCATGAAACAGAACTGGAAGAAGAGGAAAGCAATAAATAATTGTTCTGAATAAAAAATATGGGTTAAAATCATTGCCGATTTTAACCCATTTTAATTTAACTCAAATGTTATTGATATTAAATAATGATGTGGGCAGAAACATCCAGGCTTCCTCTTGCGGCTTATTAAGCTTTCATTTTTCTTTAATCTTATAATTCTTTTTAAGGAGGTCCAGAAATTCCTCTTTGGAAATCCCTTTTTTGGAAGTAAAGCGGATATTTACCATGTCTTCGTCGGTAATATGGTGATTTGTACCATAGAGATAGTCCAGCAGGTACTGAAGCTGATAATGATCTGCTTTCAGGTTGTAAATCTTATCATCCTGAATATTTGCTTCAAGACTTATCGCATCACCGGGAAGCAGAAAAGCTTCCTGTTCGATCCTGATGCTGTAATATGAAGTATGAGCGGTAAAAGGCGGTGTAAAAAAGAGGATCACAAACGGAACAACAATCGCAAACAGCATGTTCCATAGGGCATGATACAGCAGGCTGTACAGAATATTCAGCCGTACCCGGATATAGCTTAAAATAAATCCACCCGACAGCTGGGAAATGATGACCAGTGGGGATAAAGCATAGAATTTCCAAGAGTCGTTTACATAATTGCCCAGATGAACGAAACCGAATGCCACGGCGGAAAAATATACCAGGTACGGGAAAATCCGGTTCCACTTTTCACGGCTGATAAAACGGGAAAAGAGCTGGTGATACCTGAGCGAATATCTGAAAAGAATTTCTTCAAGCAGCGGCGCCGTAATGACGGCCAGCAAAAACAGGTTTAATAAGGTAAGATTGCTTAAGGGATAGGCTTCCTGAACGGTGATAACATTCTCCACCAGATAATTGCAGGGGAATACAATAATAAAATGCAGTATGACTTCAATAAGCAACAGGTTAAAAATCAGCAAGAATCTGTTTTTGGGAGAAATATGGATTTGGTCATCATTGGGTTTCTGTATAAAATGCCATAATCCGGCAGCGTCATTTTTCAGGCGGAGAAAGTAATTCACAGTAATTTTTTACAATATGTTTTAAAGCAAAACAAATTGTTACAATCTTTTTTAAACTGAAGAAAAAAGACTTATTGGTTTACAGGACAAATATTTTACAGCCATCAGAAATTGATCCTTTATAATAAACCGGAAGATTTACCAATTTATTGTAAGGCTACCGAAAAAATTAAACAGCATCGAAAAGTATTATTTAAAGAACGCTTAGAAGGCAGTATTCATCAGTTATACAGCTGAATCTGAAAACTTGGATTCTGGTTAAAATGCATGGATTTTTAAAAATATTTTTCATTATGGCAAATAAATTAAGTAAATATTGATAAAACCTTATGTTGATTGTAAATAAATTGCTAACTTTATTCTGAAATTAAACGATACCCCTAAACTTTGGTAGGGTGTTTGATGTAAATAAGTACTTTTTAATTAAAATATCCAAAATAGATGAAAAATATCCAAGACGAATTTGAGGTTTTTAAAGATGAACTGAGAAAATTAAATATCGAAGTACAGAAAGTGGTTAAAGTGGGGAACGGCAGTATGGATTTCCACGAAGTCTTTTATAAGTCGCCACGGTATGAAGATGTGAAGAGCGTGTATGTTCAGCGACATAATCTGGACAATATTCTGGCAAAATTTAAGCAAGCCTATCATTAAAATAAAAGCGCGGTACAGATTTCTGAACCGCGTTTGTTTTTCTATTCAATTTTTATTGTCCGTTATCAGATCTGCCCGGAAAGATTTCCGGAATTAACGTAACTTTTTAATGTCTTATTTCTCCCGACAAGCAAAGGCTTGAGATCAATGTTCCGTAATATAAGACCAGATTCAGTACCAAATACTTCATTTCAATTTCACGGATATTTTTCCGGTTGATGAAGACTACACCCTGTCTGATTAGAATAACTACTGATATCAGTACGCTAATGAACGATACCCCCATAATTCCGCTCACCATTATTTCATATCCATCAAATGCGTAATTAAATTCCCTGAAAAAGAAATGCTGAAGACTGAAAATGATGATAAAAAGATAAATACAGGACTGGATTTTACACAGGGTTAACGCTTTCACTTCAATTTATATTTAAATATTACAGAATCCCCGTTTACCGATACCAGCATCGAATCAAAATACTTTTTATGATCAAAGCCGGTCATAAATTCGGAAGCGTAGGCTTTCACTGCATCGATATCAACCGGGCTGCTGTCCTGCTGCATGGCTTCCATTCTGAAATGCTCCAGTTTGGAGATCCGGTGGTGCTTAAGATCCCGGAAATACCAGAGGGTATCCACGGTTTCACTAAGATTCATATCGAGGTGGTACCTTTTATTCAGCTGCATTATGAGTTCAGCGGTTTTCTGGCTCGGCTTATAGCGGGGCATTCTTCTCATTCCCCAGGTAAAAGGATTGAGGTAAACCACCATAGGCAGCGTAACCAGCAAAATAAAAACGGCAGTATAAAATTTTTTCATTCGATAAATAAAAAACCGCTCTAAGATAGAACGGTTTTATGGATATTCAAATTTTTTTTCTAAAATCGATATCCCAAAGACAACCCGGTCCGGAACCCTGCCCATGGGCCGTCCACATTTACCTTGGCTCCGCTGGAATTGGTTTCCACCGTGTAATTCACATAAGGAATATCCAGATCTTCAATTTCTTTTTTCAGTCTTGCCTGCATATCCGGTGTCAATACCACATCACTGGTCAGAATAAAATCACCCTGGCCTTTTCCGTAATGCGCACCGGCAATCCACAGATCCAGAACCAAATTCCGGCTTCGCGTAAGGAAAAACTGTGCACCGATCATCAGCCCGCCGCTGTTCCCATGAGCACTCCCGTTTCCTTTCAGCGGAATTTCATACGTAATCCCGTTAAAGTTATAATCATAATAAAAGTCGAAGGTATTGGAAGTAACTTTGGAATACCGGTAATACGGGGCGATATAAAATCCTTTTCCATATCCGGCACCCAGGTAAAAACGCGGTTCGATGGTAAAATTGAAGGATTTAACTTCAAGATTCTGAAGTCTTTTCTCATCCTTATCATTTAAAAATGAATTGATGAAAGGCACTTTCCCTTCAGGCATGGTTCCAAATCCCATATTAACGGAGAACCACTGCGTGAAAGCCCGTTCGTAAGAAAGGTTGATATTTCTGAATGCATATGCGGTAACATTCGTTTTGATAATGTTCATCTTATCCGAAGTTTCAGGAGCCGAAATTTCCTGTGCGGATATTCCAGAGAACATAAAGCATGGAAACAGAAGGAAGTATTTTTTCATGATTCATATATTTAAGGGTATTATTGAAACAAAAGCAAAAAACGGGCAAATAATTGTTAAAATCCTATTCATAAAGCAAAATTAATAATCTCTGTTAAATTAGAGGTTGGTCCGCCGGAAGTTGAGTTGATGTCGGATGTAATATTTTCTGTTCCCTACATGTCTTATTTCATATTATTAAAAGTTCGGAAATGAAAAAAACTATATGTTCTGCGTTTTTTCTCTGTGGGATCTTCGCTTTCTCACAGGAAACTGCAAAGAGCGATACCATGAGTGTAAAAACGGCGGAAATCCGGGAAGTTATTGTAAAGGCACAGCGCAAAAAACAAATGGCCGACCGTGCCGTCTATACGTTTGATAAAGAAGCCATAGAAAAAGCCCGTTATGCAAAAGACCTGATACAGACTTTGCCTGAGCTTCAGCTGGATCCCATAACCAATACGCTGAAAAGCACGAAAGGCGGAACGACTCTGTTTTTGATCAACGGGATTGAAGCCACCGATATGCAGATCCGGAGTGTGGCACCGGCTGAGGTGGTAAAAGTGGAGTACTACGATATTCCTCCTGCAAGATGGGCTACGAGGGCGGATATTGTGGTTAACCTGATTACCCGTTCTACCGAAACAGGCTATGTCTTCGGTACCGATATAAGCTCTGCACTGGATACAGGTTTCGTAAACGGTTCGGCATATGCCAATTTCACCAAGGGAAAGAATAATTTTGGACTGGAATATTCCATCAACCTCCGTGATTACAACAACCGTAAGGTCCATAGTATTTATGATTACCAGCTGAATGGCAGTCATTACCGGACCGATGAAAACAAAGTCGATCATTTCGGGTACACTTCCCAGAATGTGGCGTTGAGATATACCCGGATGGTTCCGGATCATTATGCTTTTCAGGCAAAAATGGATGTGGATATTTATAATGGCTTCATCAAAGGAAAGGGCGGAAGTATTTTTACGAAAGACAGTTTTACGGAAGAACATGCGATGTTTAAAAACGGATCTTCAGGATATGCCACTCCGACCCTGGATCTTTATTTTTCCAAAAACATCGGCAAGAAAGATGAGTTAAGTATCAATGCAGTGGGGTCCAGCTTTACAACTGAAACTTCAGAGTTTGCCAAAGAATGGGTCATCTCTTCCGGAGCTTCCGTTTACGACAACGATATGAACCTGCGGACCAGACAGACCGGTATGGTAGGAGAACTGGCTCATGTCCATACTTTTGAGGCTGGAAAACTTTCTTCAGGATACCGGATTTCCAACACATCGATTTCCAACGATCTTCAGAATCTAGCCGGTTTTTCGGAATACAGTGTCAATTACCTGGAACAGTATTTTTATACGGAATTTTCTGGAAGAGTAAAACAATTCAGCTATCGGTTAGGAGCCGGGCTTACAAATATCCACAACAAGAGTGCGGAAAATACTTTCGATCAGTGGGCCTTTACGCCCAAGATTATTTTAGGATACCAGCTGAAAGATAACCAAAGCCTCCGTTTTACCAGCAGCTATAAGCCGGTAAGTCCTTGGAGCACAGCTCTGAGCAGCAATATCGTACAGATGGCCCCGAATATTGTACAGCGCGGAAACCCTTTCCTGAAATCCCAGCAGATCTTTGCCAATAATTTCACCTATTCGTTTAATAATAAGCATTTTGATTTCAACGCCAATCTTTTTTACCAGTATACGGACCGTATCATCAACCAGTATTATGTAGCGGATGAAAATTTCGGCTACGCGCTGACCTATGAAAATGCGAAAAACGCACAAAGGTTCGGGATTCAGCTTTCGGGTTCCTACAAACCATTCGGTAACAGCCTTCTGGTGGTAAAATTAAACCTGACTCCGGCTACTGAAACCGTCAGGACAAGCAGTGGTGCTTTAATCAAGAATAATTATCTGGGCAATAATCTGGTACTGTCTTCCGAATATAAATCCTTCAGCATTCAGTACCAACTGAACATTCCGGTATATACGCTGAATGGTGCCTTTTTGAGTACCAACGAAAACCAGAATCATGTTTTTGCCAGCTATAAAAAGAAAGAATGGACGTTTACGACAGGCATGTACTGGATCGGAATGCCTTCGGAATATAAAACCAAAAGTCTTCCGGAAAGTCTTGTAAATTACAGCCGTGTTAACCGTATTATGAACAATAAATCCATGTTCGTACTTGGCTTCAGTTATGATTTCTCAAAAGGCAAAAAGACGGAACTGAATAAGAAACTGAACAATTATACGGCTCCTGCTGCTACTTTTTAATCTGGCTTTTACCGTTTATTTATTTTCATGTTTAAATATTTAAAAGAGACTGTCCAAACTTTTCGGACAGTCTTTTCATTATCTTCAGCAATATTTTTTTATTTTTTAATAAACTTTGACGTTTCCGGCTTTATATTGTTTTTTCCGGATACTTCGATAAAGTAAGAAGCGGCAGGAAGATCGGATACCTGTATTTTTCCGGATTGGATTTCAGAGGTTTTAATCAGTTTTCCGTCCACGCTGTAAATTTTTGCTGTTGAATACGGGGCGGCCTGCCCTTTAAATTCGATAAAATCCTGAACCGGGTTCGGGTATAGCTGCAAACCTGATTTTTTCACAGCGATTTCTCCTGTGGCAAGGAATGCTGAACTTAGTGCCTGCGCCCCGTTGGTGGTTTGGTTATTGATATTGGCGATCGGAATATTTACAACCGTCTGAATTGTGGTCAGCAACGGGAATTTCTTCGTGCTGTTGTAATAAGAATATGAAGTGTTGGTAATGGTTCCGATAGGGACAAGAAAACTTGTATCGCTAGGTAAATGCAGGTTAAATGTCTGAACCGATTTTACCCTTAATACATTGGTAAAGGTAGCCGTCCCCAGAATAAGTGTTCCTGAAGCATTGGGATTAATCGTAATGGTTCCTTTACAAAGACCGCTGGCAGCAGTGGAAGTAAATGTTCCCTGCGCCTGATCAGTTTCCGTAGTAGTGGTATATTGGGTAGGATAGCTGATGTACGTCCCGTTGTTGGCCGATAAATTCAGCGTAGCATCAGGTGTTACCAATCCGGTAATTTCAAGCTTGGAAGCACTTTGCTTATAATATACGGTATTACCGCTGCCTGTCATTTTCAATGTGGATCCAGGGAAAGTTGAAACTTCGCTGGCGGTGGGAGTAGAATAGGCTGTTGTAGCAGATCCGGCAAATGTAAGCGAACCGTTATTAAAGGTGGTATTGGCTCCTGTAGCAGAATTATCCGGGGTTCCGATAACGCCGAGATAAGCAACCGATTCGCCGGATACAGGATCATTAAATGCTTTCGTAATCGTAGTTTGCGCCGATAGAATACCTGCCGATGCCAACAAAAAGAGTAGAGGATATTTCATATATTTTTTTGTTTAAAGATAAGCAAAAATGGCACCGGGATATCCAGGTATTTTACGAATTTTGCACCGGTAGGTAATTGAATCACGTTTTGATGAATTATTTTTTTTATATATTTCCTTTGCAGGACTGGGTTTTAAAGCCGGATGACCGCGTTGGGCTGATCATTTTCAGATAAATTAAAAATTTTCCCTAATTTCTGGGAAGCATTTACAAAGGCAATAAAAGCACAGAGCCCGGAAATTTCCTGATCGGTAAAATATTCACGGAGCATATTAAAATGAGCCGGCAGGATGGATTTATGGTCTTTGCATAAAAGTTCGGCAAATGCTACGGCTACGGAAATTTTTATCTGTGATGCATTAAAGTCGGGTTTACCGGCTTTTACCATACAATATTCACAGCCGTTTTCAAAAGCCATCGCCCGGCGGATCTGTTCGAGCATAATCTTGTCCGTGTTTGTTTCTGCCCAAAATGTTTCTTCGAGAATATTCCACTGTTTCAGGATGGCGGGATTGTGGCCGATCAGTTTTTCAAAAGGGGAGTTTCCATTTTCTGAGAAAGGTATCGTTGTCATATCTATTTTTGATAATGATATACTAGTTAATACCAAATTAATTAAACAACATTACAACTATAAAAATGGAGAATCTTTCGTTCTCCATTTTACTATCTAAATAATGCATCTGTATATTTCTTATTTACAACTTTGTCTTGGATGTACTAATTTAGCTTCCAGTTAAAGTTAAGCATAAAACCTTAATTTTAACCTATGAAACGTGAGCGAAAAATCTACGATCCTGCTTTTAAAACCAAAGCTGTTGAGCTAAGCAAAGAACGAA
>CAJYGB010000002.1 GCA_913774355.1 uncultured Chryseobacterium sp. | reverse complement strand
GACACTGTCAAATTTGTATATCGCTAATACTGACATTTAAATTTTATCTTTTTTAAAATAAGCAGTATTCAATTTTATCAAAGATAAAATCTTTGCGTCTTAAAACATTCTGTATTTCAAAAGATTTACGCCTTGGCGTTTTTCCAACAATTCTATATTTATCATTGCCCCTTCACTTGCGGAGCAAAATTCAACATTCACTTGCTAAACCACCCCGTCAAAAATTCTTTGAATTTTCGCCACCCCTCCAGAGAAGGGGAATTGCGGTTAAGAATTTTGCCAGATGTGTTTTGATAAAACTTTGACCTTAAAATTCACTATTCACTATCGGTTAATTATCAATTTCTGAGGGTCAATTCGCTTTGCTTGTCAATTTTATGCTGGTTTTTGATTGACCATTCACTTGCGGATCAAAATTCAGCATTCACTTATTGGTTTAAATACTTTTAGACATGAGATATTGCGGTCCGCTTCTGCCCATTCTTGTTTTCCCTTCATACCGGTAGCCAACTTTTTGATAAAGCCTGTAGGCGGAAACATTATTTTGGTTGACGGCAAGAACGATTTCATGACAGTCTCGAAAATGTTCATGTACAAAGTCATCTATCATGATCATAGCTGCTTTGCCGATTCCATTACCCTGCATTTCGGGATTGATGGATAATGACCTTAATAAAACCGAATCCGGGTTATCGGTAAGCTCCATTTTATCGTCGCCGAAGTCCAGTGTGAAAAATCCCACAGGTATTCCGTTGTCGAATACCGTGACCGGAAATTCGAGTCCGGTATTCCGGTTGGCTATTCTCTTAAGGGCATTTGCCGCAGAAGAAGTATACTGCAGCTGATTTTCATCCAACGCATAACTGACCCCGGAAAAATCTTCTTCCCTGAAAAACTTTAGCGTCACCATATTGCTAATGATGATAGATATTTTTGTACATTACTCCCGCACGGATTTCCACCGGCAGCCTGTTTTCTTCGGGAACGACCGGACAATTGTAGTCATACGCGTTATAGGCGCAATACGGCTGGTAGGATTTATTGAAATCCAGAATGATGGTATTTCCTTTGGGAATGGTTAGATCCATATACTTGCCGCCGCCGTAGGTTTCTTTTCCGTTCGTGGCATCACGGAAAGGCAGGAACAGGTAATCCCTGTATTCCTCCTGCTTGATCAGATCCAGGCTCTGGTATAATGTTAAGGTGTACGGCTTTCCGTCCAGTGTAAAGCTTGCCTTTCCGTATTCTCTGTAGGCCTTGGTTTTCCCGGAAGAAGTGGGAAGATCGAAAGGTTCGGCATTTTCCGTTCTTACGAATTGCGCTGTTACCCTGTACTTCATGTCAACCGGAAAGAAAGGATGCCGTTTGAAATTTTTGAAATTATCTCCTCTCAAAGGAGTTTCCTTGGGATTCCGGTATTCCGCATTCAGTTCCTGCTGAAACTTTTTTATTTCAGATTTTTCGGCAGCCATCTTTTGTGAGAAAAATAATGACGGCAGCAATAGGAATAGAAACAGGTATTTTTTCATGGAAGATAAAAATAGATTAGAAAATATCAATTTATTTATACTTAATGTGAACTCGAAGTAACAGGCTGGAAGATGGAAGCCGGATGCTGGAAGTTGCTCTTGTCAAAATTACGATTAAAGATATCAATTAAATCGTTTGTTACATCTTATTAATAGAAACTTTTATTAAAATCCCAAATCATCAAATTAAACTCTAACATTTTATTTAAATAAACGAATGAAAATAAATTAAATACAGTCGAATTCACATTAATTATGATCTAAATGTAAGATTCTGAGATTTTCACGCGGTAAATATCGGAAGAATTCCTTTTGATGGATTCAACAAAAAAGCCGCCTTCTTCGGGAATCACTTCTTTCAGGTCGAAACTTTTACAATCTTTCGGCAGGCCGGAAAACACAAGGGTGAACCAGAAATCCCGCATAAAGGGCACCGGTGTCCAGTTCGGGTAAATGGTAATATTTTCTGCGTGGATCAGTCCGCTGCGGTGCTCCGACTGATTGTCTATAAGATATGTTGACTGCCAGATCCTGATCAGATTGCCGAAGAAAGGCGAAGCCGGAAAACAGCAATGCACGATCACCTGCTGCTCCTCTTCTACTTTGGCCTGCAGGGATTCCAACAGTTCTTTAACGATTATGGGTTTTACAATAGTTTCAGACATGGATGATGGTAATGGTGAATAGTGAATGGTCAATTATTCTGCAAATGTCAATTTTTTAATTCACAATTGACCATTCACCATTCACATTTTAATATTCCAGCTCTAATTTTTCTTTGGAGTAGTTTCTAACTTTTTGGGTAAGTTCCGGGTTATCCGCCAGTTTTTGTCCGTACGACGGTACGATTTCCAGCAGCTTCTCCTTCCATTCACCGTGAAGCTTTTCAGGAAAACATTTTTCAAGAACGTTCAGCATGGCATAAACGGCGGTGGAAGCTCCCGGAGAAGCACCCAGCAGAGAAGCAATGGTCCCGCTCTTGTTTACGACCACCTCGGTTCCGAATTCCAGCTTGCCGCCTTCCTTTTCATCTTTCTTGATGACCTGAACGCGCTGTCCCGCCACTTTCAGTTCCCAATCCTCTTCTTTGGCGTCTTTTACAAACTCCCTCAAATGCTGCAGCCGCTGGGCCTTGTTCATGGCCACCTGCTGAATCAGGTATTTTGTTAAAGGAATATTGTGCCACCAAGCCCCGAACAGCGAACGTATGTTTTTAACATTCACACTTTCCGGCAAATCCAGATAGCTTCCCTCTTTTAAAAATTTGGTGGAAAATCCGGCAAAAGGCCCGAACAGCAATGCTTTTTCACCATCGATGATCCTGAGGTCTAGGTGAGGAACCGACATTGGCGGCGCGCCTACGGTAGCCTGTGTATATACTTTGGCCTGGTGTTTTTCCACCAGCTCCTGGTTGTGGCTCACCAACCATTGTCCTGAAACCGGGAAACCTCCGTATCCTTCGCTTTCTTTAATATCCGAACTGTCAAGCAATGGCAGCGCATATCCTCCTGCTCCGATGAACACAAAGTCTGCTTCAACTTCCTGTTTATGGTTGTTGATCCTGTCTTTTACTTTCATTTCCCAGGTGCCGTCCGTTTTCGGATCAATATCTTTTACTTCATGGTATAAAAACACCTCAACGTTGGAGTCTTCCACCAGATGTCTCCCCATTTTGCGGGTGAGGGTTCCGAAATTCACATCCGTTCCCAGATCCATCTTAGTAGCCGCCATCACTTCGGATTTATTTCTTTTTTGCATGACCAAGGGAATCCATTCTCTCAGCTTATCATGGTCTGTTGTAAATTCCATTCCCTGAAACAGAACGGATTCAGACATTTTATCATGTCTTTTCTTTAAATATTCAGCATCTTTTTCACCGAAAACCAGGCTCATGTGCGGACAGGAGTTGATGAAGTTTTTAGGATTCTGAATATATCCTTTAGAAACGAGATACGACCAGAACTGCTTGGATATTTCGAACTGTTCGGCAATGCTTTCCGCTTTGGAAATATCGATGGAACCGTCGGGTTGTTCAGGGGTATAATTAAGTTCACAAAACGCAGAATGTCCGGTTCCTGCATTGTTCCAGGCGGCGGTGCTTTCCTTGGCAAACCGGCCCAGCCTTTCAAAAATGGCAATTTCGAGATCCGGATCAAATTCATGAAGCAAGGTGGCCAAGGTAGCACTCATGATGCCTCCCCCTACTAAAACCACATCGTATTTCGGTTTGGGTGTTCTGCTGATAAGTTGTGACATAAACTAAATTTTCTATCAAATTTCGGGAAAAGTTTTAAGAATCGCTATGACTTTCCTGATTTTAACAGCTCATTTTTCCAATAAAATGCAAGTTTTTATTATGCCATGAATTATGATGGAAATTATCGATTATCAACTATTGAAACGATTAATCATTTATCGATATTTAAATTTTATGATAAATATTACGGAATCGAAATGGTTGTGTTGGCGCGGTTGTATTCTAAATATGTTTGCCGGATTTCATCATCCGTTGCTGTGATAAAATGATACATAGGCATGGACATATATTTCCGTCGGATTGCATCCGACGCCTGATGTAAATCGCCCCAATTTTGGCTTGTTGGCATGACTAATTCTCTATATCGGCTTTGAAGGATGCTAGTTTATGTTT
Organism: uncultured Chryseobacterium sp.; assembly: GCA_913774355.1. Lineage (GTDB taxonomy): Bacteria > Bacteroidota > Bacteroidia > Flavobacteriales > Weeksellaceae > Chryseobacterium. The sequence continues at coordinate 52,623 of CAJYGB010000002.1, read as the reverse complement.
GACCTCTTGCTGTATTTTCAATCGGATTGCATCCAACGCTTATGTAAATCGCCCTGTTGGGGCTTTAAGAAACTGATGATTTTTTATTGTTAATAAAAATCGAATTATGAATCAGTATTTTTAATTCAGATATACCAAATTTTAATCCAGTTTAGCCGTGAGTTTTTTGAATTGTTTTTCCGCGTTTTTGCCTTCGTAAAGAATACTGTAGATGGTATCGACGATAGGGAGTTTCAGGCCTTTTTCTTTGGATGTTTTATAGATGGAATCGGCCGCGTAGTATCCTTCCGCCACCATGTTCATCGACTGGATCGCAGATTTTACCGTGTACCCCTTTCCGATAAGGTTTCCGAGGTTCCTGTTTCTCGAGAAGAGCGAGTAAGCGGTTACGAGTAAATCCCCAAGATAGGCACTTTCATTCACATCCCGCGGTGCTTCGTAAATAGCTTCGAGGAAGGTTTCCATTTCACGGATGGCATTGGAAACGAAAACCGCCGTAAAGTTGTCTCCGTATCCCAGTCCGCTGGCAATGCCGGCACCGATGGCAAAAATATTTTTCAGGATCGCACTGTACTCATTTCCCAAAAGATCCTTGCTGGAATGCATCTTAATGAAATCCGAATTAAAGATATTAACCAGTTTCGTGGAAACCTCCTCTTCCACCGTGGCTACTGTAAGATAGGAAAGCCTTTCCATAGCAACTTCTTCCGCATGACAAGGTCCTGCGATTACTGCCTGGTTCCGGAAACCGATTTTGAATTCATCTCTCAGATAATGTGCAACAACATCGTTTACTTTCGGGATAATTCCTTTAATGGCGGAAACGAAGATTTTGTTTGTACTGTCAACCGTCATTTTTTCCATGGTATCCGAAAGATAAATCGATGGGGTAGCCAGGACGATCACCTCACAGGCAGAAACCAGTTCGTTAATGTCTGTGGTCAGCTTTAAATTTTTAAGGTTAAAATTTACTGCGGTAAGATAGGTCGGATTGTGGCCTCTCTGCTCGATGCCCCCTTTTACATATTCGTTTCTTACGCACCAGTGTACCACTTTACAGTTTTCCACCAGCATTTTCACAATAGCCGTAGCGAAACTTCCGCTTCCTACTACTCCTACCGGAAGGTCGTTTTTGCTTTTTTTAGGATTCGATTCTGTATTGGTTTTCTTTTTAGCCATAATAGAAATATGAACTGCAAATATATTAAAACAAAGATGGAAGAAAAATGTTTAGGGACATGATAAAACCCATTTTATGTTAAATTAATACTTCTGAACAATTAAATAGCTAAACTTCCGTTAATTACCGATATACCTAAAATTCTGTTAAAAATAAGCCGTAAAGTTTATTTTTAATTAAATTTGCACGCTTAAAACCGTTTTGTAATTACTAAGAGAAGAAAAATGAAGAGATTTCTAAGCCGTAAAAAGAACGTAAACACGCTCCTTGGAGGGCTTTTACTAGTAGTTTTTGCCCAGGGGATTTTCATCGCAAAGCTGTACTCCGAGAAGGACAACAGAAACTATGAAGTAAACCTTGTAAAGATCAACACTGAAAAAGACAGTGTGGATTACCTGAAGATGAAGACCGATCTTACTTTGGTGGATCAGACCGTAGCCGAGCTGAATTCTTTCCTGAAATCCAAGGACGTTCCGAACGAAAAAGTAACGATTCTCAGCAAAGATAGCATATCAAACTCCGTTTACCTCGCCAAGCAGGCGAACCGGTACAGCCAGTATCTGATGAATCTTCAGAACAAGCTGCTGCAGGTACCGCTGGGTATGCCGACCGAAGGCTATATTTCGTCCAACTTCGGGGTACGTAAAAACCCGATCCCTTTCAAAACCGTTTTTGCGGCTGTAAAAACCGCGAGCAGTGCGAAACCGGCCACTACAGCCGTAGCCGCTCCGGAAGTAAAGGCTGAACCTGTGGAAAAAACCATTGAAGTGGCTGACAGCTACGGGAATAAAAGGGAAGTAAAAGTAATGGTGACTCCGAAAGTAGCATCTTCAACCCCTGCTCCTGCGACAGCCAATACTACCTCAAAAGCAGTTGCTGCCAATACCGACAAACCGGCTGAGAAAAACAATCAGCCTGCTGAAGCCGACCAGATGCAGTTCCACAAAGGGCTTGATATTGCCGTGGCTTTCGGGTCCGATGTGGTGGCTACCGCCGCGGGCACCGTGATTTTCTCCGGACAGAAAGGCGGATACGGAAACTGTGTGATCGTCTCCCACGGAAACGGACTGGCTACGCTGTATGGTCATTTATCCCAGCTGATTGCTAAAGTAAACGATAAGGTAAAAGTAGGTCAGGTAATTGCCAAATCCGGAAACTCGGGACGTTCTACCGGGCCACACCTGCATTATGAAGTACATAAAAACAATACGCCGGTCAATCCGAGACTGTTTATGAACCTGTAACTAGCTTATGGCTTATGGCTTATGGCTTATGGCTTATGGCAAAATTATAAAAATAAAATAGGACGCTCTCGGGGCATCCTATTTTTATAATGAGCAATTTTGCTCCAATTCTTTTTATGGAACTGAATTAATACGCTGCAGTAAAACGCTCCCGGATGTGATTGTTCTGCTCAAGTTCATCTACCAGGACCACGGCTACATCTTCTACGGAAAGAACGCTTCTGCCGTTTTCATCAAATACCGGATTTTCAAGTGCTGTTCTGTATTTTCCTGTTCTTACGCCGGCTGTTCCCTGATGCATTTCGATGGCCGGGCTGAAGAACGTCCAGTCCAAGGTTGTATTTTCTTTGATTTTATTTAAATAATCCCTTGCAGCAGTGGCTCCCGGCTTGATATCGGCAGGAAAATCAGGACCGTCTACCAGCTGATTCCCATCAATGTACAGGCTTCCTGCCCCACCTACGGTAATGAATCTTTTCACGCCGGATTTTTCCACTGCTTTTTCGATATTAACCGAACCGTTCAGGAAATCATCATATAAATTTGGGTTGGTCCATCCAGCATTGAAGGCATTGATTACCGCATCATTTCCTTTTAAAGCTTCTGCCAGTTCATCCACTTTATTTACATCCACGCTTTTGGCAGTTACTTTTTCGTTCTGCTCAACTTTTGAAGCATCTCTTACAAGAGCTTCGACTTCATACCCTCTGTTGGTTAATTCCTTTACCAATGGGGTTCCCACAAATCCTGTGGCTCCGATTACGGCTACTTTTTTCATAATATTTTATTTTAAATTAATTGTAATAATATTTGTTACACTTATAGTTAAAAAATTTTACCTGAACTGATCACAAAACGCTTGCAAGGATTTGTCGCCCAAAAAATTTAACACCAGCTGATCGGTTTCAGAAAATAAAGCTTTCAAATGATCGTTGATCTCTTTTCCAACGGGACATGCCGGATTTGGATTGCTGTTTTTTTTACCCAGCACTTCCGTATTTTTTACCGCCAGATAAATTTCGGAAATGCTGATTTCCTTTGCATTTCTGGCCAGTTGAGTCCCTCCTTCCTTACCCTGCCGGCTGACAATCAGTCCCGCTTCTCTCAACACGACCAATTCTTTACGGACCATTACCGGATTGATATTGATGCTCCCCGCTATCCATTCTGAGGTGAGCCAATCCTGCGGACTTTCCGCCAATAAGGTCATGATATGTACTGCCGTGGCAAATCTTGTATTGTTCATGATAATGATAAGGTAAAGTTAAACAATTTTTTTTATGTAACAAAATTTATTACAATTAAATCATTCCGTCTCGATTCTTACCAGTTTTTTCCCGGCTTCACCCAGGTACTGATCAATCAGCGGTTCGTATATTTTATACCCGTCATCCCCATTGGTAAAAATTACCAGCCCCTGTTTTGTTTCCGGCAACATGACCACCAAGGTATTTACCCCTTTATCCATACCACCGTGCGAAAGAGCTATTCTTCCGCTTCCCAGGTCATATATTTCAAAACCCAGCCCGAAATATTTATCTTTCTTGGTTTTAACCTGTCCGGTTTTCATTTCTTCAAAAACTTCTTTTGACAGCAGACCGTTGTTCATCAAAGCGATCAGAAACCGGCTGTAATCCTCTACGGAGGTGGTAAGATCATCCGCAGCGTTTGGCCGGCTGTTTTTCACAATATCATAAGGCTTACCGATCCTGTCATAACCGGTAACGATTCTTTCCGCATCTTTTTTTTCATTCCAGATATAGCTCGTATCGTTCATGCCTAAAGGCTGAAAAACCAGTTCTTGCGCCAGTTCTTCCAGGCTTTTATGGAATTTTCTTTCGATAGCTTTACGCAAATATTCATAGCCTTCGCCTGAATACTGGTATTTCGATCCGGGATCAAACCCGAAGCTCAGCCGGCGATCCGGTTTCTGCCACCTCCAGTTCGGAAAACCGGTCTGATGGCTCAAAATGATTCTGGTTGTCAATTTCTTATGTCTCGGATCTTCGGCAATATCGGGATCGATCCAGTATCTATCCAGCGGTTCGTCGAGGTTCCATTTTCCCTGGCTTACCAGACGTAAAACCGTGAGTGCGGTTACCGGTTTGGTCAGGGAAGCTACATTAAAAAGACTGTTGTACGGTGCTGTAGTTTTCCCGTCAAGGGTTCCGTAAACTTTTACCTGGGTTAATTTTCCGTTTTCGATAACCCCTAATCCTAACGTCGGAATATGGTTGTCTTTCAGTAACTGTTCAACAGGATCTGTCATTACGTTATGATTCGGCTCTCCGTGATCATAACTCAGTACATCGCTCATGATCCAGTTTCCATTTTTCTTTATCCAGACCGTTGTGAACTTTGCCCTGCCGCCTAAAACATCTTCTTTATTGGGTTCGCGGATATAAAACTGATGTTCGCCGGACTGTATTGCTCCGTACAATTTTCCATCGCTATACATAGGAAAAACGTTAAGGCTGCCCGGAACCACTTTGCGGATCGGCTTTTTAAGAGGATCGGAACAGATATTTTCCCTGGTTCTTTCCAGAAACAATTTCTTATCCTGAAAGCCGCCTTTATCATGATAAAATTTCAGATTGCTATCTACCGTCTTTTCCAGATATGTCATATCACAGTTGTTAAATCCTCTTTCGAAAAATACGCTGTCCTGCTTTTTCAATTCTAAAAATAAGTCTGAATTCTTATCGATCTGAGCATCTATACTTGCCGAAAAAAATAATAAGATTATCACGTATGGGAAGAATCTGCTAGCCATTGTCTAATTTTTTGACAAAGATTCGGAATTATTGAATCTCACTCAAAAATAGAACCCGACAAAAACCCGACAATCGTACGACGTTTTTATAAAATACTGAAATTCAACTTATAGTAAAGTCTTCCTTTTCTATCAATTTCATAAGTGTTTCTCAGTATGATGTACATATTTATCAGTACGAGCAGAACCATAACAGCTAAAACAGCAGAATTTCCCGGTCTGAAAAGTACAATTATCATAAAAATTACAGGAGAAATAATGGCTAAAAATAGCTGAAGGGAAATGATCTGTCTGACGATCTGAGATTTTTCTTTTGTAAAAATCATAATCAGTAAAGGCGGAAGAATATTGGCTACCGGAAACCACGCAAGAGGAAGTGATGAAAGATTGATAAGCTTAACCAAAGTTAAATTAACAGGGTCTTCTTTTTCCGTTATTTCAGGAATTTCTTCAGCTTCGATCTCTTTTGGGGATGGAATTTCAGGAATCCGTAAATCGCTTTCAGGAACATCCAGACTCAGTGCGAGTGTCTTCAAAGTATATCCTTTAGGCTGTACACCGGCTTCGATCCGTTGAATAGTCCTCACAGAAAGTCCTGACTTTTCAGCCAGCTCTTCCTGAGTCAGATTTCTGAGTTCCCTTATTTTTTTTAATTCCGACATAAAGTATCAAACGGATACAAATGTACATTTTCAGAATTATAAAATCAATTTATCCAGATCCAGAAGCAGATAATTGATATTCTGATTGATCGTTCTGGTAGCCGATTGCATCTGATTGAGCATTGCGGCTCGGTTATGAAGGTCCTGCGATCGGTAAAAACCTCCATCACTGAAAATAACCGACTGATCAGCCTTTTGTCTGTCGTCATCAAACTGGTAATGCAACCAGCGTTCTTTCATGCTGGAAATAATGGACTGTTTTTCTTTGTTTGAAAATCTTTTTTCTGTGTACATGTACCAGATAAACGGGGGAAAATTCGGTGATTCGAGCCTTTCTCTCCAAATGTCTCTCAGCAGGTTTCTCTGATGGATAAATTCTACTTTTCTTCCTTTAGGATTAAGGGTGGCCAGTCCGAAACCTGCTCCCAAGGCTCCCCCACTGATGTCGATCGCACTGCTCCAGGTATCATTTTTTACAATTCCACCGGCAATTGAAGCAGCGGCTCCCGCTACAATGGAGTAGAGAATAAGCTTATTGTTTTTGGAATCGTTCAGGTTGTCCACATAGTTTCCGATCTGTGCTACCCTTTCCCCTTCGCAGTCGAATTCAGCAGCCACGGCGTCCAGCTCCGTTAAGGCAATCGTTATTTTGCTGTTGATCTTCGTTTTCAGCTGCAATACTTTTACCTGCGACTGTAAGGAAGTATCTTTTTTGAGTTCCATAATTTCATGGACCTCATCAAGATTATCCAGCGCATTGAGAATCAGTATACTTTGGTCGGAAAAGTTTCCCTTCAGCTCTTTATTGGCCTCAATAATGGAATCCGAATTATAGGAAGGCAGTTTATTCTTGTAGTTGTATTTAAAGGGTGCTTTGCAATAGCTGTCTCTGAGCGTCAGGATATTCTGCTTTATGGCCTGGTTCTTCTTTGAGACACATGAACCCAATAGGCACAGGACGGGTAAAAAGTAAAACAGTTTTTTCATATTGTATCTCTTTAGCTTACTGAAGAAATGAACGGATCGTCATCTTTATGCTTACATGAAATGCTTCTGACAAAGCCAGATACTAAAATACACAAATAAAAAAAATTTACCCGGAGTCCGGGTAAATTTTTAAGCTATTTTTAAGGAAAACTTATTTGATGTCCAACAATTCCACTTCAAAAACCAAAGTAGAATTAGGCCCGATTTCCTTGCTGATCTGCTGGTCTCCGTACGCGAGGTGCGGCGGAATGATCAGTCTCCATTTGCTTCCTACCGGCATCAGCTGAAGGGCTTCCGTCCAGCCTTTGATGACTTTATTTAAAGGAAATGAAGCCGGTGTTCCTCGTTTTACCGAGCTGTCGAACACTTTTCCGGTAATGGTGGTTCCGTGGTAGTGGCATTTTACCGTAGATCTCGGTCCGGGTTTCGGTCCGTCGCCTTCGGTGATGATCTCATACTGCAAACCGCTCGGCAGTTCCACAACACTTTCTCTTTTGCCGTATTCCGCCATATATTCCTGGCCGTCTTTCAGGTTTTTCTCTGCCTGCTCCTTTTTACGTTTGAATAACATATCTGCTACGCCCATAATTGTTTTTTTACAAAGATAGGATTTTAAGGCGGGATGGTGGAAACCGCACCAGGGAAGTTTTATTCACCATCAGAATAAAAGTAACTTACAAATGATTCTTTACTTTTTAACTTTCTGATAATCAAATTATAAATTTCCTGCGCGGAAAGTTCAGATATGCTTAATACTGTATTAACACATTTCCGGAAAGTTGGCTTTATAATTGGACTTAAAAACTAAATGCCAAGCCCATTACGATATAATAAAAGATTCGATAAGCTGACTGACGAGGAAAAGCAGCTCCTTGAAATCAACAAAAAAAGCATTGCCGATTTTGTAGAGCAGTCATCTTCCGTAAGTGACGTTCACTATGCAACCCGAAATGCTCATGCCAAGACGTATGCGGTTGCGAAGGGAGAATTTATCATCGAACATGATATCCCCGAAAAATTGCAGCCTTTTTTCGAAAAAGGAAAATATGATCTTACCCTACGATTTTCGAATGCACATCCGAAGATTATTAAAGGTAAAAAAGATATTCCCGCTTATGGTTTTGCCGTAAAGGTAAAAGATGAAAACGGGATATTGCTGGCGAATTTCCCTTTGGTTAATTTCCCACTGTTCCCGATTAATTCAGTAAGTACATTTCTGAAATTATTTACTTCGGTAAACCGGTTTTTTATCAAGAAATGGAGCTCTTTCTCTTTGCTCATGCAGATCATTAAAGTAATTCCTTCCACATTTACAGGATCATTTATAAAGAACATCTTCAAACTCTGGAGGAAACGGAACGATTTTTTTCTTTCTTTCGAATATCATTCCGTAGGCGTGTACCGTTTGGGAGATTACATGATGAAAATTAAATTGAAGCCCCAATCCGTTCCTAAAAATTTCGGAAAACGGCTGAAAGTGAAAGATGCTATTGAAGCTTATTTAAATACAGAAAATTTCACAGCTGATGTCATGATCCAGCTTTGTTATGACCTGAAAGACCAACCCGTCAATCAGCTGAATGTAGAGTGGAAAAAATCACCTTTCGTTAAGATCGGAGAAATAAAAATGAATAAAAACAGCCTTCTCGATCCGTATGCCTGTGAAAATGAAATGCTTTCCTTTAATCCTTTTGAAAGCAAGATCTTTTTCCAGCCGGTCGGAAAACTGCAGAAGCTTCGCGAGGATGCGTATAAGGTTTCCATGCAGACCAGGCTGAAAATGAATAAGCTGCTGAAATATAATAAGTGATGGTGAATTTTGCTTTGCAAGTGAATGATCAACTATAAACTTAACTAAGGTTGGCTATTAATACGTAAGAATTGATGATTGGCATTAAAATTCTGAATGGTTAATAGTGAACTAACTCCATTCCTATCCTTTTTAATCCGGCAACAATGCTTTGAACACTAAGAGTACGGAAGTTATGTTAATACTGACTGCTTTAAGTATCACAAAGCCGTTTCACTTATAAGGGTACGCAAAGCCGTTTAATAGTAATGTTGTTGAAAAACGCCAAGTCGCAAAAGGTTTTTAACGCTTTGCATGGAAAAGGCGCAAAGATTCTATCTTTGATAAAATTTTGATTTTAAGCAAACTACTATCATCATCTTCAAACTATTTGTGTCCTTTAAACGTTGTCCTTTAACATTTTTTCTTAAGTCTTTACACATTCCAACAGCAGTGCAATGTATTCACAAGTGCAACAAATTAACCTTGACTTTTCACAAAAAAAGCTCTACCCATTGGTAAAGCCTTTCTGTTTTTATTAAGAGCCGATGTTATTCTATCGATTTTTCTTCTTCTTTTTCCTCTTTTTTATCCGGGAAAATCAATGAGAGAATTACCGAGATGACCAAAACCCCGCCTACGATTCCCAAAGATACCGGAGATGGAATATGGATCCATGGCGCAATCAGCATTTTTACCCCGATGAAGGTCAGGATCACAGCCAGACCGTAAGGCAGCTTGCTGAACATATGGATGAAGTTCGCCAACAGGAAATACAGCGATCTCAACCCTAAGATCGCGAAAATATTCGACGTGTACAGGATAAACGGATCATTGGAGATAGCAAAGATCGCCGGAATGGAATCTACCGCGAAAAGCACATCGGTGAATTCGATAACGGCTACAACCACCAAAAGCGGTGTGGCCATTTTCATTCCGTTCTGAACGGTGAAGAATTTACCGCCAACGTAGTTGTCGGAAACTTTCCAGAATCTTTTGATCAGCCTAGCTCCTGCCGTATTGCTGTAGTCTTCATCTTCATCGTCATCACCGCCGCCCCAGGATTTGATTCCCGCGTAAACAAGAAAGAACCCGAACAGAGCCATTACGATGTTGATTTTTACCGGATGTCCGAAAATATTCATTTCCGGCAGGTAAGTGAGATCAATCAAACCGACTCCTGCAAAAATGAAAATAGCCCTGAAGATCAATGCCCCGATAATCCCCCAGAACAGTACTTTATGGTGCAGGTACTTCGGAACCTTAAAGAATCCGAAAACCAGGATAAAGACGAACAGGTTATCTACCGAAAGCGCCTTCTCGATCCAGTAAGCCGCCTGGTATTGGGTAAATTTCTCCACGGCCACTTCATGGCTGCCGGGTCCCAGATCCGAGTTATACACCCAATAGACAACTCCGGAAAATATCATGGACAGCGAGATCCATACAATTGACCAGATCGTGGCTTCTTTGGAAGAAACCTCATGACTTTTTTTGTTGAAAACCCCCAAGTCGAGGAGCAACATGATAACCACCGTTACCGCGAATCCCCAAACCAGACCGGGATGAAGATCCAAAATGCTATTATTTTGTCCCACTTTTTACTCTATGTTGTTATATGATAAAAGCAATAGCTGTATGAAAACAGATATTGCCATTAATTAATTTTATTAAGATTCAACAGGTTTTAAATTTTGGCTAAAGCCTGATGCAAATCATCATTTATGAACGGGCTAAAGCCCGCTCCTATTGATCTCCGTTTCTCCTACAAGTATTTCTGTTTTACCGTTTCTATGGTTTCCTGTAATTTTCTATCGGCTGTCGGATCTCCGATCGCGTTAAATTTCCATTCCCCGTTTCTTTTATAGAAAACCCCCATTACCATAGCGACGTGACCTTTGAAAGAGGCATCGTTTGCAATGTCGTATTTGGCGAAAACTTCCCTAACGTTGGTTGGTGTTCCTTCATATATCCTGATGGAAGCAAAAGGAATCGTACCGAAATCCTGGCCTTTGTAGCTGTTCAGCACCAATGCCACGTGTTCTACATTAGCATCCAGATTGCTGAAATCTATGGTAATTACTTCATTATCCAGTCCGTCGTTGCCGTTAACATCTCCCGTTAAGTCGTCGCCGCTGTGTCTTACAGCTCCGTTTTTAGACTTCAGGTTTCCGAAATAAATAATTTCAGTAGCATTTTTGTTAGCATCATATAAAATACAGCTTCCGTCCAGGTCCACTGCCTCTCTGGTAACGCCTCCGAAAAATCCTTTTTTCTCGATTGCCCCCCAGTTGATTCCCACACAAGCCTGTGAAAGCGTGGTTCCGTTTTCCTTGGTAAGGTTTATCCTCTGACCTTTTTGTAAGTTAATAGCCATCTTTTTATGTTTAGTTTGTTAATTTGTTTTTTGCAAAGCGTTAGTTTGATCCGCTTTTAATTATTATTTAAATTTAAATTCAGCATCGCGCGGAGGATATTGGTTTCCTCATTGATGTCGAACATTTTGCTCATGATGTCGGTATTTTCCAGATTTTTAAGATAATCTTTCAGCACGTTCATCACCTGCTCCGGCAGTATTTTTTTCCTTTCGTTCATGGTTTCTTCCAGCTGCTCGTTTTTCCTTTTGAGCTGATAAACAATGGTTCCCCGGTTCGATTCATTGGGTGAGGTATCCAGTTTCTCCAGCTTTTTAGCCTCGATCAGATACATTTTCCGGCCTTCGATATCAAATATGAAATAATCATCAGACTGAAAAATCCTGAAGAGTTCATACTCGTTAACCGAGATTGCATAGCCACAGACAAAACGAACTTTAAAATTCTGAATATTGAGTCGTCCCAGCAGCTTTCTTTCGATCCGGTACTCCTGATACTGATAGGCCGGAAAGTTTCCGGATTTCAGCAGTTCTTCATCAACATCCTGTCTGTAGAACTCAGCAGCATATTTTTTGTGAAAATACATCACCTTATCCCAGTTCAGCCGGAATTTATCTTCCGTAAGATCATTGTAGAGGTTTTTCAGATGGTCTGAAAAAATACCGCTGTACATTTTGCGGTCGGTTTCAAAACCGTCTGCCTGTTTTTCCTCGAATCCGGAGATATACTTATTGTTGACCTCCATTTCGTTGATCACCGCCAGCATATCATTTTCCTTCTGCCTTTTGATCTTCGTCAGAAGCTCGATCAGGCTGTCGGTAAACTGAAGGTGAAAAAGCTCAAGTTTGCTGTAATCCAGCCCTTTGTTTTCCTGAAAAAGATTGTGGATAATATCCGTCTTGATGTAGATGGAAATGATATCGACATTTTCAAAAAAATTCGCGAGAAGCTTAAGTTTCGTTAATCTTCTCTTGCTTTGGGACATGATATTTACGGCATCTTCATTCACCTTGCTGCTGCGATTATCCTCTTACGTTGGCTTTCAGTTCGTGTTCCAGGGTCATCAGATCCTGGTCGAGCTTTCTTCGTCCTTCGGCACCCTGCTTCTGGATCTGTTTTACTTCGTTCAAAGTATTGATCAGTTTCGATGTTGTTTCTCTTAAAACATCTACCGAAACGATGGTCTGCTCGTTGGCTCTTGCAACATTTACAGAGTTCTGGCCCAAACGCTCCGCATTTTTCCTAAGAATGTCTTCTGTGGTTGCTGAAACTTTCTGCTGGATCTCAATGCTCTGCTGTTGCCTGTACATAGCCACAGCCAATGAAAGCTGGTTCTTCCAGAGCGGCAGTGTCGTCGTAAGGATCGTCTGTGCTTTTTCGGCAATCGAAACGTTGTTGTTCTGCACCAACCTGATCTGCGGAAGCGACTGCATCATAATGAGGCGTACCACTTTAAGATCCGCCAACCTACGGTCCAGTCGTGCAATAAAATCTCTTTTATCGGCAATCTGGTAATCCTGAAATTCCTGCGGATTTGCTTCCATGTGGGCCAGTTCGGCTCCGGCTTTTTCCATTCTCAGGTTACCGATGATTACCAGCTCTTCAATCTGTTTGATCGCATTTACGTTGCTTTCGAAAATCGTCTGCAGAACAGCATTATCCTTGGTGGATGTAATGATTCCTGCATTCACTTTATAAGCAATCTGATCGATATTGTTGATAATCTTATCATATTTGGCAAATAAATTCTCGATCTGAGTCATCACGCCTTTCATGAAAGGCAGCTTGCTTAAGAAGCTCTTGAATTTATTCTGGTTTAATTCTTCAACATCCACATAGTTCAGCTCGACCAATAAATTATTAATCAGCTCTCCAACTTCCCCGGAGTTGGATCTTCTTACATTCCCTAAGAAGCTGTCACTCTGGTTGGAAAGTGTCCTCTGAAGATCTGCCCCGAAGTTTACGATGGATCCAGGATTGGTCTCATCGATAGAATCCGCCAGGGTTTCATATTTCCGGCGTTCTTCCGATTGCAGCTGGGTAAGGTTTACGTTTCCTTCCCGGTCTACCAGAGGAGCCGGCGGCGTACTTGGTGCTGCCATGCCTGGCGGTGGTGCCATCGGCGTCGGTTCGAACGTTTTTAAAGGCTCGATGGATCCAAGCGGATCTATGGGTTGATTTTCCTGATTGTCCATGGTAAATTATTGATAGATTGCTACAAATTTTTCAAGGCCCTCTCTCTGTCCGGAACCTACGGCTTCAAACTTCCATTCCCCGTTTCTGTTGTAGATCCTTCCGAATTCCACTGCGGTTTCAATGGAGAAGTCTTCATCCAGTTCGTATTTCAGGATTTCCTCGTTCGTTTCGGTATTAAAGATCCTGATGAATGAGTTTCTTACCTGCCCGAAGTTCTGTCTTCTGGAATCAGCCTCATGGATCGTTACTACAACGGTGATTTCCTTTACGGCAGGATCAATTTTAGTTAAATCGATTTTAATCTGCTCATCGTCCCCGTTTCCGTCTCCTGTTAAATTATCACCGGAGTGGATCACTGCTTTGTCCGGAGATTCCAGGTTGTTATAAAAGATAAAGTGGTTATCGGAAACCAGCTTCTTGTTTTCGCCTAACAAAAATAAGGAGGCATCGAGATCAAAAGCCGTTCCCGTTGATGTATTGTTGGTATCCCATCCTAAACCTACGGTAAATTTCGGTGCATTTATATTTTCTCTCTGTCCTTTTTGTAAGTTAATAGCCATAATATAATTCGGTTTGTGTTAAAGTGTTTATATTGTTTTCGTATTCTTTTATTAAATGATAATTGTTGCTGATGGCCAATTCCAGGAGATGATCCATCTGCTCTTTCTTTACTTTAGACGTAAGATAGTCAAAATTACCTGAATCGAGGCCTAAAATATATTTTACGATCCTTGTATTGAACTGAAAGGTGGGCCTTATCATTACATTCGCTATATGTTCCACATTTTTCACCGCATAGTAATTGAAATAGTTTTCAATTTTGGGATCCAGGTCGAAATTCATCAGCTCTGCATAATACATAAATAAAAAATCGGCTTCCACCTTGTATTCATCAAGAATTTTGTTCACGGTAAACTCATGGCTTCCCGTAATTTTAATATCATCTATAAAAATACAAAGTTTTCCCCGAAGAAAATCTTTATCCAGGTAATAAGTATCGTTGGCAATTAAATTTTTACGGTCTTCGAAGCTTAAATTCCCATAATCCGTCGTGTAGGTATGATTCCTGTTGATTTTGGAAAGGATGCTTGATTTTTTCCCTTTCTGAAACAGATAGAAATCCAGATGCTTCTTAAAGTAAAAGCAGAGGAAATTGGAAGCGGTGGGAATGGCCATGTAAGGGCTCGGCAATACCACAATATCTTGATCGGTATCTAAAATATCTTCGTGCCCGGAAATAAATCCATCAAACAGTTCTTTTGCAAATTTTTCGGCGTAGGCCTTATCGCCATACTTGAAAAAGCTGTATTCTTCTGGCGAGAAAGTGAACTCGTCCGCCGAATGGATGTGGTGTAAGCTGTATCTCTTGTTCATAATTACATTTTGTGGGTGATTAAATGAGCGTTGAAACCGAAATCTTTCGCGCCTTTGTAATCGGCTATGGGATTGTCGCCGATGTGGAGAACCTGCCTGGGATCCAGCTCGGGGTTTTTAATTAAATTTTTAACTTCCTGAAAGATCTTCGCATCCGGTTTGGAACAGTTGATCTCATCAGAGTAAATATGGAAATCGATATACTGATCGAGATTTTCATTGATTAGAAACTTCCTCATCGTTCTGCCTTTGATGAATCCTGTATTGCTGAGGATATTAATGGTTTTCCCCTGGGTTTTAATCTCATCAAAAAACTGATGCAGGTTTTCAAAAATCACAACCGGTTTATATTCCAGGAAGAGGTCTTCACTTTGCTGGTAAAACGCATTCAGCTGGTCTTTATGAATTGTTTTTAAGTCTATTCCAAGCGCATGTAAAATCAACAGATATATTTCAAAGGTATCTACATTTCCTCCGATGACTTCATTAATGGAATTGCAGAGATCATCGTAATACTTCACCACTTTTACCACTTCATCCACCGGTTTTTCAATCTCAAAAAACGAAGCGAACAGCTCCACTCTTTTTGCTTTAAATTCAGGGTGAGATTTTATCAGGGTAAGCCACAGATCAAAAGAAAAATGGGAGTGACCGCGGATGTCTATATCTGTTTTCAACATGTTACAAGTTAAAATTCATTTAGCTTTTCCTGAAAAAGACCAATCGATTCATTCTTTTTCATCATCAGTTTAAACGAATTGTTCCAATTCTCTCCAAAGATAGAATTTTCTTACTTATCCTGTTTTTTTTTAAGAATATTTAAGACATCAGACATTTAAAAATTTATCAATATCAAATGACTTATCATAAATTTAACAATATCAATTATTCAAAATACAATGCATTTAAATAATTATTATCTTAAATAAAGACATTAAAATTATTTAAATCACATAAATAATACCACAACCAATCTATTTTTATTATTTTTTATTTATATATTTGAATTGTTAAATTAAATAAATCTATGAAAAAAATCTATCTGTTAGCCTGTGCCCTTATAGCAGGAGTTTCCCAGGCACAAACACCTGCTTATGTTCCCGCCTCGGGATTGGTTGCGTGGTGGGGGTTCAGCGGGAGTGCCAACGACTCGAGCGGTAACAATAACAACCTTACGGTAAACGGAGCTACGCTTACGGCCGACCGGTACGGAAATGCCAATGCGGCCTATTCTTTTGACGGGACCAGCAGCTACCTCATGAATAGCGCATTATCCTATAGCTTTTCTCAGTCGGGAGCCCACTCTATTTCGTTCTGGATCAACCGAACATCAACTTCAGACGGGGTTGCGCTGATGAGCGGGTCCAATGCTTCTTCCAATTTCATCTGGCTGATCCAGTCGGATACTTCTAAAATCGTTTATGGGACCAATAAGCAGGGAGCTTCCTGGACATGGGCTACTGGCACAACTTATACTACCGGACAGTGGAGTCACTATGTGGCAGTATATAGCAACCAGAGCATGAAACTTTACAGAAACGGCGTACTGGTAGCAAGCAATACCAATTCTTACACCGGAACAACTCAGACCGCTTTGCCGATCTACATCGGAAAAGCCATCAGCGGAGGATACATTGCGGCCAGTATAGATGATGTAGGGATCTGGAACAGAGCCCTTACTACTGGAGAGATCAATCAGCTTTACAGCTCCACCCTTTCAACCAAGGAGGTAAAAACACAATCGGTTTCAGGCAGTATCGCTCCTAATCCGGCAAAAGATTATATCGAATTTCACGCACCTGTAAAAGGATCAAAAGCCTATTCCATCACCGATATGAATGGAAGACTTTTATCCAAAGGGCAGGTTGCTGACAAGGAAAGGATCAATGTATCTTCACTTTCCAGAGGAACGTATTTTGTAGAAATTGAAGGCGTGAAGACTTTGAAATTCATTAAGGAATAAGTCTGACAATCAATACATTTTGCCGTCCTGTTCTGCAGGGCGGTTTTATTTTTTTCAATCGCCAGTAATGACAGCTATAAAAAAATTACAAATTATCTTTTGATTTTTTAAAATTTTTGCTAATTTCGCAACCGGTTAACAATCAACAATGTCAACAAAAATGATAAATATAATCACTTTAAGCAATCCTATCAGAGCGGTGTACTTTGGTAGCATTAAATATTTATCTGAATAACGATCGACCTTTATAAAAAAAATATAACAAAGGCCTATCTGTTCAGATAGGTCTTTTTTGCTACCCTACTTTCAGCATTCATCATTGGAAAGGCTGCCTGAAATTTTAACGGAAAGACAGAGTTTTTATTCTTATGGATTATCCTGTAAGAACACGGAATTCCTATGTTTACCCGTTAACTGCAGCAAAACAAAATCAACAATTTAAATAAAACAACATGAAATACAATACACGAAATATAGGGATTATAGCACACGTCGACGCCGGAAAAACAACCTTAACCGAACGGTTGCTTTATTATACGGGAATGATCCATAAAATCGGGAATGTAGACGAGGGAAATACGACTATGGATAAAGACATCCAGGAGAAAAACCGCGGCATCACCATTTCTTCCGCTGCCATTTCCACGCAATGGAAAAAAGACGGGCAGGTTTTCCAGATCAACATTATTGATACACCGGGACACATTGATTTTGCTGTAGAGGTTGAACGGTCGCTGAGGGTTCTGGACAGCGTCATAGCTGTATTCTGTGCTTCTTCGGGTGTTCAGCCGCAAACAGAAAGCGTCTGGTTCCAGGCAGAAAAACATGGAATCTCCAAAATCTGTTTTATCAATAAAATGGACAGGACCGGAGCGGATTTCTTTGCCGTAGCTGACGAAATCAGGACCAAACTGAATGCCGTTCCCCTGATTTTACAGATTCCGATCGGCTCAGAAGACCGTTTTGAAGGGGTTATCGACCTGATCGAACAGAAAGCTTTATACTGGGCTGATGAAAACGGGGAAACAATTTTGGAACAGGAGATTCCTGAAGATTACCGGGCTGAGGCAAATGAATTCAGGCTGAAATTAATGGAAACCCTGGCAGAATATGACGAAGCATTTTTCGAGGCTTTCATGGAAGCAGAAAACGGGATTTCGGAAGGCCTGATTTTAAATACTACCATAAGAACCTGCCAGTCAGGAAGCCTGGTTCCCGTTTTGTGCGGTTCGGCTTTCAGGAACAAGGGGGTCCAGCCATTGCTGGATGCTGTCGCATCTTATCTTCCGGCTCCGGATCAGCTGCCTCCGGTAAAAGCAAAAAATGCCGGAACAGAAGAATCTTTAGAACTGGAAAGAAAAGAAGAAGAAAGTTTCTCCGGACTGGTTTTCAAAGTGGTCATTGATAAGCACATGGGAAAACTGGCGATGCTGAGAATCTATTCGGGAAGCATCCAACCCGGTGATACGGTACAGAATGTAAGAACGGGTGAACATTTCCGGATTTCCAGGATCCTGCAGATGCAGTCGGACAAAACCTTAACGGTAGAAGCCGGGAAAGCCGGTGACATTGTGGCCTTAACCGGGATTAAAGATGCGAAAACGGGAGATTCCCTATCTTCTTTGGAACGTCCGGTGCAGCTTGAATCCATTACGATTCCGGCCCCGGTGATCCGTGTTTCGATCGAGCCTAAAACGAATGCCGATGAAAAATCGTTCGGTCTGGTGCTGGCGAAAATTCAGGAAGAGGATCCGTCTCTGGTGGTAGAACGCGACCACCAGACAGGAGAAACTTTGCTAAGCGGATTAGGTGAGCTGCATCTTGAAGTGACATTGGAAAAAATCCGCCTGAACCATGGGATCGAGATCAATCAGGGTAAACCAAAAGTTTCCTATCGTGAGATTTTAACGGAAACACGAAAACACCGTGAAAAGTTTTCCAAACAGAATGGCGGAAGCGGGCAGTTTGCCGATATTATGTTTGAGATCGGACCACGGGAAAACAGTGAAGCCGGCCTGGAATTCATCAACCAGATTAAAGGCGGTGCTATTCCGGGTGAATTTATCCCGTCTGTAGAGAAGGGATTCCGGGAAGCCATGGAAAACGGACCGATCAGCGGGAATCCACTGGAAAGCATGAAGATTACATTGCTGGACGGATCGGCGCACAGCAACGATTCTCATGCTCAGGATTTTGAAATTGCTGCCAGAGACGGTTTCAGAGCTATCGGATTATCCTGTAAGCCGAAACTAATGGAACCCATCATGCAGGTTGAAATCCAGACCATTGAAGATTATACTGGCGTTGTAACGGCGGATCTCAACAAACGAAGGGGAATTATCACTTCGATTGATGAGAAATCAGGAAGAAAAATCTTTACGGCAGAAGTTCCTCTGTCTTCTACCTTCGGCTATATTTCCGACCTGAGAACTCTGGCAAGCGGAAGGGCTTCCATCAGCATGAAATTGTCGCACTACGCGTTGGTGCCTGACTATATTGCGAATACTTTATTAACATGAAAAGCAAGGGCTGTCAATATATTTGGCGGTCCTTGTCGGGTTTTATAGGGTGAATTATTAATGGTGAATTTTTCCTATGGATACACAGATCAATATAGGTATTTGCACTCTATTTTAACGTGGATTCGAGTTACAAACCATACTTAAAAGGCTGAAAGAGGGGTGCTGGATGCGGGAAGCACTGTCTTTTAAGGATATTACCCATAATTTTGAATATCAGCTAATTTTTTTGTACTACGCTAAAGCCTCTAAGATTTTCATTTATCTTTCAATTCCATTAAATTGCTTAAAAACAAAGAATTACTGTCGAATTCACGTTATTTTAAATGGAGTTGGTAAGTTTAGGCTAAAGCCGATTAATCATTATTATTCCGTAGATGACTAAAGTCCACTTCTATTAATGGAATTTTTGTGACGTACTATGATCAATTTTTAGCATACAGCTTACTACTTTTCCGGCATCACCTTGTAGGTAGGATCCTCCTGAATATTCACATCAATAACAGCTTCGGCGTTTTTCAGCATTTTCCGGCAGTCTTCACTAAGGTGTTTCAAGTGAAGTTCTTTGCTGTACTGAGCATATCGTTTGGACAATTTATCCAGCGCATCGATCGCACTCATATCGACAATCCGGCTTTCCCTGAAATCGATTACCACTTGCTCCGGATCATGAACCGGATCAAATTTATCGGTAAAAGCAGTTACGGAACCGAAGAATAACGGCCCGAAAATTTCATAATGCTTAACGCCTTTATCATCTATATATTTTCTGGCGCGAATCCTTTTAGCGTTATCCCAGGCAAAAACCAAAGCAGAAATTACTACGCCTACTAAAACGGCCAGTGCCAGGTTATGCAAAACAACAGTAACTAGCGCAACCGTCATTCCTACAAAAATATCAGATTTCGGCATTTTATTGATAATGCTTATGGAAACCCACTGAAAAGTACTGACGGCCACCATCATCATGACTCCTACCAAGGCGGCCATCGGAATCTTTTCGATAAATGGAGCACCTACCAGAATGATGATCAGAATGGTGATGGAAGCAATTATTCCGGAAAGCCTTGCTCTTGAACCTGCATTTAAATTCACCAGGGTCTGGGCAACCATCGCACAGCCTCCCATTCCGCCAAAAAAACCGTTGGTAATGTTCGCCAGTCCCTGTGCTACCGATTCTTTATTCGCATTTCCTTTGGAATTGGTAATTTCATCGACCATCGATAGGGTTAAGAGCGATTCAATCAGCCCGACCCCGGCCATAATCAGGGCATATGGGAAGATGATCTGTAAGCTTTCCAGAGAAAAGGGAATTCCGGGAATATGGAAATCAGGAAGGCTCCCGCTAATGCTGGCAATGTCGGCTACCGTTTTGGTTGGGATACTGAATCCGGCAACTGCAGCAAAAATGATTATAATAGCGACAAGAGAAGCCGGAACGGCCTTGGTTATTTTCGGAAAGAAATACACAATGGCAATCGTAAGCGCTACCAGTCCTGCCATAATATATAAAGGGGTACCCTGCAGCCAGCCCACAGTTCCATTTGCCCCGGTAAACTTAAACTGCTCGACCTGCGCCATGAAGATAATAACCGCTAAACCGTTCAGAAAACCATACATGACAGGCTGCGGAATAAGACGGACAAATTTTCCCCATTTAAAGATCCCGACCATCATCTGGAAAATACCCGCCAGAATAACGGTGGCAAAAAGGTATTCTACGCCGTGGGTTTTGATCAGGGCAATCAGCACAACAACAGTTGCGCCTGCTCCACCGGATACCATTCCCGGGCGCCCGCCAAAAACAGCGGTCACCAGCCCCATCATAAAAGCCGCATACAATCCCGTGAGGGGAGAAAGCCCGGCCAGAATAGCAAATGATAGCGATTCGGGAATCATGGTCATAGCCACCGTAAGGCCTGCCAGCAATTCGTTTTTACAATTAATTTTTTTAGAGAAATCGAATAAAGCGATGGAATTTTTCATGCGCTGCAAAGGTAGCGGTAAGATTCGTTCCGTACAATTTTTTTATACTTCAGGCTTCGGGAGCATTTCATTTTCATCATATTTGTCAAGACAACTCATATCTTCTGATGAAAAATGTCAGTTTAAAAAATTTTGCCGGTAACTTTTCAAATCTTTCTGATACTAATTGCGTGTGAAGATCGGCTCAGACGGACAGTCTTAGGGAAAAATTAAAAATTTGCTAAGCAAACGTTATGACACCACATTTTTTTCACTAAATATGGATTATTTTATATCATTTTTAATGTTTTTTTAAGTTTAGCTAAATTTTAGGCTTATTTTTTTCGGTAAAATATATAATTTTTTCTATATTTGACTTTGTAAGAAACATAGTGCACGGAAAAAATTTTAAGAAGCATATATTATCGTCCATACTTTAAAAAAGTTGGAAAGTATGTTTTAGGGCAAAAATTAATGATGGATAGGAAAGGAAGGTCGTATTATTGCCAGAATAATAGAGTAACATGCAAATTTCTTTATGATTTAAAAGGCAGATTGTACCTCATCGGTATTTTTAGCAAACTAAAAATCTGATTTTATCGTATTTATTTACACTTCATAATTTTCCATCAACCTTTTTTAAGCGAACTAAAAAGAAATTATTGAAAATAATATAACCTTGCGGTTAATCGAAAATTGTTTATAACACCTAGATTTATTAATACATAATGTTGTACAAAGAAATACATATCGGAAAGTTTATTAAAGAAAGAGTTAATGAACTGGAATTGAGCTCAGAAAGAGTATGCAGCTTCCTGAAAAAAGATGAAGAAGCCGTTGAAAAAATGTATGAAAGCAAATCTATAGATACAGATCTTCTGTTGAGATGCTCAAAATTACTGGAATATGATTTTTTCAGGATATACAGTTCCCACCTGATCCTTTATTCGCCTCCTTCTGCGGTAGATAAGACTAAAAATCCGAAATCCGATAAGATTCCTTATTTCAGGAAGAATATTTATACTCAGGAGATTAAGGATTTCATTATCGGGAAGATTCAGTCCGGAGAAATGACACACAGCGAAATTATCGACGAATATTCCATTCCCAAAAGTACGTTGCACCGTTGGCTTCAAAAAATTTAAATCCTGAAAAAAATGATGCGCCCTAATTACACAAAAATTTACCAAGACATGCTGAAAGAAAGGGATCCCGAAAAACTGGAGGATCCTAAGGTACAGCGGCTTATAAAAAACCTGAAAACAACGGAAGATATCCTGAAGTTTAATGATCTGGTTTTTGAATCGTCAAAAGAAAGTCTGAGGAACAACCAGAAGCTGAAGACGTATGATAAAAAAACCATGCTGAAGCTGCTTCAGTACCAGGAGAAACATGGCCTCTCTACGAATTTTATGTCTAAGAAATATAAAATAAGCAGAACAACCATTGCCAAATGGAAGAAGACCTTTGAGGAAGAGTATCAAAAAATAACTTCCAAAAAATAACTCCGGGTTCTGCACCCTGAAATAAAAAATCCGGTGAATATTTAATTCACCGGATTTTTTTGTAAAGGTAATACACGGGTAAAGAAAAAGCGGGGCATCGTTCTGCCGGAGTCGAACCGAAAAGCGTCTATGCGTGCTCTAACCAACTGAGCTACTTTTCCTATCTGGATTTTGTGTTTTGCATGGTGGAAAAGGCGGGACTTGAACCCGCGACCCCGTCGTAATGAGCGAAGTAACACTATTCTACGGCACTTGTTTATTGTATACAGATAAGGTAAAAAGCGGAAAAGGGATGCTCTTTTCAGAGCGCCGCTCTTACCCTTTTCGGGCAGTGAGCCGGCAATTCTACATCTACGGGAGACTTGCGCTTTCTTACGAAAACTTTTGCCCGGTTGGTTTTCAACCCAACTTCACCGGTTCGGTCGCCCGAATGACGCTACCTTAGGGCCGTTATATTTACGAAGTACCCTTTTTCTACGACACTTATCTGTAACTTTTTTTTATTAAAAGAGGCAAAAGATGAGAAAACCCTTTATATAAACCCATTAAGGTTTATTCTGGAGTGGAACCAACATCATAAGATTAACCGAAGTAAGTTTTCTCTAACGGCACTCTTGGTTTCTATCGGGGTAATTTGCCATACAGACACTTACGGCTTACGTCCTGCTCTTTAGACGACTGTTTTTCACAGGCAGGATCTGAACCTGCATCTTAAGCCTGGAACGAAGTATTTCTGTACTACGACACCCGATATGATTTTATATTAAAAAAGAGGCAAAAGGCGAAAAAGCAGACATGCACCTGATCCCTACTTTTATTCGGGAAATTGCACTTGTTCATAGATTCTGAGGTCTATATTTTATCCGAAGTAAGCCTTTCCTACGGCACTCTTTTGTTTTTAAATCAAGGTAACCCTGTTAGAATCTTCTGTCATCTGCTCTACCTGCTGAGCTACATCCCGTTTACCACAGGAATGGCAGTAATCGAACCTGCGACCCAATGTTTAAGTATCGAAGTATGATTCTGAAACGATACCTGATTTTATTTTTATACTATTTTAAAAATTACAAGGCAAACAATGATAAAAGCGGTCTTTAAATCAGCCTAGCCACTCAGCCACACCTTCCGGCGAAAGGATTTGAACCTCTGTAAAAAATGAAGTAGCTTTTATCTACGGCATCTGTAAGTTATTTAAACCGAGCAATCTTCAGAAAGCGTTTTTAGTTCAATGAAAGTCGAAGGAACCCTTTCTAACGGCATCGGTTGTTTTTGAGTTTTTATGGTTATTGTATTTTCTTTTTGCAAAATATAGCTTAAGTGCGCATTATTTTTACGCAGTTAAAATTATTTTTAAAAAAACCAAGTAACAGTTTATAAGAGTTTGGTTATCTATTCAAATGTTAAGTATGACGATGGATCTCTTACGGTAACGACATTGGTTGTTTAAACCGGGCGATGCAGCGAAAAGACTCTGGTTCAAGTGGAAATCGAAGGAATTCTTTTCTTACGGCACCGGTTAGTTTTTTAAGCAAGGTAAAAGCAGACAGAGACTTACCGATGGAGTGATCCTTTACACTATCCCGGAACTTCCGGGAGCAGGATTCGAACCTGCATTGCCATCCCCGAAACGAAGAAATTCTGTTTTACGACACTTGCTTTTTTAAGTTCTCATGGTTGTTGTTTTTTGTTGAAGCAAAATTAATCTACTAGTGCGCATTGTTTTTACGCAGTTGAAATTTATTTGTTCGTTTTGCCTTGAAGCAAAAGAACCAAAAATTCAAGACTTGGAAACTCCTGCTAAAAATCGACTGTACGCTCTAAAAATTCTAAACTTGCGCGAATTAGGTGTCTATTCTCTGTTTTTAGTTTTGTGTCGCGCTTCGGACAGTAGAATTTTCTTAACGTTCGCACAGCCTATTTTCTTAACGCCTGCATTTCCCAGGTCAGTTTATTTCATTGATACCCATCAGCAGTGCTGAAATTTCATCTGCGCTATCGACATTCATTTTTTTCAAAATAGCAGTAATTCTATTTTTAAAATGTATCTGGTATTGTTTTACTTTTTGAAACTCATTTTTTAATTCGGCTTCATCAACTTCGAAAATTGGTTCAATATCTTTAATTTCTTTTAAGTCTATATCAGAATAATCTGAAAACTGAACTTTCCCTTTTTGCTTCCTGTAAAAAATCCAGGGATGCCCGATCCACATTTCTGACCAATCAGATGTTTTATTATCAAATATTTTTTGCCATTCCCGTATATTCTCCATATTTCCACAACATTGCGGTTCAATGCGTATTTTATTATTTCCAGTCATAACAATTCCTCCATCAAAAGCAGCACACCAATTCTCAGCTTTTTCTAAAATCATTTCCAGGTTTTCATCATCAATTGTTTCAATATCAACCAAATCGGAATTTTCACCAATGACTTTAAAATTACAGTTTAATGCAGAAGCCACTTCTTTCCATTTTCTAAACCACTCCTCAGGATCCGGATAATCTGAAATTTCAGGCAAGTCATGGTTTTCTCCGGCGTA
This sequence comes from uncultured Chryseobacterium sp., assembly GCA_913774355.1. Taxonomy (GTDB): domain Bacteria; phylum Bacteroidota; class Bacteroidia; order Flavobacteriales; family Weeksellaceae; genus Chryseobacterium. The sequence goes on along the minus strand of CAJYGB010000002.1, from coordinate 27,551 downwards.
TTGTAAAGGATTAATTTCTATTGCATTAATAAGCTTTATCATGATTACAATGCTTTATTTCCATCTATATGCGAATGATATTTCGAATCTTATTCATTTTTTTGCTTATAATTAATTTGTTATTGTCTTGATGCTTATTTAATTTGAAAATAACGAACTTATCAATTCAAAAAATTTTATCCATCCCAGGACCGGAATCAATATAACGGCTCCGATGAGCAGGTAAAATCCTATTGTGCTGATGAAACTGTTTTTATTCTCGGTATAGCTTCCTTTTGTCTTTGTTTTTCTTTTAAAATCGGGAATGTGTTTTGTCTTCTTAAAACTATCAGCTTCAAGTTCTTTAATGATGTTCAAAGTATACAACGGAAGCTTATTTTTATCTCCCCGGAATACAATATCTTTGAGAATAGCACTTCCTGAATTGCTTAATGAGCTTCGGTAGAAAGATCCTGTTCGATTTTGTAAAAATGAGTTGCCATTTATTTTATGATTTTAATAGAAATGAAGCAGCGATAGATCGTTCACTTTGCCTTGAAACAAAAGAACCAGAAATTCAAAACTTGCGTGGATTTACTATTTGTTCTCTGTTTCTACTTTTGGATCTTTCATAGCCCCGATTGCAACGGCATCCTTTTTTGGTAAGGCTTTTGCTTGGGCGGAAAAGATACAGTGGAAAGCGGGATCAGGCTCCTGATCAAATCAATTCTTCAAATCATTCATTATTTATAACTTATAACTAATTTAAAAGCAGTGCCTGTTACAGCACCACTTTTTTAATCATTTCTACTGCCGATTTCCGGTCTTCCAAAGCATTCAGGACATCAAAGATTTTGTCTGACCAACCTGCGATCAGGTACACGTCATTTTTTCTGACATCCAAGGGCTGCTTTCCGTAACCTGCCAGGTCGAAAATATATAGTTTCGCTTCCGGGTTGAATCTCTTATACTGATTCCATGAATCTTCAAAAGAATTCCGGGTTCCGTTGCTGTTCCAGAGTTGGGTATCGGTAAACAGCATGACTTTATCTATTTTTTCCCCTCTGTTCAACAGGTCTTCGATCACCAGGTAACCGTTGGTGGAATATCCTACTTCACCTTCCCTTTTATAGAACTCATCCACGTTTCTCAGGATCCCGTTTTTAGGCATCGTAACCCTTTTCCAGGTATCACCGAACATTCCTGAGATGACGTTTTTACACTGTGACTGCAGCATCATCGACATCAGCAGGCCAATGTCATACAGCAATACTTTGGATTTCGGGGAAACCGGCTGCTGCATGGAACCCGATACGTCGGCCGCAATGACCACGGAAGTATCAAAACCGAAGCCTCTGATGTTCTTTGCACTCACCGTTACTGCATCTTCCAGCGCTTCCAGGACAGAAGACAGGTAAGGGGAACCGATAGTTTTCAGCTCACGGTAGGCTGCCAGAAACCTGAACGGCAGCTGCTTTGAATTTCTTACGGCTTTTTCATCCGACAGATACCTGCAAACTTTTTCCATCGCCTGAGAAGAGACACCGGCTTCCAGAATATTCCTCAGGTTTCTCAGGGTCGCCATATAGCCCAGCTTGTTGCTGAAGATCAATTCTTCCCATTTGTCTTTGAAAGCTGTTTTTCTTTCCGCTTCATCAGCAAATTTTGTCTGACCGAGTACGGAAAGCTCCACTTCCCAGGTGTAAGGCGTTTCCAGGGAATCATTTACGATTTTGTTGAAAACAGTCTGCTGGTTTTCATCTTTTGCTTTCGGGTGAACGAGGAACAGGGCGTCTTTCAAAGTGACTTCCGCTTTTCTGTTATATTTGGCAAACTGGTATTCGTCAAACTTGTTAAAGGATTTCACCAGGCCTTTCTGGATCTGTTTTGAAAGCCGGTTGAGCTTTTTCAGATCGGTTCTTTCATTGGCCATCTGGTAATACGCCAGCAATTCGGTGATTTCATCCGCTCTCTGGATGACGCCGTCAACGGTCCTGCTTACCAGGTCGGTACCGGAAGCCTGCTTCGCCAATTCGGTCGTTAATACCAAGGGCACCGAACGCAGATACATTTCTTTTCTTGCATACACAGCCAGTTTGGCTACGAATTCCGGATCGTTTTTCTGAATCAGAGCCTGGATTCTCGCCAGTCTTTCATTTCCCTTTTCATAGGTTGCGTTGGATAATCCTGTTGTTACAACAGCACTGTATAGTTCTTCCGCAGGAGTCATCGTATATGCTTTTGCACCTTCGTAGCTCATCACTGCTTTATTCTCTTTTCTCAAAAAATTAAATTTCATGGTTACTGTTTTTTATTGTTAAACATTACAGAGGATTATCGTTTCCTCTCTGATTTCTGATGCAAAGTAAGGGGCCCTTTGCGCAATCTTTTTGCGCAGTTTATTTTTTTGTGAAAAAGTTTTATTTTTTTTTTAAACAATACCGACACTACTCTTTCCAACAATAACACCAATGAATTAAGGAACCGGCGTAAACAAAGAATACAATTTTTCTATCATCCATTTTATATAAAGGAATTGAGGATTGAAAATTTTTGTAAATGCATTCTATAGCTTTGTGCCTTAAAATGAAAACTATGATTAAAGGATTATATGAAACCCATATTCAGGTAAGCGATCTGGAAAGGGCAATTGCATTTTATACAGAAATTTTAGGGTTGGAATTTGCGCACCGGGATGAAACCCGACCAATCGCTTTCCTCTGGATCGGGAAAAACAAAGAATCGATGCTGGGTTTATGGGAGCAGAAAGAGAATCTGCAGACCCGGCATTTTGCTTTTACCGCCGACAAAGAAGATATCCTGAATTACTCTGTTGGATTTCTGAAAAGTAAAAATCTAAAATCTTACAATTTTCTGAAAGACGGAAGTGAGAAACCGATGGTTTTTGCCTGGATGCCTGCTTTGGCGATTTATTTTAATGATCCGGACGGCAATCAGCTGGAATTTATATCTATTCTGGAAGGTGAAGGGCGGCCGGAACTGGGGGTGGTTTCTTATGAGGAGTGGCAGGAGAAAAATAAACAGATTTAAAGTTTAAATCTGTTTCGGTTACTTACTTTTGATTTATTAATTGGATTGGCATCTGATTCCGGTGTAAACCGTCCCTGCGTAACTCTTTTGATTTTAAAACAAGACAGGCTTTGCTTTCGCAAAATCCGCCTCTATAATAACAGTTACTAGTTTTTATTTTGTGAAGATCTCTTTCAGCTGAGAAACAATGTTGCTGTTTCCGGAAACGGTAATATCTCCAATTTTGTCGGCGATTTTTTCCATATATTCCATCTCCTTCAGTTTCCAGAGTACTTCGTTTTCTTCCATCAGCTTTGCCGTATTCAGCAGGCTTCTGGTAGACGCGGTTTCTTCACGTCTCATAATGCTGTTGGCCTGGGCTTTTTTCTCTGCAATCAAAACCTGGTTCATGATGTCTTTCATTTCCCCTGTTAAGATTACATCTCTTATTCCCGCATCAGAAGCTTTCAAACCTAATTCATCGGCCTTGCTGCCTAAATTTCCAAGAATTTCTTTTCCTACGGAATCTTTTTTCAACAGCAGTTCGTCCAATGTTAAAGCTCCGACGAATTCACGTAAAGCCAACTGCATCAGAATATATAATTGCTTATCATACTCTTTGTTCTCCATCAGTGCCCTCTCAATATTTGCCACCTGAAAACGTACATAAAAATTGATCCTGAGCATAGCTTTATCTTTGGTCAACAGTTCCTGACCGGCGATTTCCATCTGCTGCATCCTGGTATCAATCGATTTTACTTCTATGGAAGTTTCGTTGTTCCAGAAGTAATACGTTCCGGCCTCCAGAATTCTGTTTAACTTTCCGTCAATCAGCAAAATACCTTTGTATTGATTGGTGATTACGAATTTTCTAATACAATTTTTCAGTCTTATATTTTCAAGGATCGTTCTGGAAATCTTCTCTGTAATTTCCACTTTCGTTAAGTCTGCTTTCTGAAATTCCCTGTTTAAAATTCCTTTCCAGAAAGCATATTGCCCGACCTGCAGAACTTCTTTAAAAATTCCGTTTTCGTATACCAGTACTATTTCCCCATCTTTTACCTCTATGACTTCGAGCATGGATTTCAGGTTTTCGTTTTTCAATAAGAGATTAAGGTCGGTACCGGACTTGAACAAAGCTTTCATATCATATACCTCCACCGATTTATTTCCGAAAATCCAGAAACTGCCTTCTTTAAGAATATCGGTTAAGTTTTCGTTCCTGAAAACCAACCCTCGCTCATATGCTTTAATCTGTATATTTTTTATCATGACTATATTTTTAATGGTTATCATTTTAATTAAAAGTAAATCCGGAATCTCTTCTTCCAAAAACGGCGGAAGAAAAGCCATTCTGAAAAATTCATAAATCTCAGCATCTTATTTTCGAAATCATTTCTCAATGTTCAGATTTTGGCCGTGTCCCTTGCCCTGGCTTAACCAACAACCCGGGTCGCTACGTTCACTGCTATCTTTTTTGCAGGCAAAAAAGGATATCCGTTATCATCGCTCATGGAGAAAACCGTCCTTTTTAGAAAACTCATTCAAGAATGATTGATCTTCGTATCCATTTCATTTTCAGAAAAATATCTTTTCTCACAGGCTTTTTCAAAATGTTGATTTAACAACTGAAAAAATCCCGGATTTTTTCCGAATATTTTTAATGAGAATATTCAAACTCGAAAAAAAATAGATTTTGAGTCTATTTTCAACTACAGTTATTGTGTAGTACTCTAACCAACTGAGCTACCTCATCCGAAACGAGGGTGGGACTCGAACCCACGCATAAAAATCTATTGTTCTACCAATTTGAACTATATCCCCATTCAGGAGATAGAAGGACTCGAACCTTCAACCCATAGAGCCGTAAGATTTTTCTGGCTAAATCTCTGAAACCTTCAGGTCAAGCTGAACAGAAGGAAATCATGTTCCTAAACAAATTCTTCTGCAATGGTGTTATCCAGAAACACTCAACAAGACCTTACCTGATATTTTGACTAAAATCTGTTTTTCAAAATTTTAGCATTGTTTTGTTTTGATGATGCAAAGTAAAAAGACCGGTACGCAGTGTTTTTGCGTAGTAAAAATTTTTATTTTCCCCGCCGGATGTTACGGTATTTCACCCTTTCAGGGCTCAGTTCACCGGGCTTTAGTGACATCGGGCTGCACCCGATGCTGGTATAGGCCGCCCTTTCAGGGCTGACCGTTATTCCTTTTATTTAGACATCTCTTACAATCAGCTTTGCTTTTATTTAAAATCGTAAAAAAAACTCCCTTTAAAAAAGAGAGTTCAATTATATCGATATGTACGTAAATTCCTCCATTGACAAAGTCACATTATTATATCGTTACATGATTAGATTGCTACATTATTCCCAGTTTACCTTTTCAGGCACCAGTGCAGAATTTTGGCAATATTCCGGGCGTCATCGACACCGCGGTGGTGGGTACCCTCCAGCGTAAGGTTCAGTTCGCCCAGTGCGCGGGCCATGCCGACACTTTTACGGACGATTGGGTGCAGTTCCCCGAACAAGGTTTTCACATTGATGTGGTCATCGCTCAGCGGATAATCCACATTGAATCTCCGGGCCTGGCTCTGAAGCATGTTCAGGTCGTAGTTTCCATAGCTTGCCCAGGTCAGGTTTTCGGAATCGTATTCCGCTCTCAGGATATCCAGGGCATCTTCCAGTAAAATACCTTCGTCATCGAGCATATGCTGGGTTATGGAAGTCAGTTCCGTACAGAACGGGCTGACTTTTGAAAATTGAGGCTTTACCAAAATGCCTTCGCTGCGTGAAACCTTACCGGTTGCGGCATCCATAAGGCATACCCCGATTTCGATGATTTCACTTTCCTGACCTCTCGGCGGCCGGTCGTTCCAGCACGTTGCCTCAAGGTCTATAATTAATATGTTGTCTGTTGTTTTCATTTGTTTAAAATTTGATTGTTTAGCTGGAAGATGGATGATGGAAGCGGGATGTTCGTGTGTTTTAAAACTTCCCGTTTTCATATCCTAGTTCCTCCAGATTGATTGGCTGGAAGATGGATGATGGAAGCGGGATGTTCGTGTGTTTTAAAACTGCCCGTTTTCATATCCTAGTTCCTCCAGATTGATTGGCTGGAAGATGGGTGATGGAAGCGGGATGTTCGTGTGTTTTAAAACTGCCCGTTTCTCATATCCTAGTTCCTCCAGATTGATTGGCTGGATGATGGGTGATGGAAGCTGGATGCTTGAGTATGCTACAGAACTTCCAGGTTACCATAGCCAGATTCAGCTAGATTATTTGTTGAAACTGGAAGCCAAGCTGATGGATGAATGATTACTGTGAAAATCCGGTTTTTAAACCAAATATCCATACTGAATATCACGTAAAAGGATGAGTGGGATAAATTGAATACTGTAAAAACTTCCAGTATCCAACGCCTTACTTTCCTTTGCTGTTGAAGACTGGACTTCATTCCACACTGCTATAACTTCCAGCATCCATCACCCATCTTCCCACCTTTTATCTCAGCATTTCCCGTAAAATCCGGGCAGCGTTATAAGCATCGTCCGCCCCGCTGTGATGGTTGCCTTCAAATTCCATATTCAGGGCTTTCAGAGCTCTTTTGAGTCCCATCATTTTATACAAGCCGTTGTAGGCTTTGAAGCGGTGCATGATGTTGATGTAATTTCCGGAAAAAGGATTTTCAATGCCCAGATAGTCACACTGTTCAACGATCTGTTCCTTATCAAAGGCTCCGAACCCGGCCCAGGCAATCGATTCAGGATCGTATTCCTCCCGGATTTTTTCGCAGGCTTCTTCAAAATAGATTCCTTTTTCTTCAATCAGTTTTGGGGTAATTCCGGTAAGCTCCGTGCAGAATTTGTTGATTTTTGATCTTTCGGGAATCACATATATGCTCTGCTTGTTGGAAATGATCTTTGCATCTGTATCCAAAGTACAGATTCCTATTTCAATAATATCGGTTTTCTGGCCGGGCGGGATTTTATCATATTCCCAGCACGTGGCTTCCAGATCGATCACTATTATTTTATTTGTTGTTTTCATTGTTGTGTGTTTGGGCTGGACGATGGAGGCGGGGTGACGGAAGTTTTTTTCCTATCAGATTCCAGGTTCCATTTTACATTTTTTTTACTTTTTCTATCATGGCCGGATGATGAACTGAAGAACACAGGAAGTTTTTACAATACTCCAGAACATACAGCATGCATCACCCAGCTTCCTTTCTCTTAATTTCTCGGGGCAAACGGCGGGGTCCACTTTTTCTTTTTCATCATTTCTTTTACTTCTTGGTAGGAAACAGGATAGAAGTTATGGCAATCGACGCCCACATCAAAGCTTAAGGCCGTTTCATCGTCCGGCAATGTTCCGTGCGAATGGCCGTAGAGCTGCCAGACGCCGCGGTGGGAGCCGTTCCAGGTCCGCATCGCGTAGTGGAAAAGGATGATCTTCTGCTTGCCGTTGCCGTTTTCCGGTTCGTCGATCCTTAATTCATGGTAATCCCTGATGGAAGCAAAGCGTTTCGGATAAGTTAGTGCCGCTCCTTCGTGATTGCCTTTGATGAGATGAATGCTTCCGTTTAACCGGTCTAAAATTTCTTTTGTGAAATCCGGTTTGCCCAGACTGACATCGCCTAAATGGTAAACGGTATCGTTCTCTCCGATCCTTTCATTCCATCTTTTGATGAGTTCTTCATTCATTTGTTCCAGAGACGCAAATGGCCTTTCGGAAAATTTAATGATATTTTCGTGACCGAAATGGTGGTCTGCCGTAAAAAATATATTGGGTTTCATTTTTTTAATTATTTTTTTTAAAAGTTTAGTGCTGTCATCAATCTCACTTTTCAGGATTGACAAGAGCCACACTTAACTGATGATTATTAATTGTATTCATTTTTTTAAGCTTATGCAGTCAAATTTTAAGAGTTATTACCCTAAAACATAGACATTGCCAATAGCTTAAGGTTTGATCAACATCCAAAGATCTTTCAGATCAGGAATGAATGTGGTAATCAATGAAGGACTTTTTCCGGGATTTTCTTCCGCTTTCCACGAGCCCCATTCGCCGCGGGTCCGGTAAGGGATGACCTCTTCCCAAAGTGCTTTTGAAGGATCGATGGCCAGTAAAGCGGCTACCGTATCATGAAGGGCTTTCTCTTTCAGTTCCACAGCTTTCAAAAAGAGGTCCAATCCTTTATTATGATTTCTGAAAGGCATTAGCATTTCCGCATCAGCTTTGGTGAATACCGCCGCATGGCAGACATTTTTACTGATCAGGCGCCTTTCGGTAATCGGGATTGAAAACAGTTTTTCAGCAGCCAGCAGATTTCCGTTCAGATTAAAAGTTGCGCAGGTCATCTTTCCGTCAAATTTTTCCAGCCGATGTTCCTTAGGAACGATATTATCCCCGGCGAAGCCTCCCTGACAGAACCACCGGTCGAAAAAGATCCCGGTTTCATATAAAGCATACGGATTTGTAAGTGCTGCTCCTGTCAACAATGTACTATCCTGAAACTGACGGAGGGTCTCAGCCATAATATCTACTGCGGAACCATCCGCTTCCGAATCTTTAAATCCTCCGATCCAATCCCGGTGAAACACGGATACACGCGGAGCATTAGATTTGGGAGTACCGGCTCCGATCCGGATGTCTTCCCGGTCCAGAATATTAAGGATCTTTCTTACAAAACCGATCTGGTCCTTTCCTCCCGGATGTACGGAAACGCTTACAAGATAAACCCGGGGGTGCGTTGCCAAAATGGCCAACGTCATCGCATCATCAGGATCAGCAGTTTCCATATCAAAATGAAAAGGTATTTTATATTGCATAATTCATTTTTTAGTTATTAATTTCGATTTTAAACGGTCCCGCTCAATCTTCTCTGAAAGCCTTATAAAAAGCCGTCTCGATGTCCAGCCTGTCGATTTCCGTGTACCTTCTTGAAAAATGGACCGGTACGGCTTCCTTAACTTTACATTCCTTCATGATTTTTCCGGACGCCGAAGCGAAGCTGTGGTGATTCATTATTGCGAATTCACGATCTTCATCTTTATAGAAGGTTTCGATATACACCATATCTGCATTCCCGAAAACCGTTTTTATTTTTTCATAGTTTCCTCCCTCTGCCGCATGATCCATTATAACACCGAGTTTATAGCCTTTGTTCTGCGTCAGCAGATGGAATAATTCCGAAGCCTGATAAACCGTTCCTCCGATTTCAATGGCTTTATCGGTTTCATTATTTTCGAAAGCCGTTTTCAGTTCGCTGATCCATTTTCCTTTTTTGAATTCAGAACCATTCTCATTAAAACTCACGGAATCTTTCTCTTTGAAAAGATAAGCGATGGAATCGGTCTTGTGGTCCAGAATTGCAAAATCGACATTCACATATTCATCTTCAAAAAGGAAATCCTGGGTTTTGATCAATTCAAGATTCCAGAGTGGCGGACGGATTTTATAGATATTAATTTCTTCTTCGGAAACAATTTCACGGATTTCATATTCAATGGCGTTTTCATCAATCAGGTTCCAGGTATAGGATTTCAACCGTGCTTCAATCTGCAGGTGAATATTCTTCGGTCCGCAGACCACCACTTTTTCCCCGCTCCCGATCTGATGCCTGAAAATCCCATCGAAGTTTGAAAAATGGTCAATATGGGTATGGCTGATGAATACTGCCGATACGGATTGCACTTCTTTTACCGTCAGCAAACTTGCCTCACCGCAATCACACAGATAATGCTTCGATGAATTCGGAATTTTTATTAATATACTGATGTCTTCTTTAAAAAGACTTTTTATTTCTGCCTGTAACATTTTTTAAGTTTTTATTTTCATTATCTGTTATTAATCCTCATTGTTCATTTAACGCAAAGTTCATAGAGATTCTCTGACACCTACCTGTTTTTAATTTTACCAAGCTACTTCGACAGGCTCAGCATAAACTTTTTCACTTAGCAAAGCACCCTGTTTTTTCAGTAAAAATTTATTACCAACAATCAGATTTCAATGAACGTTTTCTTCACTGCTGTACAAACATAACAAGAAAATCCATGACTGATTAAACACATAAAAAGTTCCGGTAAACCCTATTACCGAAACTCAATTTATTTAAAAACGGATTCTTTTCCCGCCTTTCTACGGATGCCGAAATCGGATTTCCGGATTTTGCACATTCTTTCATCAGCGGTGTGATGGAAAACGATGCCTTCCATGTTATTGTCGGGATTACTCAAAAAGCTTTTGATCCACTCGAAATCAAGACTTGCCAGATTGAGGATCTCGCTGCCGTGCTTTACCAGCAAATGGCCTTTGATGTTTTCGGGATTTCCCTGTACTTTCTCGCCGATCAGTTCGTAGGTACCGTCTTCTACCTTGCCCGATCCGGCCAAAGCGTGGAAACCTTCCCAGAAGTAAGCATCTTCTTTTCCGGCCGGGTCGCAGGCCACCCAGTGCGGATGATGCCCGGTTACCGGATCTGCTTCCTGGCACGGGATCGCCCCTTCCGGAGCCGTCTTCCCCTTTTTGGCATCGTACCTTTTGAATAGCTTACCGTTGATCACTGCACATGCGGAACCGTCGAACTTCTGCGTTGCTACTGCTTCACCGTCAAAAACCCATCGGTTTTCAGGATTGATTTCGTTAATAACCCGTCCTAAATTATGTATGTCTTTTTTAAATAATGTACTTATCTTTTTCATTTTAATCGCTTTTTTTAAATGATTATTCAGAAACAGCCAGCGCTGCTTTCACCGTGTCAATTACCACGGCATTCAGCTTTTTGTTGATCCTTTTCTGTTCTTTTTTTTCGATGCTGTCGAAAGCTTCCGGGAAATCTTTTCCAAAATCTTCCAGGATGTCCTTTGCGAAAAGACCAATCACTTTTCCAGCCATTGTGGGCTCAAATTCACCAATTTTGCTGATGACATTGTTCAGCCTGTTAACGGTTGCATATTGCTCAAGCTCTTCCCAGATTCTTTGGGCATCTTCACCAAACCGGATCTGCTTCTGAACTTTTTTCTCCTGTTTTCTTATCACTTTGGATTTCTCGATCCACTTTTCATTTTTATTTTTCAGAATAACCCTCGCGCCGTTTCCGAAGTAGCGGGTTTCCAGGGTCTTTATAATGGTTCCCTCGCACCTATTGTCTTCAAGTTCAGGAAGTCCCAGCCAGCCGGGAATTTTGGAATCGAATACGTTCGGGAACGCTAAAGCTTCTTCCAAAGTTCCATGAAAAAGGATTTTTGCATAGAAAAATCCGGTTTCCTCAAAAATATGGTTAACGAATTCCGTATCCAGATAGGTGGTTCCGTTCAGTTTAATATCGAACGCATAAAATTCATTATGAGGGGCATATTCAATACCTTTCTGCACTTTTACGGCATCTTTCACAGGCTCCACTTCTTTGTGTTTATATCCTCCTCCAAATATTTCCCCATAGATCCCTACGGTTTCAGCGTCCGGATACAAAGCTTTCACTTTACCGAAAACCTCAATTACATTTTTCCTGTAACGCTCAAGGACCTGAACGGCATTGAAAAATTTTTCATTATCCTGAATAAAAGCGGTTCTTTTTGCGATTTTAATTTCCTTTCCGTCGGTGAAGAAAGAGAAATTGGCACCGTGAACCTTTTCCTGCACGATAAAAACCTCATCCCCGAAGCCCTGGATCCTGATCTGTTCGATCACGCGGGCCTGGTAAGCATTTTCTATCGAGTTATATGTTTTAAAAATCATTTTTTTTAGTTTTTATTTAGCCATAAACTTTAACTTTCTGGAATGAAAAATCCAAGATCTCCAGATTATCCTGTCTTCTCTATTCCGTTTACCATCAAATCATGGATGGTATATTTTAAAGCTTATCAAGTTCTGATTCATTATTTTTCATCTGGGTCAGGTGCCTTTTGGCGTGAAGCGACAGGAAATAAATATACTCGTAGACATTTATTTTCCCTAATCCGTTCACGGTCATGGTGGTTTTGCAGAGCAGTCCTTCCCCATTTTTCATCCGGTCCAGATAGATCAGACATTGATGATACTGCATGGACATCAGGCTTCTGATTTCATTTAACTGCATTTCCCCTTTCGGCTCCATATGTTCGGGTCTGATCCATTTAAAGGCACCGTATTCTCCTACTTCTTCAAACTTTTCCCTGTAGAAAACATAATTTCGTATTTCAGCATCCAGGTCCTGACCTCCGGAATTCCGAAGTGCCTTTTTTGAACCTTTTTCAATAAGGATTAGCAGGTAGAAGTTCGTCAGATAAATATGTTCCAGAATCTGCCGGACCGTCCAGCCTCCGTTGGAAGGCCGATAATCCAACGTTATCCTGTCTTTCTCAAACCATCCGTCCACCTCATCAAAGCTGTATTTCAGATGGTCTCTTATCTCTTGTATGAATCCAAAAATATTCATTATTGTTTTTTAAAATTATTTAAAAGGCTCTCAATATTCTGCTTCCCGACCGGATTCATGGAATGGCAATAATATTCCGGCAGATCTAAACAATGATCCATGCAATATTCCACCAGCCATTTGGCACAGTCGTAGCCTGTTTTCTCAACGAATTTACCAGGGTCTGTTTCCATATAATGCTCATCGGCAAGGTCATGGTCAAAAGAGATCATTTCCGGCAGCCCTTTTTCCAGAATCCGGTCGACAAATGCCTGATAATTCCGGACGATATGCCAGTCATCTCTTTGGAAAATCTCCTGTTTCGTATATCGATAGGCGTCCCTTGGATTTCTTATATCGTTAAGGAACAGTAATCTTTTTGTCAATTCCATTGCTTTATTTTTTAATTTGAAAAGTAAATATTCAAAGCTTTGATGATACTTTTCACGTTGGTGTTCGGATAAAATCCCGAACTGTTGATGCAGTTAATTTCAACAATCTTCCAGCTTTCTTTCGTTAAACAGATGTCCATGACAAATGCTTCTTCAAGGTTAAAAAGCTGAAGCATTTCCCTGGCAAAAGCAAGTCCGTCTTCCGAAACTTTTTCCTCAAAAGGAGCCTGGTTATTAAATTTATAATATCCGGCATCGATGATCTGCCCGCCTACGATCCAGAGCCTGGCTTCCTTCAATGTCCTTTTTACTTCGGAAACCTGGATGAGAGAATCTTCCGTAATCCGGTTGGATGAATTTTTCAGGGCTTCAAATACAAAATCCTCCCATTCCGTTTCGCTGAATACCCTGCCCGTAAAAATCTTGGCTTCGTTATAGGGCTTGATGAATTTCTTTTCATCTTTTTCCCAAATAAGCTTGTCCGAAATTTTGTGAACCGTAACTTCATGATTCAGAAGATACGCTCCGTAATATTTTGAATAGATTTCATAAAGATGATTGCCTCCGTAAAATGAGCCCGGGAACCAGTGGGTGTTCTGTCTTCCTAGTCTGGCAATGGTTACGGATCCGTAAACGAACACATCTGTCCGGTTGGTTTTAAAATCTATTTTCTCTGCCGTTGGAGGAATATTGATCACCTGGTAATCGATATTCAATTCTTCCAGGGCATCAAAGATCTTATAATGATCGGGATCGTGATATACGTTTGCCTGAACTAAAAAAAACATGGTTATTGGTTTTTATTATTTTAATTTACTTTTTACAATCTCTGACAATTCTGTTTTTGCCTCGTCAGGAAATCCTGATAATCCCGGAATATCGTGGTATTCCAAAATAAACCGTTCCTCCTTTTCTGTCTGAAGCACATCAATCGCCACAATATCAGCCCTGATGTTTTCCTGTAACCGCTTTACTTTTTCGATCCACTCTTCTTCCGGACTGATCAGCTGATATTCCCGGGTTAAAGAATTGGCTTTCCAATATTTGCCTATCCTTTTCATCGCCCAGACCTTATTATTTACAGCAAGGTAACGGATGTCATCCTGATAATCTATAAATTGCTCCGTCGTTACATAATCGTTGTGAATAAACAGCAGGTCTTTCAATTCCTCCCATTGTTCTTCGCACATAACCAGGCTTTTTCCGTACCCGCCGTGATGGTTTCCCACCTTAACGACGAAAGGAAATTTCATTTCAATGTTTTTGAGCTGGGTCGTGCCGGTAGCCACATTAAAATCGATAACAGGTAAACCAAGTTTCTTCAGCCTGTTCAGCATGGACAACCGGTCGTAACCCATCAATAAGCTGGAAGCAGAATTTACGCAGGGAATTTCCGAATATTCAATCAATTCCAATATACTCCGGTGCCTGGCTTCAGGATTTATTGCACCTAGCCGCCAGAAAACAACATCCGGCTTACAGGCTCCGTCAGCATCGATAAAGTATAAAGCCGAATCTTTGACAACACATTCCGATGTCTGAATTTTCTTCTGAACGACATGATATCCTGCGAAATAATCTGGCCAGTAGCTTTCTCCGTTGATGATTAAAATGGTTTTCATGGTTTTTAATTTTTTAGATTTAAAATAAAAGCCGGATAATGGAAATGAAGATTATTTAAAAATTTCCGGCCTCCATCATCCTGCTTCCTGCCTTTTATTACACCATCACATCGGCGCAGTTGGAACTTGCAAAAGCAAAAGGTTTCGCTCTGAAGACGTATCCCATTCCGAGAATATATCCCATCGCATCTTTCAATGCAACATTGGATTTGAAATCCGGATCGGTATTGATGTCTGCGTGTACCTCCATTTCTACTCCATAGGCATCCAGCACCGCACAGATGGCATAGGCAATCTCTACGGATTTGTTGACTTCGTTCAGCATCCGTTCTTTAATGCTGATGCGCTGGAATTCTCTTTCTTTTCTGATAAAGGTAAACGCTCCTTTCCCCTCCCGGATGAATACGACTGCCGTAGCATAATTGATGACATCACCATACACATGGGAATCCGATCCCACACATACTTTCAGTCGGTGGCCTAAGGCCTGTTCGCGGAGGATGGCTTCTTCTACCAGCTGTGTGATAGGGTTGCGGAAGATTTTTCCGTTCATGTTCTGCCATGTTTCTTGTTGCGTTTCCATTTTTTCTACATATTTGTTTGAATGTTAATTTATTACTGTTTTAAGTGGCAATTTTAGCATGAAATTCACCATTTGTATGTTATCAATGGTCAATTCCTGCGGGTCAATTCGCTTCGCTTGTCAATTTTATCCTGGTTTTTAATTGACCATTCACTGGCGGAGCAAAATTCACCATTGACCATTGACCATTCACGCTTAAAAAACCACCCCGTCAAAAATTCTTTCAGAATTTTCGCCACCCCTCCAAAGGAGTGGAATTGCGGTTAAGGGTTTTGCCAAGTGTGCTTTGATTAAACTTTAGCCTAAAAATTCACCTTTCATTTATTGTCAATTGTGAATTCTTTCGGATCAATCCGCTTCGCTAGTCAATTTGATGTTGGTTTTTAACTCACCATTCACTTGCTAAGCAAAATTCACCATTCACCTTTTTGTTGATTCATCAGGAGTCGAACCTGAACAACAAGAGTCAAAGTCTTGTGTGCTGACCAATTACACCATGAATCAATTTTATAAGTAATGAGTAATTGGTAATCGGTAATCTAAATCATACTTCATAATTGCTTATTACTCATTACTTATATTATGGCGGAACAGACAGGAATCGAACCTGTACCTTTAGTTTTTCAGACTAACGTGCAGACCTGCTACACCACTCTTCCAGACAATCATTGATGATTGATAAGCGATAAAATGATATTAGTTCACCTATTTCATCAATCATTATTTACCATTCATCAATAATATTTCGTACGGGAAGAGGGACTCGAACCCCCAAAAACCTGAGCCTAAATCAGGTGTGTCTGCCAATTCCACCATTCCCGCGGACTAATAAGCAATGGGTAATTAGTGATCGATAATATTATCCATTGCTTATTTTTAGAAGGTTTGAGAAAGCCTGTCTATCTATATAAACTATGCCTGTTTTGCTTTTGAAAGATCGTCTGCGCTTGACAAACTTTTCTCTTACCTTTTTTTTGATCGTAAATGAGTAGTTCCTACCGATTAATTGTCAATTTGACGATTCATTTGCGAAGCAAAATTCACCATTCACTTTCTTTTGACCATCTGACCGGGAATCGAACCCGGACAACAAGAGTACATTTCCTGCATGCTGCCGTTACATTATCAGCGGTTGGTGGAAGCAGCAGGATTCGAACCTGCTCAGCAGTAAAGCAACAGATTTACAGTCTGCCCCGACTCTCCGGCTTCGGCGTGCTTCCTCTTTTTATCAGTAATAGAGAATGAGTAATATTTCATACAAAATTTCCTATTCTTAGTTTTAATTTTGTGAAGAAAATTAAAGCCTGTCTTGTTTTTTGTTTGACATAAGAACTTCTGCGCCCGACAGGCTTTTTCTTTTTCTCCGGAACTAATCTCATTTTAGTTATTTGAGATGGCTATGGGATTTGAACCCACTCAGCTTACGCAACGGTTTTGCAGACCGCCCCGACTCTCCCGCTTCGGCGAACCATCATTTTTTATGAGTAATGAACAATGGGTAATCTTTCCCTACCTAATAATTGATGAATATTATCTTCATTAAAACAAAGCCTGTCTTATTTTTTGTTTGATGTAAGAACTTCTGCGCTTGGACAAGCTTTATTTCCACTAAAAATTACATTATGTTTTCTTTATTTCTTTTTTCTATTTTGCTTCCGAGGTTAAGAAAAAGCCCGCCTGTATATTTTGTGTTTTTTTGGCTTAAAGATCGTCTGCGCTCGGCAGGCTTTTCTTTCTCTCTTTTAAACAATTATTTTTATGTCAATGGTCAATTCGCTTCGCTCGTCAATTTTAAAATTCACCGTTGACCATGCACTTTTTGTAATCCCAGAAAGATTTGAACTTTCAACCCCCGGTTTAAAAGACCGGTGCTCTAACCATTTGAGCTATTAGATTATTTGTAATTTAAATAGTGAATGATCAATCCGCTTTTCTTGTTAATTGTCAATTCCTTCGGAACAATAGTCAATTTTAATCCATTCTAAAATTCGCCTGCGAAGCAAAATTCACTACTAACCATTCACTTTAGTAATTTCGGAAGGATTCGAACCTTCAACCTTCGGCTTATGAAACCGATACTCTAACCATTGAGCTACGAAATCGTTATTTGAGACTTTTGAAATTCACTTACAAAGCAAAATTCACTATTTACCATTCACTTTTGTACTCCATAAGGGAATCGAACCCTTGTTTTCTGCTCGAAAGGCAGGCGTCCTAACCGTTAGACGAATGGAGCGTTATATGAATTGTCAATCTGCTGCGCTTGTCAATTGTCAATTTTAACCCGTTTCTAAAATTCACTTGTGAAGCATAATTGACCATTGACCATTCACTGATAGAAAACCACCCCGTCAAAAATTCTTTTAGAATTTTCGCCACCCCTCCAAGGGAGTGGAATTGCGGTTACGCTTTTACAGGCGGGTTTTTGATTAACCTTTAGCCTTAAATTGACCATTCATTTGTGAAGCAAAATTCACCATTCATATGATGTCAATTGTCAATTCCTGCGGGTCAATGTCAATCTTGCATTTGTAAAATTCACCATTCACTTGCGAAGCAAAATTGACTATTCACCATTGACTATTCACCATTTACCATTCACTTTTTGTCTGGAAAGCAGGGTTCGAACCTGCGACCTCCCGCGTCCAAGGCGGGTAAACAACCACCGTTATCTTTCCAGTTTTGCAGATTCACTTTAAAAATCTTTTCCGAGAGACAGTCGGATCAGAAATTTTCTGTGAACCTTTGCAGTCTATGCGGGAATTGGACCCGCAGTACCCGAGAGACAGTCGTGAAGGTTACCGTTATCTCAATAGACCTTTTTGAAGAGTCAATCGCCTCGCTTGTCAATTCCTGCAGATCAATGGTCAATTCTTAATGACTTCTAAATTAAAGATTCACCTGCAAAGCAAATTCACCATTGACCATTCACTCATAGAAAACCACCCCGTCAAAAATTCTTTCGGAATTTTCGCCACCCCTCCAAAGGAGTGGAATTGCAGTTAAGGTTTTCCCGTTTCTGCTTTTGATGAAAGGTTTTGTTTAAAATTCACCATTCACTTGCGAAGCAAAATTCATTATTGAATATTCACTCTTTTGTAATCCCAGAAAGATTTGAACTTTCAACCCCCGGTTTAAAAGACCGGTGCTCTAACCACTTGAGCTATGAGATTATTTGCCATGTTTCACCATTGACTATTCACTTTTGTAATCCCGGAAGGGCTCGAACCTTCAGCCTTCGACGTATCAGGTCGATGCTCTAACCTATTGAGCTACGGGATCGTTTATTACCTTTTAGGCATAAAAAAAGCGCCTCTTTTCGGGAGGCGCTCTATATTTTTACACGTGTCGGTTCATTAGCCGACCCATTTATATAAGCACCTTTTACCCATCAGTTCACTGTCAAGAAGAATAACACACGCATATCCCTGCCCCATCGGCTGTGTGCCGTGTTCTCTTGAAGATAAATTGGATATGTTGTTAAATTGTTTCATTTTATTTTTCTTGTTTTAAAAAGTTTTTCTGATAGCTGAAAACCTGTTGCTTTCAATTTTCGGTTGCAAAGTAAGGACGAAATTTTTTAATCCACAAATTTATTTTTCAATTAAACATTTGAAAATCAATTATTTAAGTCTTATTTTTAAGATAAAGAATTCCTGTCCGCAATATCCTGCAGATGTCTTAGATACCTAAATGACTGTCTCTCATCGGGTTACTGATCACGCTTTATTTTCGTATTAATTGTTCATTTGTTATTAAAAATTTTTCACTTTTATGGTTATTTTTTTTCGTTCTAAATAATTTCTGCCCTAAAAACACAGAAAACGCCCCGACAATCGAGGCGTTTCTGCAGTATTTTGATTTAATTTTTACGGGATTATTGTAAATATTTTTCAAAGCAAGCCCATTTCGCCTCATACGATATCATTCCTTCATACCCAAAAGATCCCTTTAGTACAGGGCGATCGCATAGATTTAAACTGATATGTGCTCTTTGTATTGTCATAAATTTGTTGCGGCAAAGATAAATATTTTTCTGAAGCTAAAGAAGTGTTTATTGATCCTGATCATAAAATCGGATGGTTTCGGAAGTCTTATTCTCACAGTTTTTATATATTTTCTTCTTCATAAAGTATTCTACCGAATTCTTCCAGATCGGGAAGTAAACTTCCCTGATAATCATCCAAACTTTTATACCCGGTTGTTGCAATAATAACTAATTCCTTAGCCTCTGCTATAGAAAGATGCGGAAATAATTCTCTTATTTTCATCATAGCATATAGCGGCGTACGCAATACTTCAATTTCCCTTGCGATTTCAAATGCATTTCTGCCATTATGATTTAAATGAAGATATTTAATTGTGTTATCCATTTTTTCAAATTAATTAATTCCTAAACATTATGTTTCTTCCCATCTTATATCGGGAAATATCTTTCAGAATCACTTCATCCTCCGGGTTGAAATGTTTCAGTTCATTTACGATTTCTGAACGGGTGGCTACTTTTTCGGCAATAATTTCGTAGGCAATATTTCTTGTGGTGGATCGCAGCTTCGGATCTTTTTTAAATTCGTGCTTCAAAGCTTCAAGATATATGATCTTTTTCTCGGAGGGTGTTTTCCCGTACAGTTCGCGGATCTGCTGATCTAATTTTTTTACATCAGAAATATTAGCGAAGTAATTGTTCAGGCAATTAAATGCATCACGGTCTTCTTCCCAGCCTTTGAGCAGGATTTTCTGAGCTTCATCGGGCATTTCCATTTTTTTGCGGTAAATCAGGGAACCCTTAACCATCTGGTTGTTGGTTACATAATCGTCCACGACCATCTGATAATAAGTGTTGGCCTTATGCCGGTCGTTCATCTGAAGGTAAAGATCACCTACTTTTTCCTTTTGTCCGAGTTCTTCATAAAGATCAATCGCTTTCTTATATTGCCGGGCTTTTTCATAACAATGGGCCGCTTCGGATCTGTTCTTTAATTTTTTAAGATAAATTACTGCAGCTTCATTATAGAATCCGCCGTTTTCCAGGGTTTTTGCTCCGCGATAGTAATCTTTCATTAAATTCATGTATACTTTTGCCGCTCTTTTATAGTCTTTCTCACCGATGTATTTCAAAGCGAGTTCTTCGTATTTATTCCTGATTTTATCAAAAACGGAAGCTTCCAGATAAAAATTCCCTCCTCCTTTTCCTCCCTTGGTTCCTGTATTCTTTTCTTTTTCCTTCTTTTCCAGCTGCATCAGTACCACAAAAATAATGAAGGCAACAACGATAAATATCACCAGCGTACCGATAACACTCCAGAAACTTTCATGGAAGAGCTGGGCCAAAATTCCGATCACCTTAATGATAACCAGAATAAAGAAGGCGGCCAAAAATTTTTCGGTAAACTTCTGCCTATTCATTTTTGTCTGATTTTAAAATGGTTTTGTCTTCACTGAAAAGACGGTATAAAAGAAGAATAATACCGATGATAAGCAGCCATACAAACCAGTTGTAGCCGAACATGGCAATCAGCGGGAAAAAGATATACGCGAGCATCGCCACAAGAACGCCCATCAGGAGAATCTTAACCCCACCCGGAACATTTTCCCCGCCCATATTCATCGATTTTCTTTTAACAAAAAAAGAATATAAACCTACGGCTCCTGTCATAGCGACAATCAGCCAGAAAATCTCCGTAAAAGTGGTACTTTTTTCTTCAACCTTATTGCTTCCGGTATCTGACGATGCCACCGGAGGCGGAAGCTGCGGATATTCTTTCGTTCCGTACAGCTTTCCGAGAGAATCTTCGATCAAAACGGCTTTCTTCTTCATGATGGTTTTCACAATTCCTTTATCTGCCTGTTTTCCCGAATCTGATTTCCTGATGGAATCCGCTATTTTTTTCCTGATCTTTTCTTCATTCTGAGAGAGATAGGTTACGATTTTCTTCCGGTAAACCCGTTTTAGGGAATCTGTTGCCGCATCTGTTTTATCATTGAGCTTAAAAATATCGTTCTGGATTTTATCAATTGGTCTTCCCCCGTTCTTCAGGTATTCCTGGTAACTTTTTTCGCCGGGTTTACTGTATTCTAATGAAGCGGTCAGTTGTTCTTTCATAAGCTTCCGACGTATTGCTCCATACATCGAATCTATTTTTATATCAATGTCCGTTACGCCTGATTTGTACGCGACTATGGGAGACATCACGGTTTTATCGGGAGCCTGAATTTTTCCTGAAGAAATTTTAGGCGATGCTTCGGGCTTATCAGTATTAAAATGCATAAAAACCCTGGCTAACCCGATCATCAAAAGGACTCCCCAAAATACCCAACTGTAATTTCTCCCTGAAGATTTTTCGCTGAAAGGATCATCCTCTTTTTTACCGAAGAGTTTTTCCAGCCAGGGAATCTTAAATTTAAAAATTCCGAAACCGTCTCCTCTGGATGTTCCCATGATATCAAGAGGAACTCCAAGCTCAACTGCCCTGTCAGGATATTTTTCGATATATTTTAAATATTTCTCAATCTCTTTTTTATTTCCCGCCATTACCTTTTTCAGGTCAAACGGAAGGTTTTTCATCCATTCTTCTTCGGTTTGCGGCTTCTGAAGGTTTTGCAGAATCTGCTGATCGTCGATTTCCACGGTGTAGTTGGTAATGTGCTGAGGGATTTTTACGCCATTCAGAGGCTTTTTTATTTTTGCTCCGGATGGTTTCGGGTTCTGAATAATTGAAAGCCAGTCGATTTCTTCATTTAATCTAACAAAACCAAATTCCGGATGCATGATCAGGAATACAGCATCTGTCGGTTCCCATTCTTCAGGATTAATCTTCGGATAGAATATAGTGTTCTCCGGAATGAAAAACTTATTGTCGACACACTGGAAATAAGCATTTCGCCCGATGTCATTCGGAGCCAGATCTTCAAAAACCAGAAAACATCCGTATAACACATTCGGTTCGGACGAAGGAACCGGAAACGCGAGAACCTCATTCAGACGGATGTCTAAAATTTCCATTTCATGCAGCCATACGAGAGGTGAAGAACCTTTGATTAAAAGTCCTTTCCTGGGATAGCTGTTTTTCGGAAAAGGTTTGATTCTAAGCTCCATATTCTAAAACATGCTTAATAAAAGCTTCCATATATTCCCTGTACATTTCGTCCGTTTCCCTGATTTTGAGTTTTGAATCCTTAGGAAGATAGTATTCCGACCCGCCGAATTCTTTTTCCGTGGCCAGTGCCATATATCCGTAATGGGTGGAAGGCATATAGAATACCGGGATATTTTTATTACTGCTGATAAAAGTAAGCATTCCCCGGAGATCCGTTATGATTTCGCTGCCATCATCGAATGTGAATTTATTTTTATTCTGATTGGCAAAGACCTGTATTTTCTCATAATTCCTCGTTAAGCTGTACACATTTTCACTACGTGATCCCAAAGCAAATTTATCGATTACCAATTCCTCCACACTGTTGATCCCTATTTTGTTGAAATTATTTAAAATTTTGGTTCCCTTGTTTTTGAGTTTGCGGAGTTCAACATCGGTTTTGATTCCGTTTTTAATAATTTCATTATGGTTCTTTACACTTTCTATCGAAAGCTCGCCTTCAATACTGATCTTAAAAACGGTAAACACTTCAGATCTGTACAGATAAAAATTCCGGTTAAAATAAATCAGGTTAAAATCCTGAGGAATATTGTATCCGGTGAGATTCATTTCAGAATATTCCTTTAGATTAAGATTAAGTTTAGACAAGATCTTTTTATCAGGCTGGTATTGTGCCAGAATATAATTTCCGGCTTTGTCTTTAGCCAACGCAAACTGGCCTCTGGGTTTTACAGATATTTTTTCAGTGATAACTTCACAGCCCTTTTGGGTACTGATGTTCTGATAAATATTCCGATTGTAATAATTATCTGAAAGATACGTTTTCAAAAGTTGTTTCTTATTGCTCAGAATGTAAAAATCCCCTTCATACAGAAAGGTTTGAATCCTGTCTTTAGGCGTGGGAAATAAGAGAGGGTAATTTTTAGGAACTAAAGTTTTAATGCCGCTATTATGAAAATTGTTTTCCCGGCTCCTCTTCGGCGGATTTGCCCACAATTCTTTTAAAGGAAGCCTCATTTTCTGAATGTGCTTTCTGGTTCCCTGATGATGCTTGTAAAAATTCAGCTCGCCGTCTGCGGAGGTCGTGATCAGGAATTTCAGGCGGTCGCGGTTTTCATGGATTACTTTCTGAAGATTCCGTTCCGCTATATTTTCCTGATGGGTAATAAAAAAAACTTCCAGGTCCTTTTGCGGATGTTCTTCATTTAGAAACCTATCGAGTGTCTGAGAGGCTTCCAGCACAGGGCTTACCTGATTCAGACCATCAATGACCTGATCCACATTATCAAGTGAAACGGGAATATTGTTCTGTCCCAGGGCAAAAACTGTACATTCAGAATGGGCCTTGGGATGCTTGATGACCGCTATTGCCGAAGCAAATGCCAAAACCTTCGGCGTTCCCCAGTTTTTCAGGGAAGTATCGATGAGAATTATGCGCTGAAAGATATTTTCTTCGGGTGGAATTTCCCTTTGGATATACAACGATTCGTTGTTGGCGATGCGGCTGACGAATATTTCGTCTTCATGGGCAAATTCCGACAAGAGCATCCGGTGCAGCTCTCCTTTATTGGTCATATCCGAGATACCTCCGATCGGCTGTTCGCCCGGCGAAAGATGGCGCATCGGAATTTTCAGTCCGCTCCAGATTCTTTTAATCAAACTTCCGACCTGGAAGGTCCTGGGCTCTTCGATCAGTTCCCGGATAAAATCTTTACCGGTTTCTACCGTAGTTTCTTCCTGCACGACTTCGTCTTCCGGTTCCGGCATATCTTTGAAGCCTTTCATTGCTTCGATAATTAATCTCGCTGAAGAAAATTTATCATTTAATGTCGCTAAAATATTCAGATGCTTTGAAAACACGGAGACCGGAAGTTCCGTTTGCCGCGCAGCATCAACAAGCTTCTGAGGGCTTTTTAAATACGTTTTTATTATATATTCAGACTGTTTTGCAGAAACCGCAGCAGGTGCTCCGGAAAATATGGTCTGTAATAGAAGAACTCTATTTTTACTTCTTTTGTAATGTGCCGGTAAAGATTTCAGCGTCTCCAGAAATTGAAATGCAGGGCTTATGACATGCTTAACATATTCATGCGATGCCAAAGGATGTTTCCGTATTCCCGTTTTAATGCTTTTAAGATCCAGATATCCTTCATTTGTTGCATAAAGGGCTAATAGAAGAGGCGTTAAAAAAGGCAGCCCCATAAGCTGAAATTCTTTTAAAATCTCGATCAGATAAGCTCGGTAAACTACTGCTCCTATTCCCGGAATCGAAATAAGATTGTTTTCATTATATCCGGAACTATCAGGAACATCTTCATCGGTCGTCCATTCCCAGAAATAATCCTGGTACGACTGGAAATAATCATTTAATTCCATTCTTTTGATTTTTCAGTCAGACGGAATGAGCTTACCGACAATTTACGGAAATCTTCTTTATCAAGGGACAAAACATTTCCGCTCTTGTTCCACAAGAGCCAGTGATCGCGCCCGGTGTTATATTTTCTCTGTAATAAAGAGCTCAGGTTTTTACATTCAAAATCGTATCCTGACGGTAAGAGATGACCGTCTTTTGACCAAAATGTTTTCCCCGGCAAACTCAGTAAAGGCTCTCCGATGAATAAGGCCTGGTCATTAATAACAATCCAGTCGGTTTTTTCCAGTTTAAATTTTGGCAGCGCAACAATGGCTTCCCTAATCTCTTTTATTGAACATAACAAAGCTGTTGCCGAATGCTCTTCTTCAATTGGTTTAAGCTTAATTTCAATTTTTTCATCAATTCCAAAAAAATTATTATTAGAAGGAGGGAAAGTCAATTGAAAAGCTTTATCAATGGGATTCCACAGTAAACCTGTTCGTATTTTTTTAGTAGGAACCAAAGCATCTTTTCTGAATAGCAATCCTTCTCTTAATTCGTAAAGCAAAAAATCCGGCAGCTGCTGAATTTCCGGTGAAACGGTCTGTTCACCGGTAAAACCTTTCAGCCAGATCACGTCTTCTTCCAAGGCAACCTGAACATTTTTCCACCCCCGGATCGAACCTAAGAAATCTTCACCGGTCCTCGGAATTTCTGCCCAGAATTCTTTTAAACGGTCTGGAGAATCTTTTGCCATAGATTTTCAATTTCCTGTTGAATAAACTGTTTCTGCTCGGAATTTCTGATCCATTCGCAGCGGGTCTGAAGATATCTCAGTTTATCTTTGATCACATTCTGCTCTTCAAAACTCAATGATCCCTGATTCCATTTCTCTACCAGAATTTTAACATCTTTCATTACTTCTTCCGGATTCGGTGTTTTGTTCTGCATTGCCTGCGGATGGGATTTCGGATGATCATCTTTTTCAATGGTTCTGTTGACAATGCCTTCAAGGATTTCAATCTGCTCTTCCGTATCCCAAATGTGCTTTAATACCCATAAATCGGATAATACCGCTTCATTTCTGCCGCAGATTAAAGCACTTGCCGCAATAAGATTCTGGAGTTTTACGGCTCGGCGGTCGGAAATGGCAATTCCTGTATTTCTGAGACTTATTACTGTGTTTAAATAGACTTCATAAACCGGCCGTAAATCTATTGTTTTACAAAGCTCCTGCAAGTCACGGATTTCATGGGAAAGAATTTCGGGTGTTTCCGTTTCCATGTTGTTTTCAAGTTTTCTTCCGGCCAAAAGCACCTGATGAAGCAGATCCGGACTAACATAATCCACATTAATCCTGATCAGGAAGCGGTCGAACAAGGCGTTCAACGCTTCATCTTCAGGAAGCACGTTGCTTGCTCCGACGAACATCAATGCAGGAAGATGTTTGGTTTCTTTTCCTCTTCTGAAGATCTTTTCATTTAAAGCCATTAACAGGGAATTCAGAATCGCTGAATTGGCATTAAAAATCTCATCCAGAAAGACCATTGACGCTTCGGGCATCATCCCTTCGGTATTCGTGAGCAATTCCCCTTCTTTTAATTTACGGATGTCGAAAGGGCCGAAAATCTCATTCGGTTCGGTAAAGCGTGTTAACAGATATTCGAAATTTTTCCCGTCTTTTACGGTTTTAGCCAAAGTCCTTACAATAGCAGATTTTGCCGTTCCGGGAGGGCCGTATAAAAATGCGTTCTCTCTCGCCAAAAGACAAATTCCCAATAAATCAACCACATCATTTTTTCCGACAAATGTATCTTTTACGAAGGTTAAAACCTTATTTAATTTTTCTATATTCTGAGTCATCTGTTTTACATTAATTTTTTAACGCAAAGTCCGTGAATTTTATTTTAAACCAGCTATTTCCATTTAAAAAAGGTGCTGGAGTCTAATAAATCAAATCCAGGTCTTACTCTGTCTTTATTTTCTTTGGTAGTTACCTAAATTTATCTTCTGCATTTACCACCTTTAGTTCTTTCCAAAATACATCTTTGTGTAATCCGAATTCTGCGATCAGCAACTGATTGATATATGGAATTTCAGCAAGTTTGTAAGATTTTCTTTCTACAATCCTTTCCAGGTATAGCTTTCGGTATGTTCTGTCTTTTAATTCTTCTTCCCAATTGATGGGTTCCAGTTCCAGATCCATTCCCACCGCTGAATAATGGAATCGTTTCAGAACATTTTCAAGCATACTCATCAAAACATCTTCCGGATCAGCATCATGTAAAGCCGAAATTATCTGTGGTAAAAACCTTAATGAGAGATCCGCGGACAATATAGCCGGAATATTTCTGTTGCCACTATAAGGAGGGATTAACCTATTTAAATCTTTTGCCGTATTTTCTCTTATCAGGTGGAGCCGGACACTGTGATATAGTATTTTTGTAGCCCACACCGCCGTTTCTTTATCAAAACTGATTTGATCAGAAAGAAATTCCAACCGCTCTTTTTCAAACTCAGCCTCAAAATAATCTGCAGCATCCGATTCTTCCTTTTCAGAAATTTCATGAAAATCGGTAAAAATGGTAATGCACTCTTCTTTTCTCAGTAAAAATAAAGTGTCTAAAAATGGAGATTTTGATTCGAGCATCCCACAAAAATAGAAATATTATATATAAATCCTAAATTTATTTATGAATATGAAGAATAAAAATTAAGTAAGATATGAATAATGGATAAAATTACGAACTACTGAAGTGTATTAAAGCTTTTGAATAGTAAAACTGAGTATCATTCTTAAGCGCAGAGAGATGCTTATGCATTAAACGATTCGTAATAAACAGCATGCTCCTGTGAATGTTTTATCTTTTAACAGGTGGCTCCTGTGGAACCCCTTTAGCCTTGCCCAGGTTTCCTGTTTCTCGAAGGTATCCTCCAAACTTTAAACCCTGAACTTTAGGCTTTGAACCTTAAATATTAAACTTTAAACTTGATTCCTTTCCCCCGGCTTTTTCCTTGGGATCAGGTTAAGTTTCTTTTGTTGGGGTATGGACATAAAAAAACCTCACACATTGCTGTATGAGGTTTAAAAAAAAC
>CAJYGB010000001.1 GCA_913774355.1 uncultured Chryseobacterium sp. | reverse complement strand
CACCAAATCACAAAATATTAATATGAAAAAAATTTACTTTTCAGTAAACTTGTGACCCGGCTGGGATTCGAACCCAGGACCCATACATTAAAAGTGTATTGCTCTACCAGCTGAGCTACCGAGTCGGCCACAATTAATAATGATAAAAATAAAATAAAATTTTAAAATATTCAGTATTAATTATTTCTAATTTTCTGCATTGTGCCTGCGACTGGACTCGAACCAGCACATCCTTAGGAAACCACCCCCTCAAGATGGCGTGTCTACCAATTTCACCACGCAGGCGTAAAAACTACAAAATTACAGTAATTTTCTGCTTGTGACCCGGCTGGGATTCGAACCCAGGACCCATACATTAAAAGTGTATTGCTCTACCAGCTGAGCTACCGAGTCGGCCACTGTATCAACGATTAACACTGTAATAATGTCCTTCGTTTTTAGTGGTGCAAAGATATGAGTTTTTTCTTTATCTCAAAACTTTTTTGCAAATTTGTTTAAAAAAAATTCATGATAATTTCACTCGTCGGATACATGGGAAGTGGCAAATCTCACATTTCCAAAATATTAAGCGACAAACTCGGTTTTAAACTGATTGATCTTGATAAAGAGATTTCAAAAAGAAGCAAACTTACCATCTCTGAAATCTTCGATAAAAAGGGAGAAATATATTTCCGCAAGCTAGAAAGGGAGACACTCGAAGAAATTCTGGCATCAGAAAAAGAGGTCGTTCTGAGCCTTGGCGGAGGTACTCCCGTATACTATAATAATATGGAGATCGTCAACCATAATTCTAAAAGCGTATTCCTGAGAGCTTCCGTAAGCACCCTGGCAGAAAGACTTTCCAAACAGAAGGAAAAGCGCCCGCTCATTGCCAATATCGATGATGAAAACCTGGCCGAATTTATTGCCAAGCATTTATTTGAGCGCAATCCGTTTTACAGTAAAGCCCAGTATCATGTAAATACCGATCACCGTGATCCTGAAGATATCGTAAATGAAATAACAGAAAAGCTCTATCTCTAGAGCTTTTAGTTAATTAATCTTTATCTTCCGGATCATCCCCGGTTTCGCCAAAGAAATCATCCCAGTCTGTAAAATCTGAGGCAATATCGTTTTCCACATAACCGTCCATATCCCTCCGGTCTTTCTTGGTTGGTCTTCCCTCTCCTTTGTTCCGGTAATAATCCTGTGATATTTTCCGCATTTTCAGCAATTCGTACTGTTCTTTATCGGTAACGTCCTGGATATGGAGCGGGACCAGCTTGGCGCCAATCCTGCTCTTGGGAATCTGGATCACTTTAATTTTATAATCGATCTGATTTTTACGGATCTTGATGACATCCCCTTCCTTTACCTCCTTGGAAGACTTTACCACAGAGGCTCCGATGGAAACCCTGTTCTTTTTAATCTCCTCAGTAGCAATGGTTCTGGTTTTATAAAAACGAATGCTCCATAAAAATTTATCTATTCTCATAATTTTTTATACTTTTGTCGTTATATTCTTTGTAAAGTAATTAAACTTTTTTTGAAAATGAAAAAAATATTTTTATATATCCTTGCTGGCGGTCTTTGTTTCACGGCATGTAAGAAGGATGATCAGGTGGAAACGTTTGTGGAGCCCAGTGATGTTGCGGTAAGAAATTCATACGATGATCAGGCGATTCAGAAGTTCATGAACGATAATTATCTGGATACCCAGGGGAATATAAAAGCTTTCAGTGCTACGGATGCTTCCGATGACAACTATAAAAAACTGTCGGAGCTTAGTCCTGTAACCCTTCCTTCGGGTGTTATTTATATCGTAAGAAACGGTGCACAACCTTCAGCGGGAGTTACTTTGGACACCAATCCTACATCTTCTACTGCAACGCAGATCAGAACGATGATGAGAGCCAATTATTACCTGGCTACCAATACGGATGGGAATGTAGCATTTAGTACTTCAGGCGTTCTGATGAATACCATTGACGGTAGCACTTCCCCAGTAACGGATCCGATGTTTTACTATGTTAAGAAATATATATTAAACAACGATACATCGAAGTCAAGAAGTTACTATGAAATCCCCGGGCTTCAGGAGGGTCTGAAATACTTCCAGGGTTTCCAGAATATGCCAGACGGGAATGCCTACAACTTGCAAGGCGTTATTATCGTACCATCGAGAGCGGCCTTCGCCAGAAACGACCACTACAATTATGTAGGGTATTCGCTGAAAAATACTTCTTTTGTATTCAATTTTCAGATTTATAAAGCCAATGTAAGGCCCACAAGCGATCAATAAAATAAAAAGCACTTCTTGATGAAGTGCTTTTTTTATGTTCTTTTCTAAGATCTTGCTTTATGTCTCACATTTCCCAAAATATCCGGGAAATACAGATCGGAAAGATGATCGAACTCATCCCCTCTCATAAACATAGAAGCATCCACTTCTTCATAAGAACTTCTCCCCGCTGCCGCAATCAGCTCGTTACAGGTATGAAGTGTATTTTTATGGAAATGGTATACTCTTTCCGCCTTGTCGGTAACATCCAGTCCTTTGATAAGCATTTTGTCTTGTGTGGCAACACCCGTAGGGCATTTATTGTTGTTGCACCTTAATGCCTGGATACAGCCTAAAGAAAACATAAATCCTCTCGCATTGTTGCACATATCGGCACCCATCGCAATAGCTCTTAGAATATCGAGGCTCGTCAGCACTTTTCCGCTGGCAATTACCCTCAGCTTATGCCGTAGATTATAATTTTTAAGCGTGCGGTTTACAAAAATCAGGGCGGGTTCCAGCGGCATTCCTACCCCATCCGAAAATTCTGGCGGTGCTGCCCCGGTTCCTCCTTCTGCACCATCGATGGTAATAAAATCAGGATAAATTTTCAGCACGTTCATCTGTACGCAAATATCTTCGAATTCTTTGGTATCACCGATGCATAATTTGAAACCGACCGGCTTCCCTCCGGAAAGCTCACGTAAATGCTGTACAAATCTTAACAAACCTGCCGCATCTGAAAAAGCCGTATGCGATGGCGGTGAAATAATCATCATTCCCGGAGTGACGTGACGGATCTTTGCAATTTCAGGGGTATTCTTAACAGCCGGTAAAACGCCTCCGTGCCCGGGTTTGGCACCCTGTGACAATTTAATCTCTACCATTTTTACAGTCGGCAGAGTTGAATATTTCCTGAATAATTCAGGGTTAAATTTTCCTTCCTCATCTCGGCATCCGAAATATCCTGTTCCGATCTGCCAACAGAGATCTCCGCCTTCCAGATGATGGGGAGAGATTCCACCTTCGCCCGTATTGTGATAAAAGTTTCCTTTTTTGGCTCCACGGTTCAGGGAAATCTGCGCCCGGTCGCTCAAAGCTCCGAAACTCATAGCGGAAATATTAAATAAAGAAGCATGATACGGCTGCGAACACTGCTCTCCGCCTACCCAGACTCTTGGAAGTTCTTCCATAGGAGATTTGGCATAAATGGAATGCTTAATTCCTTCATATTTTCTATGATTCACCTCCAGCTGGGTTCCGAAAGGTACAGTGTCGCTCAAATTCTTAGCACGCCTGTAAACAGCAGAACGCTGGTTTCTCGGAAAAGGTTTTCCATCGGTTTCCCTTTCAATAAAATACTGCTGCATCTCCGGGGAAATACTTTCAAAAAAATACCTGAAATAGCCAAGTACCGGAAAATTCCGCAAAATAGCGTGTTTGCTTTGGGTAACATTATAGACGCCTATGGCATAAATGATAGTCAGGAAAAAAGGAATCCACCAATCGGCTTTAATCAGAAAAGCAACTGCCCAGGAAACCGCCAGAATAACGGCTCCCCACAGCAAAAATTTATTTCTCATATCAAGTTGAATTTATTCAAAGTTAAATAAAATTAATTTGAATAAACGAAACGGAAAACACTAAAAATACAGCAATACTCTTTTATATTTACCGTAAATGCTTTTAAATCACTTTTGATATGAAGTAACTCCAAAGAAATTCAGCCACTGTTGAATAACGGTTATATTTGCATTTAAATAAACAGAAAAAGATGAGAGATTAAATCTTTTCCAGGAAACTTTCAAAAGAATTCATCACCGAAACCGTACCGTCGGCCTCGATTTTTTCGAGCTTTAACCATTCGATCCGATTAACGGAAGGTTGATCGAAATCCTTTTGTACGCGGACATAATTTTCGGTAAAGCCGAACATTTTGCCGTCCTTGTTTTCATGTTCCCAAAGTACAGGAAGTGTTTTTCCGAGCTGGGTCTGGTAGAAAGCCATTTTTTTCTTTTCCGACAAAATCCTCAGCATCTTGTTACGCCTTTTTCTTTCCGGGATCGGAACAATGCCTTCCATTCCGGCCGCTTCCGTATTTTCTCTTTCAGAGTAAGTAAATACGTGAAGATAGGTGATCGGCAGTTCGTTCAGGAAATTATATGTCTCCATGAACAGCTCTTCCGTTTCTCCCGGGAAACCGACAATGACATCCACACCGATGGCAGCATGCGGCATAACTTCACGGATTTTATGCACCCTGTCGGTATATAATTTCGTTAAATAACGGCGTTTCATTTTTTTAAGCAGGTCATCACTTCCGGATTGCAGAGGAATGTGGAAATGCGGGACAAAGCTTTTGCTCCTGGAAACCAGATCGATGCTTTCATCTTTCAGGAGATTCGGCTCGATGGAGGAAATACGGATTCTTTCGATGCCTTCCACTTTATCAAGCTCCGAAATCAGATCCAGGAATGTATGCTCGTGTCTTTTATTCCCAAACTCGCCTTTTCCGTAATCTCCTATATTCACTCCTGTTAAGACAATTTCCTTAATGTCCCGGGCTGCAATTTCTGTTGCATTTTTCAGGACATTCGCGATGGTATCGGAACGTGAAATTCCTCTTGCCAAAGGAATCGTGCAATAGGTGCATTTGTAGTCACAGCCGTCCTGAACTTTCAAAAAAGCCCTCGTTCTGTCGCCGATGGAATAACTGCCGATAAAGAAATCGGTTTCTTCAATCTCACAGGAATGAACGATTCCTTCGCTTTCGGATTTTTCAAGATCATCGAGATAGCTCAGGATGTTGAATTTTTCTTTTGCTCCCAATACCAGATCCACTCCTTCGATCTGCGAAATTTCTTCGGGTTTCAGCTGGGCATAGCAACCAACAATAACAACCAGGCCTTCCGGATTGGCTTTCATCGCCCTTTTTACATGAAGCTTGCATTCGCGATCCGCATTTTCGGTAACCGAACAGGTATTGATTACATAAACGTTCGCTTTATCATCGAAACCAACCTTCTCATAACCTGCCTCTGTCAATTGACGAGCAATAGTAGATGTTTCCGCAAAATTTAATTTGCAGCCAAGGGTATGAAATGCGGCAGTTCTATGAAATTGAGACATTTATTGTTTTTGAATTTTGTGGGTGCAAAGATAATCATTTTTAATATGAAGTACGAATCGATTCAATCTATTGCTTATATTCGTCACGGACTTCAGGACTGTTCTGGTAACAAACAGGAGAAGAATTTGTCCCGGAACCACTTGCGGAAAAGCGGTTTTTCATTTCATCATTAAATTCCCCGGATTTATTTCTGGCAATGGACAAAGTTTTCCAATCATCGTTTTTAAGCATTTTAGCAATGTAAACCATTTGCCCTACGTGATAAGGATAATGTGCCAGCTGCCTGAAGACTGCATCAATAACTAAATGAGCTTCGTTTCTGATGTATACCGTCGAGTATAAATTTTCATCGTTAATCTGATCCAATGCTTCAAAAAGACATTTCCAGCCCTTCTCCCAATACTCCAAGGCTTCCGATTTTGTTTTAAAAGTATTCACAAACTCTTCATCGCGGTTTCTCCAGGGTTTTTCACCATCTTCCGTTAAAAAATCGGTCCACCTCGACAGCATGTTTCCCGCAACATGCTTAACGATCACCGCTATGGAATTGCTTTCTTCATTAAACTGCCAGAATACTTCTTCTTCCGAAAGCTGTGAAAATGCCTTATCGCCAAGCATTTTATAATATTCAAAACGTTTTACAAACAGCTCTTTCATAATTCAGATTTAATGATGTAAGGTAGGAAAATTACAAAACAAAAACCGCCAAGGGTGTGACGGTTTCGTTTTAATTGATCAATTATTCCCTGTTCTTTACCATAACCCAGCCGGAATATTTAAATAAGGTATTCTTTTTATCGTTCTCATTCCAGGAAACGGAATACCAGTAGGTACCCGTCGGAATTTTTTTCCCGCCGGCGGTGCCGTCCCATTTGTAGGCATTAAACCGGTTGGCTTCAAACATTTTATTTCCGTAACGGTCAAAAATACTGAATACCAGATTCTGTTTATTTCCCAGCGCAGAATAGTCGATCACATCATTCACGCCGTCTCCGTTCGGGGTGATCACATTCACCAGATTCGGAACAACGATAGAAATATCAATAGGATCGCAGTCATACGCATCTTTTACATAGATATGATTATCACCGCGGAGCACATTGGTAAATATATTGGAATCCTGCCACTTCACGCCATCCATAGAATAACGGTATGGTGGGGTTCCGCCTTTCACATTTACGGTAACCGTATTGTTTTTAATATCCACATCGGAAATTACCGGCTCCTCTGAAGCATATACTTTTACAGTCTGTATGGCAGTACACTCACCGGTTTTCAACCTAACCCAGTATGTACCTACTCCTACGTTACTGATGGTCTGCGTAGCAGCACCCGTACTCCATTCGTAAGCTGCAAATCCGGGCCCGGCATCCAGGGTCGTCTTGTCTTCAATACAGATAATTTTATCTTTCAATACAGTAGAATACACCGACGGAATAACGATCAGGTTAACTTTTGCAATGGCATAACAGCCGTTTGTATTGGTTACTTTCACATATACCACGCTGTTTGGAGCGATATAATTCAGAAAGCCTACGATTTCATTGCTTCCGGACTGTGCATCGGCCAGCGACTTATAATATTTTTTCGGCAGTGTCTGTGTGGTTACGGCAGCAGTTGATAAGTTAAACAAAGCCAAAGAAGGCGTAACTTCGATAGCACAAGATCTCAAAGTAGCTTCTGTAACCACAATTGCAGGATAAAACTTCAGCGTGATCTGGGCAACAGCTGTACAGCCGTACTGGGAAGTTACTTTTACATACACTGTTCCTTCAGCAGATACAAAAGCGTTGGCCGGAACAATAGGGTTGGTTCCCGCGTTAAGATCTGCCATCGACTGGTAATATTGCTTCGTCGCCGTAGGATCGCTGAACACCGCAGCTGTAGTAAGATCGAACGTTGCCGTTCCGGCGTTATTATTATTACAGCTGAACAGAGTCACATTATTCACTGAAATGTTTCCGTATTTAAATTTGAATGCGCCCACCTGCCTGCATGAATTGATCGGGTTGTTCGGATTGGAAGGATCCTGATAATGCACACTGTAATAATAGGTTGTGGCCGTATTCACCGTGATTGGCGTCAGAATAGGATTGGCTCCGGACAGCGCATCGTTCTGTGAACTATGATAGCTGATCTGGAAGTTTGTATTTCCGTTTAAAATTCCGGCAGACAAAGTACTGAAATTGAAAACCGTCGGGTTCTGGCAGATAATAATCTCTCTGGGATTCGCAGGATTGGCCGCGGGCGTACCCGGCGGAATAAAGGGCTGCGTCTGTATCGTAGGGTCCGTAAACGGAGAAGCCAGTGTCGCCGTTCCGCCCCAGGTTAAAGAAAACGGGGCCATTGTAGGATTGGTGATATCCACCCAGTTGTCAATATACAGGTAATAGGTTTGTCCTGGCAGTACGTTGAGAAACTGGCAGTATGGCGTAAGGGAACCTCCTGCCGCACTGGTAATGGTACTGGTCATGTTCATTCCTGTGGAAGCGCCTACTCCAATAACGGTTGCCGCATTACACCGGATCGGCGTACCGAGATTTCCACAGTTTACATTGGGTCCGTAGATCGCCCAGTCGTAATCTGCATTGGGATCCGTAGGAATCAGGTCAAAGGTGAGTGTTCCGCCGGTTGCTATCGTAAATTTATACCATATTGAGTTGTGTTCGCCGGTAGAAAGGCAGCCACCCAGATTTTCGTTAACGGCACCGATACCGTTCGGAGAATAGGTAATGTTTGAATTTCCGCATACGGAAAGTGCCGTAGCACAGTCTGCTTGTGCGAAGATCATATGGGAAACGACAAAAAAGAAAAGGAATATAGATTTCTTCATATCATTCGGAGTTTTTATTGTTATTATGTCCTGTAATTTACTGTGGATCAAATATAAACATTTCAAATTAAAAAATATTAATTTAATACAGATAATTCAATAAAAACAAATAAAAGATATGATTATTATAACAACTATTTAATGCTTGTAATATTTCCGCAAAGATTCTCAATATGAAAAATCTTATGAAAAGGGCTTTTCACCTGTTGCAAATGTTCTTTGTCCCGGATAAAGGTATATCTGGAAGCAATGGAGTTCATATCCGAGACGATCACCAGCCAGCATTCATCCACAGAGGTATCGTAGTAAGGGAATTTTTCGTTCTTCTTTTCGATAAGCTCAACGATTTTTTCCGAACACAGCTCATCAAAAAGGCCCATATTATATTCATAGGTAATAAAAACATTCCTGCGGTGAGAAGATTTCCGGATGCTTTTTACATTTCCGGCAGGCTTTCCTCTTTTGATGCTTTTATAGATATTATGAATAATTTCCTGGTGATTCTCCAGTGTATCCAGCCGGATGCTGGAGTGGAATTCCAAAAAATAAACACCACGATATTTCGTAGTGTCTTCCTGTTCCAATAAAATTTCTGCCTGACGGAAAATCTTGTTCAGATTGCTTTCCACTTTTTTCATTTCAAGATGGTTGATTACCTCGGTCAGCTCGATTCCGATTTTTTTATTGTTGAATTTCGCGATGAAGTCGGGGCTTTCGCAGGTTAAATCCTCGAACTTTACTTCAGGAAAATGGTGCATGAAGGAATTGAGCAGCAAAATTTCGGCTTTCTTTTTGTACTTTTCCCGGTCGTGAAGCGGGGAAGCATCTATGGTACGGTGATATTTCTCGATCGGCTTTTTTTTCAGATGCCGGTTCAGATAATATAAGCTCAGATTTTTAATTAAATCTTCATCAGAAAATGTCTTTTTCATGTGCTTGAAATATTATTGTTATGGAACACATAAAACTCCCGTTTCAGAGTATGAAGTTTTGATTATCAAAAAATTACTTATTAAAGGTAGAGAAAAAAATTATTCGAAACAGCGTTCAGGATTAATTTATAAAATAATTAATATAAAGTTTATTTTCATAATTAATACCTTTGTTTCCTCACTTATAAACTGTTATGCATGGATTTTAAAAATTTTAAAATGCCGTTTGGGGTAAGCCCGAAATATTCTAAGAAAGTAGCCTATTTCTCAATGGAATTTGCCATTGAGCAGGTATTGAAAATATATTCCGGGGGCCTTGGATTTCTGGCAGGTTCGCACATGAGAAGTGCTTATAACCTGAAACAGGACCTTATCGGAATCGGGATTCTCTGGAAGTTCGGGTATTATGACCAAGCCAGGAACCATGACCAGACCTTACAGCCGACCTGGACAAAAAAAATGTATAGCTTTCTGGAAGACACCGGCATCAAATTCCAGATCGAAATCCACAGTGCGCCGGTTTGGGTAAAAGTATGGTATCTCGATCCTGAAATTTTCCACACGGCACCCATGTTTTTCCTTTCTACGGACGTCCCTGAAAATGATCACGTTTCCAAAACGATCTGCCATAAACTATACGATGCCAATGAAGCTACGAAACTGGCACAATACATTCTGTTGGGTAAAGGAGGTGCCCAACTGCTGGACGAACTGAACATCGAAAGGGATGTATATCACCTGAATGAAGCTCATGGGCTTCCTGCCGCATTTCATTTATTGAAAAAGTACAACGGCAATCTGAATAAGGTTAAAGAAAAACTTGTTTTTACTACCCATACTCCGGAAGAAGCCGGAAACGAAAAGCATAATTTAAGGCTTTGCCACGATATGTCTTATTTTTCAGGTCTCAGCATGGAAGATGTAAAACATATTGAAGGCTCGGATGACGACCGGTTCAACCATTCTCTTTGTGCTTTGAAAATGGCAAGGGAAGCCAACGGGGTTTCCCAGCTTCACGGCGACGTCTCCAGGAAAATGTGGAGCAAATATCCGGGAATTTGTGAAATCACTTCAGTTACGAATGCACAGGAATTTAAATATTGGGCAGATAAACCGCTCTATAAGGCCAAAGACGAAAATGATGAAACGGCTTTTGACGACCGCAAAAAGCATTTGAAAAAGAAACTGTTCAAGATTGTAGCGGATCAAACCGGAAATTTATTCGATCCGAATATTTTTACCATTGTCTGGGCCAGAAGATTTGCCGGGTACAAACGCGCCGATCTCTTACTGCATGACAAAGAACGGTTTTATAAATTGCTGAACCACCCGAAATATCCAATCCAGATGATTTGGGCCGGAAAACCGTATCCGATGGATTATTCGGCAATTTCCACCTTTAATTCCTTGGTGGAAGAAAGCAAAAACAACAAACACCTGGCGGTACTTACGGGATATGAACTTTCCCTGAGCAAATCTTTAAAGCAGGGCTCCGACCTGTGGCTTAACAACCCACGTGTACCGAGAGAAGCTTCAGGAACATCGGGAATGACGGCTGCCATGAACGGTTCGATTAATTTATCAACGGATGACGGCTGGATCCCGGAATTCGCCAGGCACGGGGAAAATTCCTTTGTGGTTCCCAAATGCGATTACGAAAATATGAGCGTCTATGAACAGGATAATTATGATCTGAACAAACTCTATGAAATCCTGGAAAACGAAATTCTTCCTATTTATTATGACCGACCGGACGAATGGAGAAAAATCCAGTACCATTCGATGAACGATGTAAAGGATCAGTTCAACAGCGACCGGATGGCAGATGAGTATTACAAGCTGCTATACAACCAACAGTAAACAAAGTCCTATTTATAAGCAATATAAGAATCGGCGGAGCCTTTGGCTCCGCCGATTCAGTTTTGAAAGTATAGAAAAAATAATAAAATCAGTAATAAAAATTCCTTTTTTTCAGGAATCCGATCAATTCTTTGGGACGGTCGGTCTGGATGATGTTGATATGGTTTTTGAGGAACCATTCATACGCATCGGGATTTTCAAGGACGAGGTCATCATTATGGCCCGCATTATGATGAGGCCAAAGCGCATTGACCCAGACTTTGCAGCCTTTTGCCCGCACTTTACTGAAATCGATCATATTTTCCTCAGTATTTCCAACGGTAAATTCAAAACCGTAGACTTTGTAATGATCAGTGTATTCATTGATCTTCTGCCATCCTTCTTTCACATTCAGCCTGATGATCGGCATGAAGTGGATGTCATTTTTGATCGTTCCGTATTTCCGGTCGAATTCCTTGTAGGTTTCAATACCTTTGAATAAAACCTGGTCCAGCATCTTCCGTTTTTTAAGCAAAGGATAAACAATACTGATGTAATCGAATCCTTTATCCAGATTGATAAGGATTTTGTTCTGTGTAATGTCCAGGATTTCTTCCAGGGTAGGCACTTTCATTTGTGTGGTGCTGCCGAGACCATCTTTCAAAAAGAATTTCCGGAGTTCGGCCAGGGTATAGTCACCCGGTTTTCCTGTTCCGGTGGTGGTACGGTCGATGGTTTTATCGTGCATCAGTACCAGAACGCTGTCTTTTGTGAGCGCCAGGTCCACTTCCACCATATCGATTCCTTTTTCAATGGCTTTTCTTACCGCCCAGGCAGAATTTTCAGGGGCCTCCCGCCAGTCGGCTCTGTGGGCGACCACCATTACTTTATCATCCGGGAAACGGGAAAGCGATACGGTCTTTTGCGCTGAAACCATTCCTGAAATAAAGATCAGCAGGCCTAAGAATTTAATCTTCATATTTCCTGTTTTTAGATTTAAGATAGCGGATCAAGGCTTCCGGGCGGTCGGTCTGGATGATGGCAGCTCCTTTTTTGATGATCCATCCCCAGTTTTCTTCCGGTTTATCGATCGCAAGGTCATCATCGTGCCCGGCGCATAATTCAGGCCACAGCGCGTTGATCCAGATCAGGGCATGCGTTTTTTTGATCAGGGCCAATAGCTGACCGGCCTTAGCAGTATCATCTTTAATAATGACTTCGTAAGCAACAGGCGCAAAAAGCTGATGGAAATCTTTTACATACTGCTCCGGATCCAGCACTTTATCACGCTTGTAAATGCTGTAATCTTCCGGCCAGACCATCGGCATATAGACCATCTGATCAAGTTTATTCCCCACTTCTTTTTTCAGTTCCTGAGCGCTTTTATTTCCTTTCAGAATGATCTGTTCGGTGGTCCCGGTTTTATCGGTCATTTCTTTCACCTCATCCAGGAAATTCCAGGACTTGTCGAGGTTCAGCATGATTCTTTTTCCTTTGATAAAGTGCAGTACTTCTTCCAGCGTCGGTATTTTTTCCCTTGTCAGCATATTGGCTCCGTTTTTAAGGAAGAGCTTCCTGATATCTTCCAGACTGGTTTCAGCGATTTCCCCTTTTCCGTTGGTCGTTCGGTCGAGTCTGGAATCATGCATTACAATCAGCTGCCCGTCTTTGGTTTTGTGAAGGTCTATTTCTACGATGTCCACCCCCATTTTTATAGCCCCTTCAATCGCTTTGATCGAATTTTCAGGGTAATTCCTCCAGTCTCCACGGTGTGCGGCAACCAGGATTTTACCTTCCGGAATTCTTTTTTTAAAATAATTAATCTGAGAAAATGCCCATGAAGAAGCGAACAGCAGGAACAACAGGACTGCCTTTTGAGCCGAAAATATATTTTTCATACTTCTTCTTTATTAATATCCGGGATTCTGTTTAATGGCCGGATCGGTATTGATCTGGTTCTGCGGCACCGGCATCAGAAGATTGTGCTGATCGATCGTAGCCGTGCTGTATCCGGGTGTTACGGCAAAATACTGGGTCATTACCTGAACGGCTTTTCCGGTTCTTACCAGGTCAAACCAACGGTGGCCCTCTCCTATCAGCTCCAGCCTTCTTTCTTTATCGATCTCGGCAAGTAAGGCCTGCTGGGACGTAAGATTCATATTGGTAATGCCTGCCCTCGTTTTAATCTTATTTAAATAGAGGTTTGCATTCGTTAAATCATTGGCCTGTGCGTAACATTCTGCCATCATCAGGTAGACGTCTGCCAGGCGGATCACGACAACGTTGCTTCCTCCGTCATCCACCGCTGAAGAAGTTTTGACAAGTTTTTTGGTATAAGGAACTCCGTTATTGGTAAGCCCGATATAGGCATTTCTTCTTTTATCCGCAGAGCTGTATAAATTATAGACCTCTTTTGTCGGAAGGTTATGTCCCTTGGCACCCGACACAGTTCCGGAAGGACTGAATAGCTGGAAGGCATTGCTGCCCTCCGAATTTCCGTTGAGACCGGAAGCGAACTGAACATCAAAAATAATTTCAGCGTTGTTTTTGTTGGTAACGTCAAAGATCTTGGTGACATCAGACAGAAGACTGTATCCTAAACCGTCGATCTGCGAAAGGTATGGTAATGCCTCACTGAATTTATTCCTGGTCATCAGTACCCTTCCCAATATGCCCAAGGCAGCGCCTTTGGTTGCCCTTCCTTTCTGGGCAGCCGTTGCCGGCAACAGGGTAATGGCTTCTTTAAGTTCTCCCTCCACGAAATTATATACTTCATTCGCAGGGGTACGGCTTTGCCCGAAATACGAATTCACATCCGTCGTTTCCTGAGTGACCAGCGGGACATCCCCAAAGATCCTGACCAGATTAAAGTACATCAAAGCTCTGAGGAACTTCATTTCCCCGATACGGGTTTTCTTGGTACCTTCGGACATATCGGTAATGCTTCCGATCCGGTTGAGAATAATATTCGCCTGCTGAATACCGACGTAATTATCTTTCCATGCATTTTCTATAAGGCTATTGGTGGGCTGTATGGTAAAGAAATCGAACTCTCCATAGGTGAAGTTATCATTGGCCGGTACTTCGTCAAATGTATTATCGGAAGGAATTTCACCAATGGTAAGCAATCCCTGTTTGTATTGCCCGGTATACTGAAGCGATCCGTACACGCCGTTAACGCCCTGTTCGATCTGTGAAGCATCCTTGTAAAAGTTTGACGTTACCTTATCTGCTTCAGGCAAAGTATTAAGAAGATCTGAAGAACATGATCCCAATAAGGATAATATACTTAGAGTACAAATAATTTTTTTCATGATAATCATTAAATTAAAATTTTAAATTCATTCCGAATGAATAGATGCGCGCTACAGGATAATACGCAAAGTCATAGCCTTGCGTAAGCTGGTTTTCCGTAGTGGCATCAAGGTTCTGGCCCCTGTATGAGCTTATCGTAAGAAGATTATTTCCCATAAAATATACCTGGGCAGCTTTGATTTTTAATGCCGAAACAAGGCTTTGTGGAAAATTATAGGCAAGCTTTAAAGATCTCAGCCTCATATAATCTCCGTTTGCATAGAAAATGTTTGAAGTCCGGGCTTCTTTCCGGTTATTGGAAAAGTTCATGTTCGGCATGGCATAAATACCGTCAGGATTGGTATCGGGATTATACCGGTGATCAAAATAATACTGGCTGGCCATGGCAAATCCTTCTCCGGATTCTGTAAAGGTTACGGCATTTCCATTATAAATTTTCTTCCCAAGTTCGCTGTACAGCGTGAAATCCAACTCAAAATTACCATACCGGAAATGATTGTTGAATCCTAAAATATACTTCGGCATTCCGGAAC
The DNA here is from genome assembly GCA_913774355.1 of uncultured Chryseobacterium sp. GTDB lineage: Bacteria > Bacteroidota > Bacteroidia > Flavobacteriales > Weeksellaceae > Chryseobacterium. The sequence goes on along the minus strand of CAJYGB010000001.1, from coordinate 28,449 downwards.
CGAAACTTTTTTTATCATTGGAATCGATCTTTCCGTCTCCGTTGAGATCCTCCATAATATAATCGCCTACCAGTGTTCCTGTAATATGAGGTGTATTATTGATCTGATCCTGCGACTTGTAAACGCCGATGATGTTGTAACCGTACATTTCACTGATGGAACCTCCTACCTTCGTTATTGCATAATTATTGGAGCCTGTCACGATCTGATCCTGTCCGTTAGCCAGCGCCAGGACTTTATTTTTATTCGAGGATAAGCTCAGGCTTCCGGAATAATCAAAATCATCTCCTAATGCCAGAGATCTTGTAGAAAGCTGAATTTCCAGCCCATTGTTTCTTACCCTCCCGATATTCTGCAGGGAAGTGCTGTAACCCGACTGCTGAGGTACGGGAACATCAAGCAAAAGGCCGTCCCGGTCCAGGATGTAATAGTCTGCGGAAACATTGAGCAAATGCCTGAACAGTGAGAAATCAATCCCGAAATTGCTGGATTTTGATTTTTCCCAGGAAATATTGGGGTTGGGAGCCGTGGAAGAACGGTATCCCGGTGCCAGTTCTCCTCCGAAAACATAGTTATTAGGTGACATCAGAGACAATGCCCCGAAATTAGGAATCTGGTTATTTCCGGTAACCCCTAAACTGTAACGCAGTTTCACAGGATCAATCAGGCTGTTTTCCGGGAAGAATTTTTCTTTGCTGATGGTCCATCCTGCAGACAATGCATAAAATCCGCCCCATTTACCGCCTCCGATACCGAAACGTGAAGAACCGTCTTTACGATAGGAAGCCATCAGGTTGTAACGACTGTCATAAGTGTAATTCAGCCTCGTAAAATATGAAATCTGGGTCCATTTATACTGTGAGACCGTATTTTTAAATGAAGTTCCCCCGGCAATATTGGTAATGCTGTTATCCGGAAATCCGGTAGCTTCTGTTACCACCCCATTGCTTTCTTCCTGCTGGTAAGACTGTCCGGCTATTGCACTGATGCTGTGACTGCCGATTTTTTTATCGAATGTAAACAGGTTCTCGATCAGATAATTTTTCTTGATATAATCTTTACGGCTGGCTTTGGTAACATCCGGAGCTGCCGTACGGTAGGCGCCTAATGTGGAAGGATCGAAGAAATTATATTCATAGTTGGTGTAATCTCCTCCTACTGTAAATTTATATTTCAGGCTTTTCAGGATATCAACTTCCGAATATGCGGTACCGAAAGTTCTGAAAAGGGTATATTTCCTTTTTGTCATTTCGGCTGTCGCTACAGGATTTTCCACCAAGGCTCCGTCCGTCGGGGTATTTGCCCTGATCTGCTGGGAAATATTGAGGTTTCCGTTTTCATCATAAGGCGCAAAGAAAGGATACATCCCGGTAGCCGCCTGAATCAGGTTATAATTGAATCCTCCTCCCGACATATCCAGCGTATTTCCCTGGGAAAACGAAGGTGAAAGGGATACGCCGAGTTTCAGCCTGCTGTTAAGCTGGGTATTGAGATTGATATTGCTTGAATATTTTTCGTAATCGGTTCCTATCACAAGACCCTGCTGGTTGAAGTAGGTTCCCGTAAAGGCATATTTCGTTTTGTCCGTCCCTCCGAAAACATTTAAGGAAGTCTGGCTGATAGGAGCCGGCTTCAGAACCGTATTCAGCCAGTCCGTATTGGTAAGGCCGGGCTGTTTTTCCAGATAAGGCTTTAAATAATCCGGGATCAGCTCCCGCAGAGACGCGCCTTTGCTTTTTCTGGTGGCATTATCGTCCGATATGCTTCTGCCGGCTCCTTTGGACATATAATTGTTATCCCTGGCTTCTTTCAGGTAAGTCGCCATATCGTAAGCATCTACAAATTTGAATTGATCATCGCTTCTGGTCTGTATCCCGTAATAAGAATCCAGGGATACTTCCATTTTCCCGTTTCTTCCCTGTTTTGTTTCGATCAGAATAACGCCGTTTGCCCCTCTGGATCCATAGATGGCTGCCGAAGCGGCATCTTTAAGGATGTCTATTTTGGCAATGGCATTAGGATCGATAGAATTGATGTTGCTTCCTTCGGAAAGTGGAAATCCGTCCACCACAATTAAAGGGTCGGACCCTGAGGTAAGCGTACCGATTCCCCTGACCCGGATCGAAGGCGAAGATCCCGGACTGGCATTGGCCTGTGTAATCTGGATTCCCGTCGCTTTACCTGCGATGATGTCCCCGAAATTACTAGATGCAATACCTTTCATCTGTTTTTCATCGATGGACGAAATAGAGCCTGAAATATCTTTACGGTTCTGCTTTCCGTAGCCCACCATCACGATCTCATCAATATTTTTTTCTTTGGGAGAAATGGTATCGCGTTTCATGGCAATTGGGTTGGTTAAAGCTTTTTTTTCAGCAGAAGCCATCGCCACCTTTTTTACCGTTACGGTATTATTCCGGATCATAAAATCGATGGAATAGTTTCTTTTGAGGTAGCCGAGCGCTTCCTGCAGAGAACCGTAGTTCAGTTTACGATCATCCACCAGGATATCCCCAAGGTCCGAAGCCGAATAAAAGAAATGCATGTTGGTGGTTCTTCCCAGTTTTTCAAATACCTTCGTCAGCGGTACTTTCGCGGAATAAACAGATTGCTGAAGGTGTGCCGGGGCGGATGCGTATGCCGTTTCCGACAGGCATAAAAAGCCCAGTACCGCAATGCTGATTGCCGTTTTTTTCATAGATTTGTAGAAAATTAGTTTGTTAGAGTCTTACTAGTTTGCTGCATCGATAACGCCAATTATCGGTGCCTTTTTATTTTAAAATAATGTGTTGATCGTTACTGTTCACTGCTTTCAGATTAAAAGGATAGCTTACAATGGCAATAACTTCCTTCAGGTTTCCTGTAAATGAACCCTGTATCTTCTGTTTCCGGTATTGATCCGGATATTGTATCTGTACATGATAGGTCTCTTCAAGAAGGCGGATGACTTCTTCATAATCCTGACCGTCAAACGCAAAGGTTTTTACTTTGGACGGGCTGTAATAATGATGTTCCATTCCGGAAATATCGTTTACCCAGGTTTCGCCCGGAAGCAGATATGTGATTTTCCCTTTTTGTTCGATCTTTACCTTCCCTTCTTTCAGGGCTACACTTTTATCGGCCGATTGCTGATCCAGTAAAAACTGAGTTCCCAACACCTGAACTTTAAATCCATGCGCATCTATGCGGAAAGGTCTCGCTTTATCTTTGGCAATGCTGAAAAAAGCTTTTCCTTCAAATTCAACCGGCCTTTCGTTTTTCCCGAAGCGATTCGGGTCCATCACAAGCTTACTGTACGGCTGCATGGTAACGGTACTTCCGTCGGCAAGCCGGTAGGTTTTTGTTTCATTTCCGGTTTTCAGCACCAGCATATCTGCTTTGTTTTTACGATAGCTTAAAGTGGTTTGATAAAAAAAGGCTAACCCCAGCAATGGAAGAAGAACAGCTGCGGCCCAGTATATATTTTGCCCGCGTCTCGCCCGGCCTTGGGTTGCCCGTTCTATGTTGTGCCACAGCCTGCGGTCGGTTTCATTGTCTATCCTGCGGTCTGCTTTTTTTACCTCGTTCCAATCTTTCTCAAATTGATTCATAAGCGGTCTCTCTGAAAGTAATTACGCAGGAATAAAAAAATGTCCACCTGAGAAAAGTGGATTTAACGATTTGTTCATACAAGTTAACAGATATTTAAAACAGATGAAGGTTGGTACGGAGGTATGCCAGGGCTTTATTGATGCGTTTTTCAACGGCAGTTTTAGAGAGGTTGTTTTCTTCCGCGATCTTCAGGTAGCTGATGTTTTCCACTTTGTTGCGAAGGAGGAATTCTTTATTTTGGGGAGGGAGTTCGTCCAGCAGGCGTTCGATTTTAGTAAGATTTTCGTCTTTCCAGATGGTGTCCGGCTCTTCTCCGTTTTCTTCCAGTCCGGCAATAATTTCGGGATCCGAAGCAAAAATCATTTTGTTCTTCCGGTAAAAATTGGCGATTTCCTGTTTGGCAGTACGGAAAATAATAGATTCGGGAAATTCAGCGTTTTGAAGCTGCCGGTTGTGCTTCCAAAGGTGGACAAAGATTTCCTGAACCACATCTTCAATATCTTCCTGCCCGGAAATATATTTTCTGACGAAGAAGTACACCTGGTGCTTATATTCTGAATATATCTTTTTAAAATGCCCCATACAATCCTGAAATAAGTAACAATCAGTCTTGCTATTTTTCCGCAAATATATTCAAAACGGCAGCGTTTCCTATTAAATGTATATTAAATTTAAATTGAACCCGAAGGGAGAAGACATGTAAAAGACTGAAAGAGGGAAACCGGATGCTGGAAGTTTCTTTTGTAAATATATGGCCAGCCGGAAATTAATTCTTGTACTAAATAAAAAAGCTGCTTTACGAATAAAACAGCCTGATCATCATTGTTAATTTTTCTTCTTTTTTTCTTTAGGCACTTTTAAGCCCTCTTCTCTCGCCTCAGAAATACCTATGGCCACGGCCTGCTTTCTGCTTGTTACTTTTTCTCCGGAAGAAGATTTCAACTTTCCCTCCTTGAACTCCTTCATAACTTTTCCTACTTTGTCCTGAGCTTTTTCTGAATATTTGGTCTTGCTCATGATATTGTTATTTTAAGATTTGGGCATAGAAACACCGATTTCATAAACGTGTGCCTGCTTCAGGTATTTTGAACGTTCCCTGGAAGTTACCGATTCAAAATGACCGTTTTTAATTACAACGATCGGATCTTCCGTATTTTCGATCTCAAAATTGGCAAGGTAACGTTCATCCGGCGGAGACTGCAGCTGCTTGGCTTTTATTTTCTGCAGTTCGTCAGCATATTCCCTGAATCCCGGGTCTGAAGAATGAATGAACTGGTATTCATCCCCTGCATCTACAAAATAGTGCATTTTTTTTTCGAGCAGTCTTCCTTCAGACGTAATCTCAGGATTATCATTTCCATCCCTGAATCCCACTTCTACCAGTTTTCCACCTTTATTCTGCGCATATTCTTCGGCATCCTGGTAGCTTGAAAAACCGGTATATAATATCTGATCCTCAAATTCGTAACGGTTCAGTTCCTGATCGTAAGCATTCTTTTCCATAATGATTATTTGATTTTAATGTTTTTAAATCTATTCAATTTTTTTGCCAATTAATTTAATTTAAAAAAAATCACAACATAATGATATTTTTCTTATTTTAGGGCTGTAATAAAAACGATTACTATGAAAAATTTAAAGAAGATCAAAAGAGAGCAGTTAAGAGAAATACAAGGTGGAATTCTACCAGGTATGAAAAAATGTTATGATGAAACAACTTGTGCGATTAACATCTATTATGCATTATCCACATTCAATAGCCCTTGTGCTCCAGATTTACCCGTGTGCCTTCCTCCACAGGATTAGAAATCTTGAAACAACTTATTAAAACAGAATTCGACAGAGTTCTGTTTTTTTATTTATATTGAAATATTATCAAGAATTATTAAATTTGACTCCATTAAAATTTAAAATGAAAAAATTCTTACTTACCCTTACCATAGCTGCAGCATTTCAAAGCATATCTGCCCAGGAAATCACTTTAGACAAAATATATTCAGGATATTACCGCGGAAAAGGTATCGCCGGGATCACTTCAATGAAAAATGGAGAAAACTACCTGGTGATCGAACAGGGCGGCATCGCCAAATATTCCTACAAGACTTCACAGAAAGAAGGAAATATCGTAGACGGGCAGTTTGAAAGCTATGAATTTTCAGATGATGAATCCAAAATCCTTCTGCTGAAAGAAAGTCAGCCTATTTACAGACATTCTTTTTTAGGTAAGTTTGAAGTAAAAGACCTTAAATCCGGAAAGGTAACGAGCCTGAATAACGGGAATACCGTACAGGAGCCGAGATTTTCCCCTGATGCGACAAAGGTTGCTTTTATTTCGGAAAATAATTTATTCTACCAGGATCTAAACACCGGAAAAATTACGCAGATCACCACAGACGGGAAGAAAAATTCCATTCTGAACGGTCTGGCAGATTGGGTATATGAAGAAGAATTCGGACACGCCAGACAATATGAATGGACCAAAAATTCGGATGCGCTGGTTTTCGTGAAATCCGATGAAAGCCAGGTTCCGGAAATTTACATTCCGATCTACGGTAAAACGCTGTATCCTACGGAAATGCGTTATAAATACCCTAAAGCCGGAGAAAACAACTCTGTGGTTTCCGCACAATTATACCGTCTTGACAATGGAAAAACCACGGCTCTGAGTCTCCAGTCATTTAAAAACTATTACATAGCCAATGTTTTTCAGACTGCCAAGCCTGATGAAATCGTCCTGATTACTTCGGAAAGGATTCAAAATGCTTCGGACGTGTTAAAAGTAAATACCAAAACCGGAGCGGTACAGAAATTATTTACTGAAACCGATGAGAAATGGATCGACACCGACAGTCCTACACTGGAATTCCTGGAAGATGATTCTTTCCTTTGGGCTTCCGAAAGAGACGGGAACCGCCATTTGTACTGGTATGATAAAGATGGTAAGCTGAAAAAGCAGGTAACCAAAGGTAATTGGGAAGTAACCGATTACTATGGGTTCAATCCGAAATCAAAAGAAATTTACGTTCAGACCACTGAAAAAGGAAGCATCAACAAAGTGGTTTCCAAAGTAAATATTGAAAACGGAAAATCCCAGCTGATTTCCAATGCAGAAGGAAACAACTCCGCCAATTTCAGCAAAAATTATAATTACTTCATTGAAACCTCTTCCACCGCTGCAAAACCGTATACTTTCGTATTGAAAGACGGGAACGGAAAAGTAGTAAAAGAGCTTCAGAACAACGAGACGCAACTTCAGAAACTGAAAGCTGACAGTTTTGTGGAAAAAGAATTCATTACCATTCCAAACGCTGTCGGAGACCAGATGAACGCATGGATCATCAAACCTAAAAATTTTGATAAAAACAAAAAATATCCGCTGTTCATGTTCCAATATTCAGGACCGGGTTCCCAGCAGGTTTCTAATTCGTGGGACAACGGAAACGGAATCTGGTTTGAAATGCTTGCCCAGAAAGGCTATGTGGTAGCCTGTGTGGACGGCCGCGGAACAGGGTATAAAGGCGCTAAATTCAAAAAAGTGACTTATATGGATTTAGGGAAGTATGAAATTGAAGATCAGATTACCGCTGCCAAATGGTTCGGAAATCAGCCGTATATCGATAAAACCAGGATCGGGATGTTCGGATGGAGCTTCGGAGGGTATATGACCAGTCTTGCGATGACAAAAGGTGCCGATGTCTTCAAAATGGGAATCGCCGTAGCACCGGTGACCAACTGGAGATATTACGACTCGGTATACACGGAAAGATTCATGAGAACGCCGCAGGAAAACCCGGACGGTTACGATAAAAATTCCCCTACCGAATACGCAAAATTACTGAAAGGGAAGTTCCTGCTGATCCACGGAACCGCTGACGACAACGTCCATTTCCAGAATTCCATGGAGTTTTCCGAAGCTTTGATTCAGAATAAAAAGCAGTTTGATTTCATGGCCTACCCGGATAAGAACCATGGCATCTATGGTGGACAAACCAGACCTCAACTTTATCAGAAAATGACGGATTTCATTCTGGAGAATCTGTAATTTAAGATAGTATATAAAAAAATCGTTGTTAGAATCTAGCAACGATTTTTTTATTTTAATAGATATGGTAACTTCGGTTATGAATAATAGTAACGAGGAAAATTTTACTATTTATTTCCTTGTATATCAAAGAATTGTTTTCATCAATAATACATTTTCTTACCTCAAGAATTTTTGATTTCGGACAAATAGCCGTATGATTTTTTACATTGTCGATCAACTTATTAAAATTATTTTCAAATCTCTCGACTTCTCTCATGGTCCAGTTTTCCAATAAATAATCAACGATCTTTATATAATTTTCAAATGTTTCTTCAGACCAGATAACTTCCATGATTATTTTTTTGAACTGATATAATCCTGTATTCTCTTTCTGGCAGTATCGTGATTTAATGTTTTCTCCTTTTCAATGTCTTCCAGTCCTCTTTTCACAGATTCTATCTGATGATCAGATAAATTTCCCGCCCAATCTTCAGAGTGAATTTTACCATATTTCGATTTTAAGAAGTCGATATAATCATTTACCTGCTCAAAAAGTTCTTTGGGAAGCGATTCGAGATTTTTATTTATTTCTTTTACGGTAACCTGCATTTTATCATAATATTTAATTCAAAGTTAAATAATCTCTTTCAAAGTTTTAAGTAAAAAATCCAAAACTCTCACTGGGGTTGTGTCTTATATATTCTACTCTTTTATCACCTTTTCTCCGCAACTCACAATTTCATTGAATTTTATCTTCCGGTGTTACCGTTCAAAAATTTTCCATAAAGTCGTCGAAATCTAAAAGTGATTCAGGATTTTCTTTCGCATATTCAGCTCTTCTCTTTACTTCTTCTTTCTGCCAGTGAGGAATAAAAACATCTTCTTCAATAGTTATAGAAATTGGTTTCTTTTTGTATGCTGCTTTTATGCTTTTATTAAATCCTCATTAATTTTATCTGCTGAGGATAAGTGAAATACGGTATTCATAATCTGATCTTATTTACCCAAAGTTAATAAAATTCAATTATTCTTTTTAAAATTCTATATTTGTGAAATTTGAAATTTGAACCTATGAAGACTAAACATCCTAAGGGATTGCCTTTCCTCTTCTTGACGGAAATGTGGGAACGTTTCGGGTATTATCTGATTCTCGGAATTTTTGTGTTGTACGTCATTGAACCTACCGGCGCAAAAGGCGGTCTCGGGCTTCCGAATAAGACCGCAGACGATATTTTCGGAACTTATATTGCCCTTACTTATTTAACGCCTTTCATCGGAGGTTTTCTTGCGGACCGGGTATTGGGATATATCAAATCCATTTACATCGGAGGTATCCTGATGGCTGCCGGATATATCGGAATGGGGGTATTTAAAGATCTGACGCTATTTTATTCTTCCCTGGCGCTGATTATCATTGGTAACGGTTTCTTCAAGCCTACCATTTCTACGCTGTTGGGAAATCTGTATTCGGAAGAGCCTTACAAAACCAATAAAGATTCCGGGTATAATATTTTCTACATGGGAATCAATATCGGAGCCTTTATCTGCAATATCATCGCAGCCTTTATGCGGAATAAATTCGGCTGGGGCGAAGCGTTTATCACCGCCGGAGTCGGAATGCTGGTAGGCCTTGTTATTTTTACCATCGGCAGAAAACATTATATCCACGCGGCAACAATGAAGCCTGTAAAGGAAGGCGATACCAAACTTTCCGAAATTATGCTTAAAGTTTTCGTACCTGCCATTGTTGCAGGGGTTATCGGTTGGTTAATTCCGGGGAACATTTTCGGCAGCGACAGTACCGATGCCTTTATCTTTGCGTGTATTCCGGTGATCTACTTTTACGCTTCATTGTATTTCAAAGCAAAGCCGGAGGAAAAATCCTCTATTGGAGCACTGTTATCGGTTTTTATGATCAGTATGTTTTTCTGGGCGGTATTTAAGCAGAACGGAACCGCTTTAACGCGATGGGCGAATTATTACACCGACCGCAGTGTTCCCGCCTCTATGGAAAAACCGCTGGAAAGCATTTATATGGTGGACGGGAAAAGCTATGAAGACAAGGAAGTCCCGGTTTATGACGATCAGTTTCAATCCAAAAAAGATAAAGACGGAAAAGCAGTTAAGGTACAAGGCAAGGACGTTTATTTCAAAAATATATCACCTGAGCAGCGTGCTGAGCTGGAAAGCAATCCTGCGAAAAAAGTATACCTGTACAACACCGAATTGTTTCAGTCGATCAATCCATTTTGGGTAATCGCCTTAACCCCGGTGATTGTCGGTTTCTGGGCATTGTTGAGAAGAAAAGGAAAAGAACCTCTGACACCGACGAAAATCGTGTTGGGATTATTTATTTCAGCATTATCATGTATGGTCATGGTATTGGCTGTCTGGACCGGCGACAACGGCGCCGTAAAGGTTTCGCCGTGGTGGCTGGTAGCAGGCTACGGAGTGATTACCGTCGGAGAACTATGCCTTTCGCCGATGGGACTGTCTTTTGTTTCTAAGCTTTCTCCTGCGAGAATTACAGCTCTAATGATGGGCGGATTCTTTCTGGCCAATTCCGTTGGAAACAAGCTTTCCGGAATCCTGGCGAGTACCTGGTATAATTATGACAATAAAATGAACTATTTCTTAGTGAATTTCGCTCTATTGATCTTTGCTACTCTTCTGGGACTTTCCATGCTGAAAAGACTGAATCGAATTATGAAAGAAAAAGGGCATTAATCGCAATTCTATACAACAAGTCAAGCTGCAGAAACCCTCTGCAGCTTTTTTATTGAATTATAAAATTAAAACCTTGCCGAAAACACAAAAAAAACTATATTTGTCAGTCTTAACAAAAATTAACAATAGAAATGGATACAGTTCAGCAAAAAGGACATCCTAAAGGACTCTACCTTCTGTTTATGACAGAAATGTGGGAACGTTTTTCTTACTATGGAATGCGTGCTATTTTTGTACTTTACATGACAAAAGTACTCCTTATGGATGATGCCAATGCATCGGAAATTTACGGAAGTTACACAGGATTGGTTTATCTGACTCCTCTTTTGGGCGGATACCTTGCCGACCGCTTCCTTGGCAACAGAAGAAGTATAGAGATTGGGGGATTATTAATGGCAATTGGGCAGTTTATTTTATTCTTCAGTGCTTCAGCAACCGGTGCCAGTGCTGTAACGTTAATGTGGATGGGGCTTACCATGCTTATTATTGGAAATGGTTTCTTTAAACCGAATATTTCTACAATGGTAGGACAATTATATCCTCAGGGAGATCGTAGAGTGGATTCTGCTTTTACGATTTTTTACATGGGAATTAACCTTGGTGCTTTTATGTCTCCTCTTATTTGCGGAACATTGGCTGAAAAGGTAGATTTTAAATGGGGTTTTCTTGCAGCAGGTATAGGAATGCTTATCGGTTTGGTTACATTTATTACACAGAAAAATAAAGTGTTGGTAGATGCAGAAAATCAACCCATCGGGATGCCGAAGAATAAATTTGGCATTGCTCAGGTGGCCATGGTCTTAGGATCAATCGGGCTGATATTCTTCCTTATGAACTTCAAAACTATGTTCAACAGTGACCTTGATGTAATAGGATATCTGATCTATGGTGCAATGATTGTAATGCCTCTTATCGTATTAACTGATAAAAGTCTTACCAAGGATGAAAAGGATCGTATTATTGTTATATTTATCCTCGCTTTCTTTGTAATTTTCTTCTGGGGTGCTTTTGAACAGGCAGGTGCTTCCTTAACAATCTTTGCAGACAGACAGACAGACCGCAATTTATTCGGATGGGAAATGCCTGCGAGTTATTTCCAATCAGTAAATGCTTTGGCAATCTTACTTTTAGCCCCGTTATTTTCTTCATTCTGGCTAAGATTGGGAAATCGTGGAAAAGAGCCTTCTTCTCCTAAGAAAATGGGATATGGTTTGGCTTTGATTTCAGTTGGATACGCTGTTATTGCTTATGCCGTTTATGGTTTAGGACTTATGGATAAGGTTTCTATGTTTTGGCTAATCGGATTATACGTAATCCATACTATGGGAGAGCTTTGTCTTTCTCCAATTGGTTTATCAATGGTTTCAAAATTATCACCAGTGCGTTTTTCATCTTTACTTATGGGAACATGGTTCCTCGCCAATGCGGCAGCCAATAAATTTGCAGGAACTTTATCTGCATTGATTCCTGGTGGCGGAGAAAATGGCGCTGCTGCAAAAACGACTTCATTTTTAGGATTTGAAATCTCAAATTTATTTGATTTCTTTATTGTCTTCGTTATCATGTGCGGTGTAGCTGCGGTGATTCTTTTTGCCATGAGCAGATGGCTTGAAAAGAAGATGCACGGAATTAAATAATAAAATAATATACGATGTATCGTGAAAACCTCTGCCAAGTCAGAGGTTTTTTTTATTTTCGTATGATGGAAATTTCTGAGGATTCTTTATTTCAGTCGGTAAAAGAGATTATTATACAGTCGCGCGAAAAGATATTCCGTGTGGCCAATTCTACCCTGCTGCTTACTTATTGGCAGATCGGGAAACTGATTGTTGAGGATGAACAGAAAGGAAAAGAATGTGCGGAATACGGAAAATATACCCTGAGAAACCTATCAAGAAAGCTGACGCTGGAATTCGGAAAAGGGTTTGATGAAAGTAACCTGAGAAACATGAGGGCCTTTTATCAGGTATTTCCAATAGGTGACGCATTGCGTCACGAATTGAGCTGGACACACTACAGACTCCTGATTAGACTAGGCAATCAGGATAAAAGTCAATTATTACATCAACGAATCCATCCAGAACCACTGAAGCTTGGAAAATTTAATTCAGTAAGCAAATCATTGAACCTATATAAAATTTTAAAGCGCTTATCAATCAGGACCGCATCCGCTTCGAACCGGATCAGGATGACCATCCAACTTTTAATTAAAAACTCCATCATACCATTATGAATTTAACTTTAGACGAAATACAGGATTTTAAAGGGAAATACCCAAAGCAGATCTGGAGCCTTTTCTTTTCTGAAATGTGGGAGCGCTTCTGTTTCTACGGCATGAGGGGAATGCTGGTTTTCTTTATGATCTCCCAGCTTAATTTCCACGAAAGCGAAGCCAATCTGCAATACGGGGCTACCCAGGCTTTTGTGTATGCCTTTACCTTTATCGGCGGCTTGTTTGCCGATAAGATTTTAGGATTCAGGAAATCCCTGTTCTGGGGCGGGCTTCTCATGATTGTCGGAAGTGCGATTTTAGCGACAGATCCCCACCAATTTTTCTTCTTAGGCATTGCTTTTACTGTCGTGGGTACAGGTTTCTTCAAGCCGAATATCTCCTCAATGGTCGGCCAGCTTTATAAGCCGAATGACTCAAGGGCAGATGCGGGTTTTTCACTTTTTTATGCCGGAATCAATCTCGGAGCGTTACTGGGAGGCTATTTATGTATTGCCATCGGAAAAGGTGAAATTTTAGACCATCTGATTCCTGAATCTTTGCGGTGGAATGTTGCCTTTGGTCTGGCTGCCATTGTAATGGTAATAAGTTTAATCAATTTTGTTTTTACCCAAAAAAGAATGGGACCGATCGGCCTTCAGCCCGGACATCCTGAAAACGAAACAAAATCGGCTCCAATTCCGAAATGGATTGAATACGGTGTTTATGCATTATCATTAATTTTTGTACCCATCATCATGGTCATGGTAGCAAAAACGGAGTACACCGATTATTTCATGTGGACCGTTGGGCCTTTGACGCTGATCTATTTATTTTATGAAATGACCAAAGTGACGCCTTCAGAACGCAAAAAGCTTTGGGCAGCATTGGTTTTCATCCTGTTCTCGATTCTGTTCTGGGGAATTTATGAGCAGAGCGGAGGTTCGTTAAGCATTTTTGCCGCTAAAAATTTAAATAAAGATTTACTGGGATTAGATCCAAACGGGGTAAATAATTCCGGAGGAGCATTTTTCATTATTTTCCTTGCACCGCTGATCGGATTGTTATGGATCTGGATGAATAAAAAGAAAATCGAACCGAATACGATCATCAAATTCGGATTAGGATTTATCTTCCTTGGGTTGGGATATTATATTTTATTTGCGACAAAATTCTTTGCCAACCTGCAGGGAATTACTTCGCTGAACTTCTTCACAATCGCATTGCTCGTAATTACTTTGGGTGAACTCTGCCTCTCTCCTATCGGCCTATCGATCATGACGAAGCTTTCCACCAAAAATCTTCAGGGAATGATGATGGGAATGTGGTTCCTGGCGTCAGCATATGGACAGTACGTAGCGGGAATTATCGGTGCAGGACTTGCCACAGCAAAAGAAGGTTCCACAAACTATGATGCTCTGATTACCTATACCGATGGATATAAACAACTGGGATTATATGCCGTGATAGCCGGAGTTGTTTTAATTATCATTTCCCCTCTTGTAAAAAAACTGATGCAGGATGTAAAATAGAACGCTTAATTGCTTACTTTTACTTAAAATACCAAATCATGAAAAAGGTAATAAGCATACTCTGCCTGTTTTTGATGACGTTCAGCTTTGCGCAGGTAAAGTGGATGACCATAGAAGAGGCTCTTAAAGCACAGAAAGAAAATCCTAAAAAGATACTGATCGATTTTTATGCAGACTGGTGCGGCCCATGCAAGATCATGGATAAAAAAACCTACGGTCATCAGGTGATTGCCGATATTTTAAATGAAAACTATTATGCGGTAAAATTCAATGCGGAAGAAAAGAAGACCGTTGAGATCTTCGGCAGAAAGTTTTCCAATGAAAATAAGGAACACAAAAAAGGGAGGAATTCTATGCACGAATTTACCCAGTATATGAATGTCGGAGCCGTTCCGAGTACGGTTTTTCTGGATGAGAAAGGAGGTCCGATCACCATTTTGCAGGGAGAATTATCCGCCAAGGAATTAGAACCTTACCTGGAATTTATCTCAAAGGATCTTTTCAAGAAAATCCGTTCGAGAGAGCAATGGGAAGATTACCAGAAAAAATTTAAATCGAAAATAAAAGATTAATCCACACAAAGACTTTCAGGCCCGAAAGTCTTTTCTAATTTCTAATTTTTCCCGAAATTCGTGGTTCTTTAAAATGACGTTAGAAACTTCCATAGAATACGTAAAAGGGATCGGCCCCGAAAAAGCCAAGCTCATCAAAAGTGTCTTGGGGATTTCCACCGTGGAAGATCTTCTGAACTTTTTCCCCATCCGGTATCTGGATAAAAGCAAGGTGCATAAGATCGGCGAACTCACAGACCTGGCAACCGATGTGCAGCTGAAAGGAAGAATTACCAATATTCAGGAAATACAGACCGGAAAAATTAAAAGACTTTCCGCCAAATTCAATGATGATACCGGCTCGATGGATCTCGTGTGGTTCCAGTACTCGAAATGGCTCAAAGAGCAGCTCCCGGTAAACAAAGAAGTCTTTATTTTCGGGAAGATCAATGTTTTTAACCATCAGTTTTCCATGCCTCATCCGGAGATTGAAGTGGAAGAGAAAAAGGATACTGAAAAAAGACTGAGACCCATTTATCCAAGCTCTGAAAAATTAACCAAGAGAGGACTGAACCAAAGATTCTTTCAGGTGGTTATAAAAAATATATGCAGGGAAATTCCGAATCTGATCTATGAGAATTTTCCGGATTACCTCATGAAGGCATTCAAATTCTTATCGAGGCAGCATACCTATCTCAACATCCATTTTCCGAAGGACATGGAGCATTTTGAGAAAGCCAATTACCGGTTAAAGTTTGAAGAATCTTTCTTTTTCCAGCTGGGATTCGGTCTGAAGAAGCTGCACCATAAAACGCACACCGCAGGAAATCCATTCCCGGTGATCGGGGATTATTTCAATGATTTTTATGAACATCATCTTCCGTTTGAACTGACCGGTGCCCAGAAAAGAGTGTTGAAGGAAATCCGCATGGATATGAAACGACCGATCCAGATGAACCGGCTGTTACAGGGAGACGTAGGCTCGGGAAAGACTATGGTTGCCCTTCTCACCATGCTTATCGCCAAAGACAACGGTTTCCAGAGTTGCATTATGGCACCGACGGAAATCCTGGCCCAGCAGCATTATAACGGGATTAAAGAACTTTTAGAAAATACGGAAGTCAGTGTCCGGCTTTTAACAGGTTCCAGCAAAAAATCTGAACGCAATATCATCCATGAAGAACTGGAAAACGGGGAACTTTCGATTCTGGTGGGAACCCATGCTATTTTGGAGGATAAAGTCAAATTTAAAAATTTAGGACTTGCCATTATCGATGAGCAACACCGTTTCGGAGTGGCACAACGGGCAAAGCTCTGGGCTAAAAATAAAATTCCGCCCCATATCCTCGTGATGACTGCCACTCCTATTCCACGGACGCTGGCCATGAGCTTTTACTCCGATCTCGATGTTTCCGTTATTGACGAGCTGCCTGTAGGGAGAAAGCCGATCATTACTGCGCACCGAAGGGAGAAAGACCGGGCTTATGTATACAATTTCTGCCGTGAGGAGATTCAGAAGGGTCGGCAGATCTATTTTGTGTATCCTCTGATTGAGGAATCCGAAACCCTGGATTACAGAAACCTGATGGAGGGAATGGAAAACATCATGGATAATTTTTCAAAGTACAATGTGACGATGCTTCACGGGAAAATGAAACCGGATGAAAAGGATGCCGCAATGAACTATTTCGCTTCCGGAAATGCCCAGATCATGGTGGCAACTACCGTAATCGAAGTCGGGGTAAATGTCCCGAATGCTTCAGTAATGGTGATTGAAAGTTCGGAAAGATTTGGTCTCTCACAGCTTCATCAACTGCGGGGGCGCGTAGGCCGAGGCGCAGAGCAGAGCTACTGCATCCTGATGACTTCCGATAAATTATCCAAAGACAGCAGAACCCGCATCAAGACCATGGTGGAAAGCACCGACGGCTTTAAAATTTCTGAGGTCGATATGCAGCTCCGCGGCCCGGGAGATATCCTGGGAACCCAGCAGAGCGGTATCGTTGATTTCAAAAAACTGGATCTGGTCAATGATTCGGCTATTATCAGGGCAACTAAAAATACCGTAGAAAAAATCCTGGAAGCCGATCCTCTGCTCGCAAGACCTGATAACCAAATCATTAAAAATTATTACCTGAGAAATTATAAAGGCAAAAACAAGTGGAGTAAAATTTCATAAAAAAACCGCACAAAGATCTGATCTCTATGCGGTTCCCCTTATAAAACTGTTATTTGAAGAAATTACTTTACTTTGATGATAATTACTTTAACATTCTGTGATTTGCTGTGAAAATATTTATTTTTATGCGAATGGTTTCAGCTTTAAAAAAACAAAATGAATTACGTTCCAACTTTTATTATAAAAACTAACTGATATTTCGTCGAAAGGTTATAATGAAACGAATCTGCCTTCCGACTCCATTTAAGTTTTCATGATTGTACCGTTTTGTTTAAAGATCTCCTGCGCTTTTTAATTGGAAATTTTATAATTCATTTTGTTTAAACTAACATTGTGATTTCTATAAGCAGTTTCGCATGCGAAACAAATTTCTTACGGTTTATGATCTTCGGACCCCCAAAATATATAAATAGTCCTGGCGTCCTCAGACCAATTATCACCATTAAGTGAATAGTATAGCACAAAGATAATATAATAATTTTAACTGCAAAATAATTCATACTATTTTTTTCACACTTTAATGATAAAATCATTGATATTCATTTTCCGAATCAGAATTTTCAGTTATCAGTAGTTAACCCTATGAGTTCATTTCATCATATATAAATAGCTATCAATTATTTACAATACAAACATCAGAATTGATTTTTAAAATTCCTTTTCGATATTTCTGAATCCTATGTAATAGATACTTTAAATTATTCAGTTCCTACCACTTATTCAGCCGTACTTTTCAAATACAGTCTGCTATTGAAAGAAAATACAGAAAACTGAATTGAAGAGCCTGTTTAAATTTACCTTTATATTTTAACATTAAGAATTTAAGGCATTTTAGCTTAAAAAATCAATATGTCGGTTACCCTGTAATATTCAATTAAATCAATTGAAATCATCGTACTAAAGTGAAGAATAAACAAAGTTTATTTAATTCAGAAAATTAAGAGAAATGACGGAAAGTTTGCTGAATTAAAATTTTAAACATGCTCTAAGTGCTTATTAAAAAAAATGCTCGGATCTTTAAAGGTATGTATGAAATTTGTGCTTGATCCATTTAAGCTACTAAAAAAATTCCTGCATTGGAAAATACAGGAATTTAAACACTAAGGATGAAAAAAATATACTGATAAAAAGCTGAAATAGCTTAGCACCAAGCATATGAATGTATTATTGTACGTGATTTGGTTTAGCAAAGATATAAAATTTATAAATCACTTTTAATAGAATTATAAATTATTTTTAAAAAATTTTTATTCTGCCTGTTTTTCAATATGAAATTCCATCAGATAATCGTCCATTACAAAACCGTTACCAATATCAAAAACCCCCTCATCATAAATACTGAAGCCCTGTGATTTATAGAAGCTTCCGGCCGGATTGTATTTATTGACATTCAGAATAATCCTACGGTCCCCATATGCTGATACTTTTTCTTTTAAGAATGTAATGGCGTACTTCCCTGCTCCTTTTCCTTTACTTTCCGGAACCAGGTAAATCCGGTGAAGTTTTGTTGTTTTTTCTTCATATCCGTTCTCGTATCCGATAAAGCCGTCATAAGAATCACTGCTTTCATTTTTAATTAAGTAATAATGGTAGTGGGGTTGTTGTAGATGTGCTGCAATTTCTTCTGCAGAATACATGGTGGAGAGCATATATTCCATCTGTTCGCCGGAAAGTATTTCGGCATATGCATTTTCCCAGGATCTTCTCGCAAGGTCCTGGATTAAGGGAATGTCTTTTTCTGTGGCTTTAATCAGTTTCATAATTTCCAAATGAGTTTAATTAAAAAGGTGAAAAGCATTGAACCTTTCACCTTAATCTATTTATTGTAACCTTATAAAAAGGTACTTGAAAATTCACAATTCATGGCAAAGCAAATTGCGTATTCATTTTAAATGTTTGCCATCTCGGCTTTTATTTTAGCATAAAGTTTTTCTGATGCAGGAACCAACGGCAGTCTCAGGTAATTCTTAACTATTCCTTTCTCCGTTAAAACGGCCTTGACTCCACATGGGTTTCCTTCTGCGAAGATCAGTCTTGTAATTTCTACCAGCTTATTGTGGATTTCGTAAGCTTCCTTCACCTTCCCGTCAAAAGCCAGCTGCACCATAGTTGAGAACTCTTTCGGATAAGCCTGGCCGATTACGGAAATCACACCGTTTCCTCCTGCCAGTGTAACCGGAAGCGTATATTCATCATCACCAGAAACCAGATTGAAACCTTCCGGTTTTTTTCTTAAAATATCGAAATACTGAAGAATATTCGGAGCGGCTTCTTTAATCAGGAATAAATTCGGAAATTCTTTGGCCAGACGCAAAGTCGTTTCTGCCTCAATATTCTGCCCCGTTCTTGACGGAACATTGTATATAATGATATTCTTACCGGTGGAAGCCAATGCCTTATAATGCTGATAAAGGCCTTCCTGATTAGGTTTATTGTAATACGGAGATACGGATAATACCGCTTCGAACTCAGATAAGTCTGCCTCTTCGATCTGTTTCTTTACTTCCAGAGTATTATTCCCGCCGATTCCCAACACCAGGGGAACGCGTTTATTATTAACCTTAATGATGTGCTCAATTACCTGTTTCTTCTCCTCTGCAGAAAGTGTTGCCGCCTCGGCTGTAGTTCCCAGCACCACTAAATAATTGGTTCCGTTCTCGATGTTATAGTCCACCAATTTCGTCAGACTCTCAAAATCAACGGATAAATCTTCATTAAAGGGTGTTACCAATGCAACACCTACTCCTTTTAAAATGCTCATCTGTTAGAATATATTTTTGCCAAATTTAATAATTTACGATAAGAATTTCTAATAATTACTAATGTTTTATTATACATATAATTATATTTGCATATACTAAGAGACAGGATAAACCCCGCTCCGAAAAATACCAGCGGCGGAACCTGTAACGATAATTTGCTGTATATGAAAAATAAATTCTTGTTATTAGGAATTGCCCTGGCTGCACTTTCAGGTTGTAAGACGGCTCCACCGGCCTCTTCCATGCACCTCGGAAAAGTGGAGATCCGGAAAAATATTTCTATTAATAATGAGCTGAAAAATGATGAGGAGTTTGTAAAAACCATCGCACCCTATAAGCAGAAGCTGGATAAGGAGATGGGCCAGAAGATCTCGCACACCCATGTGGATCTTACCAAACAGGGCAGCAACAGCAATCTCGGTAATCTTTTGGCAGACTACACCTTCGACGGAGCGAATGAATGGGCAAAAAAAAACCTGCAGAGAAATATAGATGCGGCGCTCATCAATATCGGCGGAATCCGCACGACGATCGGCAAAGGTGATATTTTACTGAAAAGCGTCTT
This sequence comes from uncultured Chryseobacterium sp., assembly GCA_913774355.1. Lineage (GTDB taxonomy): Bacteria > Bacteroidota > Bacteroidia > Flavobacteriales > Weeksellaceae > Chryseobacterium. The sequence continues at coordinate 8,309 of CAJYGB010000001.1, read as the reverse complement.
TGAAGTAATGCCCTTTGAAAATGAGATTATCATTGTAAAAATGAAAGGAACGGATCTGCAAGGGTTGTTTAATTATTATGCAGAACGCCAAGTAAACAATCCGGTATCTCATTTATACATCGAAACCACCAACGGACAGCCCACCAGGACGCTAATCAACGGAAAAACAGTGAATCCTGATCAGGATTATTACATTGCAACCTCCGATTACCTGGCACTTGGCGGTGACAACATGAAATTTTTCTCCAAAGGGGAAATGATTCCGACAGGACTTAAATTAAGGGATCTTTTTATTGATTATTTCAAAAAAAATCCTGAAGTCGTACCTCCGACAGACGTACGTTTAAATTTTACCGGTAAGAAATAATGGATAGAAAAAGTTTTTTAAAAGCAATAAGCGGCGGAACCCTGGCCATGGCTCTGGCTCCGAATATGATGATGGCGGAAGAATTGAAGATCCTTGATCTGAAATCTGCAAATAAACTGACTATCCTTCATACCAACGACCAACACAGCAGGATCGAACCTTTCGATGCCAGCTATACCAGGAACCCCAACCAGGGAGGTTTTGCCAGAAGAGCAAGCCTGATCCAGCAGATCAGAAGTCAGGAACCGAATCTTTTACTTCTCGACTCAGGAGATATTTTCCAGGGAACCCCCTATTTCAATTTTTTCGGAGGCGAACTGGAATTTAAACTGATGTCCATGATGAAGTACGATGCTTCCACCATGGGAAATCATGATTTCGACAATGGCCTGAACGGATTTTTAAAGGTATTGCCTAATGCACAGTTCCCTTTTATCTGCTCCAACTACGATTTTAAAAATACGGTGCTGGATGGCAAAACGATATCATATAAAATTTTCAATAAAAACGGAATCAAAGTAGGAATTTTCGGTGTCGGCATCAAATTGGACGGGCTGGTAGGCAAAAAGCAATACGGTGAAACCGTATACTCGGATCCTGTAGAGGTGGCACAGCATTATTCCGGTTTCCTTAAAAATGATCAGAAATGTGATCTTGTGATCTGCCTTTCGCACATCGGCTATGAGTATGAAGACGAACCCGATAAACTCAATGATAAGATTCTGGCTGCCAAGACAGAAAATATAGATCTTATTCTGGGAGGGCACACCCATACCTTTTTACCGGAACCACAGACGTTTACTAACAGAGCAGGGAAAAACGTGCTGGTAAATCAGGTAGGATGGGCAGGACTTTTATTAGGCAGGCTCGATTTCTTTTTCGATTCAGATAAAAACGTAAAACATATTTCCTGGAACAATCAGGTAATAGACAGCAGCATAATAGCATAAGCATGAAAAAACTCTCTTTAATTTCTCTTGGTATCCTGGCATCCCTGCACGTTGCACATGCACAGACTATTTCTTCAAAAAAATGGGCCGACTTATTTTCCTACAATAACGTCCTGGCCATGAAGGAAGATAACGGGAAAATAGTTGCAGCCGCCGAAAACGGTATTTTTTATTATACCATTTCCACAGGTGAAATTACCAAGCTGTCCAAAGCGAACGGACTGCATGAAGTTAAAGTTTCAGCCTTCGACTATAACCCGCAGACCAAGATAGGGTTGGTGGGTTATCAGAATGGTTCTCTGGATGTTATTACTCCGGAAGGTATTACTTATATTGTAGATATCCCGATTGCAACAGGTTATAATGGGAGTAAAAAAATAAATCATATTTCCATTACGGGAGATCTGGCAGTAATTTCGGTAGGATACGGAGTATCTATTTTCGATTTAAAGAAAAAGGAATTTAAAGATTCTGCGTTTTTCCTATCCGGTGGCTTATATGAGGCAAGCAACGAGGCTACTATTTTCGGAAATAAAGTATATTCGGTTACCAATACGGGCTTAAAAAGCCATGAAATGAATACGACATTTCCTGTTTTCACTACATGGACGACAGAGCTTGCCGGTGCTTTCAAACATATCGATTCGGAAGGTGTTTTAAGCTTTTCATCGGCCAATACAGCTTATGTCTACAATGGCGGAACACCGACTCCGATTGCACAGTCGTTTACCAATGTGCATGATGTGGTGGTAACTTCCGGCAATATTATTGTTACCGATCTCAGCAGGATCTATACTTTTAATACCAACGGAACATTCAACAGCAATGTTACTTTCGGGGAGGAATGCAATACGGCTACAAGGATCGGAAGCAGCGTATATGGAGGAACCATTATGTCGGGTATAAAAAATGAAGGCGGAACTTCTTTCAGACCGGACGGGCCGTATTTAAACTTTGCCTACAAACTGAGCATTTACGGAGACAACCAGATTCTGGTTTCGACAGGAGCCAGGGAAAGCAGGTTTAATACAGCCGTTATCAATTATAAAAATCCGGGGTTCTACTATTTCACCGGAAACGAATGGGTGCATCCTTCATATTTTAAGCCAAACACCAATATATTCAACATATTGGATGCCGTATCCGACCCGGTAAATGCGAATGATGTTTTCTTCACGAATTATATGCAGGACGGAACACGCGGGGTCTACAAAATGAAATATGACCCGGCAACTAAAGATTTCAGCCTGGTAAAAAGGTACAATATGGGGACCGAAAACGATGCAAGGCGTCCTGTAGGTCTTACCTTTGATGATGTGAATAACCTGTTTGTAACTCTTGCTTTCTCCAATGACGGTCCGACGTTCGGTCCGTTTACGGCAGTAGGTGCTTATGACAGGGCCACCGACGATTTCCTGATCCGGAATACGGCACAGAACTACGGGGTAGCCCAAAAGCCTTTGTATTACGAAGGACTGCTTTGGATCCCAACGCCAAGGGTTAATAATTTCATCGCTTATGATGCTAAAAAAACGGTCAATACGTCGGATGACAAGGAATATATATTAACTCAGGACAACGGTTTTGCGACAACTTCAGGAGGTACGCTTTCCGTAGCCATTGATAAATCCGGGGATGCCTGGATTGGCGGCGATGTGGGTTTAAGGGTGTTGCCGAATGCAGTTACCGAAGTCAAAACACCGGCAACAGCCAAAGTAGAACCGATTATTATCGAGCAGAACGGATTGGGGGAAGAACTTTTCAGGGACGGACAGATTTTACAGATCGAAGTGGATGCCGGAGACCACAAGTGGGTTTCTGTAGATGGCGGAGGAGTTTATTACTTATCCTCAGACGGCCAGCAGACGATCAAGCACTTTACCAAAGAAAACTCCCCGCTTCCGACCAACACGATTACCGATATTAAAGTCGATAAGAAAACAGGAAAGGTCTATTTTGCTTCCTATGACGGAATCGTAACCTATCAGGGTGATGTTTCAGATGTTACTTCAGGCTTCGGAAATGTGATGGTATATCCTAACCCGGTGGTGTACTCCAACTTTAAAGGGAAAGTAACCATCAAAGGGCTTGCGGAAGTGACCAATATCAGAATCGTTGATGCTACAGGAAATGTGGTGCATTCTGCAGTGGCCAGAGGCGGATATTATGAGTGGGACCTTAATAACCAAAGAGCACAACGTGTGGCTTCAGGTGTTTATTTTGTACTGATGACCAATGAGGACGGCACCGATAAAGCGACGGCCAAGATCGCGGTGGTAAATTAAAATAGAATTGGGTAAAGACCGGAAGCGAGAATGATGCTTGAAGTTTCTTTTAATCGCTGAACATAAATTAAATAGTACCGAATTCACTTCAAATTAATGAATTCACAAAACGGATTTTTATTATCCTATATAAAATACGGGGAAAACGATGCCGTTCTGCATTGTTTTACTGAGGAAGACGGGTTTCAGTCTTATTTTTTAAAGGGAATTTACACCAAAAAAAATAAGAAGAAAGCCCTTCTTCTGCCTTTGAGCAAACTCAGCTTTGCTTTGAATCCTCTGAAAGGCAACGGGATCCAGACGATTTCGAAATTCGAGATGATGAAAAGCAACGATATTTATACCGATATCCGCTGCAATACCGTGGTGTTCTTTATTTCGGATTTCCTGAATCAGAACCTGAGACACGAAAATAAAAACCATACCCTCTTCTTTTGCCTGGAAGAGTTTATTGACGAGCTCCAGAACCGGAATTACCAGTCGCACCTTATCTTTTTAATGAAAATCTTAAAAATCCAGGGGGTGGCTCCGCTGATGAATGAAAGCAAATACCTTGATCCGGAAACCGGAACTTTCACTGCCGAAGCCATGCACCAGCTTTTCAACGGAGAAATTTCCTCGGTATGGAAAAACATTCTTACGGCAGAAAATCCTTATCGGGTAATAATTCCTTCCGCCCTGCGGAAAGACTTTCTAGACAGTCTTCTCGTATACTATCATTATCATATCACTGAATTTAAAATTCCGGCTTCTCTGGAAGTTATACAGCAGATTTTTGAGTAAAGTAAAAAATTAATTTAATTCTCTTATGATGCCGGTTTTTCCGGCATTTCGGTTTCCGATTCGGCGATTTGTTTTTTGGAGAACCTCGGCATCAGGATCTTTGCAATTAACCCGGTCCATCCGGTCTGGTGCGAAGCTCCTACCCCACGGCCGCTGTCTCCATGAAAATATTCATAAAACAGAATATAATCCTTGAAATCGGGATCGGTCTGGAATCTTGGATACTGTCCGTTAAAAGGCCGCTTTCCATTTTCATCCATTAAAAATAATTTCGAAAGCCTGTGGCTTAAAGCATCCGCAATCTCATCCAGATTGGAATATTTTCCGCTTCCCGTCGGAAATTCTACCAGGAAATCCGGACTGTAATAAAAGAAAAAGCGTTGCAGGCTTTCAATAATAAGAAAATTGATCGGGAACCAGATCGGCCCGCGCCAGTTGCTATTACCTCCGAAAAGGCCACTGTCACTTTCTGCAGGGGTATATTTTACAGTATAATCCATTCCGTTCAGGCTTAATGTGTACGGATTTTCTTCATATTCCTTAGATAAGGCCCGGACACCGAAATCACTTAAAAACTGATCCGGATCCAGCATTCTGCTTAGCAGCCTTTTCAGCCGGTGACCGCGAAGAAGAGAAAGCAAATGCTTGGAATCATCGCCTTTGACGTCCCAATGCGACACCAAAGCCGCCAGCTCCGGCTTGTTTTCCAGCACCCAGTTCATCCTTTCCTTAAAATTAGGAAGCTTTTCAATCATTTCATCATCGATCACCTCAACGGCGAACATCGGAATCAATCCGACGATCGTCCGCAGTTTAAGGTACATATGGCTTCCGTCGTTTGAAGCAATGGCATCATAGAAAAATTCGTCCTGCTCATCCCAAAGGCTGAAGCATTCATCGCCCATATTGTCGAGTGAATTGGCAATTGCCAGGAAATGCTCGAAGAATTTCATGGCCATTTCCTCGTAAATATTATTGTAAAGAGCCAGTTCAAGGGCAATACGCATCATATTGAGCGCAAACATAGCCATCCAGCTAGTTCCGTCAGATTGCTCCAGGTGTTCCCCGTTTGGGAGAGGCGCATTTCTGTCGAAGGCTCCGATATTATCGAGCCCGAGAAATCCTCCTTCAAAAATATTGTTGCCGTTGTGGTCTTTTTTATTGACCCACCATGTAAAATTCATCAGGAGTTTTTGGAAAGCACTTTCCAGGAATTCAAGATCCGGTTTATGTTTCAGGTACTCATCGATTTTAAAAACCCGGAAAACCGCCCAGGCATGCACCGGCGGATTGACATCACTGAAATCCCATTCGTAAGCGGGAAGCTGCCCGTTGGGATGCATATACCATTCAAAAAGGAATAATTTGAGCTGCTGCTTGGCAAAATCAGGATCGATCAGGGAAAAGCTGATGGTATGAAAGGCAAGATCCCAGGTCGCATACCACGGGTATTCCCATTTATCCGGCATCGAGATGATGTGCTCGTTATTAAGATGCTTCCATTCATAATTCCGGATTTTCTCGCGGGATTTGGGCGGTGGAATTTCTGCAGGATCACCCTTAAGCCACTTTTCCACATTGTAATGGTAAAACATTTTGTTCCAAAGCATTCCGGCAAAAGCCTGCCGCTGGACCAGCTTTTCATCATCCGTCTTTATCCCGCACTGGATGTCGGCATAAAACTCATCGGCTTCTTTTTTTCTTGAATTAAAAGTATCCTCAAAATCTTCAAAAGGCTGCTGCATATCTTTATCGGACAACCTGAATTCAAAAATTTTTGTTTCTTTAGGCTTAAAAGATTCATCGATAAAAAAGGCCGCTTTTGTTCCGAAGTCTTTGGGATTGACCGATTGTGAATTCCCGTTAACCACAAAATTGTTAATTCCGTCTTTGGTATATTTTGAAGCGTTCTCAGACTGATACAGCCTTTCATCATTGGTTTCGTTATCGCAGAACAGTACTTTTTCAGACTGTTTCGCATATAAATTTTTAATTTCGAGGTCTTTGTGATTGATTTTGATGATTTCCGCATCCTCGGAATTCATCTGCGGTTTATAATCATTGTAACCCCAGCTCCAGGTATTCCTGAACCAGACCGTAGGCAATACAATTAAAGGGGCTTCCTTTTCGGATTTATTGATAACAGTAAGTTTTATCAGAATATCATTTTGGTTTTCCTTAGCGTACTCTATAAAAACATCGAAATATTCATTCTGATCGAAAATTCCGGTATCGATCAGTTCATATTCAGGTTCCTGGCGGCTGCGCTGCGCATTGGTGCGGATGAGCTCATCATACGGAAAGGCATTCTGAGGATACTTATACAGCATTTTCATATAAGAATGCGTCGGGGTTGCATCAAGGTAATAAAAGTATTCCTTCACATCTTCCCCGTGGTTCCCCTGGCTGTTGGAAAGCCCGAAGAAACGTTCTTTCACCATTTTATCCTTTTTATTCCAGAATCCGACAGAAAAAACAAGCTTCTGAAAGTCGTCGCAAATCCCGCATATGCCTTCTTCGCCCCAACGGTAGGTTTTGGCCTCCGCAATATCATGGTTGGTGTATTTCCAGGCTTTACCGTCCGGACTGTAATCTTCCCGCACAACGCCCCATTCGCGGTTGCTGACGTAAGGGCCCCATTTTTTCCAGGTAACGTCGGATAGTCTTTCTTTTTCTTTCATGCGTCGCGGAATATGGATGATTGATAAATGATGATTGATTTAAAAAACGTTGTTTATACTTTGGCTGCGATGCGCCCCGGATTGAACGGCCTGTCTGAGCTCTTTTTGTAAGCCCGGAAAAAGCCCGGTACAAAAAAGCGAGTAGTGAAAGCCGGAAATGTGCGCCCTAAGCTTATCCGCCTGTTGAAAAACTTTCAAAGGTCGTCATTCCGCCATCGATGAAAATGCTGGCTCCGGTGATGTAATCTGCATTGTCGCTGGCCAGGAATACAGCAAGGTTCCCGATATCCTGCGGCTGCCCGATACGGTTGTAGGGAATCAGGGTCATTAATGAATTCAAGGCTTCCGGCGTGCTCCATGCCCCTTTGTTGATCGGCGTCTGGATGGCTCCCGGACAAATGGAATTCACACGGATTTTATCAGCTCCATATTCCTGCGCCAGGGTCTGCATCAGCATCCGGATTGCGCCTTTGCTGGCCGCATAATTGGCATGTCCCGCCCATGGAATCACTTCGTGTACCGAACTGATGTGAATGATCTTTCCGCAGGCTACGGAACGGGAAGTGTCAATACCGCGGCGAAGGAATTCTTTAATTGCTTCCCTGGCGCATAAGAACTGACCGGTAAGGTTGATGCCGATGACCGTATTCCACTGATCAAGGGTCATTTCGGTAAATTTTGCGTCTTTTTGAACGCCGGCATTGTTTACAAGAATATCGACCGTTCCGAATTGTGCCACCACATCGCCGAACATTCTGATGACTTCATCTTCGCTGGAAACATCGCACTGGTAAGTAATCCCGCTTCCTCCGGCATCTGTGATTTCCTTTAAAACCGCTTGGGCATCATCCAACGAATTTTCGGAAGAGTGATTAACAACGACTGTAGCGCCTGCCGAACTCAGGGATTTTGCAATTCCTGATCCGATTCCGCTGGAGGCTCCTGTGATAATGGCCACCTGATTGTGAAGAGAGATTTCCATGTTTTATTATTTGATGTTACCCAAATTTAGCAGAAAGTTTCAAGCCAAACCCGAAAAATAGGGATTAAAATTTCTTAAAGTTTTGTAGATGGCGATTCATTTGAGGTTGAATGGTGAATTCCTGCGGGTAAATACGCTTCGCTTATCAATTTTTAATTGATGCGATTGATGGTTTGTTGGAATGCGCAAAGGCGCAAGAGGACTTAATAATCATGCTGCTGTAAGACGCAAGGAATTCGACACTGTCAAATTTGTATATCG